>VXMM01000037.1 GCA_009841105.1 Acidimicrobiia bacterium | reverse complement strand
CGAGCGATTCGACGTTGGCCGGGATCACGCTGACCGACCAGGACGGCAACACGATTGCCCTTAACGAGACGTTCGATCCGCTCCAGTTCGTCTACACCGCAGATGCCGGCGCCAGCGTGGACAAGATGAACCTGAATCTGTCGTTCGGTGAGGGCATAGACCCGGGCTACATCCGCTACTTCGACGCATTCGGCAAAGTCAAGGAAGGCAGGAAGTCACGAGCCGGCAGTGCGGAGTTCAGCCGCATCGGGCCCGGCCTCAACCTGCTCAAGGTCCTGGTCACCTCCAAGGACCGCAGCCGGGAATCGCTCTACAAGGTCATGGTCGACAAGGCCGCCTCGTCGGACGCGTCGATCGCCACGCTCGTGCTTCAGGACTTCAAATTCAACGACTTCGTCCTGTCGCCGGCGTTCAGCCCCTCGGTCACCGAGTACACGGCAACCGTTGAGAACAACCCGCCGTTCTACGTCGATGTTGGCCTCAACCACGCCGGCGCAAATGCCGAGGTCTCGGTGAACGGCGAGGTGGTCGTTCCCTACGACTTTGACATGCCAGCCGGGGACAAGACACTTGCCATAGAGGTCACCGCCGAGGACGGCACGATCCAGACCTACACGTTCACGTTCGAGGCACAGGGAGGCGATGTTCCCGCTGCGCCGTCCCGTCCCACGATCGAGTCCGTCTCACACAACTCGGTGACGATTGCGTGGAATGACCCCGGTGACTCCAGTGTCACGGGCTACCAGGTGCTGAGGCGCAACCCCGCGATCCACGACACCGGCGAATTCGTGGTGATCGAGGACGACACGGGCAGTCCGGACACGAGCTACGAGGACACCACCGTGGCGCCGGAGACGACGTACGTGTACCGGGTGAAGGCCCGCAACGCCCACGGGCTGAGCGAGGGGTCGCTCGACAGGAGCGTCACCACCCCGGCGGAACCCACGCCGCCCAATCAGGCCGCCACCGGCCTACCCACTATTGCGGGCACACCGCGAGTGGGTGAGACGCTGAGTGCGAACACCTCGGGGATCGGTGACGCCAATGGGCTCGGCAGCGTGCAGTACGCCTACCAGTGGATCCGCAGTGACGGTAACTCGGACACGAATATCCCCGGCGCTACCGGCCAGACGCATACCTTGACAGGGGACGACCAGGGGAAGACGATCAAGGTGAGCGTCTCGTTCACCGACGACGACGGGTACGCCGAGAGTCTGACCAGCGCCGCGACGACCCAGGTTTCACCGCCGCCGAACCAGGCCGCTACCGGCCTACCCGCTATTGCGGGCACACCGCAGGTGGGTGAGACGCTGCGTGTGGATACCTCGGGGATCGGTGACGCCAATGGGCTCGGCAGCGTGCAGTACGCCTACCAGTGGATCCGCAGTGACGGTAACTCGGACACGAATATCCCCGGCGCTACCGGCCAGACGCATACCTTGACAGGGGACGACCAGGGGAAGACGATCAAGGTGAGCGTCTCGTTCACCGACGACGACGGGTACGCGGAGAGTCTGACCAGCGCCGCGACGGCTGCGGTGGACGCAAATCCGGTCGAGCCGTTGTGGTCGGGGGAGATGACGGTGATGGACTATGGCAACGCCAGCCTGGGCGCCTACAACGACGACACCCTGTTTTCGAACGTAACGGGCGCCATCCAACTCGAAATCAAGTGGCTCTGGTACTTGGAGCCGCAGCGGAAGCTCTATCTGGCATTTCGGGCACCGGTTGCCGGCACAGGAGACTGGACACTGCACATAGACGAACTGGCACTTGATTTTCCACGTGGAGATTCGAACTTCGTCTTCAGAAACGTCGACCTGTCCTGGACGACCGGCCAAGTTGTCAACGTGAAAATCGTTCGTTGAGAGCTGTCTGAGAGGTCGTCGGAAAGCACAACACCGCCGACGCTGTTTCGACTGAGAAGGTGGGGCGGCTTGAAGACGACATGTCCGAAGTCAAGACTGAGCCGCCGCGGGTTTGCCGGAGAGTGTTTTACTTGAGCCTCAGCCAGGCTCGCCGCCGGCGACAGCAGCATGCAGAGGTACAAGCCGCCTCACTCTCGCGCCCATCACGAGGGGGATCCACCACCTCGCCGCGGAGGCAGTAGGGCATCGGTGCGGGCGGCCCGCGGTGACGCGGGCCTCGAAGACACCGTGGATGTCAGCGTCATGGCCGCTGTCGACGGTGTGGCCAAGGCCGGGTCGTAGCAGCCTCGGCGGGGCTCGAACGGACACACGGGGGAGCGGGCCAACCCCAGATCAGGAAGCCGAGCCCCAGCCGAATGCGTGGGCTGCTTGGTCTACGGGTCTCCGGAAGACTCGGCGGGGATAGCGGCGCTGATGAGAGTCCAGAGCAGCGACTCCCACTCAACTGTGGACGGTACGTGGCGCTCGTCGAGGCCCGCTGACAGGAGCAGGTGGCTACCGATACCGATTGACTGGCACAGCAGGGTGACGGCGGCGGTGCTGATGTCGGGGTCAAACAGTCCGTCGTTCTTGGCCTGCTCGACGTATTGGCTCAGCTGTTCGGCCTCTTTGTTGAGGTATGCCAAAAGGGACGCCCGGATCGCTTCGTTGTTACGGGCACCGCCGAACACCTGGACCACAACTTCCTTGTTCGGATCGAAGTGCATGAGATTCGTCCCCAGCATCGCCAACATGGTGTCCGGCGACCCCTCGGTACCGCCGAGGCTCTCGAGTTCCTGATCGGGCAGGATCCGTTCGAACATGTACTCGAGGGCGGCGACGATCACGTCGGTTTTGTGAGGCCACCGGGCGTAGACGGCGCCCGAGGTTACGCCCACCCGGCGGGCAATGTCGCTGACGCGGGCCCCCTCATAGCCGCGTGCGATGAACTCCTCAGCTGCGGCTTGCAACAGCAGCTTGGTTAAACGATCTGCCTTGCTTTTTCGACTCTGCGCGCGGGGCCGGCCAGGTGCCTGGTCTCCCGTCGTTGACATAGCCGCATGATACCGAGGGCGAATTCGGATACCAAGGAGGCCGGATATATAAGGATATATAGTAGTGGCAACTTATTTTTTTGAGTAGGTGGAGGTCGTTCGGGTCTAGCGTCCCCGAGTAGCCGTTTCTAGTTATAGAGCGGAAGGGTTCGGATGAGGGTTCGGCCCCGGCCGCTTCCATCCACTTCGTCTCGTTACCAGCGGGCCCAAACGCGCACTCCCGGCGGGCCGGGCACTCGGTGGCTGCGAACCAGGTGGCTGGTCGGGCGATACCCGCCAGTTGTTAGACCGCTGCCCGACCTAGAGTGATCTGCCGTGGAAACCCCTTTCCGGTCGGCTACCCGTAACGCTTCGTTGCCTGTGCGGGAGGCGCCGGGGTCGGCGCGCAGGTTGCTGGCGGGCTTGTTGGCGCTGCTTATGGCTGTTTCGGCTTCCGGGGTGGGTGCCTCTGCCGCAGGAACTGACGATGTGGCGGTGCCGGCATGCTCCGACCTCACGGTCGTGTTCGCCCGCGGCTCGGATCAGGAACTGGCGACCGGCATCGGTCATGGGGGTATGGCCCGGGCCTATTTCGATCACATCGAGACCCGGCTGCCGGGTTACTCGATCAACAAGTACGAGCTGGGGACTCGAGACTATGGGGGTTACCGGTATCGGGCTGTCGGGATATCAGCGATCCTCGATCTGTACCGCACCAACATCATCAGGATCATCTGGTCCTTGATCTGGCGGATGTCCGGTCAGGATGCGGGCAGTTCGTCGTCAGGAAGCGATCTGCTTGAGATCAACCGCTTGGGGGCGGTGGAGTACAGGGACTCGGTTATCGAGGGCATCGGAGAGTTCACCGCGTACCTCGAGGATCGGGGGACCGACTGCCCTGACGAGGTGTTGGTGGTCGGCGGGTTCTCCCAGGGTGCGCAAGTCATCAGGCGGAGCCTGTTCCTGCTCGGCAAGGGTTACCGGGACCGTGTCGCCCACGTTGCGTTGTTCAGCGATCCGACCCTGCACCTTCCGGAGGGGGGAAGCACGGATTCGGTCGAAAGCTGCCGGCAGGGGATTGCGGGAGCGGTGTCGCCCTGGAGACGTGGAACCGTCGGGTGCTCGACCAGCAACGGACTCCTGAATCTCGATGGGTTGGCGTTCCTCAGGGTCGGTCCTCGGACACCGTACGTACCGTCCGATATCGGGTCCCGCGTGGGGTCGTGGTGCGAGCAGAGCGACGGAGTCTGTACCGGCAGCGTCCTCGACCTCATCCTCGGCATACATTTCCATGTGGAGACCCGACGCCTCCACGTACCCATACACAGCGTGTATACGGACAAGTACTTCCAAGAGGCGGCGAGTGAAGCCGTAGCCCGCGTGCTGGAGGCGCCGAAGTAACAGCTGGGTCCTCGCGGCACCCGGACGAAGGGGCATTGCCGTTCGGGTATGCCGCCCGACTCATCCCTCGCCCGGACAACACCCAGACCAGGACGGGGACGACCGGCCCGGCCACCGCCCCGACTACCCGCCGCGACGGACCTCGCCACCCGACGCCGCAAGCGGGCCTCTAGGGGAGATGGGCCGCCACCATGCGGTCCTTCGCCGACCCTGCCTCTCTCACAATCCGACGAGCTGGGACCACCCGTGATCACAGGAGCCCCTAACAACCAGGGCACGTTGGGCGCTGAGTTCGATCTCAAGGCTTCCGTGTGGGGAATTGATCGTCCCGATGTCGAGGGCCAGCCTCCAGGGAAGCGATTGAGACGCTCCGTATGCAGGTTTGGCCTGTTGGCGCCGGTTCGGGTCAGCGATGTGTTTGGGCTCTGTACCGAACGAGACGTCCCAGATCTCCTAAGCCCGTCGCTCAAGGTTCAGTATGCGGGATTACCAATCAGTTGAAAGTGTGGAAACCCAATCAGCAATAGATATCCCAGACTCCCAAACCTCGCTGGGGACTTCATACCTGAGAGCAGACTCGTTTTGAATGGCAATAGATCTTGACTTTGCATGTTCAACTAAGGAATATGTCCCCTTAACCCTTACGCCAATATCCGGGACGATCTTGGCAAGGGGCTTCACGATGGCCTCGGTCCACTCACGGGCCAGGTCGTTCTTGTCAAAGGAACGAAGATCGACCACGCAAAGTACATACTTGTCGGGGTCATTGCTTGCTGTCTTCGCTTGCAACGGTGTGAGACGGGCTTTGCCAGTGGTCGTAGCTTTAACCTCCAGAAGGTACGGGCCAACAGTGAACCTATTCGACAAATCGTCGATTCCGCCTACATCGTCGGTCGGTACGGTAACCTCGTAGTCGAACCCACGGTCGAAGAGCTTCAGATTCAACTTGTAGGTCTCCATTGCTGACTTGATTGTTTCTTGCACACCGACACCCATTAGCCTGAAGTGTTCAATGTCCCTACGTCTAGATCTTCGTGCCTCTACTTCTTCTGCTAACGACAAATAGAATTCAGGGTCAGCACCCCCAAGCTCAACCAGTCTGGCTAAGCCATTTCGCAACCTTTCGCGCTTCTTGTCATTTGGTTCAATGCCCAGTAGTCGTAATTCAAGCTGGTCAAACTCAAACCATTCACTCAACAGGTCGATTGCGGCGTCGTTCTGCTCCAACCACTCTGGGTCTAGTAACTCACTCAGAGTCTTCGCGTTGGCAGGCATTGGCATAAGCTTCTCATCTTCGTCGGGAATTGGCACCCATGCTCGGACTCTTAGGTCGGCTAGCCATAGCGCGCCTGTAACTGGAAGGTCGATAGGTTGCCTCGATCTCCGAGCTTTGACGATTCGGGTCTTGCGCCATGCCGGATCATGTGGCGCCACATGGCACAAGACTAGACCAAGCAACGCCCGAGCCTCCTGAGTACCCTCTCGGCACCGATTCAGTACCTCGGGCTGGAGCAATGCGATTTGACTGAATTCTTCATCGTTGTTCCGGACAGTCACGCCGGTGGTATCTATTGAACTGAGTTCTGCCAAGCGCCGTGGTGTCAACTCGGACGGTGTATCGGTATAGATCGGGTCCTCGATTGCGATACCCCATGTAACCAGTGCGTTAACACACTCGGGTAAGTCTTGGGAGGAGGAGCCTGCATACATCTCGGCTAAGATGCGGTCTGGCGGATACGCATTTGCGAATGGCTGTGCTACTTTATGCCATCGTCGAATAGGAGCCAATAACATGCGAGTGTGGCTCCAGCGAACCGCCTTTTCACCGTGTGTAATGAGTGGTACTTGCCGAGCTATCGGAAGGGCCTGTTCCTGTTTGGTTGCCCAAAGATAGGACAATAGGCGTACGCCTCCTTGCCGTACTTCAGTTAGCGTGTCCTCACAGCCTTCGTCTTCCGGAAGTGCGTCCTTGAGGAACTCTACAGCTTCCCGGATGACGTCCTCCTCAGTCATGCGGTGTGGCAGCGCCTTCTCAAGCAGATAGCGAAGATGGGGCATCCCATCCTTCGCAGCCAGCTCATCAAACTCACGAAGGAGCAGTCGACTGCGAATGTCGAGACCGATATCGGCACAGATGTCTTTCAGAGAATCCGGTATGCTGCTTTCACGGTTCAAGTCTGACGGCGAACGAAGGCGGTTATTCTGGTCCGGAACCATCCTGTCTAACACCGCTAGATCTACTCCAGATCGTTTCTTCCAACACTCACCGGTAACGTCCAAGAAGTGCCCTAGCCATTGCTTTGCGTCGCCATCCACCTTGAGGTCTTCAAGCTTGTCTGATTCGCCTCTGACCCGTCTGGGAAGCTCTCTGACAGTGATGCGACTGACTGATAGACCCAGACTGTGCCATCCGTCCGCTATATGACTCCAGGCAACTGCGAGTTCCTTCCGAACAGGCAGCAGCTCTGACGCAGCCTCAAGAAGAGGCCACATTCGCTCCACGGTCGTCTCATTGTCAGAAGATGCTTTCAGGAGGCGTGGGACAATGAAGTCGGCGAGAGGACCGTCTTTGGCGATCGCAGGCACCATACGTGATGAGCACTCGACTATCGGTAATTCGGCCACTCGCCTCGCAAATGTTGCGAACTCTCCTCGCCACCACTCCTTCTCTGTTCCATCCGCTGTATCGAATCCCCTCTTAGGCTCATTCGCTTCTACAAGTACATGACCGTCCTTCCATTTGTTGTCAAGAGCGTACTTCACAGCCAATCCTGCGGAGGTAAAGGCTTCTTTCAGCAAAACCTTGTCTCCGTCTGCCATGAGCAACCTTCTGCGCTCTTGATCCGGCTCGAACTTGCCGTCAAGAATGAAATTGGTCGGAAGGAACCCTGACCCACTGAGAGGGTATTCTCGGTAAATCCGAGGTGCGTTCGTTTCGGGTGGAACGACCATCCAACCTTCCCGTGTATGCTTCACCAACACTAGAGCTGAAGCCGATCCCTGTCGTTCTGTCATGAACCGAAAGATACGAAGCTCGGGCCAATCCTTACCGTTGCGGTGTACTTGAAGGGAACGATGTTCTAGATAGCCGTCGTTTAGGACTTGAGTGTTAGCTTCAGTAGGCGTCCAAACTTCCCTATGGCCCGGCCCATACCGGAGTTCAACACGGCCAAGTACTTGCCGGGTAGCATAGACGTAAGGTAAGGCAGACCTTAGCGAGTCAATTCCCAGATTCAGCGGAATGTCCTCGTCAGTATGGTATTCGAACTTAGCTGACGCGACGCCATTCAGATCCGATACGAGGCTTGCGGATCGGATGGCTTCCCGGCAAGCCTCCATATTTTGGAGGATTGCCTCTTCGTCACCTCCACGATCCAATAGTAGATCGAATTGTTCGTACCCGTTGGGAGTTTGTAGCAGTCCGTTAAGGCTTGTTCTCTCGGTCAAGACGTGCGTAACGAGGAAACCCGTCCCAAAACGACCGGTCGTCTCGTCGGATTCGAAATCCTTGTTCGAGCCACCGGACAGCAACGCTGTCAGGTCGCTCGATGAAAACGGGATACCGTCATGCTCGAATTCGACTCTTGTCTGCTCGCAACTCAAGCGAATCGCTACCGATGAGTTACCAGCCCGAGGACCGGAGTCAAGAGCGTTCTGGAGCAACTCAAATGGCCAACGAGGCCCGGCAGATGGGATGCTTTGGCGAGCCTCTGTCACCCGCGTCCGAATACGCCTGGCCTGGTAGCGGGCCTGTTCATCCCTGAAGGTTCGTCGAAGAGCTTGAATGCGGCTTCGCTCAAGGGCCAACCTCCGTACCACTCATCAATACCATCCTGCGGTCCGGCGTGGCCATCATCCTGCTGGCTTCACTTCCTTTGCGAGCTGGGTCGGGTCAGGCCCAGGTGGTGACTATGACGGCCATGACGGTGTGGCCGATGATGCCTATGCCTCCGTTGGCGCGGACGATCCACCGTCCGCGGCCTTCGTAGATGGCGTTAACCATGGCTTGGAGCGCTACAAATGCGAATCCGGTTAGCAGGCCCAGGACCAGTCCTTCGCCGAAGGTGGATGCGCCTGCGGCGCGGGCGATCATGGCCAGGACGGTTGCCATCACCAGGTACGCAACGAACGTGACCACGAAGAAGATGGGCTTGGGTCCGTCGGATGGGGGTTCGATCCCGGCGCCTTCCATCCATTTCGTGCCCATGACCTTGGGTTGGTACCAGATGGCGGCCAGGCCGAAGAACGCTATGGCCGCGACGATGATGGCCGGCCAGTTCAGTCCGCTGAGTGAGAGCACAGTCCTCCATTCGTAACGTGCTTCGCAGTGTAGGAACGCCGGAAACCTGAACTTTCTCTGTGCCCGGCGCTGGGCGGCCGCGTCGGAGTCCCTCAGAGGGCAGTCGGTGCTTTGATACCTGCTGGCACCTTCATAACGTGGGGCCATGCGGCGCAGGACGAAGATCGTGGCGACGATGGGCCCGGCGGTGACCGACCTGGAGTCGGTCCGCAGCCTGGTGGAGGCCGGTATGGACGTTGCCCGGCTCAACTTCAGCCACGGCGACCACGACTCCCACATCCGGCTGATCAAGTGGATACGCCAGGCCGCCGCCGAGGTGGGTCGTTCCATCGCCATCCTTCAGGACATCCAGGGACCGAAGACGCGGGTGGGCCATTTCCGCGGCGGCTCGGTCGAGCTGCCACCGGGGGCGAAAGTTCGCATTGCGGTGACAGGAGACGAGGGCGGCCCGGACCTGATCCCGGTCGACTATCCGCGGTTGCTCGACGACGTGAGCACGGGCGCGCGGGTGGTGTTGTCCGACGGCCTCATCGAAGGTCGGGTCACCGGCTCGGATGGCGAGGGGCTGACGGTTCGTATCGACCGGGGTGGGGAGTTGCTCGACCGGAAGGGGATAGCGTTCCCCGACAGTGACCTCGAGATCGGTCCGGTCACCGAGAAGGACCGCCTGGATCTCGAGTTGGGCCGGCGGATGGGCGTGGACTACGTGGCCGCCTCGTTCGTCAAGCGGGGCGAGGACATCACGCAGGTACGTGAGCTGGCCGGAGGAGGCACCCCGATCATCGCCAAGGTGGAGTTGGCCCTGGCTTACGAGAATCTCGACTCGATACTGGATCAGGCCGACGGCGTGATGGTCGCCCGCGGTGATCTGGGCGTCCAGTTGCCGATGGAGACGATCCCCAACGTGCAAGCCGACATCCTGCATCGGACCAACCAGGCCGGGCTCATCTCCATCACCGCCACCGAGATGCTGGAGTCGATGGTCACCGCGTTGCGACCCAGCCGGGCGGAGGTGACCGATGTAGCCAACGCGGTTGCCTCGGGTACCGATGCCGTCATGCTCTCGGCGGAGACGGCGGTGGGACGCCACCCGGCGCGGGTGGTCGAGGCTATGTCCTCCATCTGCCTGGAGGCCGAGCGCTACCGGGATCAGCAGATGACCGGCGGCGAGGCCATAGGTTTCCTGGAGAGCACGATGACCTTCGCCTCGGCCACCGCCAAGGCGGCCACCGAGGCGGCCCGCAACCTCGGGTTCAGGACCATCGTGGCCTTCACCGAGTCGGGCGGCACCGCCCGGCTGCTGTCGAAGTACCGGCCTTCGGCGGACATCATGGTGTTCGCTCCGAGCGGGCGGATCCGGCGCCGCATGGCTCTATTCTGGGGAGTCACCCCGATCCGGTTCGAGCCCAGGGCGTCCACCGACCTGATGTTCGCCGCCGCCGAGAAGTACCTCGAGAAGGAGGGAGTGTGCGAGCGCGGCGAGGGGGTGGTGATGATCGCCGGTACGCCTCCCAACACCCAGGCCAAGACCAACTTGGTCAAGCTGCACGTGATCGGGGAGCGGCTGAGGGCGCGGTGGAGAGGCGGCAAGGCGGCGCGCTAGAGTTCCGGGGCTTGACGTGAGAGGAGAGAGTTGGGTCAGCTGATCGAAGTCGATCACCTACTGCTGGGGGAAGTCGCGGTCTTCGATACCGACCGGAGCCTCTCGGGCCAGGAGGGTGAGACCTACCGGAGCGCCGAGGCGGCCGGGCAGGCCGACACCTTTCCGGCCCGCCTGGCGGCGGAGCTGTTCGAGGTGACTCCGTCCCTCACCTCGGTCTACGTGTTCTCCAACACCGTCTCGGTCCGCCGCTTCGGAGGTTGGACCGATGACCTCTTGGCAGCGATGTCCGACACCATCCGCAACTCGCTCGCCTTCTACGGAGACGACTCTTAGCCGGTTGATCGTGGTAACGAACTAAGTATAAGCATAAATATTCTAGTTTATATGTGATAACACTGTCAAGGGGCCACTTTCAGAGCCCCTCAGAACAGATCAGCTAGGTAGTCTGCTGCTCGACGGTCTCGTCTTCCGCAGTGTCGTCTTCCGCAGTGCCGCCTTCCTCCACAGGCACTTCGGCGTCCGGGTCGGGAGGCAGGGTGGTGGGGTAGCCCTCCGGGAAGTCGGGATGGGCGGGACAAGGCTCTCCGGTGTAGTCCTCCGCATCCTCCGGCAGCTGGCACGGATGGACCTCGAACTGGAGGGCCCACGGCCGGTAGCGGACCTTCCACTCCTCATGGGAGGTGGTGCCGTCGGTGAAGGAGATGTCCCTCGTCACCGTAACGCTCCATCCGTCAGCCCCTTGCTGGACCTCCAACGGTGGGTCCCAGGGCATGACTTCGGGGTTCGGGACGTACTCGGTGGGGTAGGGGACCGGTTCGAAGGGCGCCGACACCGAGGCCGTCACCTCCCGGTCCGAGTTGTTGCCGTAGAACCTGACGGTGATCGAGGTTCTGGTGTATGACGTCTTGATGACGAGCGGCGCGTCGGTGTCGTTGCGGAACACCAGGTCGGGCACGGGCCAGTTGACCGTGGCCTCGATGCCCATCGGGTAGCGCGAGAAGTAGTAGCTGTGGGGTTTGTGGTCGATGACCTCCAGCCCGGCCCAGAACACCGCGTTGTAGAAGGTGCTGGCGAACTGGCTGACGCCGCCCCCGACCTGATCCTCTATCTCTCCCCGGATGATGGTGGGGGCCGGGAGGAACCCCCGTTCCAGGGTTCGCTCGCCCACCGTCTCGTTGAGGGAGAGGGTTTCCCCCGGCAACAGGTTGACGTTGTCCATGACATCGGCGAACAGATGGATGTTCTGGACTCTCGGTTGGCAGCAGTTGTGCCGGGTGGTGAATTCGCTGATCATGGTAAGGGGTCCCATCGCGGCCAGCTCCTCGGCGGTGATCTCGGGCTCCACGCCGATCTGGAGGGGTAGTGTGGACCGGCGCGTCTCCCGGCGGGCCGCCTGCTCGATCGCCCTGATTACAAGGTCGACATCCAGGAGGGCGCCCGCATATCCGGGAATGTAGGTGATCGTCTCCTGGTCGTCGATCATGATGTAGGCGTTCCTCGGCGGCGCTTCGAACCCTGACCGCAGAGGATTGAGATACTCGTTGATCAGATCCCGATCGAAGGCGACCCGGAGACCGGGTTCCGGGTCCGTGACCACCTCTGTGGTGAGGGCGCGGCCCAGCTGGTTGATATCGAGGTGGAGGGTGGCGGCGGGATCGGTGCGGGTCAGGGTGACCGGTCCTGCCAGCAGCACGGAGGCTTCTTCCAGGGCCGCGTCCACCGCGGCCCTGGGCAGGACAGGCTGCACCTCGATCGTCGGCAACCGCACGGCGTCGGCTCGGGGCTGGCCGAGCAGGGCTTCGACGATCTGGTTGCGGGCCACGGCCCGATCGATCACGAAGCCGGCCTGGGGATAGCGGGCCACGGGCGCCGAGCCGCGGATGTCGATACCCCCCTCGTCCGGTGCTACCAGAGCGGACTCGTATAGGTCGAGCAGTCCGTCGAGAGCCGCCTCATCGATGGTTCCCGAGATCGACCAGGGGAGGCCGGCCTGAGAGTCGCCGCCCTGGCGTTCGAGGTCTTCGAGTATCGCGTCCAGCGAGCGGTCCGCCAGCGCTGCGTCGAGCGTGGCATTCTCGTCCAGGTCGAAGCCGATGGCCGCTGGGAGCAGGCTGAAGCTGGACTCGCTTACCTCGATCCGGATCGGGGCAAGCGCCAGGCTGTTCTCCAGGTCGGCCAACGCCGAGATCGCCTCCAGGCGGGAAGGGTCCAGCCGGGTGGTTGCGGTTTCGCCACCGTTACCGGGTGGGGGTGTGCTGCCGTCCTGGTTCGTGAGCACCACGGCAAGGACCCCCAGAGCGAGGATCGGCACTCCCAGGAGAAGGACTAGACGGCGTGAACCGGACATGACGACTCATTCCAAACCACCGCGCCGGATGTTACCCGGCATCCGGGGTATTTCAGGGAATGTCGTCAGGCCCGGACGGCTCCGTGGGCCCCGGCCTCAGTACCCTGAGGTGGTCCGGGCGAGCGGCCACCGAGAAGCTCAGGGGGGACTTCAGCAGTTCGCCGTCAGCCTGCGCCGGGAACCCGCCGGACGCCGACACCTGCACGGAGGTGACGCCGGTCCAGACCTCGAGTCCTTCCGCGCCGGACAACTCGGCGCCGGTAACGACCCGGCGCAGGATGGATAACAGGCGTCGCCGTGGCAGCTCACGGGCTACCAGCACCGAGAGTGTGTCCGGCTGGTGCGATCCGAAGCGGACCGGAATGCGGCCGAAGTAGGTGTAGCGGTCGTACAGGCTGATGAACACGGCTACCGCCTCGGCCGACCGGTCCCGTGTCGTCACCGCCAGGTCTGGAGAGCGATCGGAGAATCCACCCCAGGCGACCGAGGCGGCCGAGCGGGCGTAGTGGAGCCCGGAGAGGTGATACTTGCGATGGGGTTCCTGCTCGGCCCGCTCCACGACGGCGGCGTCGAACCCGGCTCCGCAAGAGAACGTGGCCAGCCGGCTCTCGACACCCGATGCTCCATGGTCCAGGGTGAGCATGGCGGTCGGAACGGCCGCTACCGGCGGGCGCCTGCAGATGAACTCGGTGGCGGCCCGAGACTTGCGGGGGAGGCCCAGGATCCGGGCTAGCACGTTGGTAGTGCCCGCCGGAATTATTCCGAGTGCGGTACCGGTACCGGCCAGGCCGTTCGCGATGTGGTGGACCACGCCGTCCCCGCCCATCGCGACCACCACGTCGAACCGGTCGGCTGCGGCAGCCGCGCTGATCGATCGGGCTTCGGCGGTGGTCCCGGGCCACTCGGTCTCGACCTCGTAGCTCTCCCGGAGCCGGGCCACCACCGATCGGTGTAGTCCACCGGTGAACCCGGAGGCCGAGGGATTGGTACACAGCAGGATCCGCGCCATCCGGCCAGGTTAAAGCCCTATCGCCTGGTTCCGGGTCCGTCCGGGGCAGGAGTTCGTTACCGCGGCTGCACTGTCCGCGTTGGTATCGTGAGAGGTACAGCCCGATCCCAGAGAACGGACCGCGCACTCATGGAAGTAGTACACCCGGCCGACCTTGATGAGGCCGTCGGTGCGCTTGCCGCCCATCCCGGAGCCACGCTGCTGGCGGGGGGAACCGACCTGATGGTGGAGGTCAACTTCGACCAGATCCGCCCGGAGGTCGTCGTGGCGCTGCGCAGGCTAGATGACATCCAGGACGTCTCGCGGCGACGGATCGGCGCGGGCGTGACCTTCCGGCGTCTTGAGTCGGGTGACCACAACGCCCTCGCGCAGCTGGCTCGCACCATCGGTTCGCCCCAGATCAGGGCGGCGGGGACCATCGGCGGGAACATCGGGACCGCCAGTCCGGCGGGAGATTCGCTGCCGTTCCTGGCCGGTCTGGATGCCGAGATCGAGCTCCACTCCACGTCCGGGACCCGCCGGTTGCGCTGGGACGATTTCTTTACCGGTGTCAAGCGGACGGCCAGGCGGCCCGACGAGCTGATAACCGCGGCGGTATTGCCCGAGGACCTCCCCGACTTCCAGGAGTTCGCCAAGATCGGCCAGCGGAGCGCCATGGTCATCTCGATCGTCTCGGCCTGCGTCTTCAGATGGCGTGATGGCCGGACCCGGGTTGCGCTCGGCTCCGTGGGCCCCACCGCCATCCGGGCTCGGCGGGCGGAGGAGATGATCTCGGAGGAGACCGATCCGGGTCCGACGGCGCTCGAGGAATTCGCCCGGTTGGTGGCACGGGAGGTGAATCCCATCACGGACCATCGGGGGACCGACGATTACCGGCGTCATGCCTCCGGCGTACTGGCCCGTCGCCTACTCGAAAGGTGCTTGTCGTCATGAGGGTTCAGATGACCGTGAACGGTGAGGCACGGGTGTGTGATGTGAAGGGTTCCGAGAGCCTGCTGTCGGCCCTCCGCGACTACCTCCGTCTGACCGGCTCCAAGGGGGCCTGCGAGCAGGGGGAGTGCGGATCGTGCTCGGTGCTGCTGGATGGAGAGTTGGTGTGCTCGTGCCTGGTGATGGCGGCGGACGCAGAGGGTTCGGAGATCGTCACGATCGAGGGTCTAGGCGGACCGGAACTCCATCCTGTCCAGAAGGCCTTAGTGGACTCAGGGGCGGTGCAGTGCGGCTACTGCACCCCGGGGTTCGTGGTCGCTGCGGCGGCGCTCCTGGAGGAGAACCCGGCGCCGTCGTCCGATGAGATGCGCGAGGCCTTGGCCGGCAACATCTGCCGGTGCACCGGATACGGCGCCATTCTCCGAGGCCTCGAGACGTTGGTGGCGGGCCGATGACCACCCGGGTGAGGAGTCGCACCGTCCGGGATGGTGTCGGCGAGTCGACCGCTCGCTCGGACGGAATCCCCAAGGTGGACGGCACCTACCTCTACTCGTCCGATCTCTACATGGACCGCATGCTCTTCGGCGCCACGCTCCGGAGCCCCCATCCCAAGGCGAAGATCACCAAGCTGGACATCGGCCCTGCCGTGGCGATGACCGGCATTCACGCCGTGCTGGTCGGGGACGATGTCCCTGGCCTCAATGCCTTCGGTCTCGAGACACCCGACCAGCCGATCCTCGCCTCCGATCTGGTCGAGTACTGGGGTCAGGCGGTGGCGCTGGTGGCCGCCGACGACCCCGAGACGGCCCGTCTGGCAGTGGAGGCCATCGAGATCGAATACGAGGTGCTGGAGCCGCTCACCGACCCGGAGGAGGCCGACCGCCGGGACTCCGTGTTCCACAGGGCCAGATGCCGGCGAGGCCCCCAGGACGTGTCCGGCGCCGTGGTCGTGGAGGGCTACTACGAGGTGGGGATGCAGGATCAGGCCCCGCTCGGCACCGAGTCCGGCCTCGCCATTCCCGACGGGCAGGGCGGTGTCGATCTCCATATCGCCACGCAGTGGACCCACGTAGACCGCGACCAGATCGTGGCGGGCCTGGGGGTGGAGGAGGACATGGTGCGCGTCCACCACGCCGGGGTCGGGGGCGCTTTCGGGGCGCGGGAAGATGTCAGCCTCCAGATCCATCTCTGCCTGCTCGCTCTGTACACGGGGCGGCCGGTGAAGATGGAATACAGCCGGGCCGAGAGCTTCGTGGGCCATGTCCACCGGCATCCGGCCCAGCTCTGGATGCGCCACGAGGCCGACGCCGACGGGACCCTCCGGCGTATCGAGGCGAGGGTCATCATCGACGGGGGCGCCTACCGCTCGACCAGCGACTCGGTGGTAGGCAACGCCGTCTACCACGCTGCCGGTCCTTATCGGTGCGATTCGGTGGCCGTGGACGGGGTGGCCGTGCGGACCAACAACCCGCCTTGCGGGGCGATGCGAGGCTTCGGGGCCGTGCAGGCCTGCTTCGGCCACGAGGCTCAGATGGACAAGCTGGCCGATGCCCTCGGCATGGATCGGGTCGATCTCCGGATCAAGAACGCCCTGGGCCGAGGCGACGTGCTGGCCACGTCCGGCCAGGTGATCGACACGTCGGCGCCGGTGGTGGAGATACTTGAGAGGCTCCGCCGCATGCCCTTGCCGGCGGAGGACCTCAGCGACGACCCCCGCCTGCTCCCGGGCGGTACCGGGCTGACCACCTCCCGCCCGATGGTCGAACGGGGGGTCGGGTACGCGGTCGGGCTCAAGAACCTATGCTTCTCGGCCGGCTTCGACGACTACGCGGAAGCCAGGGTCGCCATCACTCCCTTCGGTGTGGAGGTCCACACCGCGGCGGTCGAGGTGGGCCAGGGTCTCGGTATGTCGTGCGCACAGATCGCCCGGACCGTCCTCGGCATAGAGGATGTGGTGGTCTACTACGACGACACCTCCAAGATCGGATCGGCGGGCTCCACGTCGGCCTCCCGCCAGACGCAGATGTCCGGGGGAGCGGTCATGGAGGCGGCCCGGATGGCGCGCCAGATCGCGCTAGAGCGGGGCGGGGGCGACGAGCTCGACGGCGAGGGAGTTTGGAAGGACGGCGTGCTGGTGACCCCGATGAAGGACCTGGTCGGCCGGGAGAACATCGAGTACCACACGCGGTTCCACCATCCACAGACGGAGGAGCCGGACCAGAACGGCCAGGGCAACGTCCATGTGGACTTCGCCTTCGCGGCGCACCGGGCCGTCGTCGATGTGGACCGGGAACTGGGGCTCTTCCGGGTGGTGCAGATCGACACGGTCCAGGATGTGGGGTTCATGATCAACCCCCGGTCCGTGGTGGGCCAGATAGAGGGTGGGACCATGCAGGGGATCGGTCTCGCCACCCTCGAGGAGATCGTCGTGGAGGAGGGCGTCATCAAGAACCCCACCTTCACCGATTACCTGCTGCCGACCTTCCTTGACGCCCCGCCCATCGAGATCGAGGTGATCGAGGAGCCCAGTTCCTTCGGTCCGTTCGGCGCCAAGGGGGTGGGGGAGCCGCCCACCGTCTCGTCAACGGCCGCGGTGGTGGCCGCCATCCGTGACGCCACCGGCCTGGAACTCAACCGCACCCCCGTGAGGCCCGAACACGTCGCGTCGGCCCCGCTCTAGATGGTCGGCGATAGCCCGTAGTAGGCCTGCCTACTTCGTGCCGAGTAGCGCTTGGAGCCGTTCCAGTCCGGTGACCAGGTCCTCGTCGCCCAGGGCGTAGGAGAAGCGGGCGTAGCCGGGAGTTCCGAACGCCTCGCCGGGTACGAAGGCGACGCCGGCCTGGTCGATGCAGACGTCGGCCAGTTCCAGGGCGGTGGCAGGCCGGGCGTCTCCCACCCGGTTGCCGAGCGCCCCGCGCACGGAGGCGAAGCAGTAGAAGGCTCCTTCCGGCTCGATGCAGTCGATGCCCCGGGTCTCGTTGAGCATCCGGTGCATGATGCGTCGGCGCCGGTCGAACGCCTCCCGCATCATGTGGACGTCGTCGAGTGAACCGGATACGGCCTCGATGGCGCCGGCCTGGGCGATGTTGGAGACGTTGGATGTCAGGTGGCCCTGCAGCTTGGTTGCTCCCTTGATCACATGGTCCGGCGCGACCATCCAGCCCACCCTCCAGCCGGTCATGGCGTAGGTCTTAGCCACCCCGTTGACGATCACGCACTGATCGGCCAGTTCCGGAACCTCCACCGGCAACGATGCGAACGAAGCATCCCCGTAGACGAGGTGCTCGTATATCTCGTCGGTCAGGACCCAGACACCGCGGTCCACCGCCCAGCGGCCTATCTCGGCTATCTCGGCCGCGTCGTACACGGCGCCTGTCGGGTTCGAGGGGGAGACGAAGATCAGCAGCTTGGTGCGCGGGGTGTAGGCGGCCTCGAGCTGGTCCACGGTCACCTTGAACCCGCTTGTCTCATCGGTTTCCAGCGGGATGGTGACACCGCCTGCGAGCTCGACCACCGCCGGGTACGTGACCCAGTAGGGCGCCGGTAGCAGCACCTCGTCCCCCGGATCGACCAGGCAGTGGATCCCCATGTAGACACTTTGCTTGCCGCCGTTGGTGACGATCACCTGCGACGGGGTCACCTTGTAGCCCGAGTCCCGGTAGGTCTTGGCGGCCACCGCCTCCCGGAGGGCGGGAAGCCCGGGCGCCGGGGTGTACTTGTGCATGGCAGGATCGGAGGCGGCGGCCCTGGCTGCAGCCACGATGGGGGCGGGGGTGGGGAAGTCGGGCTCGCCCGCGCCGTAGCCGATCACGTCGTGACCGGCGGCGCGCAAGGCCCTTGCCTTGGCGGTGATCGCCATGGTGGCTGATTCGGCCATCGATTCGATTCGCTGCGATACTCCTGACATCACGTTCTCCGTATCGGGTACTGGAGAGGGAACGATAGACATGCCAGAAGACACCCCGATCCGGATACCCCGCCACCTGCTGCCCGCCGACGGCCGGTTCGGGTGCGGCCCCACCAGGGTCCGCCAGGTCACCCTGGACCGCCTCGCCGAATCGGGCGGGGCTTACATGGGCACCTCGCACCGCCGCCCTACCGTGCGGCACATGGTCGGGCGGGTCAGGTCCGGGCTCACCGACCTGTTCGACCTGCCCGACGGCTACGAGGTGGTGCTCGGCAACGGCGGCGCCTCCGCCTTCTGGGACGCGGCCGCCTTCGGCCTGATCGAGCGGGCCAGCCAGCACCTCAAGTTCGGAGCGTTCTCCTCGAAGTTTGTCGAAGTGGTCACCGGCGCCCCGCACCTTGAAGCGCCCGAAGTGATCGAGTCGCCGCTCGGCACGCATCCCGTGCCGTCTCCGTCGGACCGCATCGATCTCTACGCCCTGACCCACAACGAGACCTCCACCGGGGTCACGATGCCCGTCCGGCGGGTCGAGGCCGACGGCCTGACCGTGGTGGATGCCACGTCCGCGGCCGGCGCGGTACTGGTCGATCCCGGGCAGTTCGACGTCTACTTCTTCTCGCCGCAGAAGGCGTTCGGAGCGGACGGTGGGCTGTACGTGGCCCTGTGCTCGCCAAGGGCGCTGGAGAGAGTCGAAAGGATTGCCGGGTCGGGCAGGTGGGTTCCCCCGTTCCTGTCGCTGTCGTCCGCGGTGTCCAAGTCGGTCAACGACCAGACCTACAACACCCCCGCCCTGGCCACGATCTTCATGCTGGCCGACACCGTGGAATGGATGAACGCGCAGGGAGGCCTGGCCTGGTCATCCGAGCGGTGTGCCGCCAACGCCGCCATGCTCTACGGATGGGCCGAGCAACACCCGATGGCGCAGCCGTTCGTAGCCGATCCGGGCATACGCTCGCCGGTCGGTGGCACCATCGACTTCCACCGGCCGCTGGCGTGGGCTGAACTGGCGGCCACCCTGCGGGCCAACGGGATAGTGGATACCGAGCCCTATCACAAGGACGGCAACCATCTCCGTATCGGGCTCTGGCCCTCCATACCCCGCTCAGACATGGAGGCGCTCATAGCCTGCCTGGATTACGTGATCGAAGCGATCCTCAGCTAGACCACTAGCGCCTTGGCGCTGGCGGGATCAGTCCCGTCCCAGCAGCTTCTTGGCGCCCCTGGCGACGCTGGAGCCCACCGTGGACGCCACCAGCGAGATGCCCTTCACGTCGTCGGCCTCGATCGCGGCGGCATCCTCCGGGTCCTCCGCCCCGAGCTTCGCCTCCAGGCAATCCACGAACTGCTGGATCAGGCGCTGGGTGATCTGGTTGAGGAGCCCGGTACGGCCGAACTGCGCCGCCGTGCCGGAAATTGTGATGTCGGCATCGACGGCCACTGTGGTCCCTCCATCCGAGGCTGCCAGCGCGTAGTCGACCGTCACGTTGCCTCGCGAACCACCCCTCCGATCCACACCCTTGCCGACGATGTTGCCAGTCATCGTCTCGGGGTCGGCGGCGATCGTGGCGCGGCCTTCGAACCGAGCCGTCATTGGGCCGAGCCGGACCGAGACCGAACCGGTATAGCTGCCGTCGCCGTGGTCGTCGGTGAGCTCGGCGCCGGGCATGCACTGGGCTACCGACGCCACGTCCTGGAAGAAGGCGAACACGTTGGCGGGGCTGCCCGCTACCTGGAACTCTTGCGTGATCTTCATCTGAACCTCCCGAGCTTCGGGAATGGTAGTGGCGCTGACCGGTATGGCCGCCGGGGGGTGGTCGGCCGGGTGGTTCCGGCCGGTCTCAGCCTGCGGCCCATCCCTCCGTCGAGGCCCGCGCCTTGTCCACATCTACCCTCGCCAGCAGGAAGCCTCCGATCGCGAAGAACGCGAGGATGGAAAGAACGGCAGGGCGCCCGGATCCGGTCCTGTGGCTCACGATGCTGAACACGAGCGGTCCCCAGATCGCCGAGAACTTCGAGAAGACGCTGTAGAAGCCGAAGAACTCGGCAGCGGCCTGCTCCGGGATCATCGTCGCGTACAGGCTACGGCTGAGCGCCTGCACACCGCCCAGCACCCATCCGACCACCACCCCGATGATGTAGAACGGAACGGCCTGTCCGGCGGGCAGGAAGTAGGCCGCCACCACGATGATGGACCAGCCGACCAGCGACCACAGGATGGCCCCCTTGGCGCCGATCCGGTCCGCCAGCATCCCGAAGAAGAGCGCCCCCCCGAAGGCGACGAACTGGACGATGAGAAACGCCGTCGAGATCTGTGCTAGCTCGAGATCGAGGGTCTCGGATGCGTACGACCCGGAGATGTTGATCACTGTCTGGGTACCGTCGTTGTAGAAGAGGAAGGCCATCACGAATAGCAGCAGTTGCGGGTACCCGACCAGCTTCCTGGCCGTACCGATGGTCCTGCCGAAGCCGATGGCCGCATATGCCCGCCAGGGTCGCATCCCGCGGTAGCGGGAGGGCAACGGGGAGGCCTCGCCCACCTCCGGCAGGCGGCGCAGGGCGTAGGCGGCGAACCCCATCCACCACAATCCGGAGCCGAAGATCACCACGCGGGCGGCACCGCTGGTCGACAGCCCCGTGAAGCCGCCGTCTCCGCTGGACAGGATCAGGGCCAGACCCAGCGCAAGATAGAGCCCACCGCCCACGTAGCCGAACGCGTAGCCCTTGGAGGACACCCGGTCGATGGTGTCCTCCGTGGTCAGGCCCGGCAGGAACGCGTCGTAGAAGACGTTGGACGCCACGAAGCCGATGTGGGCGGTGACGGCTATCACGAGGAACAACGGAACCGCGCCGTCGGGCACGAAGGGCAGCACCAGCGCCAGGACTCCCCCCGCCACGGCGCAGTTGCGGAGGAACCTGCGCTTGGCCGAGTTGAAATCGGCGATCGCCCCGAGGATCGGCATGCTCAGGAACAGGACCGTGGAGCCGATGGACACCACGGCCGCCCAGATGGTCTCGGCCGACCAGCCGTTCCACCCGCCTTCGGGCACGATCACCGAGGAGAAGAACGGGGCGACCACCGCGCCGAGAGTGGTGATGAAGGCGGAGTTGGCCCAGTCGTACATGGCCCAACCGAAGATGGTCTTGCGGTCGTTTCGTACCAGTTCGGTCAAGGGTCGAAATCCGGGATCGGGGACTATCGGACGGTAGCACCGGCCGGGTCCGGCGTTAGATGTCTCAGGGCGATACTGTCTCGGCATGCGCACATGGGCCACGGCACCGATCGTTCTCGTGTTGACGCTGGTGGCTTGCGGCGCGCCCGAGCAGCCCGATGTGGTCACGGCGCCGACCACCACGACGTCCACCCCCACCTCGACCACGGCGGCGCCCGTTCTGGCTAGCACTACGACCTCCGCGGCGGTGGCCGAAGTAGACACCACGGAGCGGATGTCGGAGGAGGTACCCGAGCCAACCGTCACGACCTCGCCTCCGTCAACGGTGGCGGTCTCGGAGGTTGTGACCACCACGACCCTCCCGCCGCTCCGGTCTTTGGCCTATCGCGAGGTGGCGAACGTACCGTTCCCGATCGATCTGGCGCCGGTGCCCGGAACCCCATTGCTGGCAGTCGCCTCGAAGGAAGGCAGGCTGTGGATGTACGGGGACGGCGGGCTGGCCGGCGCACCGTTTCTCGACATCAGCGATCGGGTCCGTAACCGGGGCGAGCAGGGCCTGCTGGGTTTCGCCTTCCATCCCGACTACCCGGATTCCGGCCGCCTCTTCGTCCACTTCTCAGCGCTCAACGGGGACACCGTCCTGGCGGAATACACGGTCGCTGAGGGTGCGGTGGACCCGGAGGGAACCGTGCTGTTCCGCCTCGCCCAGCCGGCGCCCAACCACAACGGTGGGACGATCACCTTTGGCCCCGACGGCTACCTCTACATGGGCCTCGGCGACGGCGGAGGGGCGAACGATCAGTTCGGCCACGGCCAGAACGACCTTTCCCCCCTAGGCGCTCTGCTCCGGTTCGATGTGTCCGTCCCCGGTGTGGCGTCACCTGCGCCCGGCAATCCCTTCCCTGGTCCGGACCTTTGGTCGATCGGCCTTCGCAACCCGTGGCGGTTCGTGATCGACCATGTGTCCGGTCTGATCGTCATCGCCGACGTGGGCCAGAACCACTTCGAGGAGGTCTCGGTGGCGCCGGTCGCCGCCGGCGGGTTGAACTACGGCTGGCCGATCACTGAGGGGCTCCACTGCTTCGATCCCCCCTCGGACTGCGATGCCTCGGGCCTGACCCTCCCGGTGTTGGAAATCTCGCACGCCGACTCCGGGACCTGCTCGATCACCGGGGGAGTGGTTTACCGGGGTGAGGAGATCCCCGAGTTGTACGGGCACTACCTGTTCTCCGACTACTGCGGCGGATACCTGCGCAGCTTCCCGATCGGGGAACCGTTCGACGAACCGCACGACTGGACCGAGCAGGTGGGCAACGCCGGCCAGGTGGTCGCCTTCGGCACGGACCACGCCGGAGAGGTGTACGTACTAACCGCCTCCGGTTCGGTCCTCCGCCTGGAAGCCGAACGCGGATGACCGCAACAGTTCTAGACCGGTGGGACACCGAGGCTCGGCCAACTCGAGCAACGCCCTCTGATTCGGTATATATCATCCGTTGAACGTATATATACTCGTGTCATGGCAAAACGCTTGATCGATGTCGACGAGGAGGCTTTGACCGCAGCGCGAGCGGAACTCGGTACGGTGACTATCAAGGAAACTGTGAACCGGGCGCTTCGCCTTGCGGCGGCAGACCGCGATCCTCGGGTAACGAGGGCGCTGGACATCCTGGCGGAGGCCGACCTCGTGGATCGCGGCGAAGCATGGCGGTGAGTTACCTGCTCGATACGAGCGTCTTGACCCGCCTCGGCGAGATGGCAGTGATGGAGGTGGTCCGCCCACTCGCTAGCCAGGGCCGGGCCGCGCGTGCCCGGATAAGCGATCTCGAAGTCGGATTCTCGGCGCGAAACGACGTCGAGTGGGACGATCTCATGAACGCACTCGATGCGTTTCCCTTGGTCGAGACCACCGCCGAGCATCTCCATCGAGCACTCCAAGTGCAGCGACTGCTGGCAGTCAGGAGTCAGAGAGGTCGCAAGATTCCCGACTTGCTGGTCGCTGCTGCGGCGGAGGAGGCGGGTCACACCGTGCTCCACTATGACAGCGACTTCGATCTCATCGCCTCCGTCACCGGACAAGCGAGCCGGTGGGTAGTACCGCGAGGAAGCGTCGACTGACCTGCTGGTGACATACCCCGCAGGAACCACGCCGACACATGCTTGATCGGACCGATCCAGGTCGTCCCTGTACACCGAGGTTCGGCTTTCGCACAGCCTTGGAGGACCGGTGAAACCAACGCTGTCTACACCTGTTGTGATGACAATCTCCGACGTCAAGGCCCGGATGGACGAGGGTCGGAAGCGCCTCGCCGAACGCGGTATCCATGTCCGTGACGTCCGGAAGAGACTGGAGTGGAAAGAGTCACCGGGATCGACACGAGCGTGGAGCGGCGGATCCTGGGGTTGACCCGTCCGGCGTCTCGCGGCGGCCGCGCTGGCGCTCCACCGAACGATCCTCGCATCGGAGCAGTGGTCAGTGGGCTAGTCGAATGTCGGCAGTAGGCGACGGGCGGATTGCTCTCTTGGTGGGACCAGCGTCTCAGTGCGTGCCTCAGGCGCGATCAACCACTCCTTGATGTTCCGTCGCGTGGAGCGCTGCATCCCGCGCCACTGCTCGATCGGGACTACGACCGCTGTCTCCACGCCGCGGTAGGTGACGATCTGAGGACCCTCGGCAAGGCTCTTCCGGAGCAGTTCGCTGAACCGGGCCTTCGCTTCCCGCACTTGCCATGTTCGTTCCATCGCATCCTCCCTCGCTCCTCGAGTGACCTCAGGATATTCCGGGAGTGCTGCTCAAGTTCCGTGTCCTGCGGCGATTCTTAGAGAGCGTTCAAGCAGGTGGGCATCGCCGAGTCGCCTGCGCAGTTCTCGCTCGATGCCACTTATCGGGTACAGGTTCTGTGGCGCCCTCGACTCCTTGTGGGGTTCGCTGGCGAATCGAGGAAGGCAGGCGCTGACGTACTCGGCACGTTGGACAGCCTCGGCCGCGGTACCCGTCCCCGGGAGTTCGAGCCGGACGATCCCTGACATCGGGTGGACCCGTGGGCCGGGCAGGCGCAGGTACCAGGACCAGCGGCCGCCTCCCGGGCCGCCGCTGAGGAAGAAGAGGGGCGTTCGCTGCCCATCGCCCAGGTCGCCGAGGATCGCCTGGACGGGAGGCGGAAGGTAGACCTTGTGGTGGGTCTTGATGTAGCCGACGCCTCGCTGGTCGGTGGGGCCACGCAGCGGGCCGTCGAACACTACGAGACCGCAGGACACGGAGCGGGCCACGCCGACCTCGAGTTCGGTCCGGCGACCGTGAATGGCGAGGTAGGTGGCTTCGGGCGTCGCGTCTTGAGCGGGCACGAAATCGTAGGTGGCGTGGCGGGTCCCGATCGGTCCTGCCGTCGAGGAGGCGGGAGCGATGAGTGCACGGGCGACCTGCACGCCATGCGTGGTGGCCGTTCCGGGCGTGCAGACCGTTGCGCCGGCAGCCACCGACACGCATACGGCGGGGGTGGAGATGCCGTTCTCGTGTATCCAGATGCGCGCGTCGATGCGCTGGATGCCATCGATGAAGGCGATCTCATCGGGCCTGCTCGTACCTACGGGGTCGATCGGAGTCCACTCTTCGAGCGCCCGCTCGACGGTGGCATCGGCCCGGTCGTCGGTGTCTTCGACAGACGGCAGGTTGAGGGATGACCCGTACTCGGGCGCCCACGACTCGACGCTGAACTCCATCAGGTCTCTATCCGTTCGACGGCGGCGGATCCGCCGGTCTTGGTGACCTCCAGGCGGACCGGCATGCGGTCGGCGAGTTCCCGGATATGAGTGACGATCCCCACGAAGCGCCCGGTGGTCCCGAGCTCCTCGACCGCGGTGGCAACGGTGTCGAGGGTGTGGGGATCGAGGGTTCCGAATCCTTCATCGAGGAAGATCGACTCCATCCTCGGTGCGCCCTCGGGGGCCAGTTCCGCGGTGGCGTCGGCCACGGCCAGCGCCAGCGACAGAGAGGCCAGGAACGTCTCGCCGCCCGAGAGGGTCCGGGCACCGCGGACCTCGTCGGCGTTCGTGTGGTCGCGCACCGCAAAATTGCTCTTGTCATCCGAGGTGAGCGAGTACTGGCCGTCGGACAGCTCGAAGAGGCGCCCGGTCGCCCGCTCGACTAGATGTTCGAGCGCCGCTTCTAACAGCCATCTCTCAAACCGGTCCGCCCGTAGCAGCCGTCCGAGATGATCGGCCACCGCCTTCTGTTCCCCTAACGCGTTGATACGTTCACGCTGCTCTTCGAGCTTGCTACGGCGGCGGTCAAAGTCTTTGAGTTCAGCAGCCGATGTCGCACGGTTCGTGGTGAGCATCTCGCCCAAATCGTCCACCGATGCGCGGGGATCGGACTCACCGAGGACTGTGGCGCATCTTTCCCTGAGCGCACCGACGATCTCTGCTCGGTGAGTCGTCTTAGCGGACTGCCTTCCGTGGGCGGTCTTCCGCTCGTCGCGGGCGATTCGCAACTCGTCCCGGATCCATCCTTCCAGTGACTCCCAGCCCGTCGCCGGGTCGGATGTCTCTATGGCGGGTGGCCCGAAGGCGGCCACCTGGTCGCGACTCTCGAGCAGATGCCGCATGGCCTGATCACGCCGACCCTTCACCTTCTCGGACTCGGCTCTCGCCTTCTCGTAGGCCGAATCCGCCTCGCTCGATGCGGATTCGGCGACATCTAGTTCTTCCTTCAGCCGGTTGGCTTCCTCCAGTTGCGTCTCCAGCTCTTTCTTGCCGGGGATGCTTGCTACTTCGGAACGGAGCAATTCGAGCTGGCTGCTCAAAAGCCTCTCGGACGCGGCCAACCCGGCGACTTGCTGTTCCGCATCCTGCTCAATTCTTAGCGCCTCGCCGTAAGCGGACGACTCCCGGTGGTGTTTGGCAGCGGTGTCGGCGTGCTGCGCAGCCTCTTCCGCGCGGGCCACCGCCTCGCTCAGCCCTTCGGCCTCGGACCGCAGGGCATCGAGATGCTCGGCTTGCGGGATCGAAGAGATTTCGGCCTCACGGTCCGCCAGACTCTTCAGAGCGGCCGAGACAGCCGCGCCTGCTGTGATCCGTTCCGTCTCCGCACTCTCGTATGCTTGCTTGGCCTCTTCGCATCGGCTTTGGGTGAGTTCGTTGTCTGTCTGCGCTTGTTCGAGGTGGACGTCAAGGTCGTGTACGGGCAGCTCGTGGACCTCTTGACTGCAGAGAGGACAGGCCGATCCCACTTCCAGCAGGTCCACCAGGCCGAGCACACCGGCGCGGCGGCGTAGTTCGGCAAGCCGACCCGAGCTCTTCTCGGCCGCGGCCCGGGCGTCTTCGAAAGCGACCAGGAGTGGACGAGCTGACTCCTCTGCAGACCGCGCGGCAAGCGTGGCCCGGCAAGCTTCCTTCGCAGAGGCCTCACGGCGGCCGTGTGCCTCGGCCCATGCTTCAACCTGGCGGGTCGTCACGCCCGATGCGAGGGCGGCTTGCGCGCTCTTTTCCGACTCCCTGGCCTGCTCAAGTGACCCTTCTAGTTCGGCTTGCTTCGCGCGGGCTCGGTCGGCCGTTTTCTTCGCCGACTCGTGCGTTCGGGTTGCCGCCTCGTGCTGGGCCACTACCTCTGCGTGCTCCGAGTGTCGCTGCTCTAGTCCGGCGTGTTTCTCTAGGCCCAGCTTGACGATGGCTTCCTCGGGGCCGTTCTCGAGGGCTTGTTTGGATGCGAGTCTCCTCGCACTTAGTTCTCTTCGTTTCTCTTCCGCCTTGATCCGGGCCTCGGTCGCTGTCGTGATCTGATCGGATAGCTCCGCGAGGCCGTCGGGTTTCTCGATCGTTCCCATCCGGTCAAGTTGCCCATCAAGCCGTTCTATCTGGGCTTTGAGGTCGCGCAGTTCGGTGTCGAGCGCGGTGATTGTCGTCCGATCAGCCTTGAGCCGGCTATGAGCCGAGTCGAGTTCTTGGATGCGACTCTCGATGGCGGCACGTCGCCGGTCGGTGAGTTCTCCGGTCTCCCTCTCGAAATCCGGCCGTAGCGCTTCGACGTGGTTGCGGGCCTGGGCGGCTCGCTGGCGTGCTGTCCGGCCTATCCGTCCGTACAACTCCATACCTAGTAGACGGACGAGAGTGTCTTGACGGTCGCCAGGTTTGTCGTGGAGGAAGGTGGCGAACTTGCCCTGCGGGAGCACGACCGTCCGGTTGAACTGCTCCACGTCCAGCCCGAGAAGGCCCTCGACTTCCTGAGACATGGAAGTGGCGTCGCTGGCGAGGACATTGCCGCCCCGCTCCAGGCGCGCTTCCCTCGTGGTTGCTCCGCCGCTAGTGGTCCGCCGTACGATGCGGGCAGCCGTCAGGACCTGCCCGTCGAGTTCGAAGTCGAGGGACACCCGAGCTTCGTTGCTCGTCTGGTTGATCACCGGCGCCACCAGCCGGTTGTCCTCGTAGCGGGCGACGGTTCCGTAGAGGGCGAAGGTGATGGCGTCGATGATCGTCGACTTGCCCGACCCGGTCGGTCCTACCAGCGCGACCAGGTCGACGTCGGCGAGATCGATGTCAGTTCGCTCGCGGAACGCCCCGAAGCCCTTCATCGAGATCCGCAACGGTCTCATAAGCCGAGCCCGGCCGATGCGTCGCTCTGCTCATCGAGCAGTTCACCGAACAGGTCGCGGACCCGGCGGTCCTCGATGTTCTCGTGCTTCAGGTACTCGCCGAATAGCTCCTGCGGCGACCGGCTGCGATGATCGAGGTTCCTCCTCCGGGCGTCCGAGGCGGGTGTCTCGACCCGTACGTCCACCACGCCCGGGCCGAGGAGTTCTCGCACCCTCTGCGCCAGCCCGGCCCGGCCGGGGCCCCGGACGACCACCTTGAGCCAGGCGTCGTCCTCCGCGCTCATCTCACCCAGTTCCTCGAGGGTGCCCGTCAGGGTCCGCAGCGGGCGGCCGGCCGTGAGGAGCACCGGTTCGACATCGGCCGGCGTGCCCGGTTCGATCGTGACCACATTCACCTGCTTGACCTGCTCCGCTTCGCCGAAGTCGAGCTGCAGCGGGGAACCGCAGTAGTGGAGCGGGTGTCTGACGCTCTGCGGACGGTGGAGGTGGCCGAGCGCGCCGTAGCCGATCGTCACCGGGAAGGACTGTGCCGTGATGGCGTACTCCTCGACCAGGTGGGCCGGACGTTCACCCCCTCCGGTCTGGCCGCCCCGCACGTAGGCGTGGGTCGCGAACAGGTTCACGGTGCCGGCGCCGAACGGCTCGCACAGTCGCTCGATCAGGAGCCGCAGCCGGTCGCTGTAGTACTGGGCGTTCTCGAAGGCCTGGCTCGTCATCAGGTGCTTGGCACGCACGATGCCGCGCTTGGACACGAACGGAAGCATCGCCAGCCGCACGTCCGATCCGTCACGGGCGCGCAACTCGATGACGCCGCCATCGTCGGGGCGGGTCGGCTCGGCAACCACATGGACCTGCCCGAGCCGCAGCAGGGGCGCGACCGCCCGGAGCCGGCGGGGGTTGTCGTGGTTGCCGGCGATCACGGCCACGTCGGCGCCGGTGTCCGCCAGGTCCAGAAGGGCGCGGTAGACGATGCTCTCCGCCTCGGCGGACGGAGCGGCCGAGTCGAATAGGTCGCCGGCCACGATGACCAGATCGACCTCCTCACGCGCCGCGATCTGCGCGATCTCGGCCAGGACGGCGGTGTGCTCATCCGCCCGCGATGCCCCCCGGATCGTCTTTCCTACGTGCCAGTCCGAGGTGTGGAGAAGTCTCAAGGCCCGGGCTCAGGTCAGCCCGTCGAAGGGGTCGGCAGGTTGATCGGTCCGCTCTCCACCAAGGTCAGCCTCCGCCACGCGGGTGGCCCAGGCCGGGAACGGGAACTCAAGCAGCACCGGCACCGGGAGGCGCGGTTGGGATACGAACATCGAACCGGGCTTGAGGATCGTGGCCCGCTGGCGCTGGACCGCGGGCAGGAACCCGTACTGCTCGCGCCCGGCCTCCGCCGCGTCCAGCCGGCCGACCACCCGCACGGCCGAGTTCGAGACCACCCGCCGTTCCACCTCGCTGGCCGTCTGCTGGGCGCCGATGAGGATCATCCCCAGGCTGCGGCCCCGCTCCGCCACGTCGAGCAGGATCTCCTTGATCGGACTCGACGAGTCGCGGGGCGCGTACTTGTTCAGCTCGTCCAGGACCACGAACTGCAAGGGCTCGGCGGTGCCGGCGGCTTCCTTCGCCTCGAATGCCTGCCGGAGCACGACGCCCACCACGAAGCGCTTCGCCCGGTCGTGGAGCATGTGCAGGTCGACCACCGTCACCTGCTGGGAGTCGAGGTCGATGGCATGTGTCTCGGCGTCGTCGATGTCGGCCCGTATGAGATGCGCGACATGCCGCTCCGAGGAGGAGAGACGGCGCACGAACGCGTTGATCGTCCCGGTGTAGATCGACCGGCCGGTCCACTGGGGATCGGCGTCCTCGTCCGGGTCCTCCGGAAGCAGCTTGTCGCAGATGATCCTGACGAGATCGGTGAAGGTGCGTGCCGTTCTCCCGTCGATCCGCACGGCGCCATCAGCGGTATAGGACTGCTGGGCGCAGCGCTGCAGCTGCGCTGTGACCGACTGCACCACGATCGTGTACTGCTGGCGCTCGTCCTCGGCATCGGCGAACAGGAACGGCAACAGGCCCTGCTCGCAGAACTGGGCCACCGTCCAGTACAGCGGCCGAACGCCGGTAGTGCGCGCCCCGGTGGCCGGTGTTCCGTTGGGATCACCCTTGCGCGGCGGAGCAAGCACCCGCATCGACCGGAACGGTCCTGCTTCGAGTCCGAGCGCGGCGTAGCGCGCCCGCTCCGCTTCGTCTATCCGGGTGTTGGCATGGTCGAGGAAGAGCAGATCCTCGCCCTTCACGTTGAAGACGAGTCCCTTTGTGTTCGTGGCGGCCGCGCCGAGTACACCGGAGTTGAACATGGAGTACAGGAGAAACGTCGCGTAGCTGGTCTTGGTGGCCACACCGGAGATTCCCGAGATGTTGACGTGGGCGCCCTTGGTGCCGTCGATGAACTCGAGGTCGAGCATCACCGGCTGGCCGTCGCGGGTGAGGCCGGCGGGCAACCTATGTTCGACTTCGACCATGTCGAGCGCCTCGTCGCGTTCAGAGCCCTCGGCCTTGCGCACTTCGGCGCCCGGCAGCGGCGGGACGAACGTTTCCGGTACGACCCGGGTGACCTGGATCTGCGCCGCCTCCGACACGTCGGCAGGCAGGACACCGTCGGCGATCAGGAACACGTCGGAGTCGAACCGGGCGCCTTCATGGCGCGCCCGGACCTGCCCCACGATTCCGTAGATCGAGACCTTATCGCCGGTCGGTAGGACCCGGTCGAGCGCGATGATGTCGTCAAGCTGCAGATGCTGACCGCTGGCGACCGCGACCCAGAACTCGAGCGGGGTCGAATCATCGGTGCCGAGCACCCTTCCGACGGTCTGGTTCACCACCAGGCGATTATGACATGCGGCCGTGACACGGATGGACGGCCGCCGGTTGCTTGAATACGGGACACCACATGAGGAGGTTGCCCTAGCCATGACCCCACCGCGCCGAACGCTCAACGGCTCCGAACTCGAGATATTCCCGCTGGGCTTGGGAACCAACACCTTCGGCTGGACGGCCGACGAGCCCACGTCCCGCGCCGTCCTGGACGACTACTGCGCGGCCGGCGGCAACTTTATCGACACGGCCGACTCGTACTCGGCCTGGGTCCCCGGAAACGTGGGAGGGGAGTCCGAGACCATCATCGGCCGCTGGATGAAGGACCGGGGCAACCGCGACGACATGGTGATCGCCACCAAAGTCAGCCACCATCCCGACTACAAGGGTCTGGCTCCCGCCACTATCAGGGCCGGTATCGAAGCCTCTCTCCGACGTCTGGACGTCGATGTCATCGACCTCTACTACGCCCACTACGACGACCCCGACACGCCGGTCGAAGAGAGTATCGGGACCCTGTCGGAACTGGTGGACGAGGGCAAGGTACGGTACCTGGGCCTCTCCAACTACTCGGCGGAACGCCTGGAGGAGTGGATGCAGGTCACGCGGGCCGGAGGTTTCCACCGCCCCGTCGCACTGCAGCAGCAATACAGTCTGGTGGAGCGGGGCGTCGAGCAGACCACCCTCCCCATCGCCCGGCGGGAGGGATGGGCTTTCCTGCCCTACTACGCGCTGGCGCTCGGTTTCCTGACCGGCAAGTACACGTCGGGGCAGCAGGTCGACAGCCCCCGGGCCGGCGCCGCCTCCGCCTACCTGACCGACCAGGGAAGGCGCGTCCTCGCCGTGATGGAGGAAGTATCCGAGTCGCACCGGGTCGGCCTGGCCTCCGTCGCTCTGGCATGGGTAGCCGCCCAACCGGGGGTAGCGGCGCCGCTGGCCGGTGTCCGCAACCCTGAGCAACTTGAACCGCTGATCGAGTCCGCGACGCTGACGCTCACTGAGGGTCAGATCGCCGCGCTGGACGAGGTCTCCCGGCAGCCGTAAGCCGAACGGCCATTTGAGGTTTGTCCGAGTTGCCGACCACCCACGCAGGCAAGGGGTCTGGGGTAGGCAGCGGCGTGCCGGTACGCATCCAGGTGACATCCTCCGATGACCCGAGAGCGGGCCGGATCGTGGAGGGCGCTCGCCTCCTTGGTGTATCCGGCCTGGTCGCCTGCCGGGTCAGCAGGGTCCACTATCTCCAGGGAGATCTGTCGGCAGCCGACGTTGAACGGCTCTGCCGCGAGGTCCTAGTCGACCCGGTGGTGGACGAGCTGGTGGTGGGTTCCCCGGCCACCACCCCCCATCCGGCAGTGGAGGTTGCGCCGCGCCCGGGCGTCACGGACACCGAGGCCCGGGAGCTCGAGCGGGCCGCGGCGGCCCTGGGCCTGCCCCCCGTGCTGGCTTCCACGGCCCGCCGGTACGAGCTGATCGGCGACCTCGACACGGCCGCGGTTTCGGCCATAAGCAGTCGGTTACTGGCCAACGACACGATCGAGCAGCATTCGCTCGGTCCCATACCTCCGTCCTTCGACGCGCCGGCCACCGCGGGCGCAAGGGTCGAATCCGTCACGCTGTCCGGTCTGGCGGACGCCGATCTCCTGAGTCTCAGCCGGGAACGCCTCCTCTCGCTGGATCTGGCCGAGATGCGGGCCATCCAGGAACACTTCGGGCGTGAGGGGAGGGAACCGACGGACGCCGAGTTGGAGACGCTCGCCCAGACCTGGTCAGAGCACTGCTTGCACAAGACGTTCCGGGCTCGCGTCCGCCTGGAGCACACCAGGGCGGACGGCTCCGTCACCGTTGCTCGCTACAACGGCCTGCTGGCGGCGCTCCGGACGGTCACCGAGGAGCTCGATCCACCCTGGCTCCGCTCGGCCTTCGACGACAACGCCGGCATCGTGGCCTTCGACGATGACTTCGACCTTGCCTTTAAGGTCGAGACCCATAACCATCCATCGGCACTCGAACCTTTCGGCGGCGCCAACACGGGCATCGGCGGGGTGGTTCGGGATGTGATGGGAGTGTCGGCGCGGCCGATCGCCTGCACGAACGTCCTCTGCTTCGGGCCTCCCGATCTGGCAGACCGGGATCTGCCGCCCGGTGTCCTCCATCCCCGCAGGGTCCGCGACGGAGTGGTGGCCGGAATCGGCGACTATGGCAACAAGCTGGGCCTTCCGACCGTCAACGGCGCGGTGCTCTACGACGAGGGATACGTAGCCAATCCGCTCGTCTACTGCGGGGCGCTAGGCCTGCTTCCGTCGGGATCGCACCCCACCGAGCCGAAGGTAGGCGACGGGATCATCGCCATCGGGGGCCGGACCGGCCGGGACGGCATCCACGGCGCCACCTTCTCCTCCGCCGGGATGGACGAGGCGACTGCCGAACAGGCCGGGACGGTGGTGCAGATCGGCGATCCGATCACCGAGAAGGGCTGCATCGAGGTGGTCGAGGAGGCTCGCGACCTGCGCCTGTACCACGCCATCACCGACTGCGGCGCGGGCGGGTTCTCCTCGGCGGTAGGCGAGATGGGCGAGCACCTCGGCGCCGAAGTGGATCTGGTAGGGGCGCCGTTGAAGTACGAGGGCCTGGAGCCGTGGGAGATCTGGCTGTCCGAGGCCCAGGAGCGCATGGTCATGGCGGTGCCGCCGGGCGCGGTGGAGACACTCCGCCACCTGTGTGACCGTCACGACGTGGAGATGACCGATCTCGGGTCGTTCACCGGCACCGGACGCCTTGTGGTGCGGTACGGCGAGCAGCCGGTGGTCGATCTCCCCATGGACTTCCTCCATGGGGGCGTCCCGCGACGGGAGATGGTAGGGCGATGGGCCGACCCGGTTCCAGAGCCCGTGCGGTGGCCCGCTGCCGACCCGGCCCGGCTCGTTCTCGACCTCCTGTCCCATCCGACCGTCGCCTCCAAGGAGGCCATCGTCCGGACCTACGACCACGAGGTTCGGGGAGGAACCGTCGGCCGGCCGTTCGTCGGCGTCCGGGCCGACGGTCCGGGAGACGGGGCGGTGCTCAAACCCCTGGGCACCTGGGGCCACGACATGGCCGTGGCGCTGGCGGTGGGTATCAACCCGCGTATCGGGCGGCTCGATCCCTGGGCGATGGCGTTGCATGCGATCGACGAGGCGGTACGCAATCTCGTGGCGGTGGGGGCCGATCCGGGACGGGTCGCCCTGCTCGACAACTTCTGCTGGGGCGACCCCACGAAGCCGGACCGGCTCGGGTCGCTGGTGAGGGCGGTGGAGGGATGCCTGGAGGGGGCGCGCCGCTACCGCATGCCCTTCATCTCGGGCAAGGACAGCCTGTTCAACGAGTTCGCCGGGGAGGCGATCCCCGGCACGTTGCTCATCTCAGCCCTGGGACTGGTTCCCGATCTGCACCGGACCCTCGGCAGCGCCCTGACCGGCGCCGGCCACGATCTCTGGCTGGTGGGGGAGCCCTCGGATCGGCTCGGGGGCTCGCTCGTGGCTGAGTTGCTGGGCATCGGCGACCGGCTGGTGCCGCCGGCGGTGGAGGATCCCCTGCGCCGCTACCAGGCGGTGCACCGGCTGATAGCCGAGGGCAGCGTCACCGCCGCCCACGATGTGAGCGACGGAGGTGTCGCAGCGGCGCTCGCCGAGATGGCAGTCGGCGGAAGGCTCGGGGTCGAGGTGACCGTGCCCGCTCCGGGAGAGAGCGTGGTGGTCGCGCTCACCAACGAAGCGCCGGGCCGGTTGCTCCTGGAGTCGCCCCGCGCCCGGCGTGACCACATAGAGGCCCGGCTCGGTCCGCTCGGGCGGCGCGTCGGCACCGTGACCGCAGAGCCCTCGATCCGGATATGCGTGGCCGGGCCGGCCGGCGGGCCGATCCCGCACCGGGAGCCGGTTACGATCGACCTCGATGCGGCGGTGCGAGCCTTCACCGGACGAGGATCAGCCCCGGACGGACGCCCTTGAGGAGAGTGGACCCTGTGAGAACAACCCGAAGGAGGATGCCGTAACCGCGCCACCGATCCTCATCCTCCACTCCCCGGGGACCAATCGCGATGCCGAGGCCGCGCTGGCGGTGAAGCTGGCGGGAGGAGACCCGAGCATCGTCTCCATGAACGGCCTCCGTGGAGGAGCGGTGTCGGTATCCGGGTTCGCCGCCCTGGTGCTTCCCGGAGGGTTCTCGTACGGCGACGCGCTGGGCGCAGGAACCCGCCTGGCTCTCGAGCTCCGGACGTGGCTGTACGAGGAACTGGCCGGGGCCGTACGGTCGGGGAGGCCCGTCCTGGGAATCTGCAACGGCTTCCAGGCGCTGCTCAAGTCCGGCCTCCTCGGGGAACCGGGAGCTCCGAGGCGGGTGACGCTCACCGACAACGCCAACGGGCTCTTCGAGTGTCGCTGGGTGAACCTGCGCGTCGAGCCCGGATGCCGGTCCGGTTGGCTGAGCGCCATCGAGGGCGCCCTGATCCGTTGCCCGGTGGCCCACGGCGAGGGCCGGGTGGCCGTGACCGACCCCGAGGTCGTCAGAAACCTGGAGGACGAGGGGCTGGTCGCCTTCCGGTACCTGTCGGAGGACAGCCACGCAGAGGTGGAGCGGGTGGCGGGCGGGCACTACCCGGCCAACCCCAACGGCTCGGTGGCCGACATCGCCGGTCTCTGCGACCCGACCGGGACGGCGGTCGGGCTCATGCCGCATCCGGAGGATCACGTGGTCGACTGGCAACGACCGGGCGGGCCGCCCGGCGGCCGGGGCTTGGCCCTCTTCGAGGCGCTCGTCGATGCCGCCCGGTAAGGCGCCCGGCCTCGACCTCGGCCCGGCGATGGACCGGCCGTTCACCGGGATCGACCCCGTCTCCGTCCAGGACATCGGCCCCGTGGTACGCGGCAAGGTGCGCGACGTGGTGGATCTGGGCGAGCACCTGGCTCTGATCGCCACCGACCGCCTGTCCGCGTTCGACGTGGTGCTGGGAACGGTCCCGTACCGAGGCCAGGTGCTCACCCAGCTCTCGGCGTGGTGGTTCGACCGCATCGCGGACCTGGTTCCCACCCACATGGTCGCGACGCCGGATCCCAACGTTACGATCGCCCGCAAGTGCCGGCCGTTGCCGGTGGAGGTGGTGGTCCGGAGCCGGCTCACCGGCAGCACGGACACCGCGCTGTGGACCATGTACGCGGCCGGCGCCCGCCACGCCTACGGCATCCGCCTCCCGGACGGGCTGCGGAAGAACGACCCGCTGCCCCGACCGATCATCACGCCCACCACCAAGGGGGCGGCGGGCACCCACGACCGGCCGATCACCGAGCGCGACATCGTGGAGGATGGCCTGGTGGAGACCGGGATCTGGGAGGAGGTGCGGAGCGTGGCGCTGGCCGTGTTCGAACGGGGCCGCCAGGCAGCCGAGCAAGCCGGGCTGGCGCTGGTCGACACCAAGTACGAGTTCGGTCTCGACGCGGACGGCCGTGTCGTCATCATCGACGAGGTGCACACGCCCGACTCGTCGCGCTTCTGGCGGAGTGCCACCGTCGAGGAGCGCCGATCCGCCGGCGCCGAGCCCGAGAACCTGGACAAGGAACTGGTGCGCCTCGCCTATGCCGCCCAGGGTTTCACCGGGGACGGCGACCCGCCGCCGCTAGGTGGTGATCTCGCTGCCAGGGCCGCCCGAGCCTATCTGGAGGTGTTCGAGGCTCTCACCCGCCGGCCGCTGGCGCCGGCTTCTTATCCGGCAGTACCGCGAGTTGTCGCCGCGCTGCGCGCCTACCATTATCCATGACCGCACCCCCTGACGGCCGCGCCGCGAGCGAGAGGGGTAGTGACGGCAGCGTGAACGGCAGACCGCTCGTCGGGGTCATCATGGGCAGCGAGTCCGATTGGCCGACCATGCGCCGCGCCGCCGAGGCGCTCGAGAACTTCGGAGTTCCGCACGAGTGCCGGGTCGTCTCGGCGCACCGCACCCCGGACCTGATGGTGAGCTACGCCGAGTCGGCTTCCGCGCGGGGGCTCCAGGCCATCATCGCCGGTGCGGGCGGCGCCGCCCATCTTCCCGGGATGGTGGCCGGGCACACCATCGTCCCGGTCATCGGCGTTCCGATCATGAGCCGGGCCCTGAAGGGCATGGACTCGCTCCTGTCGATCGTCCAGATGCCCGCCGGCGTGCCGGTGGCCACCATGGCAATCGGGGAGGCGGGGGCGACCAACGCCGGTCTCTACGCCGTGGCCATGCTGGCCCGCAAAGATCCTCAGCTGGCGGAGCGGCTCACCGCCTACCGCGCCGGCCGGGCCGCGGAGGTGACCGCGATCGAGCTCGAACTGTGATGAAGAGCTCCCTGGCGCCCGGCGCCACCATCGGCATCGTGGGTGGTGGGCAACTCGGAAGGATGCTTTGCTTCGAGGCGCACCGGCTCGGGTACCGCGTGGCCGTGCTGACCGGAGGTGCCAAGGACACGCCGGGCGGGCGGGTCGCCGAAGTCGAGGTGGCGGCCGGTTATGACGACGACCAGGCCCTGGAGCGCTTCGTCGACCTCTGCGACGTCATCACCTGGGAGTTCGAGAACGTCGAGGTAGGTCTGCTGGGGGAGTTGGCCACCCGCGCGGGCGTACCCGTGCGGCCGGCCGGGCGGGTCGTAGCGGCTGCCCAGGACCGAGTTCGCGAACGGCGCGCCCTGATGGCGGCCGGGGCTCCGGTGGCTGCCTTCCGAGAGGTCACCACCGCGACCGAGCTGGTCCGGGCCATGGAGGAGCTTGGGCCGCCGGTGATCGCCAAACGAGCACGGTTCGGGTACGACGGCCGAGGCCAGGTACGGCTCACGGCAGTGGATGAGGCCGCAGCGCGCCAGGTGGTCGGCGGGCTCGACGGCGAGCGCCTGGTGGTCGAAGAAGTGGTTCCCTTCGATGCGGAGATCTCGGTCATCGTGGCTCGCGGGATCGACGGCGAAGTGGCCCATCATGGCGTCATGGAGAACGTCCACGTCAACCGCATCCTCGACACGACCGTCACCCCCGCCTTGTCGGTTCCTCCCGGCGTGACTGCCTCAGCGCTGGAGCTTGCTACCGCGATCGCCCGTCACCTCGACCTGGTCGGAGTACTTTGTGTGGAGATGTTCGTGACGGGTGAGGACCTGGTCGTCAACGAGATCGCACCCCGGCCCCACAACAGCGGCCACTGCACCATCGAGGCGGCCCGGACCAGCCAGTTCGCCCGCCAGCTGCGGGCCATATGCGGCTTGCCCCTCGGTGACGGGGCCTGCCGCCCGGCGGCCATGGTCCAGCTTCTCGGGGACCTGTGGGGCGACGGCTCCGCCCGGCCGCCCGACTGGTCGGCAGCGCTGGCCGACCCCGGCGTCCACATCCACCTCTACGGCAAGGAGGAGGTGCGGGCCGGCCGCAAGATGGGCCATATCACATGTACCGACACCTCCGCCGAGCGCGCCCTCGAGCGGGCTCTGGCGGCCCGGCGCAGACTCGGGCGCCGGCCATGACTCCCGGCGCGGACCGGGACAGCCCCCGCGACAAGTGCGGGGTGATCGGCGTCTACGCGAGGGATCGGGAGGTGGCCCGGATCGCCTTCTTCGGGCTCTTCGCCCTCCAACATCGCGGTCAGGAAGCCGCCGGGATCGTCAGCTACGACGGTCGTTTCGCCCATGTGCACAAGGGCGAGGGCCTGGTCGGCTCGGTCTTCAACGAAGACGTCCTAGCCGGTCTGAGAGGCGACGCCGCCATCGGCCACACCCGCTACAGCACCACCGGTGGATCGACCCTCCGCAACGCCCAGCCCTATGTCATCGAGACCATCGACGGTCCCCTGGCGGTGTCACACAACGGCAACCTCGTGAACGCGCCGCGGCTCCGCCGGGAGCTCCTGGAGAGTGGCGTCGGCCTGCAGACCTCCTCCGACACCGAGTTGATGGCGCACCTCCTGGCGGCGGCGCAAGGTAGCCGCCTGGACCGGATCCGCTCGCTCATGCAGAGGGCCGAAGGGGCCTACTCGCTGGCCATCCTGACCCGCGAGGCCGTCTACGGAGTACGGGACCCCTGGGGGTTCCGTCCGCTGGTGATCGGGGAGATCGAGGGCGGCTACATCCTGGCTTCGGAGACCTGCGCCTTCTCCACAACGAGGGCCGACTTCGTGGCGGAGTTGCAACCGGGGGAGATCGCCCGCATCGACGCCCGCGGTCTTCACATCAGCCCAGGCGGCCCGCCGCCACCGCCGCGCGCTTTCTGCACCTTCGAGCACATCTACTTCTCCCGGCCCGACACCGTGCATGACGGGAAGCTGGTGCACAGCGTCCGCCAGCGTCTCGGCCGCCAGCTAGCCCGCGAAGCTCCGGTGGAGGCCGACCTGGTCCTGTCGGTTCCCGACTCGGGGACACCCCACGCGGTTGGGTTCGCCCAGGAGGCGAACCTGCCCTACACCGAGGGGCTGATCAAGAACCGCTATGTGGGCAGGACCTTCATCGAGCCGACCCAGGATCTGCGCGACGCCGGGGTCGCCATGAAGTTCAATCCGCTCCGCGACAACCTCGCCGGCCGGCGGATCGTGATGGTCGACGACTCGATCGTGCGGGGAACGACCGGCGGGCAGTTGGTGCGTATGCTGCGCGACGCCGGGGCCTCGGAGGTACATGTCCGGGTAGCTTGTCCGCCGATCATCAGTCCCTGCTACATGGGGATTGACATGGCCACCCCGGATGAGCTGATCGCCTCCCGCCTGTCGGTGACTGAGATACGCGACGAGATCGGCGCCGACTCGCTCGCCTTCCTCTCGCTCGAAGGCCTGATGCAGGCGCTGGACGCCGAGGACGGCTTCTGCAACGCCTGCTTCACCGGCCGGTACCCGTTCCAGCGGGAGCGCTTCGTTCAGCTGCAGTTCGGTCAGAAGGATCGGTTCGCCTCCGTGTGGGGAGAGTGAGTTCGTGACCGCGGTGCTCGTGGTGGGTGGTGGCGGCCGCGAGCATGCGATGTGCCGTTCCCTGGCCCGTTCCGCCCGGGTGGAACGGATCCTGGTGGCGCCCGGCAACGCCGGCACCGGCCAGGAGGAACGCTGCGAGAACGTGGCGGTTGGCGCCGGCGACGTGGCCGGCCTGGTGAGTCTCGCCCGGCGCGAGTCGGTCGATCTGGTGGCGGTGGGTCCTGAAGCTCCGCTGGCCGCAGGTCTGGCAGATGCGCTGGAGGCGGTCGGCATTCCTACCTTCGGGCCGGGCGCGGCCGGCGCCCGGCTCGAGGCCTCCAAGGCTTACTGCAAGACGTTCCTCGACACGCTGTCTATACCGACCGGTGCCTCGGCTACCTTCTGCGAGGCCACTCCGGCCCTGGATTACCTCGACCAGCTTCCCTCGGTCCCCGTCATCAAGGCGAGCGGTCTGGCGGGAGGCAAGGGTGTGGTGGTCGCCGAGACCCGTGGCGAGGCGGCGGCGGCAATCCGCGCCATGCTGGTGGAGGGACGGTACGGGGAAGCGGGCCGCGAGGTGGTGGTGGAGGAACGCCTGCGCGGTGTCGAGGTGTCGGTGCTCGCGTTCTGCGACGGCGCCGACTTCGCCGTCATGCCGGCGGCCCAGGACCACAAGAGGCTGCTCGACGGGGATGCCGGACCGAACACCGGCGGGATGGGCGCCTTCGTCCCGTCGCCGGTCGCCACCGGTGAACTGCTGGCCGGAGTCGGCGACCGGTTCATCCGCCCCACCATCGAGGCCCTCGGCGAGGCAGGCACGCCCTACCGGGGCGTCATCTACTTCGGGCTGATGCTCACGGCCGCCGGCCCGAAGGTGCTGGAGATCAACTGCCGCCTGGGCGATCCCGAGACCCAGGCCGTCCTACCCCTCCTGGAGGAGGATCTGTTCGAGATCATGCTTGCCTGCGCAACCGGCTCGCTGGGTGGCCTTCCCGTCGAGTGGTCGCCGGCGGCCTGCGCCACCGTGGTGATGGCATCCGCCGGCTACCCGACCGCCCCGGCCCGCCCCGTGCCCATCACGGGCCTCGATCGGGCGACGGCGGAGGGATGCGTGGTGTTCCACGCCGGAACCGACCGCATGGGCGGCGTGACCCGCGCCACCGGTGGCCGGGTGCTGGCCGTCACCGCGCTCGGAAGCACCCTGGAGAAGGCGACCGAGCGCGCCTACGCAGGGGTGGCGGCCATCTCCTTCGAGGGCGCCCACTACCGCACGGACATCGGCCGCCCTTCATCCGCTGCCGCTACCGGAGCGGCTCCATCGCCGATGGCGGTCGGTGGATGATCACCTATCGCGACTCCGGGGTCGACATAGACGCAGGTAACCGGACCGTCGACCTGCTGGCCTCGTCGGTCGCCTCCACCGCAACCGACGAAGTGCTGGACGGCGGAGGCGGATTCGGCGGCATCTACGCGGCCGACCGGCTCGGACCGGGCAAGGTGCTCGTGGCCTCCACCGACGGGGTCGGCACGAAGGCCGAGTTGGCCGGACGCCACGGGCGATGGCGCGGCGTGGGGATCGATGTGGTGAACCACTGCGTCAACGACATCCTGGTGGTCGGTGCCGAGCCGTTGTTCTTCCTCGACTACATAGCCACATCGCGGCTGGTCCCCGAAGTGGCTGCGGACATCGTGGCCGGCATCGCCGAGGCCTGCCGCGAGGCGGGCTGCGCCCTGCTGGGAGGCGAGACGGCGGAGATGCCGGGCGTCTACCGGCCGGGCGCGGTGGACATCGCCGGCACGATCGTCGGGATGGCGGACCGCGACGACCTCTGGCCCCGCTTGGACGAGATCGGGGAGGGGGACCTGGTGGTCGGCCTGCCCAGCAGCGGGCCGCACACCAACGGGTACTCGCTGATCCGTCGCCTGCTGGACGGCCGGGAGCCGGCGCCGGACCTGCTCGACGGCCTGCTGGCGCCCCACCGCAGCTACCTGCCGATGGTGCGTTCCTTACAAGCCGGAGGAGTGGCCCCGAAGGCTCTGGCGCACATAACCGGCGGCGGGCTGGTCGACAACCTCCCGAGGGTGTTGCCGACCGGCCTGGGCGCGACGGTCGAGCTGGGATCGTGGGAGGTGCCGGAACCCTTCGGCACGCTGGTGTCCTGGAGCGGGATCGACGACGGCGAGGCGTTCCGGACGTGGAACATGGGTATCGGCATGGCGGTGGTTATCGACCACGGCCTAGGTTCGCGGGCCGTCGAACTGGGCTGCCTGGAGATCGGATCGGTCGTAGCCGTCGCGGACGGGGATGAGCGGGTGGTGTTCGCCGGGTCGTGGCGGTGACCCCCCGGCTCGTCGTCCTGGCATCCGGATCGGGCACCAACCTTCAAGCACTGATCGATGCCGTCGAGGCGGGTCGGATCGGAGCCGAGGTGACCAGGGTGATCGTCAACCGCCGTGGTGCGCTGGCTCGCAGCCGGGCCCGCCAGGCCGGCATCCGCGAGGAATGCCGCCTGCTCGGACCGTATCTCCAAGGCGCCCCCGATCGCGTGGCCGCCCGCCGTCTCTACGACGCCGACCTGGCTGGCGCGGTGGCGGCCGGCCAGCCCGACCTGGTCGTGCTGGCCGGATGGATGCACGTACTGTCCACGGTGTTCCTCGACCGATTCCCGGAGAGGGTGGTCAACCTCCACCCGGCGCTACCCGGGATGTTTCCCGGCGCCAACGCCATCGAGGACACGTGGAGGGCATATCGCGCCGGAGTAGTCGCCTCGGCGGGGGTGATGGTTCACTACGTGGTGGACGAGGGGGTGGACGACGGCCCGGTCATCGCCGCCGAGGAGGTACCGATCCTCCAAGACGACACGATCCACACCCTCACCGAACGGATCCATCGGGTGGAGCACCGGCTGCTGGTCGACTCGGTGGCGACCCTGCTGGAAGGGCGCTGACGGGGCAGCGCCCTGCGCTCCTAGATCGGGGTCAGCATCCTGGTGTCGAGCCTGGTGATGTAGTCCATCGGGTTGAACGACATCTCGTCGCGACGAGGATCGGCGTAGTAGCGCTTGTCGACTTCCTCGAAGGGTTCCTCACCGTCGTAGTGGACGATCCACACGTACTGGTAGGACTCTTCGACGATCCACGGGCCGCTACGCCGGAAGCCGTGGTCCAGGCGGATGGGTAGGAGCTCTTCGTCGACTTTCGTGGCGAACTCTTCCATCGTTCCCGGCTTGATGTCATAGTTGCGGAGTTGGGCGCTCATATCCCCCATCGTACAGCAGTGCTTACGGTCCGCTACGGGCAGGTCGGGATGTGCGAACCGGTGACGGTCCTCAGGCGATACCGTGGCCTTCGTGCCGCGGCGTCCGGTCCATGAGCCTCTTCATCGCATCCTGGACGGTCTCCCCCTCGTAGAGGATCCTGCCTACCGCCTCGGCGATCGGCATCTCCACCCCGTGCCGGGCTGCGAGCTGGAGTACGGCCTCGGTGGTCCGAACCGACTCGGCGATCGTTCTCATCCCCGAGGTGACATCAGCGATCTTGCGTCCCTTGCCCAACTGGTATCCCACCTGGTAGTTGCGACTGCTCGGGCTTCCGCAGGTCGCCAACAGATCTCCCACGCCGGCGAGACCTCCGAAGGTGAGAGCGTCACCGCCGAGAACGACGCCCAGGCGGGTCATTTCCGCCAACCCGCGCGTTGCCAAGCCGGCCATGGTGTTCATGCCGAATCCCAGGCCTCGCGACACCCCCGCCGCTAGTGCGATGACGTTCTTGGTGGCGCCGGCCACCTCCACCCCGATCAGGTCCTGGTTGGTGTACACCCGGAACCGGGGCGTGCCGAGGATGGATTGGATCTCCCGGCCGACCCGCCGGTCGGCCATGGACAGGACCGTGGCGGCGGGTTGGCCTTGCATGATCTCTTCCGACAAGTTCGGGCCGGAAAGAGCGCCGACCCGGCTCGGATCGTGGCCGGCGAGGACGTCCAGAGTGATCTCCGACATGCGCAGGCCGGTGGACACCTCGATGCCCTTGGCGAGGCTGATCACCGGTATGGAGGTCGGCATGATGCCCCTCGCCTTCTCGAGGACGTTGCGGTAGCCGTGTGACGGAACCGCGACCAGTACTGCCGCCGCTCCGCTAACGGCCCGGGTGAAGTCGGTGGTGGCGGTGATCCGGTCGGGCAGGCGAACCCCGGGAAGGTACTCGGCATTCTCCCGGTCGGTGTTGATGGCTGTGGCCAACTCGGCTCGGCGGGTCCACAACCCCACGGAGGCGTTGGCGGAGGAGAGCCTCGCCATGGCCGTTCCCCACGATCCAGCCCCGATTACCGCAATGCGCATGACAGGCAATCGTAGATGGTTCGCCACCCGCTTGGCGGCGCCAGACCTCCGAACCCGACCCTTTTGTGGGGTACGCTCAGCGGTTCATGACCCGCGCCGGCCTCCTCGGTTATCCCAACGTCGGTAAGACCACGCTGTTCAACGCGTTGACCGGTCTGGAGGCGTTCACCGCACCGCACCCCTACACCACCACCCAACCGAGGGTAGGTACGGTGAAGATGCAGGACCGCACCCTCGACCGGCTGGCGGCCCTGGAGCAGTCCCGCAAGGTCACCCATGCCGGTCTCGACCTGGTCGACCTTCCGGCGGTCCGGTCCGGTTCTATCCGGGGTCTCGGAGCCGGGCGGGAGCCGGACCTTCTCCTGGCGGTGCTGAGGACTCACGCCTCGGAGGCGGTGCCGGTCGACGAGCACGGAACCGATCCGGTCGGCCAGGCCGACGACTTGCTGATGGAGATGGCCCTGTCGGACTTCGAGATGTTCGAGCGCCGCAACGAGCGCCTCACGAAGGAAGCCGCTGCCGACCCGCGCCTGCGCCCGGTGGCCGAGGCGGTGACCAGGGCGGCCGAGCGGCTGGGGGAGGGGATCCCGCTCCGGCAGGCTGCCTTGTCGGATATCGAACTCCGGGCCTTTCGCGACATGGCCCCGCTCAGCCTGCTGCCCTGCGTGTGGGTGGTCAATGTCGCCGATGACGATGACGGGACCGGCATGGCGGTCGAACGGGTTCGGGAGGCCGTGCCCTCCACCGATCCGGTGCTGGCGGTCTCGGCCCTCATCGAAGAGGAGGTAGCCGGCCTGGAGGCATCGCAGCGGGCCGAGGTCTACGAGGGGCTCGGCCTGGGGGAGGGCGCGCCGGCCAGGGTGGTGCGGACCGTCTACGACGCCCTCGGGCTGGTCACCTTCTACACGGTCAACCGGAGAGACGCCAGGGCATGGACAGTGCACGCCGGGACCGGGGCACGGGACGCGGCCGGCCGCATCCACTCGGACATGGAGCGGGGGTTCATCCGGGCCGAGGTGGCCACGATCCGGGAGGTGATCCGGTCGGGTGGTTGGGCGAGAGCCAGGGCGGACGGCTCCGTTCGGGTCGAAGGCAGGGACTACGAGGTCCGTGACGGGGACGTGATGATGGTGCGGTTCTCGGTATGAGGGCGATCCCGTGGCTGTCCAACCTTCCGGATCGGCGCCCGTGACCGGTCGCGTCCGTCCGTCCGGTGCCAGCGTTCTCCTGCTGGCTCTCAGGGGTTTCGCGATCGGATCGGCCGATCTGGTCCCCGGAGTATCGGGCGGTACGGTGGCGCTGGTGACCGGCATCTACCCGCGCCTGGTGTCCGCGGTCGATTCCGGCGCCCTCGCGGCCGGGAGAGCATTGAAGGGCGATTTCAGGGGCGCCCTGCGGGCTGCGGGACGGCTCGACTGGTGGTTTCTGGCCCCGGTTGTGGCGGGAGCGGCTCTCGCGGTGGTCTCGCTGGCCCGGGTGGTGGAGGATCTGCTGCGGGACCATCCCGTCCGGACAGCCGCCGTCTTCTTCGGTCTCATCGCCGGGTCCGTCTGGGTGGCGGGCCGGATCATCCGCGAGCCCCGTGTTCTTCACGGCGTCTTGGCAGGGCTGGTCGGCATCGGATCGTTCGTCCTGTTCGGGTTGCGGTCGTCGGTGATAGCCGACCCTGGCTGGTACGTCTTCGTGGGCTCCGGCGCCCTGGCCATCTGCGCGTTCATTCTTCCCGGCGTGAGCGGATCGTTCCTGTTGCTGGCGATAGGCATGTACCAGCATGTGCTGGCGACCGTCAATGATGCCCGCCTCGTCCACCTAACCGGCTTCGCCATCGGAGCAGCCGTGGGGCTGGGCTTCTTCTCCCGTTTCCTCCATTGGTTGCTGCATCGCCACCACGATGTGGTGGTGGCCGCCATGATCGGCCTGATGCTCGGCTCGTTCCGCATCCTCTGGCCCTGGCCCGCCGGGCTCGGCGACGAGACCGGCGCCGGCGCCACCGTCCTGGGACCGCCGGGCCCGGACCTGGTCGTGCCGGTGGGACTGGCCGCCGCCTCCGCCCTCCTGGTGGTGGGTTTCAGCGCCTGGGTCCACCGGCGAGCTGGCTGACCGCCAGGCGGCAGTCGAAGTAACGGATTCCGATCGCGACCTGGAACATTGCAAGTCGGTAGTCCTCACGGCCGCGGAGGTCGAGGCCGGGGCTCTCCATGTCAAGGCGTTACAGGGGTGACGCCCCACATCCCGGCCCTGCCAGGCCACACACCCGAGGCCCGCCGGGTTAGAGTCGGGGCAGGAGATACCAAGGGAGGACCATGCGACGCTTCGTCATCGAACGGGACATTCCTGACATCGGTTCGGCCGAGCGCGAGCAGTTGCGCGCCGCAGCCGAGCAGTCCAACTCGGTTCTACGAGCGATGCAGTCCGAGGGCAAGCCCATCCAGTGGGAGCACAGCTACGTAGCCGGCGAGAAGACCTTCTGCATCTACGTCTGCGATAGCCCGGAGTTGATCGACGAGCACGCCGAACGCAGCGGGTTTCCGGCCACGGTCGTCACCGAGGTCGGCAAGATCATCGACCCGACCACAGAGAAAAGCTAGTCGTACCACCGACTAAGGAGCGACGCGCGGATCGCCCGGCTCAGGGAGACGAGATCCGGTCGTAGGTCTCCGGGCGGCGGTCCCGGTAGAAGGCCCAGTGATGGCGCACCTCCTCGATCAGGTCGAGGTCCAGGTCGCGGACTATCACGTCGTCGGCGGTGTCGGAGCCTGTGCCGCCGATGACCTCGCCGCGTGGCGATGCGAAATAAGAGCTTCCGTAGTAGTCAGTGTCCTCCAAGTCCTCGCTCCCAACCCGGTTGATGGCGCCGACGAAGTACTCGTTGGCCACGGCTGCCGCCGGTTGCTCCAACTCCCAAAGGTACTTGGAGTGTCCGCGGGTGGTCGCCGAGGGGTTGAAGACGATCTTGGCGCCGGCCAGCCCCAACTCGCGCCATCCCTCCGGGAAGTGGCGGTCGTAGCAGATGTACACCCCGACCCGGCCCACCGCGGTGTCGAACACGGGGAAGCCGAGGTTGCCGGGACGGAAGTAGAACTTCTCCCAGAACCCCACCACCTGCGGGATATGGGTCTTGCGGTACTTGCCCAGAAAGGTGCCGTCAGAGTCGATAACGGCGGCGGTGTTGTAGTAGTGGCCTGTGTCCTCGACCTCGAAGATGGGGACGACCAGTACCATCCCGGTCTCCCTGGCGAGATCGATCATCTTGGTGATGGTGGGTCCGTCCGGGATCGGCTCCGCGGTGTCGAAGTGCTCGTTGCGCTGCTCGGTGCAGAAGTAGGGGCCGCTGAAGATCTCCTGGAAGCAGAGGATCTGGGCGCCCTGGGCGGCGGCCTGGCGGGCGTAGTCAATGTTCTTCGCGACCATCGATTCCTTGTCGCCGGTCCACTCGCTCTGAACGAGAGCAGCCCTCACTACGTTCGGCATTGCTTGGCCTCCCTTGCCACCCCAGGCATCCCCACGAACGGGGAGTGTCATCCCACTTTACAAACTGTAAAATGGGTGAGCCAAACAGAGGAGCACGGATGCCAAGACGTATCACGGTCGGAGCAGGCCAGATGGGAGCGATAGCCCGCGACGAGTCGAAGGACGAGGTTGTAGATCGCCTGATGGTGCTCCTCCATGAGGCCGGGGAACAGGGGGTGGACCTGCTGGTCTACCCGGAACTGGCCATGACCACTTTCTTCCCCAGGTGGTTCGTGGAGGACCCCGCCGAGTTCGATCACTACTACCACCGGGAGATGCCCGACCGGCACACCAAGCCGCTGTTCGACGAGGCTAGGCGGCTTGGCATCGGCTTCGCCCTCGGCTACGCCGAGCTCCACACTGACGAAGAGGGCGTCGAGCACCGTTACAACACCTACATCCTTGTGGAGCGGGACGGCGCCGTGGTGTCCAAGTTCCGCAAGATCCACATTCCGGGCCATGCCGACTACGAGCCGTCGCGCCCGTTCCAGCACGCCGAGCGCCACTACTTCGAGCCCGGCCCGAACGGCTTCGGCGCGTGGCAGGCCTTCGAAGGCGTGGTGGGGATGGCCATCTGCAACGATCGCCGCTGGCCCGAGACCTACCGGGTGCTCGGCCTGCAGGGCGCGGAGTTGATCCTCATCGGGTACAACACGCCCCTCTACTACTCGCCCGACCCCACCCAGAACGCCCTGTCGGGGTTCCACAACCACCTGGTCATGCAGGCCGGCGCCTACCAGAACGGCGCCTACGTGGTAGGTGTGGCAAAGGGGGGCTTCGAGGAGGGGGTGGAGAGCCTGTCCCAGAGCGTGATCATCGCCCCGTCAGGCCAGATCATCGCCCAGGCCATCACCCTGGAGGACGAGCTCATCACGGCCACCATCGATCTCGACTTCTGCGAGACTTACAAGGGCACCCTGTTCAACTTCGACTACTACCGGATGCCCGAGCACTACGGCCTGGTAACCGAGCGGCGAGGCGCGGTGGCGCCCCTCGCCAACGACTGATGGAGCGCCTTCTCGGGGGCTCGATCGACCAAGCCTGCGTACTAGTGACTTCGCGGTGGCCGAGCTGTTCGCTCGCTCCCGCCAGGCCTGAGAACGCGAAAATCGCTCCGAACGCGCCCCGAGCCCTACCGGGCTGCCCACCCCCGCCACCACCGATCCAGGTCCGGCCGCGCCGGCGGATGGGCGGAATGGAACTCTCATCGAGAGCGGAGAGCCGCCCGCTCCTCCCATGGAGACCCGCGTTGCTAACCCGTGTGGAGCGTTCACCCGTCCGGCGCAGTCCGGATGATCACCAGGTCCGGACCCGGTGATGTTTGTTGAGACATATTGGAATATGCCGATAATCGGCAGCAAATTCAACCCCTATATTTTCGCGGTCTCAAACCGGAGGTCTCCGTACGATCCGCGCCGGTGCCGGAGCCCTGTGAAATGTTCCTAACCGGTCTGAGGTGCACCATCTGCTCCGACACCTACCAGCCAGCGCCGGGTCGGTACACATGCGACCGATGCGGGGAGGCGGGCACGCTCGACGCTCAGTACGACTACGCGGCCATCAGCAAGGTGCTGAGCCCCGACAGCCTGGCTGCCGACCCGGAGGGATCCATCTGGCGTTACCGGCCCCTGCTTCCGGTCGGATCCGACGTGGCAGTGTCGGCCCTCGGAGTGGGGGGAACACCGCTCGTCGAGGCGGAGAGACTGGCCGATCGTTGGGGGGTGCAGCGGCTGTGGATCAAGGACGAGGGCCGCCAACCGACGGGTTCCCTCAAGGACCGGGCCTCGGCGGTGGCTCTGGCCAGGGCGGCTGAAGAAGGGGCCGAGACGGTGACTACCGCATCCACCGGTAACGCTGCCGCGGCTCTGGCAGGTCTGGCGGCCGGAACCGGCCAGACCGCGGTCATCTTCGTCCCGGAGACGGCTCCGGAGGCCAAGGTGGCCCAGCTGCTGGCCTATGGGGCCTTCGTGATGTTGGTCGAAGGTACCTACGACGACGCTATCCGGCTGTGCCAGGAGGCGGTTGACCGCTTCGGTTGGTACAACCGCAACACGGGGATCAATCCGTTCGTGGGCGAGGGCAAGAAGACGGTGGCCCTGGAGATCGCCGAGCAACTGGGTTGGGAGGCGCCTGATGCGGTCTTCGTGAGCGTGGGTGACGGGTCGATCATCGGAGGGGTGCACAAGGGCTTCCGGGATGCTCTGGAGTTGGGCTGGATCGACTGCATGCCTCGTATCTACGGGGTGCAGGCCGCCGGTAGCTCGTACATGGTCGACGCTTGGCGAAGCGGGGAGGACGTGGTCACGAAACCACCGGTCAGCGCCCGCACCGCCGCCGACTCGATCAGCGCGGACCTGCCCCGCGATCGGGTCAAGGCGATGGCTGCGGTCACCGACACGGGCGGTGGCTGGGTATCGGTCGATGACGATGCCATCCTGGAGATGATCCCGACGGTGTCGGGAGACTCCGGTATCTTTCCCGAGCCGGCCGCGGCCGCGGCATTCGCCGGGCTGGCCGAAGCGGTGGCCGGAACACAGGGAGGCGTCCCTACGGTGGGAGCCTCCGAGCGGGTGGTGGTCATCTCCACCGGATCGGGTTTGAAGGACATTCGCGGGGTAATGCGCGGGATCGACCGGATCGGTGCCGTTCCGCTGCCCGTCCGGCCGGGTCCGGACGGACTGGATCCGGTCGAGATATCCGACAGAATGGAACAGTGGCGCGAGAGCCTAAGGAGCAAGGCATGATCGATCTGACAGTTGACAGGGCCACCCTCGAGGCCGTGGCTGTCCACACGCGGGAACGCGGGGTGCGCGTTCCCACCTTCGCCCAGATGCGGGATCCGGGCCTGATCCCGGCCGACGTGCGCAAAGGGCTCGAGGACATCGGTCTGTGGGATCTCCACCCGCTCAACCTCTTCCGGATCACCTGGCACAACCAACCCGTGTCCCGCGGTGGTGGCTTCGGCGGCGTGAACTACGTGGAGTGGCCCTCCGAGCTGACCGGAGTGGACGCCCGGATCATCTCCCTTATCGGCAAGTGGTTCCCCACCGGTGCGCACAAGGTGGGTGCGGCCTTCGGATGTCTCGTGCCCCGCCTGGTCACTGGACAGTTCGATCCCGGATCGCAGAAAGCGGTCTGGCCCTCCACGGGCAACTACTGCCGGGGAGGCGCGTACGACTCCAACCTCCTCGGCTGCGAGTCGATCGCCATCCTCCCGGAGGGCATGAGCCGGGAGCGCTTCGAGTGGCTGGCGACGGTGGCCGGGGAGATCATCAAGACGCCCGGTTCCGAATCCAACGTCAAGGAGATCTTCGACAAGTGCAACGAGTTGGCCGCCTCCGGCGAGGACCTGGTGATCTTCAACCAGTTCGACGAGTTCGGCAACTACCTGTGGCACGTTTCGGTGACCGGTCCCGCCGTGGAGGAGGTGCTGGCCGAGGTGATGGGGGAGGGGGATCGGTACCGCGGCTTCGCGGTGACCACCGGATCGGCGGGGACCATCGCCGCAGGCGACTACCTCAAACAACGCTTTCCCGGCTCGGTCATCGCCGGTGGGGAGGCCATCCAGTGCCCGACCATGCTGCTCAACGGCTTCGGGGAGCACCGGATCGAAGGCATCGGTGACAAGCACATCCCCTGGGTCCACAACGTCAAGAACACCGACTTCGCCATCGGACTGGATGACGAGGCGGCCGTGTCGCTGACTCGGCTGTTCAACGAGGCGGCCGGCCAGGATTACCTGGTGTCCCGAGGAGTCGATCCCGACGTCATCGAAGGCCTCCCCCTGCTCGGTATCTCCGGCGCCGCCAACCTGCTGTCCGCCATCAAGCTCGCCAAGTACTACGAGATGACCGGCCGGGACATCGTGGTGACCATCGCCACCGACTCGATGGACATGTACCAGAGCCGGCTCCACGAGTTGAGCGAGGACCGGGGCACGTTCACCACCCACGACGCAGTGGCCGCCTACCACCGTCACCTGTTGGGGACCTCCACCGAACACGTCCACGAGCTCGGCTACTACGACCGGAAACGCATCCACAACCTCAAGTACTACACCTGGGTGGAGCAGCAGGGCAAGACCTACGACGAGATCCAGGCCCAGTGGTACGACGACGACTACTGGACCGGCATCCAGGCCCTAGCCGACCCCATCGACCGGCTGATCGCGGAGTTCAACTCGCTGACCGGCCTGGGCTGAGACCCATGAAGAAACTGACCATCACGATCGATGACGAGGTGTACGAGGGCCTCTACCGCAGGGTCGGAAAGAGGAAGATCAGCCGGTTCCTGGAAGGTCTTGCCCGGCCGCATGTCGTGGACGCCGACCTCGATGCCGCCTACCGGCAGATGGCAGCCGACGAGGCCCGCGAGGCCGAGGCGGTGGAGTGGTCCGAGGGTCTGATACACGATGTCGCAGATCAACCGCGATCCTGATCTCGCCGACGTCGAAAGAGGGATTCGCGTCCCACTCGGCCTGGGCTGATGTCCGGCGGCAGGTTCGAGTTCGCCGGTTGGTGCCTGTTCACGGTCTCGGGGGTTATGTTCCTGGTCGCCGCCCTGCGCGCCGGTGACGCGCTCCTGCTGTGGGGCTCCATCACCTGGCTGGTCGGAGTGGGATTCTTCCTCGCCGGCATCAAGGGCCGCGGTTGACGGTGCGGTGCCGGCGAGGCTGACAGCCGACATGGTTGACTTGCCCAATACACACCACTAGCTTGCCGACATCAGGATCACTACAATGAGAAGGCGGTATCTCATTGTCTGCATCACAGACCATTGGAGGACAGGATGCGGAGTTTCACCATGTCCACCACACAACGCAATCAGGTGACGATACCCGGCGAGGTACGACACCATCTCGGCATCGAGCCGAGAGACAAGGTCTCCTTCACTATCGAGGACAACGGTGCCGTCCGGCTGCGCAAGGCGCCGTTCACGCTGGAGACGGCATACGGATCGGTCAAGGCCCTGGATGACCATGGGGACCTCGAGGACATCATCCGGATGGCCAAGGAAGAGAAGGCGGCCGAACTGGTCAACGAGATGAACGAGTTGTGAGGTACCTGGACACCAACGTCATCATCCGGTACCTGACCAGGGACGACGAGAGGAAGGCGGCCGCCTGCTACCGGCTGTTCGAGCGGGTGAGCAATGGAGATGAGGAACTGACCACCTCCGTGGCCACCATCGCCGAGGCCACCTACGTGCTGTCCTCCCAGCGTGGCCCCTACCGGCTGCAGCCGGACGAGATCGCGGCGAGGCTCCATCCCATCGTGTCGCTACGAGGCCTGGTGATGCCTGACAAGCGGGTGTGTATCCGAGCGCTGGACGTGTATGCCCAGTACTCGTTCCTCGACTTCGCAGATGCTCTAGGGGTGGCCCACATGGCGGCCAGGGGGATCGCCGAGATTGTCAGCTACGACAGAGACTTCGACCGGCTTCCCGAAGTAGCGAGGGTGGAACCCTAGATCACGAAGATCGCGCGCACTACCACGCGACGTGACCCCCTGCAAGCCCTACCAATCCACCTCAGGCAGCCGGTCTGGGCCGAGTAACCGAAATCCGTTTTCTGTCATACCCTCGCGGTACCCTGGCACGATGAGTTCGTTAGGCGAGATCGTGACCCGCTCCGTCACTGAGCCCACCGACGATTCTCCGATGCTGGATGCCCGGACGCATCCAGTGATCAACACCCCCTACGAGGAGCCTCAGCGCCATTGGGAGCTTGATGCCCACGGGCGCGCTGCCGAAGGACGGCCGCCCAAGGCGGGCCGCCGCCCGCCCCACGGGATCCTCCCGGTTCCCAAGCCGAAAAAAATGGAGCCGGGGCAGGGCGTGCTGGAGCTGAGTCGCGACGACATCAACGAGATCGTCGAGGAGATCCGGGTCCATCTACGCAACTGGCGCCGCGACCGCTGGAAGGGCGCCACCGCCGTGACCCGCCGCTTGCTTGCCTACTGGACACGTGAAGGCCGTCACATCCGGCCCTTCTTCGCCCAGATGGAAGCGGTCGAGACCGTGATCTGGCTCACCGAGACCGCCCCAGGGCGCCGCTACGCCAGGGACCGGATCGCCCCCCTATCCCGGGAGAAGAACGATGGTCTGGTCCGTTGGGCGATCAAGATGGCCACCGGCACCGGCAAGACCATGGTCATGGGTATGTTGATCGTCTGGCACACACTGAACGACATCCGCCGCTCCTCGACCAAGCGTGGGGCGCGAAATCCCTACACCAGCGCCTTTCTCGCCATTACTCCCGGTCACACCGTGCGGGAACGGCTTGGGGAATTGGCGCCCTCGCATCCGGGCAACGTCTACGACCGTATGGACCTGGTGCCACCCAACCTGAGGGCCCGGCTTAACCGAGCCTCCGTTGCCGTGGTCAACTTCCAGGCGTTCCAGCGCCGTGACCTCCTCTCCGGCGTGTCGGGCGACGGTCGGAGGATTCTCGACCCGGGTGGCGAATCCGGAGTCGAAGACGCGGCCGTGATGCTCGACCGGGTGTTGCGGAGCCTGAAGGGGCGGCATCGGCTGCTCGTGCTCAACGACGAGGCGCACCATTGCTACAACCCGTCGCTCGCGAAAGGCAGCAGGGAGGACGACAAGGTAGCGGGCGTTTGGTTCAACGCAATCCGGGACCTACAAAGCCAGAATCGCCTGCTCGCGACCTACGACTTCTCGGCTACGCCCATGTTCATCAGCACCGCGGCGAGGAGGCACGGCGGCGAGTTATTCCCGTGGGTGGTGTCGGATTTCCCGCTATTGGAGGCTATCGAATCCGGGCTGGTCAAGATACCCCGGCTCCCGGTCGACGATGACGCAGAGAGCTTCGACGTCAAGTGGCGGGCCATCTATGCCAACGCCAAACCCAAGAAGGTCACCCGCGAGGAGTTGCCGGGACTCTTGGAGGATGCACTCACCTCCCTCTACGCCGACTGGGTGCTGGAATGGGACAGGTGGCGGAGGGCGGGCCGGCGCACCCCTCCGGTGTTCATCGTGGTGGCCAACAGCATCTCCAACGCCCGGGCCCTGTACGACTACATCGGCGGATACGAGCGATCGGACGAGTCGGGCCGGACAGAGTACGTGCGCGGCGCTTTGGAGGACTTTTCCAACGTCCGGACGAGGGGAACCGGCTGGAAGGAGACGCCGGTGACGCTTCTCATGCACTCCAAGCTGGACAGCGAAGACAAGATAACCGGAGCCCTTGCCCAGTTGATCAAGGCGCAGGCCACCCGGCTGTCTGCTGTTCGTCACAGGGCCGGGTCAACGGATGACGTCTCGCTGCTGCGAAAAGTCTTGAACACCGTGGGACGCGAGGGCGAGCCAGGAGAGCACATCCGCTGCGTGATCTCGGTATCGATGCTTACCGAGGGTTGGGACACCCGCACAGTCACCCACGTGTTGGGCTATCGCGCCTTCAGTACCCAGTTGCTGTGCGAACAGGTCACTGGGCGCGCCCTCCGGCGGACCGACTACGAGAGCTTCGATCCCCAGGATCGACTCACGCCGGAGTACTCCCAAGTGCTGGGAATACCGTTCGACTTCATGCCGACCGGCGACTCGGGAGGGCGCTCTACTCCCAACGCGCCCTACACGGTCCGGACCTTGCCCGACCGGGCTGAGCGGCGGATCGAGTTACCACGGCTGGCGGGCTATGCGTGGCAACCGGGTGCGAACCGGATAAGCCTTGATCTCTCCAAGGTAAGGCCCTACGAGGTGTCGCCTCTCGACCGTCCCACGGTTGTCGAACTGGAGGGCGTGACCGGGGAGGCTGAACTGGTCGGCATAGATGACGTGCGTCTCCAGCGGGCGACCTGGCGGCTAGCGGCAGCGTGTGTCCGTCGTGTGATCGGCACCAGCAACGGCCAGCCATCCACGGGTAAGGGGCAGCTATTCGCGGATCTCCGGCAGGCTGTGTCGGACTGGTTGCAGCATCCGAATGTCCATTGTCCGGACCCGCGAGTCGTACTGCAGAGACCCCACCTCGAAGAAGTGGTCGGCCAGGTGCTGGACGCCTGCTCTGACAACATGCAGGGTCCCGTGCTCGTAGGCATGTTCGATTCGGACGGACCGATAACCCTCGACACGTCTGCCATTGACTTCGAGACCACGCTGGCTGACCGCTACCCGGCAGACGGTGGCAGCGGCCACGGAGTGTCCGAACGGTCGGAACTCAACATCGCCGCCTGTCACAGCGGCCTCGAAGCCACCATTGCCAAGATGCTCGATACGGACTTCGACGATGTGGAGGCGTGGGTGCGGAATTTCCGTCTGGGATGGGACATTCCCTACCTGCAGGACGGGGTCTGGCACATCTACGAGCCGGACTTCGTCGCCCGCATCAGCAACCGGGATGGTGATCCGGTTCACCTGATCGTCGAGTGTAAAGGTCGTCCCGATGAGGAGTCGGAAACCAAAGCACGTTACGTGACGGATTGGTGGATCCCGGCCGTGGCCAACTCACCCCAGATCCCTGACCGCCTCCGCAGATGGAGGTTCCTCGAGATCGCCGATGCCGCGCTCGGATACCACCTCCTGGCGGATGAGATCAAGCGGATCGCACGATCGCGCTCCACTACAAGCCCCCCGACGGAGAGCACCTGACATGGCCAAGAAGAAGATGCCGGCGTCCACCGCCCACTACACCCACGACAGCGCCGAGCGGACCAACATCCCTACTTCGGAGACACAGGCGCTCCTGCCTGATCAGGACCAGCAACCACAGACCTGGACCACGCAGGTCCGCAAGGGGGAGCCGCCCACCCTGGCCTGGGACCGTCATCGCAATCCCGAGGAGTTCGACGCTTACCCGCTGTATATCCGGGAGAAGGTCCATCCGGGCGCGTTCGTAGAGTCGCTCCAGTCGGCTGGCTCCGACCAGATGGGCCTGTTCGAAGACTTCAACGGTCTACCCCCCGACGCCTCATACGAGTGGTATCGCCACACAGGCAACTGGCAGAACCGCCTCATCCATGGCGAATCCGCCCGAGTCATGGCCTCGTTGGCGCAGCGTGAGGGCTTGGCGGGACAGGTACAGATGATCTTCTTCGATCCCCCATACGGGATCGGCTTCAAATCGAACTTCCAGGTAGCGGTGAGGAAGCGGGAGACTGACGAGAACCGCAAGGGCCTGCCCGCCGACCCCAAGATGATCCGTGCGTTTCGCGATACCTACGAGCGAGGCATAGACAGCTACCTGGACCAGATGCTCGAAAAGCTGACCCTGGCCCGCGACCTCCTGAGCGAGTCTGGCTCGATCTTCGTCCAGATCGGCGACGAGAACGTCCACCGTATGGCTGTCCTACTCGACGAAGTTTTCGGCCACGAGAACCGAGTAGCGACAATCCCCTTCGCCACATCAGGCGCATCTTCGTCGAAAACGTTACCGAGTGTGGCCGACTTCTTGCTGTGGTATGCCAAGGATCGTCCACAGATCAAGTACCGCCAGTTGTATGAACATCTGACTCGGGCTGAGAAGATCGAATACATGTCATCGTACGTGATGGTCGAGGAGTCCGACGGCACGACCAGAAAGCTAAGCAAGGCCGAGCGTATCGACCCAGACATGTTGCCTGACGGAACTCGACTCTATAGTCGCACTCCCCTTCTGTCACAAGGCTGGTCGACTACAGGCCGCTCGGAGCCCTACGTGTGGAGAGGTGTCAGCTACAAGTGTCTCGACACACAGCATTGGAGAGTCTCGATGGAGGGTATGGATCGGTTGGCTGAGTTGGATCGGCTGGACGGCGCCGGCCCAGGTTCAGCCCTGCGGTGGCGATGGTATGAGGACGAAGTTCCAGGTCGTCGGATCAACAACATTTGGCATCGCCCTATGTCTACCTCGGACAAACGGTACATAGTGCAAACTTCGGACAGCGTGATAGATCGCTGCATACTTATGTCTACAGACCCCGGTGACCTGGTCTTCGATCCGACTTGTGGTGCCGGCACCACAGCGCAGGTGGCAGAGAATTGGGGCCGGCGCTGGATCACATGCGACACCTCCACGGTGGCTGTCGCTGTTGCCCGCCAACGCCTCGCGACCGCCACGTATCCGTTCTGGACAGTCGGTGATCAGGAGCGATCAGATCGAGTCAGCTTTGACCCGGCTGGAGGTTTCGTATATGAGCGCGTGCCGTACGTGTCGGCCGCTCACCTCGCCTATGACCGCCCGCCCAAACACACCGAACTGGTCGACCGTCCGCAGGCAACCAGTGGCGTCATCCGAGTGTGTTCACCGTTCACCGTCGAGTCGGAGACCCCCTACGCCTACGTCCCGCTTTCCCAAGTCGATGCCGGTCCCGGCCAAGACTCCCAGGTACATAAGGCCACCGCATCCGGTGTTTTCATCGAGCGAGTGATCGAGACTCTGCTCCAGACCGGAATCAACAACACGCTTTCCGCCTCGACCATTGAGATCCACGAGATCGAGTCGTGGCCCGGTAAGCCCGGCAGCCTCGTCACACACAAGGCCCGTTGCTCGGCTAGGGGGTTGTCCGAACAAGACGCCGCTGTGATGATCGCCGCCGAGGATGTGACGGTTACGCCAGCCATGCTCACCGCCGCAGCCACAGAGGCCCCCCGCCAGATCCATGGCGCGCAGGTGCTGATCGCCGCCGCGTTCTCGTTCGACCCGGCCACCACGGACGACTCCCAGATCGGCCGGGTCCGCGTGCTACGGGTCATGATGAATCGCGATCTCCAGATCGGCGAGCTAGATCCCGACCGACACTCCGAGGCATTCGTCATGCTCGCCGAACCCGACCTCGAGATCACCACCGACGCCGAAGGCCAGATTCACGTGGAACTGCGCGGCTTCGACACCTTCAACCCCCGAACCGGAGGCTTGGACAGCGGCACCGCCCAGGACGTGGCGTGCTGGATGATCGACACTGACCACGACGGCTACAGCTTCTTCGCCCGCCGCATCCACTTCCCCAACGCGGCCGACGACCGCCAAATCAAACGCCTCAAGAGAGCCCTAGGCCGAGGCATCGACCAGCTCCGCTGGGATGCCACGTTCTCCACCAAGTCCGCCCCCTTCCCACCACCACAGTCCGGCCAGATCGCCATAAAGATCATCACCGAAACCGGCATAGAAATGACCGTGACTCGGGAACTAAGCAGAGGCCCAGGCGGTTAGGTTAATGAGTTGTCGTTTCACCCGGTCCTATGGGCCGTATCTCACCCCTTCATGCCGTCACTCGCTTGTCTGTCAAGAGGCACTGTTGAATGGATTGGTAGTTTGTGGAAAGCACGAGAAAACTTTAACCATCGATTCAGATTGGCTGGGTGAATAATGAGGGAGAATCTGGCTAGGGTTTCTGGTATCGTTATGGAATATCACTAACACAGGAGAAACTGTTGTGGCCCAACTAGAGTATGACCCATGGGATTCCCACTCTCCTGGGAGTCGCTTCAATCACAGAGTTGAATTCGTAATCGGTGTCGGAGACTTCGGTTCTGTCGTAGAGGGAGAAGAAGAGGTCGAATGGGAAGTAGGCTACCGACACTTCTCAGATAGAGTGACGACGGACCTTACCGAAGCGATCCCTAGCTTGCCAGTAGAAACGTTTGATACCAGCTTTGGGCGAGGTGCGGAGGCAGATGCACTTGGGATCGCGGTGGACGTGTTGAGCGCACCTGGTGGAATAGCCGCTACTGTCCTCCTAGTCAAGAAAGTATATGATCAGCTTGTAGCCAGCAATAACGCTCCAACCGTGAGCTTGGGGACTGCCAAATACATTTGTCTCGCCGATCTACTCCAATTTGATGCGACTCTGGATCCAAACAATGTTCGTGCTGTAATTGTGACGGAGGCCTCTCCGCCCGGTCAGCCATCCGAGACTAACCACACAGGCTTAGACATGTTTACTGTGTTGTTTATCGACTCTGAGAACACACGATCTTGGCTCTACCTCATCGACTGTGATGGGAAAATACTACACCGGAGTGAGGGAAGTGCGATCCCCGAGTGGATCCTCTGGTATATGGGCATGGAGCCACCAGAAGGTTGATGGAGCCGTCCCGTTTCCCTCTGTCTAAACTATCAGTTAATGCCCGTCGAGCGTGCTCATTAGGCAGAAACTATATACAATACCTGTCCGCTTGGCAGTACCCAAACAACACACATGTCGTGACCGGGCAAGGCGATCTTATGTGGAGCTACAGAGTTCAGTCGCTCACTCACCAAACAGGGATAATCTGCTCGTAGTCGGCTGTCCTGTTCAACTCGCCCTTCATAGGAATGCAATGTGGACCAAGGGCTCCTAGCCAGATCCCGGGCCTGCCTGTTTGCGGGGACGCCTCAAGCAATCAGCCGATGGATAGGCCTCTATCCGTATCGGTGAGCCAAGGCATTGGACAAGCGGTCTGCGGCATCGTGGTCATCGATTTCGCGTAGTTGGTCGGGGAGTTCCGGACGTGATCTCGGGAATACGCCTGCGCTGCTGAGTGCTGCGCGAGCGAGGAAGGTCAGCATCGACAGCCGAATCTCCGCAGCGGCGTCATAGTCGCCGATCACCATGAGGTCGTCGTAGATGCGGCGGGCCCTGTCAGCGCGCTCCCGCGCCTCGGCGGCGGATGGTAGCAGTAGGCGGTGTCGCCAATCCGCTGCCAGTCGAGTCCACCATCCGTCTCGCTCGAACAGCACGCGCCCGTACCTAACGGTCCATGACAGGTAGTCGTGGCCACTCGCCAGCCTCCGTAAGACATCTGTCTCTTCGTAGTACCGCACGTCAACATCGATCGAGGGTCTCGGCAACTCGGGGTATCTCGCCCGGTGGATGATCACCAGGTCGAGATCATCGCTGCGTTCGACGTCACGCACTGCCGAGCCGGAGGCCACGACTGCCTTAACACTAGAACTTCGCTTCGAGTGCCAAATCGCGTTGAGTGTCCAAGACCTGGCGGCATCGCTCGGCCACGACCGAACAGACGCGAGCGAGGCGCGCGACGCTTGGTCCGGACCGGACACCGGCTCGATGGTTAGTCCTTGTGTCGCCATCCGATAAGTGCCTTTACAGATTCGACGTAGTTCTCGATCTCGTGAGCCGTGTCTTCCGGATCCATTTCATCGGGCCGTACTATGTCTCCATATGCTTCGTACTTTCGCATTTCATTGAGTTCGACGAGCAGGCCCGATATATCGGGTAGGCCGTGCGCAGTGATCAGACGCCGAGCCGCCTTCTCCTTGTCGCGGTGTCCCGAAGGTCGTTGCCATCCGACATGTAAAGCTGCCGCGACGACGGAGGCCTCCAAGCAATAGAAGCCGTAGAGCGCCAGATCAGTCCCGTCCGGCGGGTCCCAAGACGCCCGGACGCGCTCAAGGTGGCGTAGTGCCAACTCCAGGGATTCGTCCGCCGTCTGTGTCATACAGGTAGGCCGTCCAAGCACGTCCTAAATCATGCTGAGTGTAGTAGGAATCGTCACCGACGGCTGCAAAGTGAATACACCACGGCGTATTCACTGGGCCGCGCCGCGTTTGGGAGTCAGGCCTGTCGTCACGGTGGGTCTTACCAGTGGCTGCCCGCCGTGCCGTAGGCTACGAGTCGAACCGGAGGCTGGTCGGCGCTGTATCGGCTTGGGGCATCAGGACCAAGTTTCGATTGGGTACGTTGCGGCGCTCTTGCTCTGCTGGCGAGCGACGTCGCCGGGGCCGTACCCTGCCAGGTTGAGATGAGCTTTCGGTGACTGTTGACGACGGCGCGCACGCCCGGCCATGCTGCCCGAGCAGAATCTGGAATCCCTTTGATCGTATGCTCGTCGCTTAAGCCTCATCTTGCGATCTGGTGCTCGCATCCGTCGAGTAGCTACCGTGTCTGTCAGCTCCGGTGACTCTGAGTCCGTCCTGCCGACCGTCGGAACCTGACCGATCGGAAGGTTACGGCTAGGTGGCTCTGGGCCGCGCTAGATAGATCCGAGGAAGTCGAAGAAGATCTCCGACCAGCGATCGGCCGCGTCGATGTGGGGGCCGTGGCCGGAGCCTTCCAGCATCTCCATCTCGACCCGTCCTCCGTTGGCGGCGTAGCGTTCCAGTACGTCCCTGATCTGGGAGACCATGGGCTGGGGCGGGAAGACATCCTGGCCGGGCCAGCCGGGGATGAACTCCATCTAGCCGAGGGTGCCCATCTCCCACATGGAACCGTCCGCCACCACCAGGTCGTTGGACCCATGGGTCCAGAGCACCGGTGGCTTGGGTTCCAGGTCGGGCAGGTCCGCCCAGTTGCAGTACTTGCCGGACAGCGCGTTGAGTATTCCCCGGGTGCCGGGTGCGATCATCGGCCAGTTGTCGGAGGGCGTCAGGTCTCCGGGATAACCGTCGTCTCCGGAGACGGTCAGCAGCACCTCGTCCAGCAGGATCTCCTCCCGTTCCTCCGGGAGCCGGAACTCCGTTGACCAGTAGGCGGAGTTCATCACGTTGCGGGGCGTGACCGGTGCCTCGGAGGAACGATCGCCGGAAGCCAGCCGCTGGGAGTAGTCGGGGTTGGCGGTCCCGCCGCCCGTGCCGGCCCAGTCCGGCTGGCAGGGGGTGCCGTCCCGGTGGGTGCCGCCGAAGCCGAAGGGGGATACCGGGTCGATGAGGGTCAGGGAGGCGGCCGGGTGGCGCATCGCGTAGGAAGCGATGGCGGCGCCGCCGGTCGACCATCCCACCAGGTGGGGAGGGGTGTCGATCCCGAGGGCCTCGATAAGGGCCAGGGTGTCGTCGGCCCAGTCGTCCAGCCCGAGGGTGGCATCGATGGGGGCCGGATCGGACCGTCCGAAAGAGCGCATGTCGGGGGCGATGAAATGGTACCGGTCGGGTGCATTTTGCCAGAGGTGCTCGTAGAAGCGCCCGGTCGACAGGTTCCCGTGGATCATCACCACCGGGATGCCGTCGGACGGGCCGGATCGGTAGTAATGGGTCCGGAGCCGGCTGGTGGTGATCGAGTCGGCTTCCACACCCGGCAGCAGGTTCATCGTTCGAGCTCCTTGGTATGGGTTGATGTGTTCAGCCCGACCCGGTTATCCGGGTGGGTTCGATGAAGACGGCGGTGCGGTGTTCGGCGGTCATCACCCGGTCGTACTCATCCCAGTCCTCGTGGGTGCCGCCGGCGGAGGTGAACACATCCCGGAGGAGCTGGGGAACACCCACCGGGTCGAAGCCGGCGAGATCATCGTCAGGGCCGATGATGCTGGTGGCGCCTTCCACGCCGATCCATGACCACCCCGATTTGAACAGGATGGTGGCCCTCGGGGTGTGGCGCCAGTGGCGGAGTTTGATGGTGTTGCCCCGCACCACCAGGGCCACCGACTCCGCTCCGGTGACCGGGTGTTCCATCACGCCTGCGTTCACCAGGGACGAGTGCACCGAGCCGTCCGGTCGGGCGAAGGAGACCACGGCCAGACCTTGATCGGCCCTGACGAAGCGGCGGACGTCATCCATAGAGAGTGTCATGCCGGCTGCTCGGTCTGGTAGAGGTCGGTCCGATCCGGGTCCTCCGTCCATGGCTTGGCGGAGGGTGGAAGCACGAACCCTTCCTCGCCGTTGAGCAGGAGGAGCAGATCCCCGGTGTGATCGGCGCCGGCCGCGTTTGGCTGCACCCAATACCCGTCCGGGTCCTGGTGGATGAGAAACGCCTGGTCGGTCTCGGCCTCGAAGCGGTCCGGGTCGATGAACAGCCGTGGCTTGATCACCGCCGGGTCGCCGATCTCAGGACAGAACACCATGCAGTTTCCGCACTCGTTGCAGAGCTCGGTGAGCACCAGGTACTGCTGGAGGCCGGTGGCGTCCAGCTCATCCGGGGTGGGAATGCGGAAGAAGGCGTCGTTGGGGCAGACGGTGACGCAGAAGTTGCAGGCCACGCACCCCCACATCTGGAGCTCGTGGTCCACCGCGCGGGGCAGCTTGGAGTTGCCGGCCAGGGTGTAGCGGCGGTTGGTGGCAGGGTTGTGGAGGGTGGCGACGTAGGCGGAGACCGCTCCGTGGCCATCGGCGAGTTCGGCCTGGTGCGCCTGCCATTCCCGCAGTGACCCGGCGCCGACCCGGTCCATGGCCTTCCAGAGGGCCTTCAGCATCGGGGCAAGGCGCCCGTACCCGCCCGGCTTGAGCAGGTCGGAGCACACGGTCAAGGGCGCCAGGCCCAGTCCGGCCGCCGCGGGCAGGTTGTCCTTGGTGATTCCGGCCGAGAACGACACCTGCACCGGGCCGTCCTGGCCGTCCACCCGCAGCATTCCCGGCAAAGCCCTGTGGATTTCACCCAGGAGGGTGGTGGAGACCACGTGGAGGGGAGGTCCCGACAGGTACATGGTGTTGTCGGGCATGAAACCCTTGGTGTTCTCGACCACCAGCGTGTTGGTGAGCTTGATCCCGAAACGGCGCCCGTGATCGGCAGCGAAGGTGTTGAGCTCGTCGATCAACTCCAGCGCCCTGGGGAACTGCAGATCGTTGTCGAAATCCTCCTTGCGGAGCACCGTCGTGTCGTACCCGAGGGTCCCGATGACGATCTCCTTGACGCGTTCGAAGCCCAGGAGGGTGGGGTTGAGCTTGACGATGACGTCCAGCCCGTGGCGGGTGATCAGGTGCTTGGTGATCGACTCGATCTCGTCGGGCGGGCAGCCGTGGAAGGTGGAGAGGGTGACGGTGTCGGCGATCCGGGTCGGGAAGTCCATGTCGCGGAACCGGGCGAACTCCCCTCCGATCTGGGGTCGCAGCCGTTCGATCTCCTCTCGGGCGTCCATCATCGAGTCGATGAACCAGGCCACCCGGTCGGTGGAGATACCGGCCAGGTCGTAACCGACCGACAGGTCGAAGATGAGCGGTCCGGTGTCCGTGCCCAGGAGGGGGGTGACCTCGTCCCAGCGGCGCAGCATCTCGATGATCATCCAGGCTTTGACGTACTCCTCGAGCGACTGGGGGATCTTGAGCTCCTGGCTCCACTCGATGTTGTAACCGATGGTCTCCATATCTATGCATGGCCGCCCGATCTCGAGTTCGTCCATGATCTGGACGGTCTTGAGCTCCATCAGCCGGGAGCCTCCCAGCCAGGACAGCACGATGTTCTGGGCCATCTGGCTGTGCGGCCCCGCGGCCGGACCGACCGGGGTCGCCACCGGCCGCCCCAGGAAGTCGATCGAGATGTCGGGGCCCTTCGACACGTTGAAGAAGCGGGCCGTGGGCAGGTCGTAGATACGGTGCCGGCTCTCCCACTCGTGGCTGATCCGGGCCAGCAGGTCGGCCATGCTGAAAGGCGTGAGGGGCTCGTGGGCCTCGGTCATACGGCCCCACCCGACTCGGCCCGATCGAACGGGCGGATCGTGTCACACCCCCCGGATACGTTGGTGGACGCCAAGGCACCGGCGGCCGGAACAGGACGTCCCTCCGGCCGGATCGGGTTCATCAGACCGGAAGGCCACCCCGCCAGGGGCTTAGCGGGCCGCGTCCGGTCCCTCGGAACGGTGGTGGTGGGGGAGGGCCCGGTGCGGAGCGCCGTTTTGGGCGATTTTCGCGTTCTCGGTGGGGAGGGC
>VXMM01000040.1:7766-8007 GCA_009841105.1 Acidimicrobiia bacterium | reverse complement strand
CATCGTGATCCATATGATCATCATCGTGATCATCGTGATCATCGTGCTCATCCGCATGATCATCATCGTGATCATCGTGATCATCGTGCTCATCCGCATGATCATCATCATGGTCATCGTCGTGATCGTCATGATCAGCATGATCATCATCGTGATCGTCATGATCCGCATGATCATCATCGTGGTCATCGTGATCCATATGATCATCATCGTGATCATCGTGATCATCGTGCTCATCCGC
>VXMM01000040.1:0-7756 GCA_009841105.1 Acidimicrobiia bacterium | reverse complement strand
CATCGTGATCCATATGATCATCATCGTGATCATCGTGATCATCGTGCTCATCCGCGAACTCGATGGGATCGACATAGTCGCCAAGCGCGACTATCCGGGACTCATCCGCGCTGGCGCTGTGCAATAGATCACCCAGCCACTCGGTCTCCAGACCGAGACCGATAGTGAACACGATGTCCGCTTCCGCCACCCTGGCAACGTCGCGCGCTCCCGGCTGGTATGAGTGCGGATCGCCACCCGCCGGCAGCAGGCCGAAGACCTCTACCCTTTCTCCACCTACTACTCGAGCCCAGTCAGCCACAAAGTTGGCGGTGGCCACCACCTGGATCGGCGGCGGGGCGGTTGTGGTGGTCGCCTCGGCAACAGTTGGCTGCGGCTCGTCCGCCACTTCTGCCTGGGTCTCGCCGTCATCTCCGCAGGCAGCCAGGAAAGCGGCACCGAGCAGGACCAGGCCAATAGTTAAGGCCCGGGCCAGCCGCCCAAAGCCTAATTTGCGATCTAGTAGCGTCAGCATTCCATATCTTCCTTTTCAGTCACTCAAGGGCTTGGCCCATACTAATGAGAATCATTCTCACTACAAGTCAGAAATCGCCTTTCAGGCCCCTCGTATCCGGCCCACAGCATTACCACGGCCGTGGCTACCACCCGTATGCCTTCGCCGATCCCGCAATCCGTGGGTGGTTGCGCGCCGGGTGTGAGCGACGGGAGCCGACGAACTCCGTTGGCGGCGAGGGTCGGGACGCCACGCCGCGGAGTGTCAGGTACAGCTCCTCATAGGGCGACGTATCGATCTGACCGGATCCAATTCGTATCCTCCCCGGGTGGAGTCGATCTCACGAATCGCGAAGCTCTACCGTTGAACAGGTAGATGAACCTGCCGCCCTTCCAGAGACTCGTCGACGAGCACGCCCGTCCGCTGCATCGTTTCCTGTGCGGGATGGTGGGCCCGGTGGCGGCCGACGACTGCGTCCAGGAGACGCTGCTGGCGGCGCTGCGGGCCTATGACAGTCTGAGCCATCACAGGAATCTGAAGGGCTGGCTGTTCACCATCGCCCATCGCAAGGGCATCGACCACATCCGGAAGCACGCAAGGGAGATCACCTCTCCCTCTCCGCCAGACCGGGCCGCCCCGCCCGAGACCGTGCGCGACACCGAGCTCTGGGGACGGGTGGCCTGCCTTCCGCCCAAGCAGCGGGGGGCAGTGACCTTGCGTTATCTCGGCGATCTGCCGTATGCCGAGATCGCCGAAGTGATGGGCACCAGCGAGCCCGCTGCCCGCCAGAACGTGCGGGCCGGGTTGGCATCCCTGCGAAAGGAGTTGGCATGAGCGACATCGCCGCGAGAATCAGGACCCTACCGTCCGGGCGGCCCGACGGGGCCGTGGATCACTTCGCCCGGCGGGCCTTGCGCGAGGGTACGGTGCGGGTCGCTTTCGACGTAGCGCCTTCCCCCATCGGCGACCTGACCGCCCTGGTCACCCCCAGGGGCCTGCTGGCGCTGGCATTCGAGACCGACGACCTGGACCGGCTCATGGAGTCGGTGGCCGCCAAGGTGTCTCCCGCCATCCTACGGGTGCCGTCGGCGATCGGACCGGTGCGTTCCTGGCTCGGCTCCTACTTCGAGGGTAGCCCCCAGCCCGAGCTTCACCTGGACCGCTCCCTGATCACACCTTTCCAGGACCGGGTGCTCACCGCCACCGCCTCGATCCCACCGGGCGAGACCCGTACCTACGGGCAGGTGGCCTCCCTGGCCGGGAACCACAAGGCGGCTCGCGCCACCGGACGAGCGTTGGGCGCCAACCCGATACCGATCGTGCTCCCCTGCCACCGCGTCGTCGCCGCGGACGGCAGCCTCCACGGATACGCCGGAGGCCTCGGCCGCAAACGGCTGTTGCTCGATCACGAGCGGGAAACGGCGATCCATCGCTGATCGGCCACCGATGTGACGCGGCACGTCGGCTGGGTCTAATAGCTGTGGGAGTATGGCTCCCGCTACTCGAACAGAACCGTCTCCACGGTCTCGATGCGTCCGTCCGGGGTGAAGCGCCACACCTCGATGTGGCCTCGTCTCAGGTCGCCGTGTTCATCCCAATCCAGCGAGGAGGCGACCCCTTCGTAGTCGACCTCCCGGCCGTCGGCCAGCAGCCGGAGCCCCTCCGCCACCCCCGCCGCGGTACCGAGAACGACCTGGCCCGGTGAACTGCCTATGCCTCGCAGATGGTCGCGGATGGCGGCGCCGTCGAGACTCCCGGCGGCTTGGGCGGCGAGCGCGAGCGCCACGGTGGCGTCGTAGGTCTCCCTGACGTAGGTCATGACGGGCAGTTCGCCGAATTCGGCCCGGAACGAGTCCTCCCAAGCGGGGGCGGCAGTGCTGTCAGGGCTCGGTGCTCCGGCTGTGCCGTGCATGCCCCCCAACGCGGCCCCGCCGATCTCCTCGATCAGCCGGGGTCTCTTGGCGGCGTCGCCGAACAGGAACTGCGTGAAGACACCCTCGTCGAGGGCCTCGCGGACGATGGCGAGAGCCTGGCTACCGAAGGTCACCACCACCAGCGCCTGCGCTCCGGCGCTCGCGCTCCGCTGCAACTCCGGTAGGTAGGACGCCTGGCCGTCGACGACCGCCACAGCCTCAAGCCCTCCGTCCCACGCCTCCGCGAAGCTTCCCGCCAGCCCTCGTCCATAGGGGTCGTCGAAGTAGATGAGGCCCACGTTGTCGAAGCCCCGATCCCTGGTGACCCGGGCCAGCACCGGTCCTTGGGCCGTGTCGGAGAGGGTGGTGCGGAAGAAGAAGTCGCTGTCCGCAGCTTGCGTCAGCCGAGGAGAGGTCGCCGACGGGCTGATGGTGGGGATGGCGGCCGGGCCGGTCACGTTCTCCACGACTGCCAGTGACGCAGCACTCGAGTTGGGGCCGACGATGGCGTGGACGCCCTCCTCGATCAGGCCCTGCGCTGCCTCGATCGCAGGACCCGGTGTACGGGTTGCGTCCCGGGTCACCCCCTCCACCGGATGACCGAGCACTCCACCGCCTTCGTTGATGTGCTCGATGGCCAGTTCGAAGCCGCGCTGTCGGTCGGCCGAGACGTCGGGAGCGCCGGAATAGTCGAGCATCAGCGCGATCTTCATCGGTTCGGACCGGTTCGCCCGTTCGCAAGCGGGGACGAGGAGTGCAGCGAATACGGCACAGACCGTCACCCACCGAGCCATGTATGACCTACCTACGGCCATACCCGCTCTCCAGTGCGCTTGTCCTGCCACAGATAATCACGCGGATCCCCTGGCCGGGTCTGACGACTCTAGTTCCCACCCTCGCAGCCGATCCCCGTGGAAGTTCATGCCTCGGCAGGCCAGACGGGGTCGAGTTTGACGCGTGCCGGCGGTAGCCTGGCGGCATGCGGCCTACCGTCATCATGAAGGCGGCCATGACGCTCGACGGACAACTGGCTGCGGCGGACGGGACCTCCCAATGGATCAGTTCGCCGGAGGCGCGCCGGGATGCTCACCGGCTGAGGGCGACGGTCGATGCCGTAATGGTCGGTGCGGGGACAGTCCGGGCCGACGACCCCCGGCTGACGGTCCGGCTCGACGCCGGCAGCGGGTCCGATACCGAACAGCCGATCCCGGTAATCGTGGCCGGGAAGGGCGGGTTGCCATCCGGCGCCCGGCTGTTCCGGCGTGATCCTGTCGTCTTGAGTCCCACCGAACTGGAGCTGCCCGGCCAGATCGTCGCGCCCGATGAAACGGGCGATCGCGTGGACCTGGCCGCCGGGATCGCCAGTCTCGGTACTCTGGGTATTCAACGCCTCTTGGTGGAAGGAGGCTCGCGGCTGTTTCGCTCCCTCTTGGAGGCAGACCTCATCGACCGCGCAGTCTTCTACTACGGGCCGATGCTGGGCGGCGGGGTGGGCGCGCCTCTGTTCAGTGGTCGGTGGAGCACGCTGGCTGACGCCCGCGTGGTTAGGGCGGCGGGCGCCGGGCACCGCCTCGGAGAATCGATCAGGCTTGATGTTGACTTCCCCTGATTGGTCACAGCGGTGTCGCCGTGCTGGCCGGACAGCGGGTCGGGCCCGATACCGTGGACCTCAAGCCTCCCGGCAAATCCACTCCGCCCCTGCCTACCACCGACCCCACCCAAGACCGCTCCGGGAACCGTGGACAGGCCTACTGGGCGGTAACGTGTGGTCCTCTTGGAGGAACCGGTGAAGTACGAGTGGTGGCACGAGGCTGTCGTCTACCAGATCTATCCCCGCAGCTTCATGGACTCGAACGGGGATGGGATCGGGGACCTGGCCGGCATCGCCTCCAAGCTGGACTACCTGGCCGGCACGCTCGGGGTGGACGCGGTGTGGATCTCGCCCTTCTATCCCTCCCCGATGGCCGACTTCGGATACGACGTGGCCGACTACACCGATGTGGATCCCATGTTCGGCACGCTCGACGATTTCGACACCCTCGTGGAAGGCGCCCACGAGCGGGATCTCAAGGTGATCATCGACTGGGTGCCCAACCACTCCTCATCGCAACATCCCTGGTTCCTGGAGTCCCGCTCCTCCCGCGACAACCCCAAGCGCGACTGGTACGTGTGGAAGGATCCGGCGCCTGACGGCTCGCCGCCCAACAACTGGATCTCGGTCTTCAGCGGCCCGGCCTGGACTTTCGACGAGCACACCGGCCAGTACTACCTGCATAGCTTCCTGTCCGAACAGCCCGATATCAATTGGCGCAACGACAAAGCTAAGGCGGCGATGCTCGACACGCTCCGCTTCTGGCTGCGCCGGGGGGTGGACGGGTTCCGCCTCGATGCCTGCCACTTCTCGATGAAGGATCCCTTGTACCGATCCAACCCGGTACTGGACACCCCCAGGCACGGCTACAAGAACCTGGGCGAGTACGACTCCCTCGAACACATCCACGACCGGGGCCACCCCGACATCCACGGCCTGTTCCGGGAGGTCCGGGCGGTACTTGACGGTTTCTCGGCTGGACAGCCCCGGTTCTCCGTCGGCGAGATCCACCTCGAGGGCGAGGAATGGGCCCGTTACTACGGGAACGGGGACGAACTCCACATGCCGTACTACTTCGGGATGCTCCACGGAGATTGGACTGCCTCTTGGGCCCGGGAGGTGGTCGAGACCCAGGAACGAGTGCTGCCACCGGGCGCCTGGCCCAACCACGTCCTGGGAAACCACGACGAGACACGGATCGCCACCCGGTACGGGGAACGCCGGGCGCGGCTGGCCACGCTGATGCTCCTCACCTTGCGAGGAACCCCGACCATCTACTACGGGGACGAGCTGGGCATGGTCCAGGCCGACATCCCGCCGGATCGACAGCAGGATCCGTGGGGCCGTCGCCAACCCGGCCTGGGACGGGACGGGTGCCGCACCCCGATGCAATGGACCACCGGGGAGCACGCCGGCTTCACGACCGGTCAGCCCTGGCTCGAGACCGTTGATCCGGGCGGCGCCCTGAACGTACAGGCACAACTGGGGGACCCGGACTCCATGCTCAGCCTCACCCGCCGCCTCATCGAGGTGCGCAAGGGCTCGAACGCGCTACGAACGGGTTCCTACGACGCCATCGAAGGCCTGCCCGAGACAGTCTTCGCCTACCGCCGCGGCGCCGGCGGGGAAACGGTGTGTGTCTACCTCAACTTCGGTGACGAACCGGTCCGGGTCCCGGCCGAAGGAACCTTGCTGGCGGCGACCCGCTCGGGTGCGAGCGGTCCGGTCGACGGCGTCCTGGCGCTGGACAGTCTCGACGGAGCGGTTCTGGGTACGTGACCCGGCGGTTCCCCGACTATTTCCTGTGGGGCGCGGCCACGGCCTCCTACCAGATCGAGGGAGCGGTGGCCGAGGACGGCAGGTCGGAGAGCGTTTGGGACCGTTTCTGCCGGATCCCCGGACGGGTGCTCAACGGCGACACCGGTGATGTGGCCTGCGATCACTACCACCGGTGGCGCGACGACATCCGGATCATGGAGGACCTTGGACTGTCGGCCTATCGCTTCTCGGTGGCGTGGCCCCGGGTGGTGCCAGAGGGTAGGGGTCCCGTCAACCAGGCCGGCCTGGACTTCTACGACCGGCTGGTGGACGGGCTGCTGGAAACTGGTATAGAGCCGTTCCTCACCCTGTTCCATTGGGATCTCCCGCAGTGCCTCGAGGATGAAGGCGGGTGGAGGGTACGCGGAACGGCGCATGCGTTCGCCGAGTACGCAGCCGCTGTGGAGTCCCGGCTCGGGGATCGCGTCAAGCACTGGCTGACCCTCAACGAGCCCTGGGTCGTGGCCCACCTCGGTCACCGCACCGGTCAGCACGCCCCCGGCCTGGTCAACTCCGGAACCGAGTTCGACGTGATCCATCACCAACTTCTCGGGCATGGATTGGCGGCGCAGGCCCTGCGAGCCGGGCATGCGGGCTCGGAGATCGGTATCGCCCTCAACCTCGAACCTAAGGTGGCGCGCTCCGATCATCCGCTGGACCTGGACGCGGCAGCACTCGAGGAAGGCCTGATGAACCGGTGGTTCCTGGACCCCGTCACCGGCCGGGGATATCCGGACGACCTCCGCGCCGTATCCGGCTGGCCTGCCTCGGTGGTTGTCCACGGGGACCTGGATGTCATCGCCGAGCCCCTGGACGCGGTGGGACTCAACTACTACCGCACCGAAGTGGTGGGCCACCCAGGGCTGCGGGACTGCGACCGGCCGGCACCGCTGCGGAATCCACCTCCCGAGATCACCGAGATGGGCTGGCCGGTGACCCCCTCCGGCCTGGGCGAGATGCTCCGGATGCTGGACGGATACGGTTTCGAAGCCATCTACATAACCGAGAACGGGGCCGCCTTCCCGGACACCACCCGCGATGGCGGGATGGTCCAGGACGAGGATCGCCGCTCCTACCTGGAGCGGCACCTGATCGAAGCCGCCATGGCGATAGGTGACGGCGTACCGCTGCGGGGCTATTTCGCCTGGACCCTCCTGGACAACTTCGAGTGGAGCCTCGGCTACTCGCGTCGCTTCGGCCTCATCCATGTGGATCACGCCACCCAACAGCGAACTCCCAAGGCCTCGGGCCACTGGTACCGGGACGTCATCGCCCGCAACGGCATCTGACCCGGTACCCCGCGGATCGTCCCGTTCTCCTAAGGGCTACTCCGGGGCGCCCGACCCCCCGGTGTGGGCGGAGAGCGCGGAAAGCAGCGTGGTCGTTATAGCCCGGTAGGCCCTGGCGAGGAACGATGCCATCTGCTGGCGGGTCGTGCAGGCATCGGGGGAGAAGGTCGTCGGTGAGGTGCCTTCCGTGATGCCGAGCCCGTAGATACGGCCGATGTCACCGCTCGGCGCGGTCACTCTCCCGTCCAGGTCCGTAAACGGCGTCTCGACCATGGGAACGAGACTGGCCGTCACCACGGCGTGGAACCTGGACAAGAGGGTCGCCATGGCCCCGCGGGCCACGCAGGCATCAGGAGACAAGGTCGTGACCTGAACGCCAGCCAGGATGCCGAGCCCGTAGACACGGCGGATGTCGTCACGGTGGGCGTCCGACGCGTCCCCGAGGTCCATGAACGGTGCCTCGACCGGGGGAGGCGCCTCGCCTTCCACGGCCCTGAACAGCCGGGCCAGGAAGGAAGCTGCCTGTTGCGGTGACACGGGCATGAGCGGGGAGAAGGTGGTCTCCGAGGTGCCTTCAGTAATGCCGAGCCCGTAGATACGGCGGATGTCGTCACGGTGGGCGTCCGACGCGTCCCCGAGGTCCGTGAAGGGC
>VXMM01000039.1 GCA_009841105.1 Acidimicrobiia bacterium | reverse complement strand
GGTGCGCCCGCGGCAGGATTCGAACCTGCGACCTACCGCTTAGGAGGCGGTTGCTCTATCCCCTGAGCTACGCGGGCTGGATAGGTGACGGGCCGGATGGGGGCAACAGATGGTAGCGGCGCCATTGACCGGGCTCGGGGAAGCTCCCGTAGGCCGATGCTCGTTTATATGATTCGTGGCACCGATAGCGGATGGAAGCAATCATGGACCGCGACGCATCCGGGGTCGGGGCCGGACTCGATCGGGCCGATGTCGCCGACCTGCTCACGCTGGCGCGCTTGTTGAGCGCCCCGATCATGCTTTGGCTTGTGTCGAATCGCAGCCTGGACGCTGCGGTCCTAGTGGTTGTGATCGCCTGGTGGACGGACTTTCTGGACGGCCGCCTGGCTCGCAAGGCTCATCGTGAAACCCGCTTGAAGGACTGGGACTTTCGCGCTGACGCTTGGTTGGCCAGCGCTGTGGGTCTCGGTCTCGGATTGGGGGGCTACTTCTCGTGGTGGGTGATCGCGCCGCTTGCCGCGGGCGCTCTGGTCATGTCGGTTCTGCTGTCCAATCCCGCCGCGGTCATGGCGGGCATCGCCGTCCAGTACGGGATGTTTCTCATGGCGATACACCTCTGGGCCGACCTGTGGTGGTTGGCCGTCCTGCATGTGATCGTTTTCCTCGCGGCCGGCTGGAGAAGGTTCTGGGACGTGGTGTGGCCGGCCTTCTGGGCGGGCCTTGCCGGCCTGGTATCGGGGCGCGGCCGGGATCGTCGCCTGGTCCTTGACGACTGGGCGGAGTGAAGGATCCGCGGCGAGCGGTGGGAAGTCCCGGAGTCGTGATAGTCTCGAATCCGCTCTCCCCAGGAGTTCCCGCTCCGTACCATTTGCCGATCGACATGGAGGCGATCCCATGACCGACGACCGCAAGGACACCGACGCTCAGGCATCGGCCGGCGGCCTCATGGTGGTGGAGACCTCCACCGAAGAGGAAGACCAACCGGACCGGATCGAGGAGCCCGCCAAGTTGCTCCGGATCGCGTCCATGACCCGCTCCATGCTGGAGGAGGTCAGGACCGCCACGCTCGACGAAGAAGGGCGAGCCCGGTTGAAGGCGGTCTTCGACGCCACGCTGGAGCAGCTCCACACGGTGCTCACCGAAGATCTGCGGGAGGAGTTGGCCGAGGTGTTCGTCCCTCTGGACGAGGGAGTTCCGACCCAGGCGGAGATCCGGGTGGCTCAGGCTCAGTTGATCGGTTGGCTGGAGGGTCTGTTCAACGGCATCCAGGCGGCCATCATGACCCAGCAGATGGCCGCTCGCGCCCAGCTGAAGCAGATCCGGGGCGGCCCTCCCTCCGATGAGGACCATGGCGGAGGCGGCCTCTATCTGTAGCCGTACGTGACCCTGGAGCTGGTCATACTCCTGGTGGCGGGGTTCGCCACCGGCTTCATCAACGCGGTGGCCGGTGGGGGATCGGCTCTGACCATCCCGCTGCTCACGCTCATGTCCGATGCCAACATCGCTAACGGCACCAACCGGGTGCCGGTGTTGTTCGCCAACCTGGCCGGCATCGTCGCGTACCAGCGCGGGGACTCGGTCCCATGGAACAGGATCACGGTGTTGATACCGCCGGTTCTGGCCGGGGCTGGCTTGGGAGCGTGGATCGCCACCCTGATCCCGCCGGACGGTATGCAGCGGGTTTTTGCGGTCGTGCTGTTGCTGGTGGCAGTCTCGGCGGTGGTCAACACCAAGCAGTGGCTGGAGGAGGCACCGTCCCGGCTGGGCCCCGTCGGTCGGTCCGTCGCCTTCTTCTTCATCGGTTTCTACGGAGGGTTCGTGCAGATCGGGGTGGGGATCCTCCTGCTGACCGCACTGGTGCTCGGCTCCGGGTTCAGCATGCTGAGAGGGAATGGCGCCAAGGTGGTGATCATCGCCGCCTACTCGCTCATCACCCTGCCGTTCTACTTCTGGGCCGGGCACGTGAACCTGTGGCTCGGTGTGATCCTGGCCTTCGGGTTCTCGTCGGGTGCGTACCTGGCCGCGCGGCTGGCGGTGAGCAAGGGCTCGGTCTGGGCGAGGTGGGTGCTGGTGGTCGCGGCGGTTGGGGCGGCTATCCGGATGATGTTCACCTAGGCGGCGGTTGCGGGCCGCCCTGGTGACCGGTTTACTACTTGTATCGCCAGACGATCCGTCCACGGCTGGGGTCGTAAGCGGACAACTCCACGTCGACCCGGTCGCCCGGGAGGATACGAATGAACCGTCCCCGTCGCATCTTGCCCGAGGCTCGGGCAAGCACCTCGAGGCCACCATCGATCTTCACGTTGAACATGGCATTGGGCAGGGTCTCGACAACGCTGCCCTGAACCCGCAGCACGTCATCCTTTGGCAAGAAAGGTCCTCTCTGTAGCGAATATGCGGCCGGGCTCTGGGTGCTGAGGCCCTGACCAGCCAAGGCTAACCCATGGAGCGCCGTGCCGGAGCGGCCTGGTCAGGCGGATCCTTCATCAACCGGGTCTGGTGCCCGGCGGAGCGCCCTACGGCCCCGCTCGGCCAGCACGGCCCGCACCCGTGCGATGTCATCCGGACACGTTCGGGACGCCATCCAGTAGCACAGACCCGTCGGGATGAAGAAGACCTGGAAGAGGGCCAAGCCTATGGCGTAGTTCAACGGCGCCGCGAAGGCGGCGGAGAGCATCCCTGCCACCGGCACGGTGAGACCGTTCCCGGCCGCCCGGGACACTCCGTTGGACAGGTTGGCGATGCCGAACATGGTCCCCCGATGCTCTGGCAGGTTCACGTCGGAGATGAGGGCGAACCAGTTGGGGGAGTCGGCCGAGGAGAGGATGACCGCCACCAGGATCAGCAGGAAGGCCGTCGCCGCGTACGGGTTGGTGACCACGCTGCCGAGAGTGGCGAGGACGATGGCCATGCTTCCCTGGTCCGTCGGGATGTCGAGGCCGCGCAACGGGATGAAGAAGAAGGCCACGAAGAACGGGATGGCGCCCAGGATGCCGGTTGCGGAGATGGCGGCCCTCGCCCGGGCGGTCCTGCGCTGCATGCGGTCGCCCAGATGCCCCGCCAGGATGGAGGCAACTCCGCCGAGTTGGAAGATGGCGCCGAAGACAGCTCCCACCGCCGTGGCGGTGGCAAGGTCGTAGCCGTCAGCCTCGACTTTGCTCTGGTACAGGAGGGGGACCCAGACCAACGATCCATAGGCCAGCTGGGCGGTCAGGCCCTGGAGCACGAGCCACGGGTTGGTGCGGATCCTCCAGAGCCTTGGTATGTCGGACCGCTCGATGCGGTACTCGTACGTCCCTCCGGCGGCCAGCGCCGCGGCCAACTCCGGCTCCGCCCGGCCCCGGTGTGCTTCGGCGGTGGTCAGATACAGGAGGGCGACGGCGGCGCCGACCAATGCCAAGCCGACGAAGGGGCGCCTCCAGTCGGAAGCGCCCAGGACGCCGCCTAACAAGATGCCCAGGAAGCCCCCGGCACCCTGGGACAGTCCCCAGAAACTCATCGCCAGACCTCGGCGTCCGGGAGGGATGAAGTCGGAGATCACCGAGAAGCCTACGGAGGCTATGGCGCCCAATCCGATACCGACCAGCACCGACCACAGGGCCAGCTCGGTGAGGGATCCCGATCTTGACGCCAGCAGCAACCCGCCGCTCCATACCAGTGTGGCCCAGAAAAGTAGAGGCTTGCGTCGTGACCGATCCCCGAGATAGCCCCAACCCACCGCCGTCAACGCTGTTACGAGGATGATCAGGGCGGTGACCAGCGCTACGCCGGTGTTGTCCTCACCCAGGTCGGCTGCCATTACGTTCGTGAGTACCGGATAGAGCGCGATTGCAGCATTGTCCAGTGACGCCAGGATCACGAAGATCGTTATCGTGTAGACGACACGAGCCTTGTCGTAAGCCCTAAAGAGCCTGGTCATTCGTACATTTCCGGTATCGTTGCGCCTCCTCGGCCTGCTCTTCGAGCCTAATGGTGGCAATAGTCATAGAATTACGCTAAACTACCCTAGTTACCCACGAGAGGCGGGCTTTGACCGAAGGGGTCAGAGGCTGCCCTGGGTCACGACAGGTAGCCGTCATGGTATCCAACCAAGGAAGCGGGCTGATGCAAAGCGAAGACAAGATTCTCGGCGCCAACGAGGTGGCCGACCTCCTGGGCATGGATGTCCAGATGATCAGGAAGTACGCGAGGGAAGGCCGCCTTCCCGCCTATCGCCTTCCGGGCGGTAGGACCTTCAAGTTCTTCCGTAGCGAGGTGCTGGACTTCGTCCGGGCTCATCCGGCGAGCACCGAAGGCAGCTGATAAGGTTCGTTAGTAGATAGGCCAGGCAGTAATCCTGTCCTGGCCTATCGGCCATCCGTGCGGCCCGGAGTCTGGACCCTCCACGCAGTCGCCGCTCGGGTCAGGCCCGGTACTCGTGGTCGAGGAGGCCCCAGACCGAGTGGTCCATCCACCGACCGCCCACCTGTAGTTCCTCGCGCAGCACCCCTTCGCGCACGAATCCGAGTTTGGTAGCAATCCTCTCGCTGGCCTTGTTGCCCACCGCTACCCGGAGGACCATGCGGTGCATCGACAACTCTTCGAACCCGATCCGCAGTGCTTCACGGGTGGCTTCGGTGGCAACGCCCCGGCCCGTATCCTCGGTTCTGATCCAGTAACCGATCTCTCCGGATCGCGAGGTTCGGGAGACATGCCAGATGCTGATGTTGCCGACGTGGCGATCAGGCCTTTCCTGTAGGCGGATCGCGAAGTCGTAGGCCTTGCCCTCGCGCCACGAGCGCATGCTCTCCCTGATGAAGCCGGCCGCTCCCGCTCGCGTGTAGGCCTTGTTGGCCCAGGGCAGGTACTCGGCCAACTCCGCTCTTGAGTCGCGCACCGCGGCGTACAGGGCTTCGATGTCACGCCGCCTGAACGGCCGGAGTATCAAACGCTCCGTGTAGCGCTCGAGCGGGGGTAACAGGTCTCGGGCTGAGATTCTCATGGCTATCGCGAGACTATCCGCTATGAGAGTCCCCGGCCACCGCGCTTAACCCTTTGCCACGGGACCTGCGATTACCGACGAACGCGCACAGCGTGACGCGCCCTAGCATTTCCTGATGGACGACTCTTGGAACCCCGCCCGATTGCTGCCCGATCCGCCTTCCGGCGAGGGAACCCAGCAGGCGGCCGTACTGGCCCCTCTGTACGAGGACGGCGACGATCTCCGGCTGGTCCTGATCCGTCGTCCACTCCACATGCCCACCCACGGTGGGGATGTGGCCTTTCCGGGCGGTAAGCCGCAGCGTGGGGAGAGGCCTCTTGATACCGCCCTGCGCGAAGCCCGGGAGGAGGTCGGTATCGAGCCCGGCACGGTCCAGGTACTCGGCTACCTGCCCGCCATCCACACTGTTAGTTATCCGCTGCTCGTGGTGCCGGTAGTCGGAATGCTGCCTGGCGTACCCAGCCTGCGACCCGATCCGAACGAGGTGGATCGGATCCATACTCCGACCATGAGTTCCCTCCTCGACGTGACCCGCTGGCATAGCAAGTCTTGGAGAGGTCACCAGGTGTTCGTGTTCGACCTCGATGGCGACACCTTGTGGGGAGCGACCGCTCGGATGGTTCGCCGGCTGATCGGCCTGGAGACCTACTAGATGGCGTGGTCAGTCTGCCGGGACCGGCGATAACTAGCTAACGCGCAGAGCGTGAACACGCCCTAGCTCCGAAGGGGTTCTGGAAGTGGTCACCGGCCGGCGGCCGATCGACCGGTAACGAGGTGGAGGACGGCGTCGTGGAGTTCCCCGTTGGTTGCCAGGCCGGTTCCGGACCGGAACGACAGTTCTCCGGATAGGTCCGTGAACCTGCCGCCGGCCTCCGGGAGGATGACGGCCATCGGCGCCACGTCCCACGGATTGACGATCGGGTCGAGCATGGCGTCCACCCGCCCTGAGGCCACCAGGCTGTAGCCGTAGGCGTCACCCCATCCCCGCAGGATCATCGGCCCGGCGTGGAGGCGCTCGGCCATGTCCTCGGGAAGGAGGTCGAACCCGCTGGTGCACATCGCGGCGCCCTCCAGATCGGATCGGCGGCGAACCGATACGGCGCGCTCGTTCAGGTAACAGCCCCGGCCCCGGCCTGCCGCCATGGTCTCGCCAAGAGCGGGGAGGTCTATGACTCCCACCGCCACACCGTGCTCATCCTCGAGAGCGAGCAGTGTGGCGAAGAGCGGCACGCCCCGGATGAAGGACTGGGTGCCGTCGATGGGATCGATGAACCAGGTGCGTCCGGACGAACCGCTGGTGTCGGCGAATTCCTCCCCAACGATTCCATCTTCGGGGAAGTGCTGGGCAAGTTCGGAGCGCAGGAGCCGCTCCGCCGCCCGGTCGGCCTCTGTAACCGGGCTTCCGTCCTCCTTGACCATCACCTCCGGGGAGCCGTCGTACCAGCGCATCGTGACCTGTCCGGCCGACTTGGCCAGGTGGACGGCCTGGCTGAGCAGCGACTCCTCGACCGGGGGTCCGGCGGCGCGGCTCACGGTCGGCTGCCGACCGCGCCGGCCGGCTCGGCTCCCGCCCGCAGCAGACCGATGACGATCCCGTCCGCCATCGCCTCCCACGTCGCTTCGATGATATTCTCGTGTACCCCGATGGAGCCCCAGGTCGAGGGGCCGTCGCTCATTTCGATGAAGACCCTCACGACCGCGGCCGTTGAGGCGGTGGCGTCCAGGACACGTACGTTGTAGTTGGTGAGGCGTAGGGTGTCCAGCTGGGGATAGTGGTCCTTCAGCGCTTCCCGCAGGGCATGGTCGAGGGCGTTGACCGGCCCGTTGCCCTCACCGGTCCGTATCACCCGCTCGCCCCGGATCACGATCTTGACCGTGGCTTCCGCCATGACCAGTGCATCGGATCGATGCTCCGTAGAGACCCGGAACGACTCCAGTTCGAAAAAGTCATGCGACCATCTGGCAGCCTGCCTCAGCATCAACTCGAACGATCCGTCAGCGGCCTCGAAGTGGTAGCCCCGGTTCTCCATGTGCTTGACCTCGTCGAGCACCTCGGCAGCCTGGTCGCCTGTCAGCGCGACGCCCAGATCCCGAGCCTTGGCGAGTACGGTCGAACGGCCCGACAACTCCGAGACCACGGTGCGGGTTCGGTTGCCTACCTGACCCGGGTTCTGGTGCTCGTAAGCGTCGGGACGCCGGGCCAGGGCCGAGGTGTGCAAGCCCGCCTTGTGGGTGAACGCCGACGCGCCCACGTACGGACTGTGAGGGTCGAGGCTGACGTTCACGATCTCCGCGATGTGGTGGGCGATGGGCGACAGTATCTCGAGCCGGTTCGGATCGAGCACCGGGACTCCCATTTTCAGCACCAGGTCAGGGAGGATGGTGGAGAGGTCGGCGTTGCCGGTCCGCTCCCCGTAGCCGTTGATGCATCCCTGCACCTGGCGGACCCCCATCTCGACCGCTGCCAGCGACGACGCCACCGCGCAACCGGCGTCGTTGTGGAAGTGCACTCCTAGTTCGGCATGGGGAAGGGCGTCTTGGACCCGGTGGATGGTGCCGGCGATGTCCGGCAGGAGGCGCCCTCCATTGGTGTCGCACAGGACCAGGCGCTCGGCGCCCTCCTCGAACGCGGCCCTCAGCACCCTCAGGGAGAACTCCGGGTTCGACCGGTAGCCGTCGAAGAAGTGCTCCGCGTCAAAGAAGACCCGCCGGTCGTGGCGTCTCAGGTACGCCACCGACTCGGCCACCATCGCGACTCCGTCGTCGAGGTCGGTCAGCAGGGCTTCCCGGACGTGGTAGTCCCACGCCTTCCCGACGATGCATACGGCCTCGGTCTCCGCTTCGAGCAGATTGAGCATCTGCGGATCACCCTCAACAGATCGGCGGGGCCGGCGGGTGGCGCCGAACGCGGTCAGGGACGCGGTGCGGAGGTTGAGTTCGGAACGCGCCCGCTTGAAAAACTCGCTGTCCTTGGGGTTGGCGCCGGGCCATCCGCCCTCGATGTATCCGACCCCGAGATCGTCCAGCAGAGCGGCGATCCGCAGCTTGTCGGAAACGGTCAGCGAGATGCCTTCTTGCTGCGCCCCGTCTCGCAGGGTGGTGTCGTAGATTTCGAGTCGGGGATGTGGCATGCGAGCTTCCCTCCCTCTCCTGACCGCCGGCGGTACGTTCCTTGCAAATGAAGAGCCCTGCGCCGGGGCGCAGGGCTGCGGGCACAGGGTCCGATCCCTATGCCCTAGTCGATAATGATCCCGGTGTGGATACTCATCTCCCGCCGGAGTGTCGCTGATCCGATCCGGGATGTCAACACCTATTCCCCACACGCGCGCGAGGTGGCTGGTCCGGAGAGATGTCATCTCGCAGTCATCCCGTGGTCCGCGTAACCTCTGAGCGAGCTGAGCGGAGGTGATGAGGTGACCACCAGAAGGGTCTTTTCGGGCATCCAGCCCAGCGGTGACATCCACATCGGCAACTACATGGGAGCGCTCCGTAACTGGGTGGCCATGCAGGACGAGTACTCCACGGTCTATTGCGTGGTCGATCTCCATGCGTTGACCCTCCCTCAGGATCCGGCCGAGTTGGCGGCGGCCCGGGTGCGGACCGCCAAGATCCTGCTGGCGGCGGGGATCGATCCCGGCAGCTCCCTGGTCTACTACCAGAGCCAGGTTCCGCAGCACGCCGAGCTGTCCTGGATCATGGGAACCTTCGCCTCGATGGGCCAGTTGGGCCGGATGACTCAGTACAAGGAGAAGGAGGACAAGGGCGGGCAGAACCTGGGTCTGTTCTCCTATCCCGTGCTGATGGCAGCCGACATACTCGTCCACCGTGTGCACGCTGTGCCGGTCGGCAACGACCAGACCCAGCACCTCGAGTTCACCCGTGATCTCGTGGATCGGTTCAATTCCCGGTACGGGGACTTCTTCCCGGTGCCGGAGCAGATAACGCCCCCGGTGGGAGCCCGGGTCATGTCCCTGAAGGACCCGAGCTCCAAGATGTCCAAGTCCGATCCAGATGGGGGCTCGCGGATAATCGTGACCGACGACGGCGACACCATCGTGAGAAAGGTCCGGCGGGCGGTGACCGACTCGGGCACCCGGGTCGCCTACGACGTGGAGCGCAAGCCGGGGATCAGCAACCTGCTGGACATCCTGTCCGCCTTCACGGGCCGTAGCGTCCACCAGCTGGCGGAGGAGTACCGCTCCGTCGGTTACGGCCGCTTCAAGGAGGCTGTGGCCGAGGCGGTGATCTCCGGTCTGGCGCGGGTACGCCGAGCCTATCTGGACCTGGACGACTCCGAGGTGGAGCGGATCATGGCAGAGGGCGCGGAAGCGGCCCGGGCCAGGGCCGAGGAGACCATGACCGGAGTGCGCCGCCTCATCGGACTCGGTTGATCGTGGTCGGTCAGCGTGCTCTGGACCGCCACTTTCGCAGACGGACCACGGGACCCGCGAATACTAACGAACCCTCATAGTGTGAACATGCACTAGTTATAACTACCAGCTAGCAACTACAAACTTGATACTGGTGTCGGGAAGAAGTACAGCACTACCAGCGTCATCAGGTTGAAGCCGCTGTGGGCGAAGATCGATGGGCCGAGGATCCCGGTCCGCGCCCTCAGGGTTCCCAGGAAGATCCCGAATGCGAACAGGACCATGAGGGTGACAGCTCCGGCCGCGCTGTACAGAGACGGATCCACCAGGTGGATGGCGCTGAAGATGACCGAGGTGACGATTACCACCGTCATCGGTTTGCGGTTGTTTCCCGAGAGCATCCGGAAGACGAGCCCGCGGTGGATCATCTCCTCGACGACCGGGCCCAGCACCGTGACGCTCACCACCACGGCCGCCATGGTGGTGGTTCCACGGGTTTCCACAACTGCCTCCACGATGGCCTGGGGTGTCTCGTCATCGACGCCCAACAGGATGCGCAGGCCGGCGGCGATCCAGGCGAGCGGTATCGAGATGGCGGCGCCAACCAGTACCCATCGGGCGTGGCTCGGCTCCACCTCGAAGGCCAGGCCCTCGGCCAGGCCAGGGAACCCGCGAGCCCTTCCGATCAATGTGAGCGCGCCGATGTGACCGAGGTTCTGGCAGGGGATAAGGACCCAGAAGTAGAAGTCGGCGTCGGTGGCATCCGCGCCGAGGGCGCTGGCGAGCAGTCCTGCGACCACCGCCCCCAGGACTCCTGCCCCCAGGACCATCAGGGCGTCGTACCAACGCCAGTGAGCTTCGAGCACTGACCCGCCAGGCTAGTGCCCTGAGATCGTGGTCGGTCCGTATTACGGCGGCGTGCTCTGGACCGCCACCGACGCCTCTGGCGGCGCCGTACCCCACCACCACCACACAAACCAACCACGGGACCCGCGATCACAAGCGAACGCGCATAGCGTGAACACGCCCCTAGCCGCCCAGGACCGGATGCCGATCCAGGTCTGGTATTTTCTTGGAGCGCACTCGGAAGGTTGGCTGGTGGATATTTCAATAGGCATGGGTAAGGCGGGCCGGCGGGGCTACGGCTTCGACGACATATCCATAGTTCCCAGCCGCCGTACCCGCAATCCTGATGATGTCAACCTCGCCTGGGAGTTGGACGGCTACCGGTTGGACTTGCCGATGCTCGGATCGGCAATGGACTCGGCGGTATCTCCCGCCACCGCGGTCGCCATCGGCCGGCTGGGAGGCTTGGGCGTGCTCAACCTGGAGGGCCTGTGGACACGGTACCAGGATCCCGAACCGGTGTTCGAGGAGATAGCCACGCTGCCGGTCGCTAGCGCCACCGCCCGGCTCCAGGAGATGTACCGGGCGCCGATCGACCCGGATCTCATGCGAGAGCGCATCTCGTACGTCAAGTCGGCTGGGGTGGTCGCCGCCGCCTCCCTCACTCCGCAGAGCGTGGAGCGTTACATCGACGGGGTGGTGGAGGCCGGGCTAGACGTCCTGGTGATCCAGGGCACGGTGGTATCGGCCGAGCACGTCTCCAGCCGCGGCGATACCCTCGACCTGTCGTCCTTCATCTCCCGCCTGGACCTTCCCGTAATCGTGGGCGGCTGCGCCTCATACGCCGGAGCGATCCACCTGATGCGGACCGGCGCCGCCGGGATCTTGGTCGGGGTCGGTCCCGGCGCGGCCTGTACCACCCGGCGAGTGCTGGGTATGGGGGTGCCGCAAGCCACCGCAATCGCCGACGCCGCGGGCGCCCGGATCCGGTACCTGGCCGAGGCCGGCCGGTACGTCCACGTCATAGCTGACGGTGGTATGAGCACCGGCGGTGACATCGCCAAGGCGATCGCCTGCGGGGCGGATGCGGTGATGATCGGCTCCCCGCTCGCCGCGGCGGTCGAGGCGCCGGGGCGAGGCGCCCACTGGGGAATGGCCACCTTCCATCCGTCGGTTCCCCGGGGCACGAGGGTGATGACCGGGCAACTGGGCACCCTCGAGCAGATCCTGGTGGGTCCGGCGCGTGAGAACGACGGCCGCCAGAACCTGTTCGGTGCGTTGAGGCTGGCCATGGCAAGCACGGGATACGCCGACCTCAGGGAGTTCAACGAGGCGGCGTTGGTGGTGGCGCCCTCGATCCGGACCGAGGGAAAGGCCCTCCAGCAGAGCCAGCAAGTCGGAATGGGTTCTTGAAGCCACCCCCGTCGACCGGTGGGGGAGTCCTCCATCGGCCGGTGCTGGTAGTCGATTTGGGCGCCCAGTACGCCCAACTGATCGCTCGCCGGATCCGCCAGGCCGGGGTTTTCTCGCTGATCGTGTCGCGGGACATCACCGTCGAGGAGGCGCGGGGCCACCACCCGCTCGGTCTCGTGCTGTCCGGAGGCCCGCTGTCCGTCTACTCCGAAGACGCCTATCTGATCGACCCCGGCCTCCTGGAGATGGGGGTGCCCATCCTCGGTATCTGCTACGGCCACCAGCTCCTGGCCCACCTGCTGGGGGGAACGGTGGAGCGCACCGGCGAGGCCGAGTACGGGCGTACATCACTCGAGGTGACCGGCGATTCCCTGCTGCTGGCGGGAACTCCGGCGCACCAGGATGTCTGGATGAGCCACATGGATGCGGTCACCGGTCCTCCGCACGGGTTTGCCGCAGTGGCCACCACGCCGGGCTCGCCCGTGGCGACCATGGAGAGCCCGGAGCGGCGCATGTACGGCGTCCAGTTCCACCCCGAGGTGGTCCATACCGACCACGGGTTCGACGTCATGGAGCGGTTCCTGCGGGATGCGTGCGGAGCAGCACCGGACTGGACCGGCGGGTCGATCATCACCGATCAGGTCAGTGCCATCCGGGCCACGGTGGGAGATGCGCGGGTTGTCTGCGGCCTCTCCGGCGGGGTGGACTCGGCGGTTGCCGCTGCCTTGGCCCACCGGGCGGTCGGGGACCGCCTCACCTGCGTGTTCGTAGATCACGGGCTGCTGCGTGCGGGCGAGGCGGAGCAGGTAGACGAGACCTTCCGCCGGAACTTCGAGGTCGATCTGGTGCAGGTTGACGCCACCGACCGGTTCCTGGATGCGCTGACCGGAGTGGCCGATCCCGAGCAGAAGCGCCGGATCATCGGTGAGCTCTTCATCCGAACCTTCGAGGAGGCGACCACTGGCATTCCTGATGCCCGGTTCCTGGTCCAGGGGACGCTGTATCCGGATGTCATCGAGTCGGGCGGCGCCTCTGCCGCCACGATCAAGACCCACCACAACGTGGGCGGGCTGCCCGACAACCTCGGATTCGAGCTCATCGAGCCGCTCCGCGATCTGTTCAAGGACGAGGTCAGGGCGGTGGGGGAGGAGTTGGGGCTTCCCGAGGAGATCGTCTGGCGGCAGCCCTTCCCCGGTCCCGGCCTGGCCGTGCGGGTGATCGGCGAGATAACCCGGGAGCGGCTGGAACTTCTCCGGGCGGCTGACACCATCGTGACCGAGGAGATCCGGCGGGCCGGGCTCTACCGGGAAATATGGCAGTCATTCGCCGTGCTGCCCGACGTCAGGACGGTCGGGGTGCAAGGCGATGGACGGACCTATGCCCACGCCCTAGTGGTGCGAGCGGTCACCTCCGAGGACGCCATGACAGCGGACTTCGCCCGGATCCCATACCCCGTTCTAGAACGGATCTCCAGCCGGGTGATGAACGAAGTTCCGGGAATCAACCGGGTGGCCTACGACATCTCCTCGAAGCCCCCCTCCACCATCGAATGGGAGTAACCTCGCCTGCCGGCAGAGCCGTGCAGCTCGACTACTGAGGGTTGCGGCGGTTGGTCCAGTAGCGCTTGCGGACATGGCGGATGACGTTCGCTGGGGTGTCGCGCCAGCACTGCAGCGGGTCCCAGCCATCATGGGCCAGGCACATGTTGCATGACACGCACTCGACCCCGCCCGTCCGTCCGGCCTCGAGCTTGCGGACCAGGTCGGGTTCGCGGATGAACGGGCGAGCCATGGCCACGAAGTCGGCGTCGCCGGAGGCCAGGATGTCGGTCATGGTGCCGGTGGTCCGCACCCCTCCCACCAGGATCGTAGGCACGCCGGCGGCCCGCCGGACGTCCCGGGCGAAGGGGCGGTAGTAGGCCTCCGGGCCCTCGGGACTCCAGCATCGTTGGGCCACCATCTGCCGCCAGGCCTGGCGGCGGCCGACCGCCACGTAGGGGCGGATGTTCTCGACGTAGCTACGCATCACCCCGAAGGTGGTCTCGAGTCCGTCGATGCCGCGCTCGGCCAGCAGCCTGGCCCGCTGGAACGACTCCTCCCGTTGCAAGCCACCCGGAACCGAATCCTCCACACTGAGCCGGGCCGTCACCGGAAACCCGGTTCCGACGGCCGCGCGCACGGCCTCGTAGACCTCGATGAAGAATCGGCTGCGGCGCTCGGCGTCACCACCCCAGCCGTCCTCCCTGGTATTGGCATGGGGCGAGCAAAACTCCGAGATCAGGTAACCGTTGCCGCCGTGAATGTGAACGCCGTCGAAACCTGCCTCTCGGGCCCGCCGGGCCGCGTCGCCAAAGGCCTGCACCAGCGCCCAGATGCCGGCCTCGGACAGTCCCTCCGGCTGGCGGGCGTACATGGCGTTCGGCACCGGCGAGGGCGCCACCGCAGTGATGGACGACATCATGGTCTGGCTGCCGCAATGGCCGAGTTGGGCGAATACCAGCCCGCCGGCCTCGTGTACGGCACCGGTGGCCCGCCGGAGGGCGGGGACCACGCGGTCGTCGTGGATCCCGGTCTGGTTGCGGCTGGCCTGGCCGCGCGGGTCGACGTACATGTGTCCCGTGAGGATGAGGCCCGCTCCGCCGGCGGCGAGGCGCCGGTACAGGTCCACGTAGGAGTCGAGCACCGCTCCGCCCGGCGTGGCCATGGTCTCGGACGTGGCGGCGCGCACAACCCGGTTGGCGGTGGTCACCGTCCCGATCCGCCCGGGCCGGAGGTAGAGCGGCGGGTTGCTCATCGCGATCTCCTGATGCGGTCGGCGAGGTCCGGTGGGGGCATTCTGGCACGCGCCCTGCGGCCGGCCCTACCACTCGGCTGCTAATTACAACACTGTGATTACATGTCATGGGCACCGGTTAACATGACCGGGATGGTCCAGATGCTCGCAACAGACACCGCTCCGGGCGACCCAGCGGACTCTCCGCTGTTCGCCGATCTCAGCCCGACGCAGCGGGAGGCGGTGGCTGCCACGGAGGGTCCCGTGCTGGTGGTCGCGGGCGCCGGCTCGGGCAAGACCAGGGTGCTCACCTACCGGGTTGCCCACCTGATCCGCGACCTCGGGGTGGCCCCCTGGGAGGTGCTTGCGATCACCTTCACCAACAAGGCTGCCGGTGAGATGAAGGAGCGGGTTGGGAGGCTGGTCGGTCCGATCGCCACGGGGATGTGGATATCCACCTTCCACTCGGCGTGCGTGCGGATCCTGCGTAGGGAGGCGCCCCGGCTGGGCTACTCGTCACGGTTCACGATCTATGACGCCCAGGACTCGCTCCGGGCGATCAGCCAGGTGGTCCGCGACCTGCGCCTGGATCCGAAGAAGTTCCAGCCCCGAGCGATACGAGCCAAGATCTCCAACGCCAAGAACGAGTTGGTCGACTACGAGAGCTTCCGGGAACAGGGGGGGAACTTCCGGCACGAGATCGAGGCTGACATCTACCGGCTCTACCAGGAGCAGCTGTTGAGGAACTCGGCAATGGACTTCGACGACCTCCTGATGGTCGCAACGGAGCTATTCGACGCCTTCCCGGACGTGCTGGATCACTACCGGGAGCGCCTCCGGTACCTCCATGTCGACGAGTTCCAGGACACCAACCGCGCCCAGTACGTGCTGGTCAGGCAACTCGGTGGGGAGCGAGCCAATATCTGCGCGGTCGGGGACTCCGATCAGTCGATCTACAGGTTCCGCGGCGCCGACATCCGCAACATCCTCAACTTCGAGCGGGACTACCCCCAGGCTCGGGTGGTGGTGCTCGACCAGAACTACCGCTCCACCCAGACCATCCTGGAGGCTGCCAACGCGGTGATCTCCCACAACGGGCGCCGCCGGCCCAAGCGGCTGTGGAGCGACCTCGGCCAGGGTGCTCCCATCTCGCTGTTCACCGCTGAGGACGAGGCCGACGAGGGCGGGTTCGTGGCCGAGGAGATCGGAAAGTTGTCGAGAGAGGGGTTCGACCTGTCTCGAATGGCGGTCTTCTACCGGGTCAACGCCCAGAGCCGGGCCGTGGAGGAGAGCTTCGCCCGCTTCGGCGTAGCCTACAAGGTGATCGGTACGGTGCGGTTCTACGAGCGGCGCGAGATCAAGGACGTGCTGGCCTACCTGAGGGTGCTGGCCAACCCGGCCGACGGGGTCTCCGCGCGCCGGATCATCAACCTACCGCGGCGGGGGATCGGCCGAGTGACGATCGGTTGGTTGGACTGGTTCGCCGAGATGGAGGAGATCACGTTCTTCGACGCGGTACGGCGCCATGCGGAGAACCACTCCCTGGCGAAACGGGCCCACGCGGCCATCGACTCCTTCCTGAGCGAGATGGAGAAGGTCGCGGAGGCGTGCGGGTCGGGTCCCGCCGCAGCCGTGAGGGCGGTGCTGGAGGAGGTGGGCTACCTCGAGGCGGTCGAGGCGGAGCGCACCCCCGAAGCACAGGGCAGGGCCGAAAACCTGCGCGAGCTCCTTTCCGGGGCCGAGGAGTACGAACTGGCCGCCCTGGCCGACGAGGGGGAAGAACCGGAAGGCATGCGCCTGGTGGAGCAATTCCTGGAGTCGGTAAGCCTGGTGAGCGATACCGACGAGCTCGATGGCGAGGGCGGAGCGGTGACCCTCATGACCCTGCACAACGCCAAGGGTCTCGAGTTCCCGGTGGTGTTCATCGTGGGCATGGAGGACGGGGTCTTCCCGCATGCGCGGGCGCTCACGGATCATGACGAGCTCGAGGAGGAGCGCCGGCTGTGCTACGTCGGTGTCACCCGGGCCCAAGAGCGCCTCTACCTGACGGCCTCCCAGTCCCGCATGCTGTACGGGATGTCCACCTACAACCCGCCGTCGCGGTTCCTGAGAGAGATCCCGGTCGGCCTGGTCAGCAAGCTGGGAAGGCGCCTGAGGGATCGCCGGCGGGAGTCGATGGGCGGGCGCCGGCCGGCGCCGCTCCGTACCGAGTTGGCTGCGGGCGATCTGGTGCGTCACGAGGTCTGGGGTCTCGGCCGGGTGGTCCGGGTGGCCGGCGCCGGTGACGGCGCCCAGGCCGAGGTGGAGTTTCCGGGCAAGGGCACGAAGCGGCTCCTGGTCCACTGGGCCCCGCTGGAAAAGGTCTAGCTTTAGTTACTAGTTGGTAGTTTCTAGTGGATCAGTGCTGGTAGCACTGGAATGACCTGGTTACCAGTACGGCACACCACAGCCCGGTCTCCGAGGTACGTACGCTTACTGGTGTATCCCAGGCGAGCGGTACGTATTACCGTTGGGAGGCCTCGTGCGGAAGTCCCGACGGGGTGACCGCGTGAGATCGGGGAGGCAGGACGTGAACGGAGAGAGAGGCTCGAGGCTGCGTGCCCTCGGTGCGCTGGGGCAGTCGGTGTGGCTCGACTCCATTTCCAGGGAGATGCTCCGATCAGGCGAGCTGGAGCGATACGTGGAGGCCGGGATCACCGGGATCACCTCCAACCCCACGATCTTCGCCAAGGCGATGCTGTCCGGTGATTCCTACGACACCCAGATCGACGAACTGGTTTCCCACGATGCGGGTGTTGACGAGATATACACGGCGTTGGTCACCCGTGACATCCGCCGGGCCTGCGACGTCATGGCGCCCACCCACCGCCGGTCCGGCGGCCTGGACGGATTCGTGTCGGTCGAGGTGTCGCCGGAGTTGGCCCACGAGGCGGAGGCTACAGTCGCGGAGGCTCGTGACTGGGTGAAGCGGGTCGACCGGCCCAACCTGCTCATCAAGATACCGGCGACCCGGCCAGGTCTCACCGCAATAGAGGCTGCTATCGCGGAGGGCATTTCGGTGAACGTGACGCTCATCTTCTCGCTGGAGCGCTACCTGGCGGTGATCGACGCCTACATGAGCGGGCTGGAGAGGTTCCGGGCGGCGGGCGGTGACCCGGCATCCGTCAACTCGGTGGCCTCGTTCTTCGTCTCCCGCTTCGACACCGAGGTGGACAAGCGCCTCGGCCGGATCGACACCCCCGAGGCGGGAGCGCTGGAGGGCCACACCGCGGTCGCCAACGCTCGGGTGGCCTACCTGGAGTTCCTGCGGGCCTTCTCTTCCGACCGCTGGTACCGGCTTCGCCGGAGCGGCGCCAACGTCCAGAAGCCGCTCTGGGCATCCACCTCCACCAAGAACCCGGCCTACTCCAAAACCCTCTACATCGACACGCTGGTGGCGCCCGAGACGGTCAACACCCTGCCCGAATCGGCCATCGCCGCCTACCAGGATCACGGGCCGGATGCCCCGGACGTGCTGGGTATCAACCAACTGGCGGACGGGGTGCTGGTGCTGGAGGACCTCGAGGCGGTTGGGGTCGACTACGACGACGTCACGGCCAAGCTGGAGCGGGACGGTGTGAGCAGTTTCGCGGTTTCCTTCCGGGAGATGATCAGCGACATCGAGCGGAAGCGGGCCATGTCCCTCCCGGGCGCCCCCGGCAAGTAACGGGCGGCCGGGCCTCTCATGCCTCGACGGATCCTGGTTGCCAAGCCCGGCCTGGACGGTCATGACCGGGGCGCCAAGGTGGTGGCCAGGGCGCTCCGGGATGCGGGGAACGAGGTCATCTACTCCGGACTTCACCAGACTCCGACCCAGATCGTCGAGATCGCCATCCAGGAGGACGTGAACGCCATCGGTCTCTCGGCCCTGTCTGGCGCCCACATGACCCTCTTCCCCGCGGTCCTCGAGCTGCTCCGGGAGCGGGCTGCGGACGACATCGTGGTCTTCGGCGGCGGGATTGTCCCCGAACGTGATGCCGAGATGCTCAAGGAGCAGGGGATGGCGGCGATCTTCACCCCCGGAACCCCCCTGGCCGAGGTGACCCGATGGGTCGAGTCCAACGTCCGCTCCCGGTGAGGAAAGAGCGCGGGGACGCCCGGTCGCCGGATCGGAGCAAGGCGCCCGGCGCCCGACGTGGGTGTGCCGCGATCAGTTCATCCGCGACGTCCTGCCCTACCAAGCCGATCCGGGCCTGACCGAGGATCTCGCGTTGCTGATGGCCGAGACCACGGACGAAGATGTCCAACACGTGACCGCCTCGAGGCCGATTCGGATCTGACCAGCGGGCCGCACCGTCGGGTGGTGATTAGCTCCGGCAGATCGGCGGGCACGAAGGCCGCCCTCTCCGCTGATCAAGACCGTCTGGCACCCGGATAGAATCACGGTCCGTGGATCTGCTCGAGCACCAGGGAAAAGAATTCTTCGGTCGGTACGGGCTTCCCGTGTCGCCCGGTTTCGTAGCTCGAGGAGTGCCCGGGGCGCGTGAGATAGCGGACCGGCTCGGTTACCCAGTGGTGGTGAAGGCCCAGGTCCACATCGGAGGCCGAGGCAAGGCCGGCGGCATCAGGTTGGCCCAGGACGCCGAGGAGGTGGCAGCCGCCGCCGAGTCCATCCTGGGCATGGACATCGGGGGCCACACTGTGGGTTGCGTCCTCGTGGAAGCAGCCGCCCGGATCGCCGCCGAGTACTACGCCAGCTTCACTCTTGACCGTTCCGGCGGCCGCTATCTGGGCATGCTGTCCGCCCGGGGCGGGGTGGACATCGAGGCGGTGGCGGAGTCGGACCCCGGCAGCATCGCCAGGATCTGGGTGGATCCCGTCGAGGGTCTGGGCGAGTCCGAAGTCCGGGGGTGGGTCCGAGCCGCCCGGCTCGACGAAACGGCCGCCGACGAACTGGTGGAGGTGCTGCTCCAGCTCTACCAGGCCTTCGTGGATGGTGACGCCGACCTGGTCGAGATCAATCCCCTGATCCTGACGACCGACGGACGGGTCCGTGTGCTCGATGCCAAGGTAACCCTGGACGACAACTCGCTGTTCCGCCATCCCGAGTACAGCGCCTATGACGCTACCCAACCCCGGGACGAGCGCGAGGCATCGGCCCATGCCCTGGGCCTGCAGTACGTGGGGCTCGACGGAACGGTGGGCGTGATAGCCAACGGCGCCGGGCTGGCCATGAGCACGGTGGACGTGGTCGCCCAAGCCGGCGGCGCGGCCGCCAACTTCCTCGACATCGGCGGGGGCGCGGACGTAGACACGATGGCCGCCGCACTCCGGGTCATCAACAACGACCCGTCGGTCAAGGCGATCTTCATCAACATCTTCGGCGGGATCGTGCAGGGAGAGGTGGTGGCCCAGGGCATCCTCGACGCGCTGGATCGGGTCGAGTTGCGAGCCCCCATCGTTCTGCGGCTCGATGGCACCAACGCCGACCAGGGCCGGGCGATGGTGGCGCCCCAGCTATCGGAGATGCTGATGATGGCCGATTCGATGTCCGGCGGCGCCGCCCGCGCCGTGGAGATAGCGGGTAGTGGATGAGCATCTGGCTGGACGAGCGCAGCAGGGTGGTCTACCAGGGGCTGACCGGGCGCGCCGGCCGCTTCCATGCGCTCCGGAACCGCGCCTACGGCACCCGGGTTGTGGCCGGTACCAACCCGTCCAAGGCCGGGACCTCGGTGGAGGGCATCCCGGTTTTCGCCACGGTCGGGGACGCGGTGGAGGCCACCCGCGCTGACGTTTCCTGCGTGTTCGTTCCCGCCCCCTACGTCAGGGGTGCGGTGGTGGAGGCGGCCGAGGGAGGCGTGACCCTGGTGGTGGTGATCACCGAGGGCGTGCCTGCCAAGGACGAGGCCTGGCTGGGCGGCAAGCTCGGGCGTGATCACCCGGAGGTCCGGGTGATCGGTCCCAACTGTCCCGGTCTGATCAGCCCCGGCAAGGCCAATGTCGGCATCACCGCCGGCGACATCGCCCTGCCCGGCGGCCCGGTAGGCCTGGTCAGCCGCTCCGGCACCCTCACCTACCAGGCCCTCTACGAACTGAAGCAGGCCGGGATCGGGGTTACCACCTGCGTGGGGATCGGCGGTGATCCGGTTCCCGGGACGTCCTTTACCGACTGCCTGGCCGCTTTCGAGGAAGACCCCGAGACCAGCGCTGTGATGATGATTGGGGAGATCGGCGGGTCGGCGGAGGAGGAGGCGGCCGCGTTCATCGCCGAACACATGACCAAACCGGTGGTTGCCTACATCGCCGGGATCACCGCTCCACCGGGCAAGAAGATGGGCCATGCCGGGGCCATCGTCTCGGGCGGGAAGGGAACCGCAGCCGCCAAGATCGAGACTCTGGGCGCAGCCGGTGTGCGGGTGGGGGAGAGCCCGGCGGAGGCCGGGAGCCTCATGGTGGAAGTGGTCGCCGACCTCTGATGATCCGGGCGCCGGCTTGCTGAAGCGGATCTCACCACCGCCCTTCCGATCCTGGGGGTGGTGAGCTTGAACCGCCGGGCACTCCTGTCGGTATTCGACAAGTCGGGGCTGGTCGAGTTCGCCACCGGGCTGGTCGAAGCGGGATGGCAGCTGCTGGCGAGCGGCGGGACCGCCGCGGCCCTGGCGGGTGCCGGACTCGAGGTCACCGACCTGGCCGACCACACCGGCTTTCCGGCCATGCTGGGCCACCGGGTGGTCACGCTCCATCCGAAGGTCCACGGAGGCATCCTGGCCGATCGATCGGACCCCGAACACCAGGCCGACATGGATCGGTACGGGATCGATCCGATCGACCTGGTGGTGGTGAACCTCTACCCCTTCGAGGCCAAGCCCGGAGTGGAGACTATCGACATCGGCGGTCCCACCCTCATTAGGGCAGCGGCCAAGAACCATCACCATGTGGGGGTGGTATGCGACCCGTCGGATTACGCGGCCGTTCTCGACGAGGTCCGCTCCGGGGGGTGGCTGTCTGGTCCGACACGCCGGTCTCTGGCCAGGAAGGCCTTCGCCCGCACCGCCGCCTATGACGGAACGATCGTGAGCTGGCTCGACGATCACCACGAGGAAACCCTCCTCCCGCCGACCCTCCACCTTTCGTTGGAGCGGGCCGCAGTGCTCCGCTACGGGGAGAATCCCGATCAACCGGCAGCCCGCTATCTGCGCGTCGGGACCCCCGGCTCTGCGGAGGATGCCGAGGATTGGTGGAACGCCGTGGTCCAGCACGGGGGCGTGCCGCTGAGCTACCTCAACCTGCTGGATGCCGGAGCGGCCTGGGCCTTGGTCCACGACCTCGGTGATCAGCCGGCGGCGGCGATCATCAAGCACGCCGGGCCGTGCGGCGCCGCTATCGGAGAGGACACGGCCGGCGCCTACCGCAAGGCGCTGGAGTGTGACGAGAGGGCTGCCTTCGGCGGGGTGGTGGCCCTGAACCGGCCGGCGGATCTCGAGACGGCGGCGCTGGTTGATGGGGCGCCGCAAGCGGATGTCATCATCGCCCCCGGTTATACCGAGGGGGTGGTCGAGCGGATCCGGGCTCGGCGAGCCGGCACCCGGGTCCTCGAAGCTCCGGCTCCGCGGCGCGCCGGCCGGACGGTGCGCCAGATCGAAGGGGGCTGGCTGGTGCAGGCCGCATCACCCGACGTATCGGGCAAGTCCGGATGGCGGGTGGTGAGCCGGCGCGATCCCGGCCATCTGGTGCAAGATGCCGAATTCGCGTGGCGGGTCGCCGCCCACGTGGCCTCCAATGCCGCGGTCCTGGCCAGAAACGGCACCGCCTTGGGAATCGGCGGCGGGCAGCAGGACCGGGTGGGAGCGGTGGAGATCGCTGTCCGCAAGGCGTCCGGACGGGCGGCGGGCGGGGTGTGCGCCTCGGATGGGTTCATCCCGTTCGCCGACGCGATAGAGGCGGCCGCATCCGCGGGCGTAGAGTTGATCATCCAACCCGGCGGCTCGGTGAACGACCAGGCGGTCGTGGAGGCGGCGGATCGGCTCGGCCTATCGATGATCTTCACCGGCCGGCGGCGATTCCGGCACTGAGAAGGGACGGTCAGATGGGCGCACAGGTCCTCGATGGCAAAGCAGTGGCGCGAGAGGTTCTGGACGAGACCGCCGAACGGGTGGCCGCCCTGCGCGACCGGGGGAAGGAAACCACCCTGGCGACCGTGCTGGTGGGGGATGACCCTGCCTCGGCCGCCTACGTCCGGTCCAAGCGCAGGCGGGCCGCGGAGGTAGGCATTCGCTCCGTCCACCATGAACTAGGCAGCGACGTGTCCCAGGACCGGGTGGTGGACCTCCTCCGGGGTCTCAACGACGATCCATCCGTGGATGGCATCCTGCTCCAGCTTCCCCTCCCGGACGGATTGGACGACCAGGGCACCGCGCTCGAGATCGATCCGGCCAAGGATGTGGACGGCCTTCATCCCACCAACCTCGGGATGATCGTTCTGGATCGTCCCGTGTTCGCCCCCTGCACGCCGAGCGGATGCCTTCGCATCCTCCAGCACTACGGTATCCCCATCCGGGGTGCGAACGTGGTGGTGGTGGGACGTTCCTTCCTCGTGGGGCGACCCCTGGCGTTGCTCTTGGCTGCGCGCGGCGCCGACGCCACGGTCACGATCGCCCACTCCCGGACGGCGGACCTGGCCGGCGTCGCCCGCCGGGCCGACATCCTGGTGGTGGCGGTCGGCAGGCCTGAGATGGTGACCGCCTGCTACGTCCGGGAGGGCGCCGTGGTGATCGACGTCGGAATCAACCGGAACGAGGCGGGCTCGCTCGTGGGAGACGTCAAGTATGACGAGGTGGCCGAGGTGGCGTCCGCCATCACCCCAGTACCCGGCGGCGTCGGTCCCATGACCGTGGCCATGCTCATGCACAACACGGCCATAGCCGCTGGGATGAGGGAGCCTACCTAGGGGGTTGTAGAAGTGGTCAGTGGTCAGTGGCAACTACTAACTATCAACCAACCGGTTAGAGGACGAATTCAGCCTTGCGTCTGACGCAGTCGGACAAGGGTGGCTCGGCGGTACTCACCTCTACGCCGCGCTCGTCGAGCGGGAACAGAAGTCCGTCCACCAACTCCCATGCGTGAGGGGACGGGTCGGCGGCCAGCAGCCACAAGGGGGGGACTAGGTCGGTATAGGAGACCGAAGGCCGGGCGGCCAGGGCCAGGGCGTGGGCCCGTCCCACCGAAGTCTCCACCAAGCCACCGATCTTGGCGCCTATCCCGGCCGAGGAGAGCATCTCGATCGCCCTCAGCGTCGCGGCCGGTCCCAGGATGCCGGGTTTCAGGCTCACGAGGTCGGCCGCCTCGTGCTCGATAATCCGCTCCACGGCGGCCGCGCTGGTGGCCGGCTCGTCCAGGCAGATCGGGGTTGCCAACTGCCTGCGCAAGCGGGCGTGACCCTCCAGGTCCCGACGCGGCAACGGTTGCTCCAGGTAGGCCAGGCCCAGTTCGTCGAGCTCCGCCGGTGACGGGTTGTCCAGCTGGTAACTGCCGTTGGCATCCGCAGCGACCGTGAGGCCCGGGAACCGTTCGCGAACCGCCCTCACGTGGTCGACGTCCCTCCCGGGCTCGATCTTGATCTTCACCTGCTGGGCGCCGGCCTCACTCATCCGTTCGACCCGAAGGACCAGCAGGTCGGGTGACTCCTCCAGGCCGATGGCCGAGCACGCCATCGACGGCCCTCCGGATCCGCCGAGATAGGACCACAGCGGGACACCGTTCCGCCGGGCGGCCAGATCTGCCAGCGCCTGCTCGAGAGCAGCGGCCGCGGTAGCGGGAAGTCCCGCGCGCGCACTGCCGAGCAAGCGAGCGCCCCGGGTGGTCAGCGCCTCCCAGACATCCCCCACGGTCTCGAGCGTGTAGGCGGGATAGGGCGCCGCCTCCCCCCAGCCGGTCGAGCCGTCCTCGGTGACTCCCACCAGTACGACCCGACGTTCTGAGATGGCTGCCATGGAGTTGGAGAACCGGTGGCGGAGTGGAATGCCCAACTCGACCAAATGCAGGAAGCGGGACATGCCGGAAGGATACCGGCGGCCATACCTGCGGAGTCACTAGGCTCGCGGCGGTTGGGAACGAGGAACTCAGTAAAGACAGGAGTCGCCATGCCGGACCGCATCACTATGGGAGAAGCGGGGCTGGAGGTACCCGACGAGCCGATCGTTCCCTTCATCGAGGGCGACGGGATCGGACCGGACATCTGGCGAGCCGCCAGAGAGGTTTTCGATGCCGCGGTCGAGCACGTCTACGGGGGTGGTCGCCGGATAGCCTGGCACGAGATCTACGCCGGAGAGACATCCTTCAAGAGGAACGGCGAGTGGCTCCCGGACGAGACGATCGAGGCGTTCCAGGAATACCTCGTGGGCATCAAGGGCCCGCTCACTACTCCCGTCGGGGGCGGGATCCGTTCGTTGAACGTCACGATCCGCCAGACCCTCGACCTGTACGCCTGCCTCCGGCCGGTTCGTTGGTACCGGGGCATTCCATCGCCGATCCGCACCCCGCACCTGGTGGACATGGTCATCTTCCGGGAGAACACCGAGGATGTGTATGCCGGCATGGAGGTGGAGGAAGCCAGCGACGAGGCCGGAAGGCTGATCGGGTTCCTGGCTGATGAGTTCGGCTGGAAGATCAAGCCGGATTCCGGCGTGGGCATCAAACCGATATCGGACGGCGGCTCCAAGCGCCTGGTGCGCGCCGCCATCCAGTACGCCATTATGTTCGGGCGGCGATCCGTCACCCTCGTCCACAAGGGCAACATCATGAAGTTCACCGAGGGAGCCTTCCGGAACTGGGGATACGAGGTGGCCCGGGAGGAGTTCGCGAAGGAGACTGTCACGTGGGACGAGTGCGGGGGAGAGCCGGGTAACAAGATCCTGATCCAGGACGTGATCGCTGACGCCATGTTGCAGCAGGTGCTGACCCGTCCCGCAAACTACGACGTCATCGCCACCACCAACCTGAACGGCGACTACCTGTCGGACGCCCTGGCCGCCCAGGTGGGAGGCATCGGACTGGCGCCGGGCGGGAACATCAACTACGCCACCGGCCATGCCGTCTTCGAAGCCACCCACGGCACCGCTCCCAAGTACGCCGGATTGGACAAGGTCAATCCGGGCTCGGTGATCCTCTCAGGCGCCAACATGCTCCGCTACATGGGTTGGCGGGGGGCCGCCGATCTGATCGAATCCAGCCTGGAAGCTGTGATAGGGGATCGGATCGTGACCTACGACCTGGCCCGGCTGATGAAGTATTCCACCGAGGTCCGGACTTCCGAGTTCGCCGCCGTCCTGGTGGAGCGGATGCCGATCATCGAACGCTACGCCGCCATGAGCGGGACCCGGCGGGCGCCGAGCCACGTCCGGGCCTACATGTAGCATCAAGTGGTCTGACCAGGGAGATCCGGACGTGACCCGTTCGAAGAAGATCACGGTTGTGGGCGCGGGAAAGTACGGTTCCTCCACCGCGCAACGGCTAGCGGCCATGGACATCGCCGACGAGGTGGTGATGACCGACATCGTGGAGGGGCTGCCCCAGGGTCTTGCGCTGGACATGAACCAGTCGCGTCCCGTCGAGCGATACCGCACCCGGGTGATCGGTTCCAACGGCTACGAGGAGGCGGCGGGGAGCGATGTCGGCATCATCACGGCCGGGCTGGCCCGCAAGCCCGGAATGTCGCGCATGGACCTCTTGGCGGTCAACGCCAAGATCGTCCGGCAGGTCACTCGAGAGCTGGTCGATCGGTCCCCGGATGTGACCATCATCATGGTGACCAACCCGCTGGATCAGATGACCGTCCTAGCGGCTGACGTGAGCGGCCTGCCTCGGCATCGGGTGATGGGACAGGCAGGTGTGCTGGACTCGTCCCGCTTCGCCCACTTCATCGCCGAGCGCCTCGGGGTGGACATTCTCTCGGTGGAGGCTCTGACTCTAGGAAGCCACGGCGCGACCATGGTCCCCGTGCCGTCCCAGTGCTTCGTGGACGGGACGCCCCTGCCGCGGATCCTTGCCGAGGATGAGATCGAGGGGCTGGTGGAGAGGACCCGGGGTGGCGGTGCGGAGATTGTCGCATACCTGAAGACGGGGAGCGCCTTCTACGCTCCTTCGTCGGCGGCTGCCCTCATGGCGCGGGCGATCCTCAACGACGAGGGCCGGGTGGTGCCGGTATGCGCCTGGCTCACGGGGGAGTACGGGTTGTCGGACATTTACCTGGGCGTTCCGGCCCGTCTCGGCGCGGCGGGTGTGGGGGAAGTCGTCGAGTTGGACCTCACCGCTACCGAACGAGCCGGTCTCCACGCCGCGGCCGCCGCGGTGCGGGACAAGATTGAGGAGATGGAGACGATCCTGCGCGGCTGAGCATGTCCGTATCGTTCGGTAAGAGAGAAGCAAGATGAATAAGCGTGATCTGGCAGATGTGGTCGCCTACGAGACCGGAACGGCACGCAGCCGGGCCATGGCTAGTGTCAACTTGGTGTTCGAGACCATCGCGGAAGCCCTCCGGGAGGGAGCAGACGTCCGGATCACCGGGTTCGGCACGTTCGAGGTGAGGCAACGCACGGCTCGGACCGGTCGCAATCCCCGGACAGGCGAGGCGGTCGATATCCCGGCTGCCAGAGTCCCCGCCTTCAAACCTTCGAAGGCCCTAAAGGACCGCATCAACAGCTAGTTGCTACAGACCGACCACGGGGGACCCGCGACTACTAACAAACGCTCATAGCGTGGTCACGCGCTAGTTCAGTACTCCACGTCGAGCCCGGAGACGGCATCCGCCAGGTGGTCCAGCGCTCGCTGGTTCAAAAGCAGCTTGGCAACGTTGCCCGAGATGGACAGCTTCCCGCTGAAGAAGGCGCTCTGGATCTTCAGTGTGCCCTGGGAGATGGACGCCGCGGTGGCATAGTCGGTCCTCACGGTGAGGTCGGCCTGCCCCAGGGTCCCGATCTCCAGGGAGGCATCATCGTGGGCCACGTCGAGGTAGTAGCGGGCAGCACCCCCGTCGGGGACTTGATCGATCTCGAACTGGACCGAGAACTCGATGCCCTCCACCGCAGGCCCGAATCCGGGATGGTCATGCACCGCTGCAGTCACCTCTTCGGCCCACTCGGCGCTCAGGAACCTAGCCGCCACGGGGGCTACCTCCATGATGCTCCATCACCTCTGCCCTTCCAGCTTGCGGTTGCGAATCTTCGAAAACAGGTAGTCGCGGTTCATCAGGGCGATGTTATCCACCGAGATCTCTTTGGGACAGGCCGGCTCGCACTCTCCGTGGTTGGTGCAGGAGCCGAAGTACTCCTCCATGGTCTCCACCATCCGCTCGACCCGCATCCAGCGCTCCGGTTGGCCTTGCGGTATCAGGTTGAGGTGGGCGACCTTGGCGGCGGTGAACAGCTGGGCTGCTCCATTGGGACAGGCGGCCACGCACGCCCCGCATCCGATGCAGGCCGCCGCATCCATGGCGGCGTCAGCCGTCTCCTTGGGGACGGGCGTAAGGTTGGCCTCGGGCGCCGATCCGGTCGGGGCGCTGATGTAGCCCCCTGCCTCGATGATCCGGTCGAACGCTCCACGGTCTACGACCAGGTCGCGCACGATCGGGAAAGAGGTGGCCCGCCAGGGCTCGATCACGATGGTGTCACCATCCGAGAACTCCCGCATGTGGAGCTGGCAGGTCGCGGTGCTTCCCTGTGGTCCGTGTGCTCGGCCGTCGATCATCATGCCGCACGATCCGCAGATACCCTCCCTGCAGTCGTGGTCGAAGGCGATCGGTTCGCGTCCTCCGGTCACGAGGCGCTCGTTGATGAGATCGAGCATCTCGAGGAACGACATGTCCTGGTGGATGCCGGCGGCCTCATATGTCTCGAACCGGCCTTCCGCCCCGGGGCCGTCCTGCCGCCATACCCGCAACGTCAGATGCATCCGGCCTCTCCTACTTGTAGCTGCGCCGGGTCGGCTTGACGTACTCGAAGGCAAGCGGCTCCTGGTGCAGAACCGGCTCGTCTCCGTCGGTCCAGCCCCAAGCCGCCGCGTAGGAGAAGTTGGCGTCATCCCGCCTGGCCTCCCCGTCCTCCGTCTGGTGCTCGACTCGGAAATGGCCGCCGCACGACTCCTCGCGGTGCAGGGCGTCCACGCACATCAGGCGAGCCAGCTGCAAGAAGTCATCCACTCGGCCCGCCTTCTCGAGGGACTGGTTGAGGGTGCTACTCGCGCCCAGAACCCGCAGGTCCCGGTCGAACTCCTCCTTGAGGGAGTCGATGTCCGAGATCGCCCGCCGCAGTCCATCCGCGCTCCGCTCCATGCCACAGTTTTCCCAGAGCACCTTTCCGAGTTCCCGATGGAACCAGTCCACCGACCGCGAGCCCCTGATGGACAGGTAGCGCTCGGTCCGGGCGGCCACCTCCCTCTCGGTCTCCACGAATGCCGGATCGTTGCTCGAGACCAGGCTCTCTCCCAGACGGGGCGCCAGGTAGTCGCCGAGCGTGTACGGGATGACGAAATAGCCGTCCGCCAGACCTTGCATCAGGGCGGACGCGCCGAGGCGATTGGCGCCGTGGTCGGAGAAGTTGGCCTCTCCAAGCGCGTACAACCCACGGATGGTGGTCATCAGGTTGTAGTCCACCCAGAGACCGCCCATCGTGTAATGCATGGCCGGGTAAATGCGCATGGGCGTCTCGTAGGGGCTGTCGCCGGTGATGCGGTGGTACATGTCGAAGAGATTGCCGTACCGCTCCCGCACGGTGGCCTGTCCCAGCCGCCCAAGCGCCTCCTCGAAGTCCAGGTATACCCCGTTGGCGAGCGGCCCGACCCCCTTACCCCGGTCCACCTCTACCTTGGCGGCCCGGGAGGCCACATCGCGGGGTACCAGGTTGCCGAAGGCGGGGTAGCGGCGCTCAAGGTAGTAGTCACGGTCCGCCTCCCCTATGTCATCCGGCGGCCGTGTGTCGCCTGCCCGGACCGGAACCCAGATCCGTCCGTCGTTGCGCAACGACTCGGACATCAGCGTGAGCTTCGACTGGAACTCGTCCGAGGCAGGAATGCACGTGGGATGGATCTGCGTGTAGCAGGGGTTGGCGAATAGGGCCCCCCTCCGATGGGCGCGCCACACCGCGGTGACGTTGGACTTCATCGCGTTGGTAGAGAGGTAGAAGACGTTGCTGTAGCCGCCCGTGGCCAGGAGCACGGCGTGGCCCGGATGGGAAGCGATCTCCCCGGTGACCAGATCGCGAGTGATGATGCCCACGGCTCGGCCGTCCTTTACCGCCACATCCAGCATCTCGGTCTGGGTATGGAGCTCCACCGCGCCGCGGTCGACCTGGCGCATCATGGCCTGGTACGCCCCCAGCAGGAGTTGCTGGCCGGTCTGGCCCCGCGCGTAGAAGGTGCGGGAGACCTGGGCCCCGCCGAAGGAGCGGTTCGCTAGGAGGCCGCCATACTCTCGGGCGAAGGGCACACCCTGAGCGGTGCATTGATCAATGATCTCCACCGAGAGCTGGGCGAGCCGGTAGACGTTCGACTCGCGCGATCGGTAGTCGCCGCCCTTGACGGTGTCGTAGAACAGCCGGTGGATCGAATCACCGTCGTTGGGGTAGTTCTTAGCGGCGTTGATGCCGCCCTGGGCGGCGATGGAGTGCGCCCGGCGGGCTGAATCGTGGAAGGTATACGCCTTTACCCGGTAGCCGAGTTCGGCGAGGGTGGCGGCCGCTGAGGCTCCCGCCAGGCCGGTTCCGACCACGATGATGGTGAAACGTCGCTTATTGGCCGGGCTGACCAGGTCTATCGAGGTCCGGTGGTTGTCCCAGTGCTCGTTGATTGCCCCCGACGGGATCCTGGCGTCCAGCATACGGTTACGAGACGATGTCCAGGGCGACGCCGACCGGTACGGACAGGAAGCCGGCCACCACCACGGTGGCGAAGGCATGGGCGAACGTCCGGCGGAAGCGGTTGAAGCGGGGATTGTTGACCCCCAGGCTCTGAAACAGGCTCCATGCCCCGTGCCAGATGTGGAAGGCCAGAGCCAACTGGGCCGCTACGTACAATATCCACACCGGCCAGCGGCTCAGGCTTGAGACCAGGTTGTGGTAGACGGACCCGCGCACGAACTCCGGGTTGACGGCTTCCACTCCGATGGTCAGGTCCGCCAGATGCCATGCCAGGAACAGGAGCACGATCACCCCGCTCCAGCGCATGGTCCGGCTGGCGTAACCGGCGGCCAGGTAATCCCGCGGCGACTGGTACTTGGTTTCCCGAGCGGCCCGGTTGCTTCGGGTCAGGGCGAAGGCGGCGTGGATGTGGATCACGAAGGCAATCGCCAGGGGAATCCGGAGAAACGCCCAGAGAACCAGGGTGCGCGGGAACAGCGGCTCGCCCAGATCCCTTAAACCCTCGCCGTACTCATCTATGCGGAAGGTGTCTCCGTGAGCGCCCTCGAAGACGTGGAGGTTCCCGATCATGTGGCCCAGCACGAACAGCAGCAGTAACACGCCAGTGATCGCCATGGCGTATTTCTTGCCGGTATCGGTGCGATAGATGGAGACGATCCAGGGTGCCCGCCGGGCCTGCTCCGGTCCGGCGCGCCTTAGGTTGAGCATGTCGCCACCTTACCGGCTCGCGGCCTCATCCAATGTACGGCCCGTACTTCACTACGGGCGCCGGGAGCCGCGTCCGGCTTGACGCCCGCCGCGTGTGGCAACTATATTACAAAACTGTAATTGCGCGTGTGTAAGTAGGGGTGGAGATTGCGGCGCGAACTCATTGATGCTCTGGCTGTCGAGCAGGTCGGGTGGAAGGAATACGCCAACTGTCTCGGCGCTCATCACGACCTCTTCTTCCCGGACCGCGGCGCATCAACTCGGGCAGCCAAGCAGATCTGCGCCGAATGCCAGGTGCGCGTCGACTGCCTCGAATATGCCGTGACCAGAGGGGAGAAGTTCGGCATCTGGGGTGGCCTGTCCGAGCGGGAGCGGAGAAAGATCCGGAAGCAGCGGGCTGCTGAGGCTCTGCAGCGGGCCGTCTCCTGAATATTTCCCAATTCCACTGGCTCGCAGTTACAGTATGAGGATGACGCCTTCCCCGATCGTTTCCCTTGCCCGGAGTCGCGCACTGTGGCTCCTATCTGCTCTCGTGTTGGCCCTGGCCGCATGCTCCAGCGATCCCGAGGAAGTCCCTCCTGAAACCACGGCGCCGGACACGACGACGGCGGCAGTAATCCTGGACACCACCACGACCGTTGCGGCACCACAGGTGGACACCACCGTGTCGGCCACGACTCCCGCCACAGTCCCCGACGAGGAGTTTCCCGGCCCGACCGTTCTTGCCTATCTGCAAGAGGTCCGGAACATCGCGGTGGCCACCGGCCAGGTGGCGGAGGAAATGCGAGCTGCCAACAACGACTGGGACAATCGATCGGTCACTGGCGTCTCGTTTGGCGAGACGGAGGCAGCCTTGGTGGGCATCAGAGATCAGGCCCGCCAGTTACGTGACGCCATCGGGTTGGTCGATCCGCCTACCGAGTTCGGCCTTCCGGTGGAGCATGAAACGGCTTGGTCGGCGTCCGGGAAGATGGCGGACGCCGCAGTAGAAGCCCTGGCCGGGCTGAGGTCACCTGATACCGGGGAGCGGCGCCGCGCGGCGCTCTCCGAGTTCATCGTGTCGTTCGAGCGCTTCAGCGGAGCGATTGGCCGTATCGTCGACATCATCGACGTCGGCGCAGATATCGACCTTCCTACTATCACAGTGGCGACCACGGCTGCGACCACCACTACTACTGCGGCCACTACGACGACTGCCGCGTCGGGTACCACCACCACTACGGCAGCCGCCACGACTACCACCGCTGAGGGCACGACCACGACCACCTTGCCGGCGGTTGTCGATCACGCCATCGTCGACAGCGGAGGAGAAGCCACCGACCCGATCCAACTGTGGCTCATCGTCTCCGTGGAGGCCGGCACGACCAAGGACCAGTTGGCGAGGCTGGGTACCCGGCTGGCCACCGAGTACCGGCTCTCACGCGAGTATCAAGCCCTCGTGATCCAGTTCGTTCGTTTCCCCGAGGGTGTTGCCACGCTCGGGAGGTGGACCGATGCGCCCCACGGTGACTGGGAACGGGCCGGCGAGGCGACCAAGGGTGACTACTCCACCCACCAGATCGTGGACGAGACCGTGGAGAAGGACTGGTCGCTACTCCCAACGGATGAGCAGATGGACGTTTTCCGCAGGTACCGGGACTACCAGGCCAATTACCAGGTCCAGAACGAAGAGTCTCTGCCCGACGCAGAGCTGATCCCGCTGGCCGCCGCGGCTCTCGGTCTCGAAGAGGCAGTTATCCGGGGTGCCCTCGATGCTTGGAGTGCGTGGGTGGGGTATTAGCCCCCACCGGTGATGGTGCGCTCGTTCCGCCGACCGGAGAACTCAAGCTGTTGACCGGGCTTCGCTGTTATCATGGGGTCCAAGGGAAGGGAGACTACGGATGATTCCCAAGATCCAAGGTGGCGAGATCATCATTATCCTCGTGGTGATTCTGCTCCTGTTCGGCGCCCGGAAGCTTCCGGAACTGGCGCGTTCGCTGGGCAGCTCGGCTCGTGAGTTCCGTAAGGGAGTCGAGGAGGGCCGGACCGAGGAAAAGGACGAGGCAGCGCCCACCACGATGATCTCCGACTCCAACACGACCACTTCCGGTACCGAGACCTAGCGGTCTTATCGCTAATCCCCGAGCATGGCCGGTGGCTTGTAGTGCCAGTGGCCAGTTGTCAGTGGCCAGTTTGCGACCTAGACGTAATCCACTGACCACTGACAACTGACCGGTAGATCAGTTCGAGAGTGCGGTCAGGTAGTCCTCGAACTGGCGGGCGACCCGGATTTCCTCCGATCGGATCATGTCGGTGACTATCCCTCGAGCGTCCAGGACGAACGTGGAGCGCATCGCTGCGCCAAAGGAGTCGTTGAAGACGCCGTAGGCCATGGAGGTCTCCCCGTGCGGCCAGTAGTCGCTCAGCACGGGATACTCGATCCCTTCCCGCTTGGCCCACGCCTCGTTGCTGAACCGGGTGTCGCAGGTGATGGCCACCACGTTGGCTCCTAGCTCCTGCAGCTGGCCCAGGTTCTCCTGTAACTCGCAGAGCTCGTCGGTGCACACCCCGGTGAACGGGAACGGGATGAACACCAGCAGGGTCTTGTTACCGCGCAGGGACTCCAGGGTTACCTGTTCGTCGTTGGTGTCGGGCAAGGAGAACGCCGGTGCCGGCTGTCCTATCTCGATGGCCATATCACTCCTTCGTTGGTTGAATCCGGGCCCATAGTATCGGCGTCGCGGCAGCGGCTAGCCGGTGAAGGGGTCGTCCAGCAGGACCCTTGCAGCCCAGCCTGTGACGTCGTCGAGTTCCTGTGGCGAGGGTAGGTTGCCGGGGCCCTCCCAGATCCTCCGCACCGCTTCCGGCCCCCAACGCGTGCCTACCTCGGCACAGAAGTCGGCGCCGATGCCATGGACCCCTGCTGAGGTGGCCCGGAGGGTCCCGGCCATTTCGGCCCGATCGCGCCGGCTCGCCAGCTGTTCGGCCATGGCGGATCGGATGCTCGCAAGGTCGGGAAGCAACCCGGTTGAGGCGTGTTCGACGAGGTAGGCACCGTACCCCTCCACCATGGTCATGGCGGCATGGGCGGTCCCCAGCCGCGCTTCGTCCACCCCGCCTCCGAACAGGGCGCTCATTCCGCCCGGTTGGGCGAACGCTTCCTCCAAGCGGGCCGGGTCGGTGAGCGCCTCCTGCCAGATACCGAGGGCGCCGGTGTCGACTTCCATCGAACTGACCACCGATCCGAACAGATCGATCAGATGGGGCCGTACCCACGACCGACCGAGGAGGGCCTCGTGGACCGATTCGTGGAACGCCACCCACAGCCTGACCTGGCGAGGGTCGAGGCCGTTTTCCGTTGCGAAGCGCTCTATGTTCGGGACGTGGAACGTGATCCCTACCGGTTCTGAGACCGGCAGCCCTGCATCGAACGAGCCGAGCGCCTGTGTGCTCAGCGTTCCGGCCAACGCACCCGCGTTCATGCCCAGCAGCACCGGGCCGAGCGGTTTGATCAGCCCGCCGTACGGGCCGGATCCCATATCGTCCAGGCGGTCCGCCATCGGATCGACCAAGTAGCGGAAGGACCGGAGGTGCAGCCGGGCCCATTCCTTCCGACCGACCAGGACCGGCTCGAGAGTCGGATCGGTGGCCAGGCCGGTGGCGGCTGGGACCTTCAACTGGACCAGACGCGCGAGTTCCATGTACTCGTCGGCCACCCAGGGATCGATGGGCTCGGGGTCGCCCGAGACATGGCCGGCGAGTTGCTCGGCCAGGGCCCAGTTGACGGGACCCGGCCGGCTGAGCAGCTTCATGAGTTCGTCGAGGAGGTTGCGATCCGTCATAGCGCTTCCCCAACCGTAGTCTGCCTGAGAAAAGACCTGGCACGCTCAACTGTCGCTGCCCCGCTTGGCCGGCTGTTCCGATCGAGCGTGCTCAAAAGACGGGGAGACAGGTTGGCCCGCGATGCTTGATCAGGGGTGTATTGCCGGATGTCGGGCCAACGGGACACTTCTCAATACCCTCCTAGACTCCGTCTCATGGAATCTTCGAAGTCGCCCGAGCGTGCCCGACGCCGGGTGCGGGTCTCCGCTCAAACCATCGATCCAGGCGCTCTGGTCAGAGAGGTAAGCGGCCCGCCGAGCGGCGCCATCGCCCTCTTCCTGGGCACCGTGCGGGATCACTCCCCCGGCAGGCAGGGGATCACCCACCTGGACTACGAGGCCTACGAGGCCCATGTAGTAGACAAGATCGAGGAGATCGTCGAGGAGGCCGTGGCTCGCTGGCCCGTGAACGGGGTGGTGGTCGAGCACCGGATCGGTCGGGTGGAACTGACGGAGGCCTCCGTGGCGGTCGCCGTGGCTTGCGCCCACCGTGCCGAAGCGTTCGAAGCCGCCCGCTACCTGATCGACGAACTCAAGTCGCGCGCCCCTATATGGAAGAAGGAAGTCTGGCCGGACGGAGAAGCCTGGTTGGCGGGCTCGTAGTTTGAGCGTGGTCGACTACGGGACACGCGATAGCAAACGAACGCGCATGGCGTAAACACACCCTGTCAGGCGTCCGATCTTCCTACCAGTTTCCAGGCGATGGGCGTGGCACCGGCGGCCAGCAGGATCTTGAGAGTGTCGCCGATGAGGAAGGGGGCCATTCCCTTCTCGACGCCCTCCGCGAGGCCCCAGGAAAAGGTGTACATGAGCCAGGCGACGCCAAGGACGTAGATGATGAGGTTGCCGGTCAGGAAGGTGCCTACCGAGGTGGCGAAACGGCGGTCGTGGTGTTGCTCGGCTAGGTAGCCCGTCACGTATGCCGCCAGAATGAACCCCACCAGGTAGCCCCCGGTTGCTCCGGTGGTCACTTCCCAGCCGCCGGCCCCGCCGGCGTAGAAAGGAAGCCCTACCGCCCCCAGAGCGACGTATACGAACTGGCTGGCCGCCCCCTCGCGGGATCCGAGAACTGCACCGGTCAGGAGCACGGCGAAAGTCTGGCCCGTGATGGGGACGGGTGTGAAGCCCAGTTCGATCCGGATCTGGGCACAGGCGGCGGTCAGCAGGGCGAAGGCCACCACCCTGACGGCGGTGGCGATGCGGGCGTCCATGTTCCCGAGCGGAATGATCCGGGCAGAAAGCACCTCGGCCTGGTAGCTCATGGGGGCTCCTTGGTGTTGACTGGGCTTTGGACTCGATCGGGCCGGACCAGGTTTCATGGCAATCGGAACGCAGCCGGTGGCTCATCCCGGGTGGGCCGGGGTTGTGTCAGGCTACCGGACGATATGAATCCAGTGTGCACGGCCGGTGGGTAATCTCGATCAGGCCCCTATGTATTACATTCCCGAGAGTCCCCCGAGCCGTGTGGCTCCTGACGGGAGCGAGGACTCCCGCCGGACCACCAATCACTTCTGGCCGTTGGCCACAGCGGCCGGCCTGGTGTGTTCGGCGCTGGTGGCGGGACTGCTGTGGTTCGTCACAGTCCCTTATTACGCCATGTGGCCAGGGCCGATCGTTGAGGTGGTCGACTACGTGGAGGTCGAGAACGGTCCCACTGTCCATCCGTTGAACGGGGATCTCTACCTGCTGACCGTCAGCCTCCAAGAGGTGAACGCGTTTGCCCTGGTGGAAGGTTGGCTGGATCCCGTTGTGGACGTGGTACCGCGGGATCTGATCCGTCCGGAGGGTGTCACGCCCCAAGAGCATCGGGAGAGGAACCTGCGGATGATGGACGAGTCCATGGACAGCGCCATACTGGCGGCGCTCGACTACCTAGGGGTGCCGGTCACGCGGGGCGAGAACGGGGTCCTGGTCGTCTCGGTGCTCGAGGACGGGCCGGCTGCGGGGATTCTCCAGCCCGGTGATCTGGTGGTGGCGGTGGAGCGCGCGCCGGTGGACAACCTCGAGGAGGCTACAGACGCCATAGGCTCCAGGAAGATCGGAGACATGGTGGTGCTCAGCATCCTTAGGGAGGATGAGCGTTACGAAGTCGAAGTCACCCTGGCTGAGCACATGGAGGTTCCCGGTCGCCCGATGGTCGGGGTCAGCCTCGGCGCCTACACGCCTCCTGCGGAACTGCCCTTCGAGATCGACATAGACCGGGCCACTTCCGGGGGTGGTCCGTCGGCGGGCATGATGTACGCGCTGGGACTGATCGACCTGCTCACGGAAGAGGACCTGGTTCGGGGGAACATCATCGCCGGTACCGGCACCATCTCGTCCGACGGGCATGTAGGGCCGGTAGGAGGCATTCGCCAAAAGGTTGTCGCCGCCCGGAACGCCGGAGCCCGGTACATCCTGGTCCCTGAGCAGAACTACCCGGATGCTGTGTCGGCCGGGACGGAGGGTGTGGAGATCATGTCTGTCTCGTCGATCGAGGAGGCGGTTGAGGCGGTAAGAGGGATACCGGTCTAAGTCCGCCTCGATTACACCTGGGAACTTATCCCCAGGATGCGGATAACGGGGTAGAGTTATCCACATATGAACCGAGAGACACCTATCACGGATGGCGAGGAGTTGACCTTCAGCCGGACGATCCTGGGATATGACCCTCTCGAAGTGCGGGCATTCGTAAGGGAGGCGAACACGCGGATTGCACGGCTCTCCTCCCAGGGGACCCTGACTCCCGGCCAGCGCGGAGAGGTGCCCGAACCGGAGTTGAGCGGGGCCATCGCCTCGGCTGTACGGGAGATAGATGAGGTACTGGAATCGGCCCGATTGGCGGCAGAGCGCATCCGTAACACGGCCGAGGTCGATGTGTCCGACAGCGTGGAATCGGCTCACGAGCGAGCTCGACGGATCGTGGACGAGGCGGAGGAGGAAGCCTATACCCTGCGGCAGGTGGCTTGGGAGGCGGCCACGGAAATGCTGGAGACCGTGAGTTCCTACGTGGCCGACCTACGGGATGAGGCCGAGCATGACGCCCTCCGGATCATCGATGACGCGGAGCGCCGGGCGATACGAAATCTGGCCGCGGCTCGCCGGGACTCCGAGAACATCCTGCAGACAGCGAGGGTGGAGTACGACCGGCTGATCGAACTGGCGGGTAGGGCGAGCCTTGAAATAGGTGCGCAGGCGCCCGATGACGAAGTCCCGGAGTTGGCGGCCGCGCCGACCAAGCGGCTGGTGGTGGAGCTCCGGGCGGAGACAGAGCATGTCGAGGTGTCAGACCCGCCGGATGTATCCACGGATTACAGCGGGATCCGGGTGATTCCGGCCGGTTCGACGCCGGTCGAGACACAGTCGAAAGGCGGATCGGCGGATACCCCCGGCACCGAAGATGATCGGGGAGAGGAGGCCGGCGAGTCCGCCATGCGTCTCGGCTGGGCCGACGGGACGCGGAGCGTCCGGTTGGTCGGTACCCCCGCTACGCGGGCCCGGGTTGAGGTGGATGCCATGGAGATGGCTCGGGAGGTGGCCCGCCTCCGCGCAGAACCGAAGACGGGCAGCGAGTCGGAGAGTGGAGAACCGGCAGCCGAGGAACGACCGTATCGTCGTCGCAATCCTTCGGAGCCTGCCGGTGGCGGAAACCGGCCCGGTCCCGGTGGGCGGCTCGTTGCGGCCCGACGCAACGGGAGCGATCGTGGCGGCGGGGCGCCTTCCGATGATGATCTCGCGGATCTCTTCTCCCGGTTGCGAAGCCAGGTCCGACGCTCCAATTCCTCTGCATGAGGCTCCAATTCCTCTGCATGAGGTAGCTGGCTACCCTCCTAGGTCATGATCAGAATGGAGCCGGGTTCGTTCCGGCGGCCTCGCCGCCGTTCCAGTCGCTGGCTGGTTCTAGTCGCCGCGATCGCCTTTGTGCTGCTGATGACGCTGAGCGGCGTGGCGACCGCGTGGACCGACTATCTCTGGTTCAGCTCGGTAGACGCCACGTCGGTCTGGGTCACGACCCTGCTGTCACGGGTCCTTCTGGGGCTGGCCGGGTTCGCGGTGGCCGCCCTGGTCATCTGGGTCAACCTGGAGGTGGTTTCCCGCTGCGCGATCAACCCGCTGATCAACGGCAGCCCGGATGACGAAGTAATCCGCCGCTTCCGGCGATGGGTGCTCGGCTACCGGGTCCGCGCCCACCTGGCCGGGGCGACGATTCTCGGGCTCCTGCTCGGCACCTCGGTGGCGGCGTGGTGGCAGGACGTGCTGGTCTGGCTCAACGAGGTGCCGTTCGGGAAGACCGATCCCATCTTCGGTGTCGACATCTCCTTCTACGTGTTCGATCTACCCGTCTACCGGAACATCGTGAGTTGGTCGATCCAACTCGTGGTGGTTACGGCACTGGTCTCGCTGGCCTACCACTACCTGAGCGGTGGTATCCAGCGGCTACCCAATCGTCTCCCGCTTGTCTCGAGAGGGGTCAAGTCCCACCTGTCGGTGTTGCTGGCAGCCCTGGCGATCCTCAAGGCGGTTGCCTACCGGCTCGACTCCTACGAACTCCTTTACTCGACCCGAGGCGCCATTTTCGGCGCTTCCTATACGGACGTCAACGCCCACCGCCCGGCGCTCACCTTGCTGATGGCCATCTCGATACTGGGCGCAGGCCTGCTGCTATGGAATATGCGGCAGGCCGGCTGGCTGCTCCCGGCGGTGGCAGGCGGGCTCTGGCTCATCGTCTCGGTGGTGGTAGGTGGCGTGATCCCGGCAGCCATCGAGCGGTTCCGTGTCCAGCCCAACCAGTTCAATCTGGAGCGCCCCTACATCGAGAATCACATCGAGTTCACCTTGGATGCCTACGGAATGGGGGAAGGGCAGGTGGAGACCCGCGACTTCGCCGCCTCTCCCGACCTCACCGGAGAGGACATCGCCGGCAACCAGGCGACCATCAGCAACGTGAAGCTCTGGGACCCCGGTGTGCTGGTGCCGGCCTACTCCCAGCTGCAGGCGATCCGTCCCTATTACCAGATTTCGAACGTCGACACCGACCGGTACGTGATCGACGGGGAGTTGACGCAGGTGATGATTGCCGCCCGCGAGCTGGACTCGGAGGACCTGCCGGCGGAAGGATGGGTCAACGAGAAGCTGGTGTACACGCACGGGTTCGGGGAGGTGATCTCCCGGGCCAACGATGTCAACCCGACCACGGGCGAGCCCGACTTCCTGGTGCGGGACGTTCCACCCGAGTCGATCGTGTCCGAGCTGCAGACCCTCCAGCCCCGTATCTACTTCGGCGAGGCGGCGACTACGGGTAGCTATGTGATCACCAGGACCAAGCAGCAGGAGGTGGACTTCCCCTCCGGCGAGGACGACACGGTGGTTCGCAACACCTACGAGGGCGAGGGCGGAGTGCAGCTCTCCAACTTCGCGGTCCGGTTTGCGATGGCCTTGCGGTTCGGTGACCTCAACACGCTCATCTCACCCGAGCTCACCCCGGAGTCCCGGGTGTTGATGGTGCGCAACGTGGTCGATCGGCTCGCCCGCGTGGCGCCCTTCATGCACGCCGACAACGATCCGTACCTGGCCCTGATCGACGGGCGCCTGGTATGGATCGTCGACCTCTACGCGACCACCGACCGCTACCCGTACTCGGCGCCGGTCATCGACGAGCGCCTCGGGATCACCTCCGATCTGTCTCGCGATTTCAACTACATCCGCAATTCGGTGAAGGCGGTGGTCGACGCCGAGGACGGCACCATGACGCTCTACGTCCTCGAACCCACCGATCCGCTCACCCAGGCCTACCGGAACGTGTTCCCCGAAGTGTTCACGGACGCTTCCGAGATGAGCGAGGAGCTACGGGGCCACCTGCGCTACCCGGAGGACATGTTCCGGGTCCAGTCCGAGATGTACGCCACCTATCACCAGTTGGATCCGCAGGACTTCTTCCAGGACGAGGACAAATGGGACATCCCGGGCGATCCGGCCACATCCGACCGGGAACTGCTTCGTGGCGACGCCTTCGATCAAGCCGGCCGGGTCCGAAAGGACCTTCGCCAGAGCCTGCCCTACTACATGCTGATGAGGCTGCCGGATGAGGAGGATCTGTCCTACCTCATCTTCCAGAGCTTCAACCCGGCCAGCCGGAACAACATGACCGCCTTCCTGGTGGCGAAGAGCGGTCCCGCCGACTACGGGAAGATCATCGACTACCGCCTGCCCAGGGGAGTGCTCACCAACGGGCTCGAGCAGGTGAGCGCCCGAATCGACCAGGATCCGGTCATCTCCCAGCAGTTCACCCTGCTGGGCCAGCAGGGATCGGAGATCATCCGGGGCAACATGCTGGTGGTGCCGGTCGAGGAGTCTCTCCTGTTCATCCAGCCCATCTATCTCAGGGCGGAGGGGGTCCTGCTGCCCGAGTTCAAGCGGGTGGTAGTGGTGTTCGGTGACCAGACCACCCCGATTATGAGCGAGTCGCTGGATGCTGCCCTGGCGGAGATCTTCGGTTCGGCGCGGGCTGTCGTCGACCCCGACGAGGACACCGTGTCCGAGGATGCCGTTACCGCTCCAAGTGACGGGAGCGACGAAGTTCAAGCCACGGTCCTGCGGATCGACCGTCTCCTGACCGAGGCCGATGCGGCCCTCCGCTCCGGTGACCTGGGCGAGTACCAGGCGAAGGTCGACGAGGCCGCCCGGCTGACCGACCACCTGGTCGGGTTGCTGGAGGGATGAGCAACTGACCGTAGGTCGAGTCCGCCGATCCTATGATAGACGGCCCGCGACCCCGGGAGGCGGTGGATGACGGGGCTGATCAGGTGGTTCGGGGATGTCTCCCTCAGGGACGTTCCGCTGGTGGGGGGCAAGAACGCCTCGCTCGGGGAGATGTACTCCAATCTGGGGTCGTTGGGCGTGATCGTGCCCAACGGCTTCGCGACCACCGTGGACGCGTTCCGGCTGTTCATGAGCGAGTCGGGACTGCAGGGCCGCGTCGACCGGCGCCTGCTCGAGGCCGGCAAGGATGACCCGGCCGCGTTGCGCGACGCCGGAGAGGACATCCGGCGCTGGGTGGCTGGCGCGCCGGTTCCCGAACGGTTGATCGACGAGATCGGCGTTGCCTACGAGAGCCTGGGCGCCGAGCCGGGCGGGTCCGTGGTGGCGGTACGCTCGTCCGCCACCGCCGAGGACCTACCGGATGCTTCCTTCGCCGGCCTCCAGGACACTTACCTCGGTGTGCAGGGTGCCGACCGGGTGGTCAGGGCGGTCCGGGATGTCTTTGCCTCCCTCTTCAGCCACCGGGCGCTCAGCTACCGGATCCGGGGCGGTTACGACGAGAGCCGGGTCGCCATCTCCGCGGGCGTCCAGAGGATGGTGCGCAGCGCCGCGTCCGGGGTTGTGTTCACCATCGACACGGAGAGCGGATTCGACGGGGTGGTGTTCATCACCGGCGCCTACGGGCTGGGCGAGCTCCTGGTCCAGGGAGGCATAAACCCCGACGAGTTCTATGTCGCCAAGCGGAACCTGGCCGCCGGCCGGCCGGCGGTGATCTCCCGGACGCTCGGAACCAAGACGCAGCAGATGGTGTTCGGGGAGTTGCGAGGGTCGGAGGTCGAGGTCGAGGACGTGCCCCTGGCCGACCAGCGGCGGTTCTGCCTCAGCGACGCGGCGATCGAGGAGCTGGCCCGCCAGGCCGTGGCCATCGAGGACTACTACGGACGCCCGATGGACGTCGAATGGGCGAAGGACACCAATGACGGTCACCTCTACATCGTTCAGGCGCGGCCGGAGACAGTGCGGAGCCGGGAGAGCCAGGCAGTCCTTACCCGGTTCCGGCTGGAGGGCAGTGGCCCCGTGCTGGTGACGGGCCGCAGTGTGGGCCAGCGGATCGGAGCCGGCGCGGTGAGGGTCGTCCACTCTCCCCGCGACATGTACCGGGTCGACGAGGGCGATGTCCTAGTCGCGGACATGACCGACCCGGATTGGGAGCCCGCCATGCAACGGGCTTCCGCCATCGTGACCAACCGTGGGGGCCGCACCTGCCACGCCGCCATCATCGCTCGGGAATTGGGAGTTCCGGCGGTGGTGGGGTCCGGGAACGCCACCCGGCGGCTGGAGGATGGTGCAGAGGTCACCGTCTCGTGCGCCCAGGGTGAGATCGGGAGGGTCTACGAGGGAGCCGTACCGTTCCGGACCGAGGTGGTTCAACTGGATCGCATGCCGGAACCACCCACCAAGGTAATGATGAATGTCGGGAATCCCTCCCGTGCCTTCGGCTTCAGCCGGATCCCCAACCACGGCGTGGGGCTCGCCAGGATGGAGTTCATCATCAACAACGCCATCGGAGTCCACCCGAAGGCGTTGCTCGACTACCCGGATGTGCCCGGCGATGTCCGCGCCGGCATCGAGGAACGCATCTCCGGATACGAGGATCCCCGGTCGTTCTTCATCACGAAGCTGATGGAGGGGATCGCGACGCTGGCTCTCGGCTTCCACCCCAAGCCGGTGATCGTCCGCCTGTCCGACTTCAAGTCGAACGAGTACGCCCATCTGCTGGGCGGGACCCGGTACGAACCCACCGAGGAGAACCCGATGCTCGGGTTCCGGGGAGCATCCCGTTACCGTTCCTCGGAGTTTGCCGACGTGTTCGAGCTCGAGTGCGAGGCGATCCGGCGGGTGCGGAACGAGCTGGGGCTCGACAATATCGAGGTCATGGTTCCATTCGTCCGGACCGTGGAGGAGGCCTCCAGCGTGGTGGAGGTGCTGGCCCGCAACGGCCTGCGTCGCGGGGAGAACGGGCTGCGGATCATCATGATGTGCGAGATACCTTCCAACGCCCTGCTCGCTTCGGAGTTCCTGGAGTTCTTCGACGGCTTCTCGATCGGATCGAACGACCTGGCCCAGTTGTGCCTGGCGTTGGATCGCGACTCCGCCCTGGTAGCCGGCATGTTCGACGAGCGTGACCCGGCGATCAAGGAGCTGATCCAGCTGGCGGTAAGGGCGTGCCACGATGCCGGTAAGTACATAGGGATCTGCGGTCAGGCGCCCTCCGACTATCCGGACTTCGCGGCCTGGCTGGTGGATGTGGGACTCGAGAGCGTTTCGTTGAATCCTGACACGGTTGTCGAGACCTGGATGTACCTGTCCGGCCAGGAGGCCTGAGGTAGTGCCCGGGCGCCGGCGTTTGAGCGACCGCGTCCTGACGGCTACCACCAGGCTTCTCTGATGCTCCCGGGATCGCCCCGCGGCCAGGGGCGCAGACCCGCGCCAGTTCTTGACCCATCGTGCCTGTAGTCTTCGCCCTGCTGGCTGCGGCGAGCTTCTCGGCCCTTGCCATCACGGTCACGAGGGGTTTCCGCTCCAACAGCCTGATGACCGGCCTGATGGTGTCGCTGCCGGTCGGTGCTGTAGTCACCGGCGTCTTCACCCTGGCCGATCCCCCCGCCGCGTTGACCCTGCGGGGGATCCTGTTCTTCGTGGCCGGCGGAATCGTGGGAGAAGGGGTGGGCCGGACTGCCTTCATCTTCGCGGTGAGGCTGATCGGCCCTTCCACCGCCACGCCCCTCCAGACGGCTACCTATCCGGCACTGGCCCTGGTGGGGGGATGGATCCTGCTAGCCGAGCCGGTGACCGTCGGGCGGATCGTCGGGGCGCTCGCCATCGCAGGCGGTATCACCGTGCTGGTGCGGGGGCAGGCGGCGGCCCACCAGTCTCCCGCCGTCCGGCCATCCGCCAGGGCAGGGCGGTGGGCCTACCTCCTACCCGTACTCGGGGGAATCTCGTTCGCGTCCTCGGATCTCCTCCGCAAGCTGGGCATGGAGGAGACCCCTCATCCCGCCTTCGGCGCGGTGAGCGGTACCATCACGATCATCCTGCTCTGGACGGTCATCCTGGCTCTGACGCCCCGCCTACGAGCCACGGTCCGCCTGGAGCCGGGATGGCAGTGGTTCATTCCGACCGGGCTCCTGGCCGGCCTGGGCGTGCTGGCAGTATTCCGGGCGCTGGAGGGGGGAGACGTGTCGGTGGTAGGTCCGATCATCATGTCCCAGCCGCTGATCGTGGTGTTCTTCTCAGCCTTGTTCCTGAGAGACCTGGAGAAACTGACCTGGAGGGTTGTGGCTGGCGCCGCCCTGACCGTCCTAGGCGTGGTAACCCTCAGCGTCAGCGGATGACGCAGGGACGGGACGCGAGCCCCCGTGGGTGCCGGACTAGTCCTCGGAATTAAGCGACGTCGTCGAGGCTCGCTCGCACGGCGTCGGCCAGCTCGGTCACCTGGCTCTCCGTCATCACGAAGGGCGGGGAGACCTGTATGGCGTTCCCGAAAAGGACCCGGGTCAACACCCCGTGCTTGCGCAGCGCGCCGTTTATCTGGTCGGGTAGCTGCGGGTTCTCGGCAAACGCCTCGGGCGCCAACTGGATGGCTGCCAGAGCGGCGACCCCGCACCTGACCTCGCTGACCAGTTCGTGATCGGCCAGCGGGCCCAACCCGGCCGCGAGCTGAGACTCCAGCCGGCTCGCCTCCGCCAGCAGGTTCTCACGCTGGATTATGTCGAGGTTGGCGATGGCGGCTGCCGCCACGGTGGTATGCCCCGTGTAGGTGTAGCCGTGCCGCCACAGACCCGCGTCCCCCTCGAACCACGGCTCAGCTATGTGGGGAGCCGCTATCACCGCGCCGAGGGGGAGGTAGCCCGAGGTTATGCCCTTGGCGCAGGTGACCAGGTCTGGCTCCAGGTTCCAGCGCTGGCTAGCGAACCACATGCCCGTGCGCCCGAAGCCGGTGATCACCTCATCGGCGATGAACAGGATGCCGGTGTCCCGGCAGATGCCCCTCACCTTCTCCAGGTAGCCGGGCGGGGGAGCGAGGACGCCGCCCGCGCCGATGATCGGCTCGCAGATGAACGCCGCGATGCGTTCGGCGCCGATCCGCTCGATGGCGTCCAGCAGGGAGTCGTGCGAGTCCCACTCGACCAGGGCGGTGTCGGTCAGTAGCTTGCCGTATCCGTCGTTGTTGGCGGCTATACCGGCGATGCTGGTGCCGGCGGTGTGCATCCCGTGGTAGGCCCGTGACCGGCTCAGCACGAAGGTGCGGTCGGACCGCCCCATGGCGGTGTGGTAACGGCGGGCCAGCTTGATGGCGGTGTCCACTGAGTCTGATCCGCCGCTGGTGAGGAAGCTCACGCTGCCGGGAACCGGCGCGATCATCGAGAGCCGGTCGGTCAGCTCGTTGACCGGAGGCGAGGTGAGGTCGCCGAAGGTCGAGTAGGCCTCGAGGGTGCGAATCTGGCCGGCGACCGCTGCGGCGATCTCGGCGCGCCCGTGCCCGATATTGCAATACCACAGGCTGGCGGCGGCGTCGAGGTACCGCTTCCCCGAGTCGTCCCACACGTAGCAACCCTCGCCGCGCGCTATCACCAGCTCGCTCCTGAGCACAGCCCGCATGTCCGCGAACGGATGCCAGAACTTGGTAGCCATGGGTACTCCCCCAACGGTCGCGGTGGTAGATCATGCCCTGGACGAGGGCCGCCGGGAATGATAGCCCGACACCTGGTGACCGGGGGAACCGTTCCGCGTATCGGAGCGGTGATGATCGAGCCCGCTGGAAACCGGGAATCTCCTCCGCATGACTCCGGAGGGGCGCGAAGTACCCCGGTATCTTGCGATCGATGGTCATTACTAGCCTTGCACACGGTCCTGCCCGATGGGGAGGGCGACGGCAGCTCTGCGGTCCGGGAGGTGTAGCCGATGGCCAATCCGGCGGTGGTATTTGGAGGTCCGTCGCCCGAGCATGACATCAGTGTGCTGACCGGGTTGCAGGCCGCCCGGCTGCTGGCGGAGGCCGGTGCCGATCCGCTGGTCCTCTACTGGTCGAAGACGGGTAGTTGGCACTCTGTGGCAGCGGACGGCGAGGCCGCTGACTACGCGACCGGGCTTCCTCCGAAGGCTCGGGAGCTGCGGTTCGAGGCCCGACCGCAGGGGGGATGGTTCCTGAAGCGGCGCCGCTTGAATGTCGATACGGTGCTGGTGTGCTGTCACGGCGGCCCGGGAGAGGACGGGACCTTGCAGGGTGCTCTGGACCTGGCCGGGATCCGCTACTCGGGACCGGATGCGGCGGGCTCCAACCTGCTGATGGACAAGCTGACCTTCGGGGCTTTGATGACCGCGTCCGGGTTACCCTGCCTGCCTCGGGTGCCGGTGGGTACCGGTGGTCCTCCCGACTTCCCTCCCCCCTACATCGTCAAGCCCCGCTTCGGCGGGTCCTCGATCGGCATCGAGGTGGTGAGCGATTACGAGACCGCCGTAGCCCTCCTCCGGTCCTCACCGCACCTGGACAGGGGCGCCGTGATCGAGCCCTACCTCGAGGGCGGGCGGGATCTCAACGTGGCGGTACGGACCTATCCGGGGCTGGAATTGTCCGCCATCGAGGCGCCGGTCAGCGAGCAGTTCTACGACTACCAGGAGAAGTACCTGTCAGGAGGAGGTATCGAGGGGTCGGCCCGTGAACTGCCGGCGAGCCTTCCCGGAGAAGTCGAGGAACGGATCCGGTCGATGGCCCGGCGGGTCACCGAGTTGACCGGGATCCGGTCGATGGCTCGGATCGACTTCCTGGAGAGGGACGGCGAGTTGTGGGTCAACGAGGTGAACACCATCCCCGGCAGCCTCTCGCTCTACCTGTGGGTGGACCCGCCCATCAGCCGGCAGCAACTGGTTCTCGACCTGGTTGCCGAGTTGGAGGTCTCCGTTCCCCGCCGGTTCTCGGTGGCCGGAGCCGACGGAACGGCCCTGCGAGGAGCGGCAGCCATCTCCAGGAAGCTAGGTTAATTCCCTAGTTTATAGTTACTAGTTGCTAACTACTGACAAACTAATAGCTAGAGATTTATGACCGGGCAGGTGAGGGTCCGGGTGATGCCGGGGATCGACTGGATCCGGGCAACGACCAGCCTCCCCAGCCCATCCACATCCTCGGCTCCGGCCCTGACCACGATGTCGTACGGTCCGGTTACGTCGTCGGCCTGGGACACGCCGTCTATCAGGCGGACTTCTTCCACGACCTGCTTGGCCTTGCCTACTTCGGTCTGGATGAGGACGTATGCCTCGACCACGTTGCTCCTCTCCGTGTCACTTGGATGGGACTATACCGAGTCTGCGGGTGTCCGGACAGAGGGGTGACCCAGCCCCACTCCTAGGGCTAGCGGCCGTCCGAGCCCATACGCACCGAGTGGACGAACCGGAGACCGTCCGCCTCCTCCAAATCGAAGATGATCCGCTGACCCTGCCGTAGCAGGCGGAAGACGCTTCCTGCCAGCGATCCGGCCCGCAGGTAGACCTCGCTGCGGTCGTGGTCGAGCACCACGACGCCGGCGCCGGTGTTCGGGTCGTAGATCTTGACCACGCCTTGCATGAGCGGCAGTGTACCCGTCTGCGCCGGAGTGCCCGGTTGGTATGGTCTGGGGTCTCCTTGCCGTATTCTTGGCCGGCATGGTGCCCACGCCCGACCATCCCTCCCCGGCTTCGCCTGTCAGGAGCCTTGCCTACCTGCACGGGGTCGATGTGGGTCGGGTCAAGTGGATCCGCGGGAAGCGCGCCGCGGCGCTGAAGGGATCGGGCATACGATCGGTCACGGACCTGCTCCTGTACGCACCGCGCCGCCACATCGACCGGTCCCGCCGGTTGGCCATCAACGAGCTGACGGTGGGGGAACAAGCCACCGTCATCGGGAAAGTGGAACGGGTGGCGGTACGGCGTCCTCGCCGCCGGATGGCGATCGTTGAGGCCACCGTCAGCGATGACCGCGGGTCCATCAAGGCGGTGTGGTTCAACCAGGAGTACCTGGTCCGGCGGCTCGAGCGCGGGATCGAGGTGGCACTCTCGGGCAGGATCGACCGCTACAGAGGCCGGTTGCAGATCAACTCGCCTGCACTGGACGTGCTGGACTCCGGACCTGACAACCTGGCGGTGGGCCGGGTGGTTCCGGTCTACCGGACCATCGGTTCGATCGGCACCGGAGTTCTCCGGCTGGCCGTTCACAACGCTCTGCAGCGGTCCCGCCCGATTCTTGATCCGCTACCCGTGGCCATGATCGAGCGGCATGAGCTCGTTCCACGGGAGGAGGCCATCAACTCCATACACTTCCCGGAATCCCTGGCCGAGGTGGGCGCCGCCCGCCGCCGGCTGGTGTTCGACGAGTTCTTCCGCCACGAGGTGGCGCTGGCGATGACGAGGAAGCACAAGGAGACGGAGTCGGTCGGCATCGCGCACCGGATCCATCCGGCACCGGACCTGGTGGAGCGCTTCATCGATGGCCTCCCGTTCTTGCCTACCGGCGCCCAGCGGCGGGTGATCGACGAGATCGGGGTGGACATGGCGGCGCCGGTGCCGATGCACCGCCTGCTCCACGGCGAAGTCGGTTCGGGCAAGACCGTGGTGGCTGTAGCGGCGTTGCTGGTAGGTGTCCAGAGCGGGTACCAGGCCGCCATTATGGCGCCCACCGAGGTGCTGGCGGAGCAGCACTACGAGGGTGTCACCCGGCTCCTCTCCGAGGCGCGCATGGCGCCGCGCTTTGCCGATCCCCGGTCCCTGTTCGACCCGGCCCAGGACGATCCGGATCGTCCCCGGATCGGGGTGGCGCTCCTGACAGGAAGCCGCACCGATACCAATTCACGGGATCGGCCGGGCCGTGCGCGCTTGCTCGCGGACATAGCAGGCGGGGAGGTAGACATCGTCATCGGCACGCACGCGCTGATCCAGGAGGGTGTGCGGTTCGCCAGGCTGGGAGCGGCGGTGGTGGACGAGCAGCACCGGTTCGGGGTTCACCAGCGGGTGAAGCTCAAGGAGAAGGCGGAGGGAGCGGATCCTGATCTGCTGATCATGACCGCCACCCCCATTCCCCGGACCCTGTCGATGACCCTGTACGGCGCACTCGACGTCTCCGCGCTGGACGAGATGCCGGCGGGTCGCAAGCGGATCAGGACCTGGACCGTCTCCGCGGTGGGCGACGAGCTGGAGCGGGCTCACCAGGCCATCCGGGACGAGGTGGAGAAGGGGCGCCAGGCCTTCGTGGTCTGCCCGCTGGTGGAGGACTCCGATCGGGTAGAGGCCGCCTCGGCGATCGCCGAGTACCGGCGGCTGCGCGGGGTGTTCCCGGACCTCCGCCTTGGCCTGCTTCACGGCCAGATGCGGTCTGAGGAGAAGCGGAACGTGATGGACGGGTTCCGGTCCGGAGAAGTGGATGTGCTGGTGGCCACGACCGTCATCGAGGTGGGGGTGGACGTGCCCAACGCGACCATCATGGTCATCCGTGACGCCGACCGGTTCGGCTTGAGCCAGCTCCACCAGTTGCGGGGACGGGTGGGGCGAGGCGCCCAACCGGCCCAGTGCGTGCTGCTGGCCGATCCCACCACTAAGGAGGGGGCGGCGCGGATCAGCGCCATGGTCGCCATGTCGGACGGCTACCGGCTGGCTGAGGAAGACCTCCGGATCCGGGGCCATGGCACGGTGTTCGGGGCTCGGCAGTCGGGCTTCTCGGACCTGCGGATCGCCGACATCCTGGCCGATGTAGCGGAGCTGTCGGCGGCGAGACAGGAGGCGTTCGACCTGGTGGACTGTGACCCGGGGCTGGACCGGCATCCGGATATCCGGGAAGAGGTCAGGGTGCTGCTGGGGGACGAGGTGGAATGGCTCTTCAAGTCTTGATGCCACGCAGGCCATGAGGATCATCGCCGGCATTGCGAAGGGGAGGATCCTCAAGGCGCCTCCCGGCTCGGGTACACGTCCGATGACCGGACGCGCCCGCGAGGCGGTCTTCTCGTCGATCGCGGCCGCCCTTCCGGGCGCCGATGTCCTCGACCTGTACGCAGGAACCGGTTCGCTCGGGCTGGAGGCGCTCAGCCGGGGCGCGGCCACGGCGGTGTTCGTGGAGCGGGATCGAGCTGCCCTGCGGGCCCTACGGGCCAATGTCGGCGCGCTGGGACTGGGGGGCGAGGTGGTTGCCCGGAGCGTCGACGGCTATCTAGCCTCGGCGACCGCCGACCATCCGAGCGGTCCGTCCGTCCGGTTCACGCTGGTGTTCGTGGATCCCCCGTACGAGCTTCCGATCACGGGGGTCGAACAACAGCTGGCGGCCGCGGCGCGATTGCTCGGTCACCGGGGTTCGTTGGTGCTCCATCGGCGGCTGGGGGAACACCGGCCCGAGGCGCCGGGGCTCCGGCTGGTCCGGACGCGTACCTACGGAACCGCCCGGATATGGCGCTATGAGAAGATCCGCCCGGGTTCCGGTTAGATTTACCCCAAGAACCGCGAGAAACGGCGAGGTGATGAGGGTGGCAAAGGCGGTCTGCCCCGGTAGCTTCGATCCGCCCACCAACGGTCACATGGACGTGATCCGGCGGAGCCTGTCCCTGTTCGAGACGGTGGTGGTGGCCGTCATCCGCAACGTGTCCAAGCAGCCTATGTTCTCGTCCGGGGAGCGGGTTGAGATGCTCCAGGAACTGCTTGGCACAGAACCCAGGGCGGAGGTGGTCGCCTTCGACGGGTTGCTGGTCGAATTTGCCAGGGCACAAGGGGTGGACGTGATCGTCAAGGGGCTCCGGGCCGTTTCGGACTTCGACTACGAGCTCCAGATGGCCCAGATGAACCACGGGTTGGCGGGCATCGATACGGTGTTTATCCCCACCAGCCCCGAACATGCCTATCTTTCCTCGTCGTTGGTGAAGGAAGTCGGGAGCTTGGGCGGGGCGGTGTCCGGCCTGGTCCCCGGACGCGTAGCAGAGCTGATGAAAGAACGGTGGTCAGAATGATCCGTGATCATGAACCTGAGGCCGGTGGGCAGGAGGCGGCCGCCCTGACTCCGCCCGCGACGGTGGGAGAGTTGAACGACCTGATCTCGGAACTGGTCATGGCGCTGTCGGAGGCCAAGGCCATTCCGGGGGGCAAGGTGCTGATCGATCGGGAGCAGATGCTGACCGTTCTCGATCTCCTGGCGGAGCGGCTACCGGAGGAGATGCGGCAGGCCCGATGGATGGTGCGGGAGCGTGATACCTTCATCGCCCGTACCAACGAGAGGGCCCGGGAGGTGATCGAGCGAGCCCGCCACCAGGCCAAGGAGATGGTGTCGAACACCAACATCATCGCCGAAGCCACCGAGGAGGCCAACATCCTGGTCCGCCGGGCCGAGGACACGTCCCATCGGATCCGGTTGGAGGCGGAGGACTATGCGGAGGATCGTCTTTCGCGGCTCGAGGACGTGCTGATGAGAGTGCTCGACCAGGTGCGCTCCATGCGGTCCGAGCTCCACCAGACCCGCTCGATCGGGTAGGGCGACTCCGCCACAACAGAACCGGTATTCGATGAGCTCCATGAACACCTTCGTGGTCAACGTATCCCGTCTGGTCCGCCGTCCCGGTTCCACTCGGCAGGTCACCGTGGCCGGGCAGGTGGAGTTGGCACTGGATCAGGTCGAGCGGTGCGGTCCGGTCACGGCGGACCTCCGCCTCGAGGCGATGGCCGGCGGCGTATGGGTCAGCGGCGTCGCCAGTGCGGAGATGGTGCTCCGGTGCAACCGGTGCCTGGATCGGGTCGGCTTCGAAGCCAGGGCTCCGGTTCGCCAGGTCTACGGCGAGGACGCCCGGGACGACATGCCGACGATCGGCCAGGAGGGTGACATCGACCTCTCCGGCGCCCTCCACGATGAGCTATGCCTGTCCGTGCCGCTGGTACCGCTATGCTCAGAGTCCTGCCGGGGTCTTTGTCCCGTGTGCGGCGCCGATCTGAACGAGGGTTCCTGCGAGGGGCACTCCGAGTCTCGAGAGTCTCCGTTCGCCACGCTGGAAGCCCTGCTGGAGGTCCCGTTCGAGACGGCGTGATCGGTAGAGAGGGCGGATCCTTCCGTCCATGATCCAAGAGGTTTGTCATGGCAGTACCCAAGAAGAAGATGTCGCGTTCCCGCACCCGCCGGCGGAAGGCGGAGGCTATGAAGATGCGCCCGATTCGCACGGTCATCTGCCCTCGCTGCGGAAGCCCGAGACTGCCGCACCGCGCCTGTACCGGTCCGGGCGGTTGCGGGACATATCGTGATCGAACGGTGGTGGAAACCTACGCCTGAGACCGGTACGGGCCAGCGCCGATAGTCTTGGGCGGTGGGACATACCACACCGCCATTCCGCAGGCGGACCACGAGGAGGACCCCATGGCACGGATAGCTGTCGACGTCATGGGTACGGATCGCGGCCCTCCCGAGATCGTGGCCGGAGCGGTCATGGCCGCCGGGGCGGGGCACGAGTTGGTCCTGGTGGGGGACAGGGAGGTCATCAAGCCTGAGCTGGTCGCGGCCGGCGCCGACGTCGAGGTGGTCCACGCGCCGGACGTGGTGGGGATGGGCGAGGACCCCGCCAAGGCGGTGCGGGACAAGCCTCGGTCCTCGATCATGGTGGCCGCCCGGTTGGTGGCGTCCGGCGATGCCGACGCCCTGGTATCGGCCGGATCTACCGGCGCGACCATGACCGCGGCCTCCATCGTGATCGGGCGCCTGGAAGGTGTCCAGCGTCCTGCTATCGCCACACCGATCCCCCGTGCGACCGGACTCCCGACTCTGATACTCGATGCGGGGGCCAACCTAGAGGTGAAGCCGGTTCACCTGGTCCGGTTCGCGGTCATGGGCGCGCTGGTGGCCGAGATCGTCTACGGGATCGACCGGCCTCGGGTGGGCTTGCTGAACATCGGCGAGGAGCCTTCCAAGGGTCGTGAGGTGGAGCGATCCGCCTTCGGTCTGCTGGAGGAAGCCCCGGTGAACTTCGTGGGCAACATCGAGGGAGGGGATATTCCCGGGGACGTGGCCGATGTCGTGGTCACGGACGGTTTCACCGGCAACGTGGTACTCAAGGCTATGGAGGGGACGGCTGGTCTGGTCCTCAACCTGGTTCGCGGTGCTTTCGGACGCCACCCCGGGAGCAGTCCCGGAAAGATGGCGAGGATCATCGAAGAGGTGCGGATGATGGTCGATCCTGAGTTGTGCGCCGGCGGGGCTTATCTTCTCGGAACCAGGGCCGGCGTGGTGATCGGGCATGGATCGTCGTCACGGAACGCCGTCCTGAACGCCGTCCGGCTGGCTGTCGAAGGCGTCAAGGGCGGCCTGGCCGAGCGGATGGAGCGGGGGCTGGCCCGCTCGTGACCGGGAGGCGTGGCCTCGAGTCGGCCCTCGATTACCGCTTCCGCGATCCCGGCCATCTGGACCAGGCCCTGCGTCACCGGTCCTGGGTTGCCGAGACCGGTGAGGGACCTTCCAACGAGCGTCTGGAGTTTCTGGGCGACACCATCCTGCAGCTCGTGGTCACCGATTTCATCTTCCACGAATACCCCGGCCTGTCCGAGGGGCAGATGGCCAAGCTCCGGGCGTCAGTGGTCAACAGGGACGTCCTCCACCGGATGGCCGACGGGTTGGGCCTGGGCCGGTACCTGGCTCTCGACAAGGGCGAGGAGGCAACAGGTGGCAGGACCAAGCCCTCCATCCTGGCCGACGCCATGGAAGCCGTCATCGGCGCCATCTATCTCGATGGCGGTCTGGGCGCAGCCCGCGACCTGATCATGCGTATCTGGGAGGAGCGCATCACGACCGAGGCCGAGTCGCCTGGCCGGAGTGACTACAAGAGCCGCCTGAACGTGGAATTGGGGAGCGCCGCGCACGAGGTGCGGTACACGGTCACCGGCGCCGGACCCGATCACGAGAAGCTGTTCACCGCCCGGGTCTCGGTCGGGGACGAGGAGTTGGGGTCCGGGTCGGGACGATCCAAGCGAGAGGCCGAGCAGTCGGCCGCCCGCCAAGCGCTCGGCAAGCTGGACAGCTAGCCGGCCACTAGTTGGGTGCCTGAACTCCCCGAAGTCGAGACCACCCGTCGCGGGCTCGTACCGGCCCTGACCGGCCGTCCCGTGCTGGCGGTGGAGGTACTCCATTCCCGGATGCTGCGGCGGCAACCGGATCCGGCGGACTTCGTGACCCGGCTGGCAGGCAAGGTGGTGGGCCGGTTGCGCCGCAGGGGGAAGTTCCTGCTCATCGAGGTGGGGGAGGACTTGACCTGGGTCTTCCACCTGGGCATGTCGGGCCGGATGTCGGTCAGCGATCGCGCGGCGCCCGTACACATCCACACGCGGGTCGTGGTCCAGACGGATGCCTGCCACGAGGTCAGGATGGTGGATCCGAGGACCTTCGGCTTCACCGCGGTGCTCACGCCGGAGGAGTTGGCCGCGTCGAGCATCGCCCGCCTCGGGCCCGACGCCCTGACCGCACTCCCCCCGGCCCGCGAGATGGCATCGAAGGCGGCGGGTCGCCGGGTGGCCACCAAAACCTTGCTGCTGGACCAGCGCTACCTGGCCGGCCTCGGCAACATATACGCCGACGAGGTGTTGTTCCAGGCGGGCATCAGCGGTGACCGTCCGGCCGGTTCGCTGACCCTGGTTGAGATGGGTGCCATACGCTCGGCCATAAGGCGGGTGCTGGCCGACGGTCTCGAGCACGGGGGAACGTCCCTTGACGACCTGGCCTACCTGCTCCCGGACGGGAGGGCCGGCCGGCACCTTGAGTACCTGTCGGTGTACGGGCGGGGAGGAAAGCCGTGCCGGCGCTGCGGCGCCCCGATTGTGAAAGAAAGGATCAACGGCCGGTCTTCCCACCGGTGCCCGGCCTGCCAGGCCTGACAACTGTCCCCGTCAGAGGATCCTCGGCTCTGGTGAAGCGGCGTGAACCACAGATTCCCGGTGAGTACCGCTAAACTCGCTTTCACTCGAATCACATGGATGTGACTTGCGTCTCAAGTCGATAAAGCTGCTCGGTTTCAAGTCGTTCGCCGACCGGACCCTCCTGGAGTTCGGTACTGGCGTTTCGGTGGTGGTGGGACCCAACGGGACCGGGAAGTCGAACATTGTGGACGCGGTGTCATGGGTGCTGGGCACCCAGTTCACCAAGGCGCTGCGCGCCGACCAGATGGACGACGTAGTGTTCGCGGGCACAGCCGACCGGCCCGCCCATTCGAGGGCGGAGGTCACGCTCGTGATGGACAATTCCGACCGGACCGTGCCCCTCAACCTCGACGAGGTCGCCGTCACCCGCCGGCTCTTCAAGGGCGGTACGTCCGAGTACGAGATCAACGGCGCCACGTGCCGCCTGCTCGACATCCAGGAGCTGCTCTCCGACAGCGGACTGGGGAGGCGCCAGCACCTGATCGTGGGCCAGGGCAGGCTCGACACCGTCCTGGGAGGTAATCCGGCGCAGCGGAGGGAGATCATCGAGGATGCGGCCGGGATCCGCAAGCACCGGATCCGGAAGGCGAAGGCCATCCGCCGGCTCGATCAGGCGGATGCCGACTCGTTACGCGTCCAGGACATCGTCAGGGAGTTGGACCGCCGGAAACGACCGCTGCGGAAACAGGTCCGTAACGCGGAGCGATACGACAAGTTGCGTTCCGAGTTGCGTTCGCTCCGCCTCTGGCTGGGCGGGGAGGAGCTCCGTGGGCTGGCCCGGCGGGCCCAGGATCTGGACCGGGAACGGACCGACATCGAGTCCCGGATCGCCGGGAAGGAGTCCGAGCAGGGCCGGATCCGGGAGCGGATCGAGGTCACGGAGAATAGATCGGAGGCGTTGGCGGCCGAGGTGGACCGTTACGGGGAAGGAATCGCCGACCTGCGGGCGGTCGCCGCTCGGCTAGGCGGTATCGCCCGGGTGGCGAACGAGCGGGCCGGCGGGTTGGCCGGCCGGATCGGGGAAATGGAGGCCACCTACCGGCGCCTCAACGACCAGGCTATCGAGCTGTCCGCCCGCCTGGATCGGGCAACCCTGCGGGAGGAGCACGCTCGCCAGGATGCGGAGCGCTGTGAATCCGAGCTGCGTATGGCCGAGGATCGGCTACGGGACATACCGGCGGATGTGGTGCTTCACGCCGGTAACCAGCCGGCGATCATGAAGGCGGAACTCAGGAAGACCGAAGTAGCGGCCCGCAAGGATGCTCGCCGGATTGCCGATTACCTGCAGGCGGCGGACGAGGTCGGCGAACGGCTCTCGCAACAGTCCCGCCTCGGCGACCAGTTGGCGCGGGAGGCCGCATCGGTGGAGGAGCGGCTGGAGTCCTCCAGACGGCTGGGCCGGGACCGGACCGAGACTCGTCGGCGGACAGAATCGGAGTGGAGGCGGCGCGAGGACCGGCTGAGGTCGGTCGAGACCCGTAGGGCGGCGGCACGAGCCCGGCTGGAGGCGCTGAAGGCCGCCGGCGGCGGGGCGTCCTCCCGTGCCCAGGACCGGATCAAGACATCGGATGGAGTGCTGGGTGAGCTGATCGAAATCCTGGATGTGCCCGAACGGCTGGTGGCTCCGGTAGCGGCGGCGTTGGGGGCGTGGGCGGAGGCGCTGGTGGTGGACGGCCACGAATCGGTCGGGGCGGTGGTTGCCGGGATCAAGACCGGGGGGCAGGGGGCTGTTCCCCTGGTCGTGCCGGAAGCCGACCCGCGCGCGTCGGTGGCCCGTTCGGTGGCAGACCGGTGGGGGGTGAAGAGGCTCCGTGACGAGCTCGGGCCGGTGGCTCGGTCAGGTCTGGCGGCCGGCTTGCTCGGGGACGTCCTGGTGGTGGACGACTGGAGCCAAGGATGGGAGATCGTACGCAAGGTGCCGGAAGTGCGGGCGGTGACGGTCGAGGGTGATCTGGTCACCCGGTTCGGCATCTACCCGACCGATCCGGATTCAGGATCGCCCAACATGATTGCCGCCGCACGCCGGGCTGCCGAGGAGGCAGGTCGGGAGATGGATGCCGCCCGCGAGGCCGAGGCCGAGGCCAGAGTCCGGATGGAGGCGGCTCGCCGGGATGACGAGTCTGTCCGGGCGGAGGTCGCCGCGCTGCGATCACGGCATGAGGACCTGACCGGCGCGCTGGAACGCAATCGCCGGGCGCGGAGTGGGCTGGGCGAGGAGATTGCCGGCCTGGAGACGCGTACGGCCGCGGCCCGCCGTTCGGCTGAACGGAACGGGCGTCGCCTCGCGGAGCTGCGCGAGCTGGTCGCCGAGTCGGAGGACAGTCAAGTGGCCGGCCGTGATTCGAGCGAAATCCTGGCCGAGCAGCGGGCGTCAGCCGAGCGCCGGCAAGCGGAGACGCGCGCGGCTTGGGAGGAGTCGATCCGGGCGCTGGGAGCGGCGGCCGAGCGGCGCCGCCTGCTGGCTGACCGGGTCGACTCGGTCACCGTACGGTTGACGGATGGAATCGACACCACCACCGAGCAGGCAGGTCTGGCGCATGCAAGCAACATCGAGCGCTTGACGCTGCGGATGGCGGAGGTGGCACGCCACAGTCTGGGGGAACTCGTCGAGCGCCGTGAGCGGTCGAGAGCGATGGCCAGGGTCTCCACCGGCGAGGTGAGCACGCTCCGCACCCGCATGGCAGCCCTGGACCAGGAGCAGGAATCCGCCCGGAGCCGCCTGACCAGACTCGAGATCGCGGTCGCTGAGGTCGGGATGCGCGAAGAGTCGGTTGCGGAACGGCTCCGGAGGGACACGGACTCCACGAAGGAGGAGGCCCTGGTTGCCACAGTGCCACTTGAGCAGCGGCCCGGCGCCGAGCCCCGGGTGAAGGAACTCACCACGGAACTGGCTCGGATGGGTCCTGTAGACCGGCTCGCTGCCGAGGAGTACCGGGAGCTGGACCTGCGATACCGGCACCTGACCGAACAGATAGGGGATATCGAGCACGCCAGGTCCGAGATAAGAAAGGCGATCGACGCGCTCGACACCGAGATGCACGAGCTCTTCAGGAAGACCTTTGACGACACTGCGCGCCACTACCGGGATTGCTTCTCGGTCCTCTTCCCCGGCGGAAGCGGGGAGCTGATCCTGAGCGGGTCGTCAGACCCGCTGGAGGCGGGCGTCGAGATCCGAGCCCAGCCCTTCGGGAAGAAAGTCGGCAAGCTGTCGTTGCTTTCCGGAGGGGAGCGATCGCTGGCGGCGCTGGCCTTCCTGTTCGCGGTCTTCAAGGCCCGGCCCGGTCCCTTCCACATCCTCGACGAGGTGGACGCCGCCCTCGACGAAGCCAACCTGGGCCGTTTCCTGAGGCTGGTGGAGGACTTCCGATCTTGCTCCCAGCTGCTGCTTATCACCCACCAGCAGGCCACGGTACGGGTGGCCGACACGCTGTACGGGGTGACCATGGCGCCGGGAGGGTCCTCAAGGGCACTGGTACGTGATATGAACCGGATCCCGGCCGGCACCGTACCCGCAGCCCCTTAGGAGGATGGTCACCGCTGCGGCCGGGATAGAATCGTGCCGAGTTGGGTCGCCGACCGGTGATCCGCGATCGAGAGGTCCGATCCGATGGCTCCCGTAGTCCCATGGCCGGTTGCCTTGGTGGGGATCGAGATGTCCGAGTCGGTGGCTTCCATAGCTGTTTGGCTGGTTCTCCTCGTGGTGCTGGTGTTGGCGGTCATTCTTGTCGGGGCACGAAGACGACGCTCGAAGGCCTACGAGCCGGTGCGACAGCCACCTGGCGCGACCATGGGGGCTGCTCTCTCGAGGGTCCGGGAGCGCCTCGAGTCCGCGTGGTCGCGGACCTCGACATCAACGGCCGCCTGGCAGGAGATGGAGGAGGAGCTCATCTCCACCGACATGGGGGTCAGGGCCGCCCGGCGGATCGTCGAGGTGGTTCGCGAGACCGGTCTGACCGGTGCGGGCGAGATCAGGCCCGTGGTGCGCACCGAGTTGAACCGTATCCTGGCCGGGTACGACCGGGACCTACACCTGATCGGAACCCCCTCGATCGTCGTCCTGGTGGGTGTCAACGGGACGGGGAAGACCACCACTGTCGCCAAGCTGGCGTCCCGCCTCGTCGCGGCAGGCAAACAGCCTCTCATCGGGGGCGCCGACACATTCCGTCCGGCGGCCGACACCCAGCTCAGGGTCTGGGCAGACCGCCTGGCCGTTCCGCTGGTCTCGGGCGCCCGGGGCGCCGATCCGGCGTCCGTGGCCCACGATGCTCTCCAGGCAGCCCGGGCCCGGGGCGCCGATGTGCTGATTGTCGACACGGCTGGCCGGCTCCACACCAGCCACAACCTGATGGAGGAGTTGGCCAAGCTGGTCCGCGTGCTGGGCCGCGACGGTGATCGGGTGTCGGAGGTTCTGCTAGTGATGGACGCCACCACCGGCCAGAGCGGGCTCGCCCAGGCCCGCCGTTTCGCCGGGGTCGGGGTCACCGGCGTGGTCCTCACCAAGCTGGACGGAACGGCCAAGGGAGGAGTCGTGCTGGCGATCGAGGACGAGCTTTCGCTGCCGGTGAAGTTCGTGGGTGTGGGGGAGGGGAGTGGTGACCTCCTGCCGTTCGACGGCTCGGCGTTCGTGGATGCTCTCCTGGGCGCGGCGTGACGGCTGAGGATCTGGCGGCCGAGGCGCGCCGGGCGGCGCTGCAGTCCTATTCGCCCTACTCACAGTTCCGGGTAGGGGCGGTGGTGGTGGACTCCGAAGGCCGGTGCCATACCGGCGCCAACGTGGAGAACGCCGCCTACGGGTCCTCAATCTGCGCGGAGGCAACCGCTATAGCCGGTGCGGTGGCCCGGGGCGTGCGACGTATCGAAGGCGTGGCCGTAGCATGTGTCGACGCCGCCAGGGTGGATGATGCCTATCCCTGCGGGAACTGCCGGCAACTCATGAACGAGTTCCGGGTCGAGTGGGTGGTGGTGACTGCCGGAGAAGGGAGCGAGGTGCGACGTCACGAGTTGTCCGAGCTGCATCCCCACGGCTTCTTCCTCCCAGGCTGATGGCGTACGGGATCAGCCCTCCCATCAAGCCCATGATGGCTCGGGTGAGGGAGGCGCCACCCGAAGGAGAGGGCTGGGTCTACGAACCGAAGTGGGACGGGTTCAGGATGATCGCCTACAGCGGCGACCCGCCGCGCCTGGACTCCCGCAACGGCAAGGCTCTGCTGCGTTACTTCCCGGAACTCCGGCCTGCCCTGGAAAGGCTGGCACCGGGCACCGTGGTCGACGGCGAGATCCTCGTGGTGGTGGAGGATGTGACCGAATTCGACCGGCTCCAGATGCGCATCCATCCGGCGGAGTCCCGTATCACGCGGCTAGCCGAGGAGTTGCCGGCCCGGCTGGTGGCCTTCGACCTGCTGGCCGATGCCGGCCAGAGCCTGCTGGACGCCCCTTACGGCGCCCGCCGGGAGCGGTTGGAGCAGGTGGTCGCGCCCCTGGGGGCGCCCTGGTACCTGACCCCGGCCACCGCGGACTTCGAGGAGGCCGGCCGCTGGTTCCACGAGTTCGAACCGGCCGGATGTGACGGGATCATCGCCAAGCGAGCCGGCGGGACCTACCGCCCCGGCAAGCGGGAGTGGATCAAGTGGAAGCACCGGCGGGACGCGGACTGCGTGATCGGCGGTTACCGCCTCCACAAGGAGGGCGACCGGGTCGGGTCGCTGCTCCTGGGGCTCTACAACCCGGAGGGCAACCTGCACTTCATCGGGCATACGTCAGGGTTGTCCGACCAGGAGCGGATCGACCTGCTCCCGTTGCTGGAGCAGATGCGTACCGGGGAGAGTTTCGGAGGAGAGGACACCCGCGCCCCGGGGTCGGTGAACCGCTGGACCGGACAGCGCTCGATGGAGTGGATCCCGATCCAACCCACCCTGGTGGTCCAGATCAGCTATGACCATCTGCAGGGAGAAAGGTTCCGCCATGCCACCAGGCTGGAGCGGTGGCGGCCGGACAAGGACCCCGGAGACTGCACCATGGACCAGTTGGTCCGGCCCCGGGGGATTGGCTTCTCGGAGATCGTCGGGTGATTCCGGAGGTCCGGACTGCTCATCCCCTTCGTATCGCCCGGATCCGCCCTGAGACCGCCGATGCGGTCACCGTCACCTTTGATGATCCGGATCGGGTGCTCGGGGGGTCGGCGGGCTGGTACGTGATTGTCCGGCTCGTGGTCGAGGGGGAGGAACACCGCCGGGCGTTCTCGCTCAGCTCCACACCGGAGATGTCTCAGCCCCCGGCGATAACCGTCAAGCGCCACCCGGGTGGTCTGGTATCGAGCCACCTGGTGGAGCGAGCCCGGACGGGCGACGTCGTGGACGTCGAGCCGGCCGCCGCCGGCGGATTCGAGGTCTCGATCGGTGCGGGGAGGCGCCGTACCCTGTACTGCTTCGCGGCCGGCAGCGGCATCGGTCCGATCATGAGCATCGTCCGGGGTGTCATGACGATGGAGGAGGGCTCGGTGGTTCATCTCCTCTATGGCAACCGTACGCCGGCGGACACCATCTTCGCCGAGGAGTTGGCGGCGCTGGCCGCGGATCACCCGGAGCGGTTCCGCGTCTACCTCCTGTTCAGCGGCGGGGGCCGGCGCATCGACCACCGGGCGGTTGATCGGCTCCTGGTGTCCGCACCGCCGACCACCGCGGACGTGTGGTACCTGGTGTGCGGCCCGCCCGGCATGAACCGCACGGTCGAGGCCCGCCTCCGGTCCCTCGGGACACCCGAAGACCGGCTGCTGGTGGAGCGCTACCAACCGCCGCATCGCGACGCCGCGCCCACGCCCTACGACGGCGCGCTCGTCCGCCTGGAGGATCAGGACCACACAGGAACGGCCGCTGCCGGAGATGTATTGCTGGACGCGCTCGGCGGGCCGGCCTCGCCGCTGTTCTATGCCTGCCGCTCGGGGGTGTGCGGCACCTGCCGTGCCCTCCTGGTGGCCGGTGAGGTGGATCCGGGCGTTCCGTTCGCCCTCACCGAGGCGGAGGAGGCCGCCGGTGTGGTACTCACCTGCGTGGCCCGGCCCCTCAGCGCCGAGGTGGTGTTGCGCTCGCTGGCCTGATCGGTTCCGCAGGCATCGAGCTAGAAGGCCCCTGGCGCTAGCCGGCTCTTGCCGCTGCCCTCCGGCGGTGCCACCTCTCCCAGAGAGCCAGCAGGGATGGGAGTACGAGTATGGCTGCCACCAGGGAGAGTCCGACGGCGTACACCGTGACCTGTCCCATCTGCTGGAAGGGTACGAGCCTGGAAGTCATCAGGATTCCGAACCCGGCCATGGTGGTGAAAGCCGACCCCGCCAGCGCGCCGCCGGTATGGCGGGACGTAGAGCGCAGAGCCTCGTCGAGGCTTTCCATGCGGACCCGGTCCTCCCCGAACCGGCGGGCGATGTGGATGGTGTAGGGGACCCCGATTCCTATCGACAGGGCCGACAGGGTGGCGGTGACCGGTCCGAATGGAATGCCCGTGGCGTACATCAGTCCGTAGGTCCAGAACACCACCAGGGCTACGGGAATCATGGTGATCACACCCAGGAAGGGCCGGCGGTTCTCGAACCAGAAACTGACCATCAGCACCACGGTGGCGACCACCAGGGTGATGAGAAGCGAAGTGGTCTGCGAGTCCGCCAGCTCCTTCACGATCAGGTTGGTGATGATCCCGGTGGAGGTGGCTATCACGCTGACACCCAGGTCGGAGACCTCCGAGAAGTTGTCCAAGAGGTCCTCTCGCAGCTCCAGCGCTCCGGTTTCTCCTGCCTGGGTGCCGATGTCGAAACGCAGGGCGTCGTACCCTGACCCGCTTCGGTGAAGGACGTCCGCCGCCCGCTGGGGAGCCACGTCGAACATGGCGTCCCAGAGAGGGGTGACATCAGCGCCGGCGGGAACTCGAAGATCCTGGCCTGCACCTGCGGCCCCGGCCGCGGCGGTGACCGGTTCCGAGGGCGGACCCTGGGGGCCGCCCCGGTTCAGGGAGTTGAGTATCGAGATCGGGGAGTTGGCGGAAGCGATCGGCCCCCTCGGAGTCTCGAACACCAACACGTCCTCGACCTCGTTCAGTCGCGAGCTGGCCGAGACCAGGGCGTTGTGGATCTCCGGTGTGGAGAGGTCCTCACCCTCGATCAGCACCTGGGTGGACTCCCCCAGGCCACCGCCGAACTCCTCCTGCAGGATCTCCAGCGCCCGGATCCCGGGAGCATCGCTGGGAAGGAAATCGGTGACCGAGAAGCGGGTCTCCAGCTGGGCAAGTCCCCACACTCCCAGGCCTCCCAGCACCATGGCCGCCAAGACCATCACCACGGGGATCTTCTCCGCCAGCCATGAGGTACGGGCTATCAGGGAAGGCAGCAGGCGTTCGGAGGATGCTCTCATGCCCGCCACGGGCAGGGACCCCTTGGATTCGATCGTGCGGTCCACCTTCCTGGCCACGATCAGCAACCGGACGAACGCCCAGGAGAGTCTGCCCCGCCGCTCGGTCCGGCGATCCAGGATCTTGCGGGCCGCCGGGAAGAAGGTGAGGGTCAGGACGAACGAGGCGACTATCCCGACGGCTGCCAGGATCCCGAAGTCCTTCAGCGCCGGCACCGGGTTGAAGATGTTGGTGAGGAAGCCGATGGCGGTGGTGACGGTTGCCAGAACGAGGGCTATTCCCACGGTGCCGATGGCGGTGCGGGCGGCGCCGTCCACGTCCTGCCCCCGGCCGATCTCCTCGCGATAGCGGGAGGTGATGTGGATCCCGTAGTCGACGCCCAGTCCGATGAGCAGGATGGGGATGATCTGGGTGACGGTGTTGAACGAGGCGATGATCCCGGTCAGCTCCAGCAGCACCCCGATCCCCTGCATGAAGGTGATCGCGGCGAAGATGGTGAAGAGAGTGAGCAGGGTGTCGGCGAGGGTCCGGCGCCCCGACTGGATGAGGGCGCCCCGCCCCGGCGGCTTGAGCCAGTACACGAACGAGAGAATGACGAGGATGATCAGTGCGGCCATCCCGAACAGCCGCCCGATCTCGCTCCCGGCGTCACCGCTGTCTTCGAACAGCAGCGTGAAGCTGAAGGGGATGACCTCCAACCCTTCCGGGGTGGGTACCGTCCGCAGGGCGTCCGCCACCGCCGAGTCGTTCTCCACGGCCTCGTCGAACGCTTCCTCCTCGAGCCCCACCGGCACCTCGGTGAATATCAGGATCAGACCCGCCTGGGCCGTGGCCGAGGAAGCGTCCCCGTTGCGGCTGATCAGCGCGGCGAACTGCGGATTGGCCTCCGGTCCCGTGGTGGCCTGGATGTACAGGTCCTTCACGTCCTCATCGGTGGCCACGAGGGTGCCGTTCTCCTCGGCCTTATCGATGGCCGGGTCGAGGTAGCTGAAGGAGGCTCCCCTTCCGGGGATGGAGGAGAGGTTGTCGGACAGAGCCTCGCTTGCCAGGACGGAGTTGATGGCGGTCACCACGTCGTAGGCGTCCTTGGTGAAGACGTCGCCTCCCTCGTTGCGAACGATCACCTGGATGACGCTCTCCTGGGTCTCGTCGCTGCCGAACAGGTCGGTGATCCGGTCCTGGGCCAACAGTTCCGGGTTGTCGGGTGAGAGGCCCTCATTGCCCTGGCCTATCTCGACCTGGGTGGACAGTGCGCCGAAGACTCCGAAAAGGACCAGCGTGGTTATGACCAACGCCCAAGGCGCCCTCGACACCAAGAACGCGAAGGCCCTGACGAACGTCTTCACACAGATTCCTTTCGGGCAGCTCGGGCGGTGGCGGGGGGAACCCGCAAATTCCGCAGGCAGGCTACTTCCACCCCGGCCTTATTGGGAATGGGAGCAGTCACCGGCCGAGCCGGAGAAACCCGCCGGAGGGTATGGATCCCTCGGGATCACTTCCAGTTGGCGCGGACCATCTTGGAGGGTTGGACCCGGGGTGGTTCTCCCGGCATCTTGGGGTAGTTCGGCGGCCAGGGCGCGTCGCCCACGCCGTCGGCCTCGTCCCGCTCCACCCACTCGAGCAGGCGCTCGATCCGTCCCGGGTGCTCGTCGATCCCGCCGGTCAGATCCCCGACCGCCGCGTACCGGTGGTGGAAGCGATCCATCGGGAAGTCCTCGATCTCGACATCGGGTAGCTCGTCCCACGTGAGCGGGGCTGATACGTATCCCGTGGGACGGACCCCGTAGGCAGAGGAGACGGTCTTGTCCGGGGCGTTCTGGTTGTAGTCGATGAACACTCCATGCCGCTCCTCCTTCCACCATCGGGTGGTGATCAGGTCAGGATGGCGGCGTTCCATCTCCCGACCGAACGCCAGCACCGCCCGGCGGGTCCGGTAGAAGTCCCATTCCGGCTCGATGCGTACGTAGACGTGGATGCCCCGGCTACCCGTGGTCTTGGGCCAACCCACCAGGCCGACCTCATCGAGAAGGTCCTTGGTTGCCACCGCGGCCCGCTTGACATCGGCGAACCCGAACCCTTCGGTGGGGTCGAGGTCGAGCCGGAGCTCATCCGGGTGATCCAGGTCCTCGGCGCGTACCGGCCATGGATGCAGGTCGAGGCAGCCCAGCTGGACGAACCTGAGGATGTCGGCCTGCGAGCGAGGCACGTTCATCCGGCCGGGCCGCTGGGAGGGGAAGCGAAGCGGAGCAGTCTCGAAGGGTGTGTTCTTCGGCGCCCGCTTGTGGTAGATCGGCGCCGTGTCGACGTTCTTCATGTAACGCTTCATCATGGTCGGGCGCCCGAACACGCCGCGCAGGCATCCCTCGGCCACGGTCCGGAAGTAGAGGGCGACATCCAGCTTCGTCCATCCCTGCCGTGGAAAGACCAGCCGATCGGGTGAGGTTATGCGGACTTCCTCACCGGCGACTTCAACCGTGGTGGCGCCTGCCATGTGGTCACGCTACCGGACGCAACGGGAGGGGACGCCGTCCGGTGGGTGGCGCATCGTGAATCGGAGGGGCCCGGCGGCCCGGTCAGTCGCGGCCGCGGAGTGCCTCGGCGAGCTTGGGCAGGACATTGTGGACGTCTCCGACGATCCCCAGGTCGGCGACCGAGAAGATCGGAGCCTCCGGGTCCTTGTTGACCGCCACGATCCGTTTCGAGTCCTTCATCCCGACCAGATGTTGCATGGCGCCCGATACCCCGCAGGCGATGTAGACCTCTGGCTTGACCGTCTTGCCGGTCTGACCGACCTGCTTGGCATAAGGCACCCACCCGGCGTCCACGATCGCCCGGGTCGCGCCGGTGGCGGCGCGCAGCGGCTCGGCGACGCTCTCGATCAGCGAGTATGCCTCGGCACTTCCCAGCCCGCGGCCCCCGCTGATGATGACCTTGGCGCTTCCCAACTGCGGGCCCTCGGCCTGCTCGACGGTCGTTTCCACCACCTGCGGTGATCCGGCGTGCCCGGCATCGGGGAGGGGATAGTCCTCGACCCGGCTCACGGCGCCTCCCCGCTCGTCGGCGGAGAAGGACTTAGGTCGCACTAGCACTAGGTGTGGGCCCGGCCCCGTGAAGGCTGTCCGGACCAGCTGCGTGCCCCCGAAGATCTCGCTGGTGACGGCGTAGCCGTCATCGATCGCCACGTCCACCGCGTTCGATATCACAGGCTTGTCGATCCGGGCCGCCAGCCGGCCCGCCACATCCCGCGATGTGTAGGTCTGGGCGAACAGCACCGCGCCGGGAGCCTCCCGCTCGACCAGCTCGGCCAGGGCCGCCGGGGGGGGCGGCCCGCCGGGGGGGGCGCCCGCGCGGGGGGGGTGGTGTGTGGGGGGGCGGAGGGGGAGCCCGAAGGACCGCCAGGCGCTGGAAGGAGAACACC
>VXMM01000055.1 GCA_009841105.1 Acidimicrobiia bacterium | reverse complement strand
CCTACCGCCAATCTTTGGCGACCGACCCACCAACCGAAGTCATGCAAGCCCTCGGTGGATAAGCTGAGGCGCCCGAGTGTCCGAAAGAACTGCCGGAAGTGAAGGCGGTCCGTAAACCGCTACGAGCCGTGACCAACTCGATACGGTTGCGGGCCCGCCAAGGCGACGAAGGCGGGCTACGACAGTACGTCGTTTACCTCGCCTTCGTCTCGATCCTCGCTGTCTTCGCCCTCTTACTTTGGGACGATGGGTTTCTCAGCGGTTCCAACCTGCTGAACATCGGCAGGCAGGCGGCGCCCATCGCGGTGATGGCGGTGGGGATGGCCTTCGCCCTCGCATCGGCGGAGATCGATCTGTCCGTAGGGTCCACTGTGGCGCTGTCATCGCTGGTGGCTGCGGTGGTGGTGGGGGATCACGGCTTCCTCGTGGGCGCCGCAGCCGCGGTGGCTACCGGCGTAGTGGTCGGCCTCTTCAACGGCCTTATCACCGTCAAGGTCCGGATACCTTCTTTCCTGGTCACCCTGGGAACCCTGGGCATCATCAGCGGGATCGCCCGGAACATGAACAACCTCCAGTCGATGCCGATCCGCGACGACACCTTCTCGGCCCTGTTCGGCGCCGGTTCGTTGGGTCCGGTCTCGTCCCTGGTCGTCTGGACGATCATCGCGTTCGCGCTGGGCCACTTCGCGCTCCACCACTTGCGCTGGGGCCGCCATGTCCTCGCCACGGGAGCGAATCGGGAGTCGGCGAAGGCATCCGGTCTCAACACGGACCGTATCCGCATCAGCGCGCTGGTGGCCAGTGCTACCACCGCCGCCTTCGCGGGGGTGTTGCTGGCCGGGAGGCTGGCCATCGGCCGCCACGACCTCGGCGAGAACGATCTGCTGACCGTGATCGCGGCGGTCGTCATCGGTGGCACCAGTCTCTTCGGCGGCCGCGCCTCGATCGCCGGGGCGGTCACCGGGGCGGTCATCATGGCGATGCTCAACAACGGGCTGATCCTGATGGGGCTGGAGGTGGCGGACCAACTGATCGCTCGCGGCGTGATCATCGTCCTAGCGGTGGCGCTCAGCATGCGAGCACCTGAGGAAAGTTGAGCGACCATGTTCCTGAAGAAACTGCTGACCCGTAACCGGCCCTTCGTGGAGGCAGCCATCCGGCTCCACCAGGAGGGGAGCATCCCTGCCAACAGCTACGTCCTGGATCTGGACGCGATCGAGGCCAACACCCGTTACTTCTCTACCGAGGCCCACCGCCGGGGTCTCACGGTGTACGCGATGAGCAAGCAACTGGGCCGTGCCGGGGGTGCACTGGATGCGATAACCCGGGGCGGCGCCGACGGTTACGTGGCGGTCGACATGGCCTGTGCTCGGCCCATCGTGGCCGGCGGGCACCGGCTGGGCAACCTGGGGCATCTCGTCCAGATGGCGCGTGCGGAGACCCGGGAGGCCGCCGGCATGGCCCCTGAGTACTGGACCATCTTCTCCCGTACCAAGGCGACGGAGGCCTCCAAGGCGGTGGCGAGGCTCGGACGGACCCAGGAGGTGCTCCTCCGGATATGGAACGAGGGCGACATCTTCTACCCCGGTCACGAAGGGGGGTTCCATATCGACGAACTGCCCTCCGCCATCGCCTTTGTGAACGGCCTGAAGGGGCTGCGTTTCGCGGGTCTCACCACGTTCCCCGCCCTGCTCTACGACAAGAACTCCCAGAAGGTGGCGCCCACTCCCAACGCCGACACCCTCGCTCGGGGTGTGGAGGTGGCCGCCGCCCTCGGAGACGGCGCTCACATCGAGGTGAACGCTCCCGGTACGACGTCCGCGGCGGTCCTTGATCTGCTGGCCGACATGGGGGCCACCTAGGTGGAGCCGGGCCATGGCCTAACCGGCTCGACTCCGCTGCACGCGGTGGAGGAGCTTCCCGAACAACCTGCCGCCCTCTATCTCACCGAGGTGGCCCACCTGCACCAGGGCGTCCCGCTGTGCTTCGGCGGGGGTTTCTACGTCGACCCGGTCTTCGACGCGTACGACACGCGGGCACTGGTGGCGGCCGCCCCCGAGGAAGCATCCACAGAGCCGGTGCCGCTCGACATGCCCGACCCGGCCGGCATCGACTACTACGCGAGGCTGCACCCGCCGGCATCCCGTGCCGTCGGCGAGGGGGACACGGTGATCTGCGGATTCCGTGTTCAGGCCTTCGTGACCCGCGCCTGCGTGGTAGGGGTGACCGGCGTCCGGACGTCAGCTCCAGTGGTCACCGGCGTCTGGAACACCCTGGGCGACCGGACACCGGAGCGAGCAGGATGACGGCTCCCGCCCTCGAGGTCCGGAACCTGTCGAAGGCGTTCCGGGCCGTTCAGGCTCTGGACAGCGTCTCTCTGGAGCTTCATAGGGGGCGGGTGACGGCGCTGCTGGGTGACAACGGGGCCGGCAAGTCGACGCTCGTGAAGTGCCTGGCCGGGATCTACCAGCCCGACTCCGGGACCATCAGCATCGACGGGGCCGAACATCGGATCTCCTCTCCGGATGTGGCCCGCTCGCTGGGCGTCGAGTCCGTGCACCAGGACCTGTCGCTCATCGACACGCTGGACGTGGCCGAGAACTTGTTCCTGAACCGGGAGTACACGCGGGGCGGGTGGTTCGGGTCACGGCTGGGGCTGCTGCACAAGAGGCGCATGCAAGAGGAGTGCGGCGAGACCCTGGCCCGTCTCGGCATAGCGCTCCCGTCGCTGCGCAAGCCGGTCGGCCTCCTGTCAGGTGGTCAGCGTCAGGCCATCGCAATCGGGAGGGCCGTTGCCTGGGGCCAGCGGATCGTTCTCCTGGACGAGCCCGCCGCGGCGCTTGGCGTCGAGCAGGCCCGCCGGGTACTGGACCTGATCCGGACGCTGCGGGATGCAAACGTGGCGGTGCTCCTGATCACCCACAACATGGACCGGGTCACGGCCGTGTGCGACACCGCCGTGGTGCTGCGACGGGGCCGCAAGACGGCCGAGGCTGAAGTCAGCCAGGTGACCCAGGACGACCTGGTGGCTTTCATCACCGGCGCGCGGGCCACCGAGTCCCCGGCAGGGGAGCCCCGGGGAGGTTCGAGCCCGTGAAGGCCGGCGCAGGTCGCTCCGCCCGGTCCGCCCGGTCCGGGAGCCCGTCCGCAGGGCACCCACCCACACCGGACGGGCGCACCCCCCGGGTCGAGTAGTCCGGCTGCGAAGGGACTGCGCCGCAAGTGGAGGTCATCGTCGCCTCGGACAGCGATGTAATGGCCAGCCGCGCGGCGGATATCGTCCAGGCGTTCCTCGCTTCCACTCACTCGCCGGTGCTCGGCCTGGCGACCGGCGCGTCCGTGCAGCCCCTCTACCGGGAACTCGTCCGCCGTCACCGCGAGGAGGTGCTCTCGTTTGCCGCGACCCGAGCCTTCTTGCTCGACGAGTACGTGGGGCTCGATCCCGACCATCCGCAGCTGTACCGCAACGTCGTGCGCACCGAGTTGACCGGGCGGGTCGATCTCCGACCCGCCCGCCTGTTCTCGCCCGACGTCTGCTCGGCCGAGTTGGAGGAGGAGTGCGCCCGCTACGACCGCATGATCAGCCGGGCACGGATCGGGCTTCAGATCCTCGGGATCGGGCGCAACGGCCATATCGCCTTCAACGAGCCCGACTCGACCTTCGACTCCCGCACCAGGATCGTGAGGCTCACCGCGACTACCCGGGCTGACAATGCCCGTTTCTTCGACACCCTGGATGAGGTACCGCGCCGCGCGGTGACGCAGGGTCTCGGCACGATCATGGAGGCCGGCCATCTGATGGTCATGGCGTCCGGCGCGGCCAAGGCCGCTCCGGTGCTGAAGGCCCTGCGCGGCCCGGTGACAGAATCCGTGCCGGCCTCGATCCTCCGGACTCACCCCCGCGTCACCCTCGTCCTCGACTCCCAAGCAGCAGACGCGGTTGTGAACTGTGACGGCGCACTGATGCCTAGCCCGACCAGACAGCAGCCATAGGAGGGCTCGGACCGGTCCTGTCGCCGGCGGTTCAGGAGGGTGCTGAAAAAGACGGGGATAGCTTGGCCCACGATGCGTTGACCTGGGGTCTCATCGCCGGATAACGGGCCAACTCGACATTCTTCAGTACCCTCCTAGGTAACCACTTTCATGACGGTGCTGCGGCCGGGGGCGGTGTGGACCCTTCGGTAGCCGAGCATGACCGGCCGGGCCGCTTCCACGCCGGTGTCCACCCGGAGGACGGGCGGGTCCAAAAGGCTTACCTTCTCCTCCCCGGCCAGGATCATCACGTTCTCCTCGCCGACCCGGCTGATGACTTCGGGGCTGAGTTGCTGGTTGCCCCGGCCGAGCAGGAAACCCTGACCGCCGATCACCCCCAGGTAGATCGTGGCCGGAACGCCTGGCTCCAGCAGGGCGACCAGCTCGGCGGCGGTGACGTTGGTGGCGACCATCCGGCGGTTGCGGACCACGTCCACCCCGGCCAGGGTTCCTTCCAGGTCCAGGTGATCGAGGATCCGGGCCACCGTGGTCCCGGGCCCGAGCACGTAGAAGTGATCGGGCGCCATCCCGTCGGCGAGCTTGCGGCACAGCCGGTCCAGGCTGGCGTCGTCGCCGAGCGCGGTGGTGGCCTTGCCCGGCTGGAGGAGGTCGCGGACGAACGGGACCGATGCGACCGAGAAACCCGCCACGTGGCCAGGGTCGTCCCCGGCGTCCAGCACCTCGCGCCGGGTCAGCGGGACCTGGTCGGGCGTGGCCAGGTAGCGGGACGCCATGGCGCCGGCCGCCTCCGGCGTGTTTCCGAACACGGCGGAATGCATCTTGACACCGGTGGGGATGCCCACCACCGGGACCGCGGTCCCGACCACGCCCACGATGTCGCGGGCCGTTCCGTCCCCTCCCGCGAAGGCGATCAAGCCGACACCCTCCTCCAGCATCCGGGCGGCTACCTCACGGGTGTCGGCCGAGGTGGTCGGGTCCGACCGCACCGGTACCACGACTGGGACGAGCCCGGCTTCCCGGGCGGTGTGCTCGCCCATGGTGCCGGACCCTGTTATCACCGAGAGGTCGGGGAGGGCGTCGGCCAGCAACCGGACCGCCCGGCCTGCCCGGCGGTGGGCGATGGGGACCGCTCCGAGGGCGGCGGCCTGCCGGTAGGTGTCGCCGTCGGTGCCGTGGAGGCCCACCGATCCCCCCATTCCCGCGATCGGGTTGACTATCAGGCCCAGCCGGATGGGGTTCGCTCGGTCCATGACCGGGAAACTAGCGCCGGACCGCGGAACTGGCGGCAGACTGCAAGTGGACGCGCCGCAGCCTCCCATCGGTAGAGTTAGCGGTCAGCAAGATGAGCGCGAGACCGAAGGTGTGATGGAGTGAACAGAGCCCACCCCTACATGGCCAACTCCACAGAGGAGACCAAGAAACACATGCTCAACGCGATCGGCGCGGCCACCGTCGATGATCTGTTCGAGCAGATACCCGACGAACACATAACCACCCGGCGGTTCGAGCTGCCCGAGCCGCTCGACTCCGAGGTGGAGCTGAAGCGACATATGACAAGCGTGCTCGGCAAGAACGAGCACTGCGAGGACAACCTCAGCTTCCTCGGAGGCGGCACGTGGCAGCACCATGTGCCGGCCATATGCGATGAGATCTGGACCCGCAGCGAGTTCCTGACCTCGGTGTGGGGTACGGGCTCATCCGACCTGGGCCGCAACCAGGCCTGGTTCGAGTTCGCCAGCCAGCTGGGCGAGTTGGTGGGAATGGAGTTCGTGGGCCTGCCGGTCTACAGCTGGGGCGCCGCCGTGGGCCACTCGATGCGGATGGCTGCCCGCATGACCGGCCGTGACCGGATCCTGGTACCCGCCCTGATGGATCCGCAGCGCTTGGACGTGGCCCGGACCTACGCCGGGTACCCGGAGCAGGAGGGCCACATCGAGATCGCCTACGTGGGCTACGACCCGGCCACCGGACGCCTCGACCTGGCCGGCCTCGGCAGCCGCCTCGACAAAGGAGTGGCCGCGGTCTATTTCGAGAACCCCGGCTACCTGGGGGTGATCGAGGACCAGGCCGCCGAGATCGCGCGGATGGCTAGAGCCGCGGGGGCCGAGACCATCGTCGGCGTCGATCCGACCTCGCTCGGCGTGATCGTGCCGCCCTCCGACTACGGCGCCGACATCGCGGTGGGGACCACCCAGCCGCTCGGTGTCCACATGAACGGCGGAGGCGGGGTCGGGGGTTTCATCGCCACCCGGGACGAGGAACGCTACGCCAGGGAGTACCCCACCCTCCAGGTCAGCCTCACCGACACCACCCACGAGGGGGAGCGGGCCTTCGGGCTTGCCCTCTTCCAGCAGAGCTCCTACGGCTCGCGGGAGGACGGAAAGGACTGGACCGGGAACTCGGTCTACCTGTGGGCGATCGCCAATGCCGCCTACATGTCGGTGCTGGGACCGGCCGGTTTCGAGGAGTTGGGCGGAGCGATCCTCCGGAGAAGTCACTACGCCGCCCGGCGGTTGGCAGGCGTGCCCGGGGTGTCATTGCGATGGCCGACGGGATTCTTCAAGGAGTTCGTGGTCGGTTTCGACGACACCGGAGTCCCGGTGGCCGAGATCAACCGGCGACTCAGGGACCATGGCATCTTCGGCGGCCGCGATCTGAGCAGCGACTTCCCCGATCTGGGCCAGAGCGCCCTGTACTGCGTGACCGAGGTGCATAGCCGGGCCGACATTGACCGCCTGACCGCCGCGCTGGAGGAGGTGACCCGATGACTACCAACGGATTGAGGAAGTACCACGCCGCGGTCTGGGATGAGCCGCTGGTGATGGAGATGGGCGCCCCGGGTCGCAGGGGGCAGCTCTTCCCCGTGGACGAACCCGATCTCGACGCGGTGACGGGTGACACCTCCGACCTGATTCCTGAATCCCTGCGCCGGGGCCGCCCGGCCGATTTGCCCGAGCTCTCGGAGCCCGAGGTGCTGCGGCACTACCTGCATCTCAGCCAGGAGGTGCTGGGGATGATGGGCATCAGCCTGTTCGGCACCTGCACCATGAAGTACAACCCGAGGGTCACCGAGGCGCTCACCCGGCAGCCGTTCGTGGCCGAGACCCACCCAGATCAGGACGTCGAAACCCTCCAGGGCACCCTCGAGGTCATCCACGGGCTCGACCGGATGCTCCGGGACCTGACCGGGATGGACCAGTTCGTGTTCCAGCCGGGCGGGGGCGCCGACGCCGCGTTCCTCCACGCCACGGTGACCCGGGCCTACCACGAGGCCCGCGGGGACCTGGCCCAGCGGCGGGAGATCATCACCACCGCCCAGGCCCATCCTTGCAATCCCGCCACCGCAGCGGCGGCCGGATTCGACGTGATCACCCTTCCCCTCGAGGAGGAGGGTTACGCGTCGGTGGAGGCGCTCCGGGCGGCGGCATCGGAGCGGACGGCGGCTCTGATGGTCAACAACCCGGACGACATCGGCATCTACAACCCCCATATCAAGGAGTGGGTGGACATCGTCCACTCCGTGGGCGGGCTCTGCTTCTACGACACTGCCAACTTCAATGGCGTGATGGGCCGGATCAGGGCCCGGGAGCTGGGCTTCGACGCCTGCATGATGATGCTCCACAAGACCTTCGGCGCTCCCAAGGCGGGCGGCGGACCGGCGGTCGGTGCCTACGGGTGCTCGGAAGTACTGGCTCCGTACCTGACCGCGCCGGTGGTGGTCAAGGGAGACGACGGAGCGTTCGCCATCAAGATTCCCGAGCACGCCGGCAGCACCCAGGTGCGGGAGTATCTGGGCAACATCCCGGTCATCGTCAAGGCCTACTCGTGGCTCCGGGCGCTGGGCGCAGCGGGAGTGAAGGAGGCGGCCGACCTGTCGCTGCTGGCCAACAACTACATGGAGACCCGCCTGCTCCGGATTCCGGGAGTATCCAAGGGCCTTCCCCATCTGGACGAGTACCGGATGGAGATGACCCGCTACAGCCTGGGCGAGCTCACGGAGGAGACCGGGGTCACCACCGTCGATGTAGCCAACCGGATGGTCGACTACGGCGTGGACGCTTTCTGGATGAGTCACGAGCCCTGGTTCATCCCAGAGCCGTTCACACCCGAGGCGGGGGAGATGTGGTCGGTCGAGGATCTGGACTACTGGATCGATGTCATAGCGGCCATCTGCGAGGAGGCCCGCACCGATCCCGAGCTGGTCAAGACCGCACCCCACAACCAGCCCATCCACCGAGTGGTGGGGAGCGGGCTGGACGATCCCGACCGGTGGGCCACCACCTGGCGGGCGTACCGCCGCAAGAACGGACTCGAAGGCTGATTCGAGGGTGCGCGTCGGCGTACCGGGGGTCGAGCCTCCCACCGAATCGGTCCGGCTGACCTACGAAGGCCGTCCCGTGGAGGGGTTGGCGGGCGATACCGTGGCGTCGGCGCTGGTCGCTGCCGGCGAGATGGGTTTGCGCGAAGCGGTGGACGGAGGCCGGCGGGGCGTCTTCTGCGGGATGGGCGCCTGCCACGAGTGCGCGGTGGTGGTGGATGATCAGCCGGGGACGCTGGCCTGCATGACCGGCGTGGAGGACGGGCAGGAGGTGAGGCTCCAGCCGGCCGCTCCCGGACCTCCGGACGTTTCCCAGGGCAGCCGGCCGAGGCGCGAGCTCTCGCCGACGGTTCTGGTGGTGGGTGGCGGGCCGGGCGGTCTCTCGGTGGCTTCGGTCATCGCCGAGCATGGCGTGGACGTGCTTGTCATCGACGAGCGCTCCAAGCTGGGCGGTCAGTTCTACAAGCAACCCCCACCGGAGCGGGCCATCGACGACACCCGTATCGATTCCCAGTACCGTGCCGGGCGGAAGTTGATCGCCCGGGCGCAGGACACGGGCGTGGAGATCATCAACAACGTCACTCTGTGGGGGGCGTTCGCTCCCGACTCGCTGGCGGCCCGGAGCGACGACCGTGACTGGGTACTGCGCCCCGAGCGGTTGGTGCTGGCAACGGGGGCACACGAGCGGCCCGTTCCGATCCCGGGTTGGACACTGCCCGGCGTCATGACGACCGGGGCCGCCCAGACCCTGCTGAGATCCAGCCAGGTCGCCCCAGGGGAGCGGGTCGTCCTATCCGGCAACGGCCCGCTCAACATGCAGGTCGCGGCCGAACTGGTCAGAGCCGGGGTCGAGGTGGTAGCGCTGGCCGAGCAGGCGGACCTCCGGTGGTGGCACAACCTGGGCGCCGGAGCGGGCATGCTCGCCTCGGCGCCGGAGTTGGTCGCCAAGGGGTTCTCCTACCGGACCACCCTGGTCCGGGCACGTGTTCCGGTGTTGGACCGTGCCTCGGTGGTCGAGATCCGGGGCGATCAGCGGGTGGAGGCGGCAGTGGTGGCCCGCCTGGACGCATCCGGGAACCCGTTACCGGGAACGGAGCGCGAGGTCAGCGCCGATGCGGTCTGCCTCGGATACGGTTTCATCCCTGCCAACGAGATCTCCCGGGCCCTCGGATGCGATCATCGCTACGACCCGGACGCCGGAACGCTGGTCGTGGACCGCACCGCAGCAGGCCGCACCTCGGTCGCCAGCGTCTGGGTGGTGGGAGACGCGGGCGGGATCAACGGCGCCTACGTGGCCACCGCTCTCGGCGCCCTCGCCGGGGCCGATGTGCTTGCCGACCTGGGAGCCACGTTCTCCGACGGCCTCGGCCGGGAGGTGTCCCGCGTGCGGCAAATCCTCCGCCGACACATGCGCTTCCAAGGCCATCTCCGCAGTCTCTATCGCGCCGAGCCCCTGACCACCCAGCTGGCCCGCGACCCCACCCTGGTCTGCCGGTGCGAGTCCGTGACGCTGGGTGAGCTGCGGGAGGCGTTCACCGGCGGCGGCGGGGCCACGTCGGCCGGCGCGGCCAAACGCCTGACCAGGGCCGGAATGGGCAAATGCCAGGGCCGCTACTGCAGCCCGTCAGTGCTGGCCCTTGCGACCGAAGCTGCCGGAGTCCCGCCCGACGAGTTCTCCGGTTTCGCCCCCCAGGCCCCGATCCGCCCCGTGGCCATCGGTGAGGTCGCCGGGACTGCTATAGCGCCCGATTAGGAGGGTGCTGAGAGAGACGGGGCCAGTTTGCCCGCTGTGTCTCGACCCGGGGGATTTGCTGCCGGCTAGGGGGCCAACCTGGAGATTCTCCGGTACCCTCCTAAAGTGGCAGGACTGGCGACTGGAGGAATGATGGCCAAGGAGTTTCGGGGCAGTTACACGGTATCGGTCACTCCGTTCACGGAGGATGGTTCGGGCGTCGACTTCGGAGCGCTGAAGAACTTCCTGGACTGGCAGCTGGAGGTCGGAGTGCCCGGAATCATCGCGCTGGGCAGCACGGGGGAGTTCCTGGCGGTGAGCGACGAGGAGCGCCGCCAACTCGTAGAGACCTACGTCAACCACATCGACGGGCGCATGCCGGTGATCATCGGCACGATGAACGCCCACACCCCGAACGCCGTCCGCCACAGCCGCCAGGCGGAGGATCTGGGCGCCGACGGCGTGATGATCATCCCGCCCTACTACTACACGCCCACCGACGACGAGATCTTCAGGTACTACGAGGCGATCGACGCGGCCATCTCGATCCCGATCATGCTCTACAACAACCCGGTCACCTCCAATGTGGACATGTCGGCCAAGCTCCAGGCCAAGCTGTGCTTGGAGTTGGAGTCGGTGCAGTACGTCAAGGAGTCGAGCATGCATCTCGCCCGAGTGCCGGAGGTGATAGAAGCCTCCGGGGGGCGGATGAAGGTATACGCCGGGGAGTGGGTCGTCGACTCCTACCTGCTGGGGGCGATCGGGTACGTCAACCCGTTCGGCAACTACCTGCCGCGGGCTTCGGGCCGCATCTTCGAGCTGCTGGAGGCGGGCCGCATCGAAGACGCTCGGGCTATCTGGCGCCCGATCGACCGGATCGAGCACACGATCGCCGAAGGACACCCGACGTACGGCCACCAGTGCTACTCCAAGGCGCTCGCGGCCGCGGTCGGTCACCCGATGGGTGACGTGAGGGCGCCTCTGACCACCTACGCGGAGTTGGGCGAGGAGGGACGCGAACGGATGGCGAGGTTGATGCCGCTGGTCGAGGAAGCCGAGTCCCTGGCCGACTCCTTCGGTCTCTAGGAAGGTACTGAGAAACGTCCCGTTGGCTCGCCCTGCGATAGCAACCCCCCATGTCAGGGGCAGCGGGACAAGCGATCCCCGTCGTTTTCCGCAGTCCCCTTGGGTAGGTCGCGGTAAGTGAGCATAGGGGGTCATGGCTCCGCCAAGGTCGCCGTCGCGGGCGGGGGCCAGATCGGTGCAGGCTGGGCTATAGTCTTCGCCCGAGCCGGATTCGACGTAGCGGTCTACGAGCCGGCAGCCTCTCGCCGCCGCGACGCTCCCGGCGAGATAGAGATACGTCTCGGCGATCTGGCCGAGCACGGCCTGCTCGAAGAACCGCCCGCCGCGATCAGAGCCCGGATCGCTATGGAATCCGATCTGGAGGAAGCCGTCCGGAACGCGGTCCACGTCCAGGAGTGTGCCCCCGAACGGCTGGACGTCAAGGTTGCTCTGTTCAGAGCCCTGGACGGTTTGGCCGATCCGGGTACCACGCTGGGAAGCTCCTCGTCGGCAATGACCATCTCCCAGATCGCGGCCGAGCTTCCGCACCGGTCTCGCTGCCTCCTCGCCCATCCCGGCAACCCGCCCTACCTGATCCGGGTTGTCGAGCTGGCGCCGGCGCCGTTCACCGCCCCCGAGACGGTGGACTCGGTCCGTGACCTGTTCTCGCGTGCCGGGATGGTCCCGATCACGGTCCGCCAGGAGGTTGACTGCCTGGTGTTCAACCGGCTCCAGGGCGCACTGCTCAGGGAAGCGCTGTGCCTGGTCCGGGACGGCGTGGTGACTCCGGAGGACCTCGAGTTGGTGCTTACCGAGGGTTTGGGTCTCAGATGGTCGGTGATTGGCCCTTTCACCACTGCGGACCTGAATACCCGGGGCGGGATACGCGCCCACGCCGAGGGGGTTGGAGCTGCCTACGCTCGCCTGGCTGTCGAGCGGGGAGATGACAACCCCTGGGAGTCCGATGTGGTGAAACGGGTAGCGGAGGACCTGGAGTTCAGGTTTCCGGAGTCGGGGCGGGAAGATCGGGTGCTGTGGCGTGACCGCGCGCTCATGAGACTCCAAGCCGACCGCAGCCACCGGCCCGGAGATTGCTGAGCCGTAGCCGGGGTATGTCTGACTGCCGCGGCGAGGTCTTATGAGACATTGAGAACGCGAAAAATTAGAGGTTCTAATCTAGCGATGATTATGATACGTTCGGGCCTATGGATGCTATGACCAATCTTCTGATATCGCTCGTCGGGGTGCTCTTCAGCGCGCTCTTCGTGCTGCTCTGGGCCCTGATCAGGAGCTTCCGTGCCGAGATGGGCGGGCTGCGTGCCGAGATGGGCGGGCTGCGTATCGAGATGGGCGGGCTGCGCACCGATATGGGTGCGTTGCGATCCGAAGTGAAGAAGCACGGCGAGAGGCTGGCCAGGCTGGAGACCCTGGTCTCACTGCTCGTTGGTCCGCTTGGTGCGGCCCGTGCCGATCCCGGGACCGGTGAGTCGTTGGCAGTGGGGCTGTCCGCCCGCCGGTCGGATGAGGTCGAGCCAGACTGACTCCTCGAGGCTTCCGTCTAGCGAACCTTCGGGTGGTTGGGATCGCCGCTGCTCGTGCCCCTATGCCAGGTTGGTGATCCGGACCTGGGCCTCGGCCATGTGGAGCGACGCCACCATCGGGTCTATGCACACCGCGTCTATCAGGTGGGCCACCTCCCGGATCATGCCTCCCCAGATGGTGCAGCCGAACAGGATGGCTTCCACGGGCCCCCGCTCCAGCATGGCCCGGGCGGCGGGTACCCCGTGGTCGAGGAGTTGGCGGCGGAACCGCTCCTGGACGACTTCGGCCGTGACATCCAAGTTGCCGATCAGGCTGTCCTCGCCCTCCACGTGCATCGGCACGAATGCGATGTCGCTCACCGCGTCCGACAGTCCGTAGGCTCGCAGGTTGCGGGTCACCCAGTTGGCGGTGGTCTTCCAGTCGTGCTCGTCGGGGAACAGGATCCCGAGGTTGAGACCTCTCCCTGCTGCCAGTGCCGCGGCGGCCTGAAGAGGCCCGATTACCGGTATCTTCACCGACCGCTGTGCCTCCATAAGGGCAGGGTCCGAACAGCACCCGATGATGGCGGCGTCAGCGCCCTCCTCCTCGGCGCGGAGAACCGTGGCGATCAGTTCGTTCATGTACAGCGGTACCGGGGAGAGCATCGGGCCGGTCAACTCCGGCGGCAGGTCGAGGTGTACCACGTCGACGAAGACGCCGCTCGATGCGTGCTTCTCGAGCACCGAGACGGCACGAGGGACGTGGATGTCGATCCCTATCGGTTCGATGAAGGTGATCTTCATTCCTGCCTCCTGAGGTTGCCTGGCTGCGGGAGCATTACCCCGCTTTGGATACAGTAGGACTCGAATCTTATCGTTCGGCCCCAACAGGCGCGGCATGAAACCACCCCGGGAGGTGAAGTAATGGGACAACCGCTCGAGGGCAAGGTGATCCTGGTGACCGGTGCCTCGAGGGGCATCGGTTTCGAGATCGCCCGAGAGTTGGGACGGGCCGGCGCCTCGGTGGTGGCCCATTACGCCCGTACGAAGCATGGGGCCGAGGAGGCAACCGCCGAGTTGCCACCCGATCGCAAGCTCCTGGTGCAGGCCGACTTCGCCGAGCACCGGGCGGGAAACACGGTCTGGGATCGGGCAGTCGGATGGAAGGGCCGGGTCGACGTGCTGGTCAACAACGCCGCCATCCTGACCGATCTCGATTGGGGAGGTCCCGAGGACGAGTGGGACCGGATCTGGCAGGCCACCTGGCAGGTGAACGTCATCGAACCGGTCCGCATCACCCGCTCGGCGGTGCGTCATTTCGTTGCGAACGGCGAGGGCACCGTGATCAGCCTGTCCAGCTGGTTGGCCTACCGCGCCGGTCGGGCCGCCACGGCCGCTTACAGCGCCTCTAAGGGAGCTCTCACCGCCTTCACCAAATCGGTGGCCGGCGACTACGCCCGACAGGGTGTGGTCGCTTTCAACATCGCTCCGGGAATGGTGCGCACTGACATGTCAATCGACGCTGCCGAGCAGTTCGGCGGCGAGGAGGGCACCGCCCCGCAGCTTGCCATGGGGGAGTGGATTCCCCCGGTGGAGATCGCCCGTATCGTGGTGTTCCTGTCGAGAGGCGACTGCCGCCACCTGTCCGGCGCCACCATCGATATCAACGGCGCCAGCTACATGCGCTGAGTTCCCTGCTTGCGGTCTTGGTATAGGACGGTCAGGGTGTCGACGGGTGGGTGGTCTGCCATCCGACGTTGCCGAGCAGCACAACCCCGGTGCCGACCAGTAGGGCCTGGGGATTAGCGATCGACACGTCGGCGAAGGTCCACAGCCAGAGCATCTGGAGGGCGGGGGAGAGGAACATGACTCGCTGAACGCTCAGGCTGGATGTGGTGTACAGCGAGTACCGGTGGGCCAGGGAGGCGACCGCGTCGAAGGCGCCGGCTAGTGCTAGGAGGCCGGCGATGGTCCAGGCGAGACCGAAGCCGCCGGCTGACGGAAAGAACAGGGCGCTACCCAGCAGGGTCAGGGGGAGGGCACCGAGCCTTCCGGCGACCGCCGCGAAAGTGGCGTTCCAGACCAGATCGTGCGGGTCGTCGCTGGGCCAAGCCATCAGGCGTCCCGTGGATACCGTTGTCCAGAGGCCTCCGCTGGCTGCGGCGGTACCTGCCAACGCCACGAGTACTCCTGTCCAGTTCAAGGTCGCAACCGCGCCGGTCTCCGACCAGATGACCACGGCGGCGCCCGCGAAGGAGAGGACCGTCAGCATCCAGTGCATCCTGCCCATGACATGAGGGGAGGTTTGTTCTGCGTTGGAGAGCTTCCGGCCCAGCCGGGCGGCGAGCCATACCATCCCGATAAGCATCAGCTGGAAGATGATCGTCACCACCAGCGGGTCGATCAGGGTGACTGCCCACGCCCAGAAGGCGAGGTCCAACGCCAGGGAGACCGCCATCCACATGGCCGGGGTTCGTAACAGGTCCAGAGGGGTCCGGACACGGAGCGGTTCTCCGCCGGTTCCCCAATAGGACAGCAGGCGGCGGGCACTCTCTCGCCATTGTTTCTTCCCGCTCGGCACGACGAAGAAAATCGGAAGCATGGTCAGGACCTGGAAGACCAGTAGCCACGAACGCCACGCGAAGGGGTCGGCGCTGCTGGCGCTATAGACAAACAACAGGGGCAAGCCGGAGCTGGTGGTGACCGCGGCCAGAGCCCAAAACGTTCCCTTGGTGGTCGGGTTCATCGGTCGAACGATCCTGAATCTCTCGGCTGGTCTCGTGGGATCGCCGGCGGGGTGTGACCAGGGGGGTGGCCTCGCCGCCCAGGTTCGTTCCCTAGGAGGCTGCCTACCCAGCCCTCAGGCGGGTCGTCCACGTCGGTTCCTTCACACCGGGCTGATCACAGGTATCGGGCCTCCACCGTTGCTAGCTGGAGATCGTACATGCGGCGCAAGGGAGGTTGGCCTAGACGCTCGCAAGAATGCCGGGTTCGCGGCTCGGGTCCGGCGTGGCCGGCCTGGCCGGGGTGGGCGTCTAGGGTGTCGGTCAAGAGCGGTGGACCTCCGCCGGGTGCGTTTGCAGGAGGAACAGAATGCCTGTCGGGTGGGATTCGACGCTGGATGAGATTCTGCACCGGGGCTCTCTGAGGATTCCCATCGAGTTTCTCGGTCACCCCGACACCGGAGATCCGCCCGAGATGTACCGCGATCCGGAAACCGGCGAACCGGACGGCCTGGCGCCCAGGGTTGGGGCCATGATCGCGTCGGACCTCGGTGTCGAGCTCGAGATCGTGGAGATTCTCTGGCCGGACCAGATTCCGGCACTGTTCGCAGAGAGGGTGGACCTTCTTCCCAAGCACACCCTCTACCCGCAGAGGGCGCTCCGGCTGGAGTTCGTGATGGGTCGGCTCATGCAGATAAGGGTCACCTGTCAGGTACCTGCCGATAGAGCCGATCAGGGGATCGAGTCACTGCATCGGGAGGGTCTCCGGATCGCGGTGTGGCATGGATCGAGCAACAGGGTCGTCGCCGAGCGCTTCTTCCCGGCGGCTACCGTGTTGGAGGCTCCTGATCCGACCCGGTTGCTGCTGGACGGACGCGTCGATGCTGTGGTCGGGGACGCGGTGACGCGGCGATACCTCGAACTCAATCCGGAACTAGGACTGTTGCGGGAACCAGACGGCAACCTGGTGATCTTGTCACGGGGATACAACAAGATCTCGATCCGTCCCGGGGATCCGAGATTCCTCAACTGGCTGAACAGCTGGTACGACTACCGCGCCGCAGAGGGGGACATCGAGGAGCTCTGCGTAACGTGGTGGGAGAGCCATATGGCGGACCGGGAGTAGCAGGGGTTTTCCGTCACCCGGAAGGGTGCCATCCGGCTCTCGGACCGGGCCTCTACCACCCGTTCTCGCCCCTGTCGTCGGTGTTATCGAGTTGCGGATCGCTCGGTGCGACAAATATGATGATGGATTGTTCCCCAGCCTTCAGGAGGGCGAGTATGAAGACGCTTTGGAAACGGACGCCACCAGTCATGGCGCTCGTGCTCGGTTTGGCGATGGTCGCCGTCGCTTGTGGCGGTACCGAGACCGTCACCGAGACGGTGGTGGTCACATCCATCGTGACCGAAACCGAGGTCGTAACCGAGGAAGTGGTGGTCACATCCATCGTGACCGAAACCGAGGTCGTGACCGAAACCGAGGTCGTAACCGAGGAAGTGGAAGTTGTGGTCACCGAGGAAGTGGTGGTGACCGAGACCGTGGAGGTCATGGTCGACGACTCCGAGGCGCGGACGCTCCGTATCGCCATCGCAGATGATGTTGAGCAGCTCGACCCCGCTCTGGGCTCGGCGCAGCTGACCAACCTGGTCCTGAAGAACGTCTACATGCAGCCGGTTCAGTACCGTCCGGGTCCTGACGTGGGCGGCTTCTCGTACGCCGACACGACCTCCTTCGAGGGTCAGTGGATCGAGTCATGGGACTTCAGCGATGACTTCCGGACCATCACTCTTAAGCTCCGCCAGAATCTGACGTTCCCGACCAGCGGAAACCCGGTTACGGCTGACGATGCCATCTACACGATCAACCGGGCGCTCGCCACCGGACCGGCCGGACCGGCCTGGGTCTGGGGCAACATCGGCGTCACATCGATCGACCAGATCGAGCGGGTTGATGACCGGACGCTCGTCGTCCACGATGCTCGTCCGTCCACGATCGTGCTGCCGCTGATGAGAGACCAGACCATGGGCATCATGGACAGCGTGACCATCCAGGCAAATTCCACCGAGGACGATCCTTGGGGCCGGGATTGGCTCAAGCAGAACTACGCCGGCAACGGCCGCTACGTGGTGGACAGCTGGGAGCGCGGATCACGGATGGTTCTTAAGCGCAACCCCACCTGGACGGGCTTCCAGCCCTATTTCGAGACGGTGGAGTTGCTGACGGTGCCCGAGGCGGCCAACCGTCTCGCCCTGCTCCAGAGCGGTGATGTGGACATCGCCCTCGATCTATCCGTACAGCAGTTGGCTACCGCAGCAACTTCGGACGGTGTGAAGGTTCTGTCGGTTCCCGACCGGAACGGGATCAACGTCCTGCTGAACAACCAGGCTCCGCCGTTCGACAACGTGACCCTGCGGAAGGCGATGTCCTACGCGGTCGACTACAACGCGATCGTCAACGGCGTCCTGAATGGCCAGGCAGTCCCGAGCCAAGGACCTATCTCGGTGAATTCCAGGTTCTTCGACCTATACAACCTGGAGGACGCGTGGATCTACGAGCACGATCCCGACAGGGCTCGGCAGCTCATGGCGGAAGCCGGCTATGCCGACGGGTTTGAGTTCGAGATGGTCATCCGCCAGAACGTCCCGCTCGATGAGGCGGTCGCTACGAACCTCAAGGCGCAATTTGCCGACCTCGGGATTGACATGAGCATCCGTCCCGTCACCGGGGCCGAGATGTTCGATCACCTGTTCGGTCTCACCTACGGAGGTATGGCCTTCCGGGGCGGTCTCCTCGACTATGTCGATGACCCCTACTACCAGTTCTTCCTGTGGTGGGATTCGCAGGACGCGGCGATCAACTGGACCGGCTTCGCAGACGCGCGGATTGACGAGATCCTCGACGAAACGGCTTCGGTCGTCTCGGATCCGGGACGGCGCGAGCCCTACCGAGAGGCAGTGACCCGATTGGTCGACGCAGCACCGATGCTGTGGCTTGCCAATGCCAACTACACGCTGGCGATGCGCGAGGACATCGGCGGGTTCACGCTCCATCCCGACGGGCTGCTCTGGTTCGCGACCCTGAATCGGTCCGGCTAGTCCATCGGTAGTAACTACGCAGATCGGGAGGGCGCCGCCTAGGGCGGCCGCCCTCCCGATCGTTCTACCTTCCTGGAGCCACGCATAGAAGCGATACAGGCAACTAGTCAGGAGCAGGAGGCCGGCGACCGGCTCTCCGGACTTCGCCGATGGGCCCTGTTCCTGATCAATCGCGTGGTCATACTGGCCGTCGTCCTCCTGGCGGTGGTCATGATCGGCTTCACGATTACCCGGTCCACGGGTACCCCCCTGTACGCCTCGTTGGGAGTGGCCGTGAGCGAGGCGATAATCGAGCAGCGCGCCGAGGAGATGGGTCTCAACGAGCCCATCGTCGTGCAGTTCTGGACCTACCTCACTCACCTTCTCCAGGGAGACCTGGGTGTGTCCCGCATCAGCCGCATACCGGTTGCCGAGGACATTGCCCTCAAGCTTCCCGCCACCGCCGAGATGGTCTTCTTCACGCTGATGGTCAGTTTCATCTGGGCCATCCCGCTCGGTGTACGGGCGGGACTCAGACCCGGTGGACGTCTGGCCAAGCTCGGGGAAGGCATGGCGCAGTTCGGGGTCAGCGTTCCGGCCTTCTGGCTCGGCCTTCTGTTCATCTTCCTTCTCTACTTCTTACCCCCCAGGCTCCCAGAGCCTCTAGGCCCTCTTCCCGCACTGTTCCCCCCTCCTCTGGGCCGCCTGGGCGGCGTTGATCCCCCTGCCATGGTGACCGGCTTCTACACGGTCGATGCCCTGATCGCCGGCGATTTCCGACTGGCATGGGAGGCCCTGTGGCATCTGATTCTTCCGGCCGTGACCCTGTCACTGACCAGCGGGCCCCCGCTCTTCCGTGTGACCCGCACCGCGGTCAGCGAGGCTATGGCCAGTCCATTCGTCGAGGCGGCCTACAGCTACGGACTGGGGCGGCGAACGGTTCTGATCAGGGACGTTCTCCGCAACGCATCCCCGCCGGTGCTCAATTTGGCCGCCATGACCTTCGGCTACCTGATCGGGGGTGGGGTGCTGGTGGAGGTGGTGTTCTCCTGGCCCGGGATCGGCTCATACGCGGTGTGGGGCATGGACAACTCCGACTACGACGTGGTGCTGGCGGTGGTGATCATCGCCGCGGTCATCTACGTGATCCTGTACTTCATAGTTGATCTGATCCAGTTCGCCATGGATCCCCGGCTCCGTGACTGAGCAGCGATGACCACCATCGTCCCCCCGAGGGAACGCTGGCTTGTGGGCCGTATCTTGGTCGGCCCTACCGCCGGTATCACCGTCCGGCGGTCCCTGTTCTTCTTGATGCTGTTCCTAGCCGTGATCGGTCCGTGGATCGAAACGATCGGCCAGTGGATACCCATACCCGTCTACGACCCCCTCCGGCCCGATCCGTTCAATCCGGTGTCCCCGCCCTCGGCGGAGCACTGGTTCGGAACGGACACGCTGGGCCTCGACATCTTCACGAGAGTGATAGTGGCCACCCGGGTCGACTTCACCCTGGCGCTCATCGGGGTCACGCTCGGCGGCGGCCTGGGATGCCTGGCGGGCGCCTGGGCCTCCTACCGTCGCGGGTGGGTGGACGTGGTCGCCCTGCGGATTGTCGAGGTGGTCCAGTCCTTCCCCGTCCTCCTTCTCGGGATCGCCCTGTTCGCCGCGCTGGGACCCCTCGAGATCTTCGGCCCCGTGGACAACGGCATGGCTGTCCTCGTCATAGCCATCTCCATGGTCAACTTCCCGCTGTACCTGCGCCAGGTACGCAGCGTGTTGCTGCCGCTAACCGAAGCGGAGTTCGTGCAGGCGGCCAAGTGCGCCGGCCTGGGAGCATGGGGCATCGTGTGGCACCACTTCATTCCCAACGCCCGCGGCCAGATCCTGGCCCTGTTTCCCCTGACATGCGCCTACGCCATCCAGATCATCGCCGGGCTCAGCTTCATCGGCCTCGGCATCGAACCGCCGAACCCCGAGTGGGGGTCCATGATCAAGACGGGGGCCACGCTGATCGTCCAAGGCCACTGGTGGGTCTCCGTCTTCCCCGGCGCCTTTATCGTCCTGTCCGTGTATTCGTTGACCGGCTTCTCCGCCCGCTCGGAGACGTTGGTCGGTCCGGGAGGGACGTCCGCATGAACGCCGGTCCGGCCAACGGGGCGCTGCTGACCCTCTCGGGGGTGGAGGTCACCATCAACACCCTGTCGGGCCCGGTCCATCCTCTCCAGGGCGTGGACCTCGAAGTGTTCCCCGGTGAGACGGTGGGGCTGGTGGGGGAGAGCGGTTGCGGGAAGTCGATGACCCTGCGCTCGATACTGCGGCTGATGCCACCGGGCGGGGCGATCACCGGCGGTGCGGTCGAGTGGCAGGACCGCTCGGTGCTCGACCTGGATACCGACGAGCTCCAAACCTATCGGGGCTCGGACGTTGCCATGATCTACCAGAACCCGGTCACGGCCCTTGACCCCATGCTCAGCGTCGAGCGCCAGATCGTGGACGCGTTCAAAGCCAACCGCGAGGTTCTGGACGGCGCTCCGGAGGAGTTCGCCCGCGAGGCCCTGCGTGACCTCGAGTTCGGCAACCCCGACGCCATCCTGAAGCGCTACCCGCACCAGCTGAGCGGGGGCATGGCGCAGCGAGTGAACATCGCGCTCGCCCTGGCATGCGGCCCCTCGCTGATCCTGGCAGACGAGCCGACCACCGGTCTTGACATGACCACCCAGGTAAGGGTGCTCGACCTATTGGAGCAGCAGGTCAGCGCTCGCAATGCCGCCCTGCTCTTCATCTCCCACGACTTGCGGGCTGTGGCGAGGGTGGCCCGGAACATCGGGATCATGTACGCCGGACGGGTGGTGGAGTTCGGTCCTCGGGAGCGGATCCTCACCGAGCCGTCCCATCCCTACGCCAGGGCGCTCCTCGACTGCGTGGACCTGCGCGCCGGTGAACGCCCCCGCTCTATTCCCGGCCTGGTTCCCCGGATGACCGAGGTCTACCAATTCTGCGCCTTTCGCGACAGGTGCGCGTACCGGATGGCCGTGTGCGACGAGGAACCCCTACCCGTGCACGATCTGGGCGGCCGCCGCCGGTTGCTGTGCCACTTGGGCCCCGACCATGACTGAACGCACCATCCTCGAAGTCCGCAACCTGTCGAAGACCTATCGGGTGCGTCGTTCCATCGGTCTGGTCGAGACGATCGAGGCTGCCCAGCGCGTCTCGTTCGCGGTGGAGCGGGGCCGGACCCTGGGGATTGTCGGGGAGAGCGGATCCGGCAAGTCGACGGTCGCTCGTTGCCTTCTCGGCCTGACACCGCTCACGGAGGGGGAGGTCCTACTGGAAGGGACCCAACTTGGTGATCTAGGCGTCCGGAAGATGCGATCTCACCGCCGCATGATGCAGATGGTGTTCCAGATGCCGCAGGCATCCTTCGACCCGACCCATACCGTGCGCAGCTCGGTCGCTCAGCCGCTGCGCCGCCTCCGGCCGGACATGTCGAAGTCGGAACAGGTGGAACGCCTTCGGCACGTATTGACCGCCGTAAGCCTTGGTGAGGAGTTGTGGGACCGTAAGCCGAGGGCGCTGAGCGGAGGACAGCTCCAGCGCGCAGCTATCGCCCGGGCGCTGGCGCCCGACCCGGAACTGGTGGTGCTGGACGAGCCGACCTCCTCGCTCGACCTGAGCGTGCGCGGGGACATCCTGTCGCTCTTGCAAGAGCTCCAGGAGGAGTTTCACGTCGCCTTCGTCTTCATCTCCCACGACCTCGAAGCGGTGCGCGTGTGCGCGCACGAGGTGATCGTCATGTACCTGGGACAGATCGTGGAGCAGGGCACGGCGGAGCAGGTCTTCGGTTCACCGTCCCATCCCTACACGCAAGCCCTGATGGCGGCGAGCCGTTTCGAGACCGACAGTTTCGAGTTGGGTCCTAAGGGGGAGACCGACCCCAGTTCCGGATGCCGCCTGATGCCGAGGTGCCCCCTTGCGGAGGCGGCCTGCTCCGCCGAACAGGACCTGGTACCGAGCGGTACGGACGGTCGGACGGTGCGATGCTGGAAGGTCGTGGCCAGCGGTTAGTGGCCACTGGCCGGGGTCCGGCGACTGGTACCCTGCCGGTCGCGTTTTTCCACCTGAAGGGATCAATACGGAATGGGAACGAGAATCGCGGTGGACATCGGTGGGACGTTCACCGATCTGGTCATGGAGTCGGACGCCGGAACCCGGGTCTCCAAGGTTCTGAGCACGCCCGAGGATCTCGTCGAAGGCGTCCTGGATGCGGTCAAGGGGGCGGGGGCCGACCTAGAAGACGTGTCGCTCTTCATCCATGGGACCACGGTCGGGCTGAACACCTTCCTCGAGCGCTCCGGGGGCAAGGTGGCGCTGGTCGCCACCAGGGGTCACCGCGACGCCTACATCATCGGGCGCGGCCACCGACCCGATATGTACGACCTGAAGTATCAGAAGCCCACCCCGCTGGTTGAGCGGGACTCGATCCTAGAAATCGACGAACGGATCAGCGCGTCCGGTGAGGAGTTGCTCCCGCTAGACGCCAATTCCGTCGCAGTAGCGGCCAAGGCCATCGCCGAGGCCGAGTACGAGGCGGTGGCGGTGTCCCTCATCCATTCCTATGTCGATCCCTTGCACGAGCTCGAGACGAGGAACATCCTCCGCAAGAGTCTTCCGGACATTCCCATCGTGCTGAGCCACGAGGTGGCGCCCGAATGGCGGGAGTACGAGCGCACCTCCTCCACTGTCACCTCCGTGTACATCACCCCACGGGTTCGTGACTACCTGTCCCGGCTGTCCGAGGCTCTCCGCGACCGAGGCCTGTCGGTGCCACTCCACATAACCCAGTCCAACGGCGGCGCCATGATTGCCGACTCGGCGGCCGACCGGGCGGTGCTCACCCTCTACTCGGGACCGGTGGGTGGTGTGATCGGAGGTCGGGAGGTGGGCCGGTTGACCGACCAACCCGACCTCATATGCATCGACATGGGTGGCACCTCCTTCGATGTATCGATCGTGCGCGGTGGCCAGGTGGGCATGCAGTCTGAGTTCGAACTCCAGGGCCTGCCGATACTGGCGCCGGCTGTGGAGCTGGTGAGCATCGGCGCCGGCGGGGGGAGCCTGATCTACGAACGCCACGGCGGGCTCCGGGTGGGTCCCGAGTCTGCGGGTTCCTTCCCCGGCCCGGCCAGCTACGGGCGGGGCGGCGTCCGCCCCACCGTCTCGGATGCCAACGTGGTGCTGGGTCGCATTCCCCGGGCCCAGAAGCTGGCCGGTTCCTTCACGCTGGATCGCCAGGCCGCCGAGGATGCCCTGGACTCCGTGGCCGGGTTCTTCGACCTGACGGCAACCGAACTGGCCGAGCAAGCGCTCGACGTCACCCATTTCGTCATGGCTGAGGCGATCCGCGAGCTGACCGTGGAGCGGGGGTTGCATCCCAAGGACTTCGCCATCGTGGCCTTCGGCGGGGCCGGTCCGCTCCACGCCGCCTTCTTGGCCGAGGAACTCGAGGTGGAGCGGGTGCTGATACCGGCCAATCCGGGCGTCTTCTCGGCCTGGGGAATGCTCCAGGGCGACGTTCGTCACGACGCGGTCACCACCCATTACCGGCGGCTGGACCAGCCCATCGTCGATCTGACCGAGCCGATCGAGCGCCTCAAGGACAAGGTGTGCCGCGAGATGGAGGTGGATGAGGAGCAGCGGGCCGGGATGGGCTTCGAGACCCACATCGAGTTGCGGTACGTGGGCCAGGAGTACTCATTGCCCATCCCGCTGGCTGCCACGGCCGCGGACGAGGAGTTCAAGGCAAGCTTCCATGCGCGGTACGAGGAGCGCTACGGCCATGCCAACCCGGAGGCCCCCATCGAGATGGTCGCTATCCGCTTGACGGGTATCCGCGAGTTCGAGCGCGGCCCGTCCGGTGACGGCAATGTCGAGACCGGCGGGGCGGACTCCACCATCGAAGAGGTCATCTTCAACGGGCGGTCGATGGATATCTCGATTGTTGACCGAGGCAACTTGTCCGGTCGTCTGGCGGGCCCGGCCATCGTCATGGAGCCGTCCACCACCACAGTGGTTCCTCCCGGCTGGGAGTTGCGCGTGGCTTCTCAGGGCCATCTGATCATGGAACGGGGAGGCCGACAATGAGCGACACCACCGGCAACGGCAACGCCCCGGACATGCCCTCACCGGCCACGGTCGAGGTGGTGCGGAACGCGTTCATCTCCGGGGCGGAGCAGATGCGGAGGAACCTCTATCGCAGTGCTCACAGCCCGGTGATCTACGAGGCGAAGGACTGTTCGGTCGGGATATTCGACGTCGAGGGTCGCCTGCTCGGCCAGGCGCCGGGCCTCCCGTTCTTCCTGGGAAGCCTGGGGGGGACGCTGCGTGAGGTGATCAGGATCAAGGGTTACGAGGTCTTTCAGGAAGGTGATGTCTGGATCGTCAACGACTCGAGCATCGCCGGAAGCCATCTGAACGATGTGACCGTATACGCGCCGATCTTCGTTGACGGAAGCCTGCGGGGGTTCACGGCGGCCAAGGCCCACTGGAACGACATCGGGGCCAAGGAAGCCGGCTTCGTGGGTGACACCACGGACATCTTCCAGGAAGGTCTGCGTATCGGACCGACCTGCATCTTCCGGGACGGCCGGCTCGATCAGCAGATCGTGGACCTGATCGCCTTGAACTCCCGGTTCCCGACCGCGCTGGTGGGTGATCTGATGGCTGAGATCAGTGCCTGCCGGACCGGGTCGGAGCGGTTCAGGTCTATCACGCAGCGGTTCGGATGGGATCAGGTCGAGAAAGCCATCCATGCCGTGTTCGAGCAGGCCGAGGCCGAGGATCGGCGCGCCGTAGCGGAGATCCCGGATGGCGTGTACGTTGAGGACGCCTACGTCGACAACGATGGCGTGACCGAGGATCCCGTCTACGTAAAGGTCACCGTCACCGTCGAGGGTGACAGTATGACCGTCGACCTCACCGGCTCGAACCGCCAGAACGTGGGCAGCGTCAACAGCGGCATCGTGCAGACCCGCTCGGGCATCGAACAGGGTTTCAAGTTCCTTGTCAACCCGCACTCCCCGGTGTCGGGAGGGAACTTCCGGAACCTCGAGGTGATCGCGCCGAAGGGGACCTGCTTCAACCCGAGCGAGACCGCCGCACACCTCAAGTACGGACCCCATCTGATGCTGGCGCTGGATCTGATGATCAAGGCTCTGAGCCGGGTCATACCGGAGCGGGCTGCTGCCGGGCACGTGGGCGACTCGTGGAACGTGATCATCGTGGGGGAGGACGAGTTCGGTCTGTTCCTGGCGGGGGAGGCCCTAACCGGCGGATGGGGCGCCTTCGAGGGGGGCGACGGTGAGTCGGCCCTGATCCACTCGGCGGCGGGCGACTTCAAGAACTTCCCGATCGAGACCATGGAGAACCGCTATCCGCTGATCATGCGGCGCCACAGCCTGCGCGAGGGTTCGGGAGGCGATGGGAAGTGGCGGGGCGGCTTAGGCATCGTGCGGGAGTACGAGATCCTGGCACCGGTCACGATCCAACTCTGGTTCGAGCGGGCCGTACAGCAGCCTTCCTGGGGTCTGTTCGGCGGCCAGGACGGTGCCTCGCCCGAGGTATGGGTGCACCGTCCCGGAGAGGAGCCCGAAATGATACTCAAGGTGAACGATCTGAAGGTTGATGCGGGTACCAGGTTGGTGGCGAAGACCGGGGGTGGAGGCGGCTGGGGCGACCCTGCCGAGCGCGCCGAGGAGGCACGGGCGCGGGACCGCCGCCTGCAGTTGGTCACCTGATCCTGGGTAACCGAAATCAGCGCTTCTGACCTGTCCGCTCCGTCGCCCGCCACGGTCGAGGTGGTGCGGAACGCGTTCGTCTCCGGGGCGGAGCAGATGCGGAGGAACCTGTACCGGAGTGCCTACAGCCCGGTGATCTACGAGGCGAAGGACTGTTCGGTGGGGATATTCGACGCGGAGGGTCGCTTGCTCGGCCAGGCGCCGGGCCTCCCGTTCTTCCTGGGAAGCTTGGGCGGGACGCTCCGGGCCGTGATAGGGATCAAGGGTTACGAGGTCTTCCGGGAAGGCGATGTCTGGATCGTCAACGACTCGAGCATCGCCGGAAGCCACTTGAACGACGTGACGGTCTTCATGCCCATCTTCGTTGACGGGTCGCTGCGAGGATTCTCTGCGGCCAAGGCCCACTGGAACGATGTGGGCGCCAAGCGGGCCGGCTACGTGGGGGACAGCACGGACATCTTCCAGGAGGGCCTGCGGATAGGCCCCACATGTATCTTCCGCGATGGCCGGCTGGACCGCCAGATCGTGGATCTGGTCGCGCTCAACTCCCGGTTCCCGATCTCGCTGGAGGGTGACCTGATGGCCGAGATCAGTGCCTGCCGGACCGGGGTGGAGCGGTTCCGCTCGATAGTGCGCCGTTTCGGGTGGGATCAGGTCGAGACGTCCGTCCGGCTGGTGTTCGAGCAGGCGGAGGTCGAGGATCGGCGCTCGGTGGCGGAGATTCCCGATGGTGTGTACGAGGCCGACGGTTACCTCGACGATGACGGTGTTAGCGAGGATCCCGTCTACGTGAAGGTTACGGTCACCGTGGAGGGTGACAGCATGACGGTGGACCTTTCGGGCTCCAACCGCCAGTGTGTGGGCAGCATCAACAGCGGGATGGTGCAGACCCGCTCGGCCGTCGAGCAGGGTTTCAAGTTTCTCGTCAATCCCCGCGCTCCGGTGTCAGGAGGCAACTTCCGCAACCTCGACGTAGTAGCCCCGAGGGGTACCTGCTTCAACCCGAGCGAGACCGCGCCCTACCTCCACTACGGACCCCATCTGATGCTGGCCATCGACCTCATGATCAAGGCCCTGAGCCCGGTGATTCCGGAGCGGACCGCGGCAGGACACGTGGGCGACTCGTGGAACGTCAGCATCGTGGGGGAGAACGATTTCGGCCTCTTCCTGTCGGGGGAGTCGCTGACCGGGGGATGGGGCGCCTACGAGGGAGGGGACGGCGAATCGGCTCTGATCCACTCGGCGGCCGGGGAATACAGGAACCAACCGATCGAGTCGTTGGAGAACCGGTATCCGTTCATAATCCGCCGTCACGCCCTGCGGACCGGGTCGGGCGGTGACGGCAAGTGGCGCGGTGGCCTGGGGATCATCCGGGAGTACGAACTCCTGGCGCCATGCACCGTCAACCTCTGGTTCGAGCGAACAAAGCAGCCGTCTTGGGGCCTCTTCGGCGGTGAGGACGGCGCCTCGCCCGACGTATGGGTCTACCGGCCCGGTCAGGCCCCCGCTCGCATCCTCAAGGCCAACGGCCTCAAGGTAGAGGCCGGGACAAGACTGCTGGTGAAGACCGGCGGGGGAGGGGGCTGGGGAGACCCGGCACACCGCACCGAGGCGCACCGTGAACGGGACCGCCGCCTCGAGATGGTCATCTGACCCGGCGTGCCAAGCCCGGTATTACGTGCATGGACACTCCCGGGCTGAACCGATATGCCAGGATCAACGAGCGCGCTGTAGTCGACTATGATAGCAATGAAATCACAGTAGAATCCTGTGCGGTTGCAAGCAGGAGCAGGTCATGGCGAGTATCACCGTGCGGAACCTGGAAGAAGGACTGAAACGCCGTCTGCGCATCCGGGCGGCTGAGAACGGTAGATCCATGGAACAGGAGGCTCGGGACATTCTGAAAGCAGCCCTGTACGCGCAGCCTACGACGGGCGAAGACCTTGTCCGGGCCATCCGTAGCCGGTTTGCGCCCCTGGGTGGTGTTGAATTGGAGTTGCCGCCGCGCGAACCCATGCGGGAGCCACCCGACTTCAACGACGGCGGTCGATGATCGTCCTGGATACCAACGTAGTTTCGGAGTTGATCCGCCCGCATCCTGCTGCTTCGGTGGTTGACTGGGTTCGTCGACAGGCCGCTCTTAGTCTCTATCTGTCGAGCATCAGCGAGGCCGAGTTACGGTACGGCATTGAAGTTCTCCCAGAAGGGTCTCGGCGGAGGAAGCTCCGAGCTGCAGTAGACGGGCTCCTTAAAGAGGACTTTGCAGGGCGTATTCTGGCTTTCGGAAGTGATGCCGCTCGCGCCTACGCTTTGATAGCGGCGTCAAGACGCGCCGCGGGCCGTCCCATCAGCCGGGCTGACTGCCAGATAGCCGCGATCGCACGTTCGGTAGGTGCCTCGGTGGCCACCCGGAACACCGATGGCTTCGAGGGATGCGGTGTCGGCGTCGTCAACCCGTGGTCTGACTAACGAGAGGACTTCACATGAGTGATATGAACCAGGCGGTGCAGGATCTGGGAGCCGAGTTCTGGGACTGGAGGATCGTCTCCGGCTACCGGAGCCCCGACGACGTTCCACGCTTGGAACTGGTGCCCGACTGGATCCCGCAGTTCGACGAGGACGCCGCTCGTCACCGCCTGGAGAAGGCCGCCGATTTCCGGCAACGATGGGAGGAACTCGACGTGTCGGGCGAGCCGGTTCCCACCCAGGTCGACTACCGGCTGATCGGTTCTGCCATCTCCCGGGTGGAGTGGGAGACCAGGATCCTGCGCAACTGGGAACGGGATGCCGTGATGCAGGTACATCAGGCGCTCGGCCCCTATTTCGACTCGCTGCTTTGCCCGCCTCCATTCGACGGCGATCGCCAGGACGGCATCCTTCACAAGCTCCACATGGTGGGGCCCCAGACCGAAGTCGCCCTGGAGAACCTGGCCCGAGCGGGCACCTCGGCCCTGGCCGGGTCGGCCATTCGGTTGCTCCGGGACATCGAGTCCGCCCTGCCCAGGTCGGTCGAGGAGTTGAGCGGATTCTTCGATGGCGCCCGGCGGAGTGCTCTGGCCGAGGCCGGGGCCGAGGCCACCGAGCGGTTGGTGTCGTTCCGGGAGTGGCTGCGTGAGCATCAGGCCGGGATGTCTGCGCCCGAGCCGGTGGGACGCGACCACTTCATGTGGTACCTCCGTAACGTGGCGCTCCTTCCCCTCCAGCCCGAGGAGATGGTCCTGCTAGCCGAGCGGGAGCTCTATTACAACTACGCCTGGGAGGAGGTGGAGCGCAACCGTTACGGCGACACGCCGGTTCCGGACCGCTTCCCGACTGCCGAGGCCCAGTGCGAGCAGCAGGCCAGGGATGAGCAGGCGGTCCGGGAGTTTTACGAGAACGAGAACCTCCTGACCCAGCCCGACTCGCTTCGCCGCTACCTCACTGCGCCCTTACCGGAGTATGTGCAACCCATCAACTGGCTGGGGGTGGCCAACGACCTGACGTCCGATCAGCGCCTTGATGAGGATGCGTACACGTACGTGTGGGATCCCAACCGTCCCCTGTCTTACTTCTACGAGGCCAACGCCCGGGACCCCCGGCTCGGCATCATGCACGAAGGCGTCCACTACAAGCAGTTGGCCCTTTCCTGGGCCAATCCCCGCCCACTACGACGGCGCTACTACGACTCGATTACCAACGAGGGGGTGGCCCATTACAACGAGGCGTTGATGCTCCAGGCCGGCCTGTTCGACGACGCTCCCTGGTCGAGGCTGGTGACCCAGAACTTCAAGCGACTCCGTAGCCTGCGCACGGTGGTCGACGTGAGCCTGGCCACCGGGGCAATCACCCTCGAGGAGGGGATGAAGATGTTCGAGGAGCTGATCCCGGTCGATCCTCAGACCGCTCTCGAGGAGACGTCGATGTATGTGTCCAACCCCGGTCTGGCGATGTCGTACATGGTTGGCAAGCTCGAAGTGATTCGCCTGCTCGGCGACGCTAAGAAGAAGCTGGGGGACGAGTTCAGCCTGCGATGGTTCCACGACTATCTGTGGAACAACGGCAATGTTCCTCTCTCGCTGCTCCGCTGGGAGATGCTGGACGACCCGAGCGACATCGAAGTTATCGACCAGGCCGGCTGACGCCGGCCGGTGGCGGGCCGATCAAGGGTATCCGCTCTGCGTTCGCGGCCGGTCACCCGGTCCACGTGCCGGCCGGCGCTATCGGTCAGGCCTGGCGGAACCCGAGCCGGCAGGCCCTCCTGTCGCGGATGTTGAAGGGCTGCGAAGAAGCGGCGCTTGATGGATCGGCGGCGCGGGCCGCCGGGCGACTGTGCGGTGAGACCGGTACGGACGACGTCATTGATGCATCTGTTGCGCGCGGTAGCAGAAGCGTCAGATACATGCAGCGATGTTGTTCTTCTCACGTCTGACACTCGGGATCTGAGTGTCTTGCTTGCGGCGCTGAGCATCGGTGCCCGTATGGTCATCGTGTAGCCGACTCGACAGCCCCAACGTCAACTGCCGATTCGGTGGCGGATGCCGCGCCTGGCACGGTTGTAGGCGTCCTGGTCGCCTAGGACGCCGAAGGTCCAGTTGGCCTCCTGAACCAGCCCGTGGACCTCGAAGGCGACCTGGTGCGGGTCCGTTCCGGGCGGCAGTTCGCCTTGTTCCACCGCCAGCCGCGCATGTCCGGCCAGTGTCTCGATCCAGGACCGGGCGATTTCGGCGATCAGGTCCCTGATGTGACCGGGCAGGTCGGCGGCGCCGCCGACGAATCCGCCCCGGTATGCGTCGCTCTCCGCGTAGTCCACCCAGAGTTCCAGCAAAGCCCGCAGTCGTTCGATCCCCTCCGGAGCCGTGGAGGCCGGGCCGGTCACTGCCTTGTTGAACACGTCGGCGCCCGCCCGGACAATCGACCGTTGGAGCAGCTCGTCCGTGGAGAAGTGCTCTGAAACATCGCGCGCGGGAACTCCCAGGTCCTTGGCGAGCTGTTCCACCGTCACCGCCTCGAATCCTTCTGCGCCCGACACTGCGGATGCCGCGTCGACTACTTCGTCCCTGGTGACCATGGGTCAGAAGATAGCTGCGAGGTCACCACCCGCGTCCGGTGTCCGGTTGCGAGCGCATCCGAACGTGAGGGGGACGAGCGGGCCGCACTTGGAACTCGCCGGGCCGGATGTCTGCCCTGGGCAGGTGGGCCTGTACGGTACGGGTCGGCCGAAGCGGGTACCTTAGGTGGCCGCCACCGGAGGAGCCTCATGACCGACAGCATCCGCGAGCAGGTGCGGCAGAGCTACGCCAACGCCGCCCGGGCCACCATGACCCGGGTGGCGGAGACCGAGCCGGAGTGCCAGCTCGCGTCCAGCCTCTACGAACCCTCCGAGATCGACGAGCTTCCGGCGGCCGCTGCCGAAGGATCCCTCGGTTGCGGTAACCCGGTTGCCGTGGCCGAGTTACGCCCCGGAGAGATCGTGCTGGACCTCGGCTCGGGCGGGGGGATCGACGTGCTGCTGTCGGCTCGCCGGGTCGGTCCGACCGGATTCGCCTACGGATTGGACATGACCGATGAGATGCTCGCGTTGGCGCGGGCCAACGCGGCCGAGGCCGGGATGAGTAACGTCAGCTTCGTCAAGGGTTACATGGAGCAGATCCCGCTGCCCGACGGCTCAGTGGATGTGGTCATTTCCAACTGCGTGATCAACCTGTCGGAAGATAAGAGGGCCGTCTTCGCGGAGATCGCCCGGGTGCTCCGCCCCGGCGGGCGGGTTGGGGTGACCGATGTGGTGGCCGACGATGCCCTGACTCCCGGTCAGCGTAAGGAGCGGGGCTCATGGGTCGGCTGCATCGCCGGGGCGCCTTCCTTCACCGAGTACCGGCAGGGTCTGGAGTCGGCAGGCCTGGTCGACGTTGAGATCACTCCCACCCACCAGATGGCGGACACCACCAACTCCCTAGCCGTGGTTGGGGTCCACTCAGCCATAATCCGGGCGCGCCGTCCCTGAAACGTAGGCTCGCGTGATGCGATGGCCAACAACTACAACGATGACTGGTGACCATTGCCCCTGCGATGACTCTGCAGCAACCGTGTGCTACCCGAGTCAACAGCACGCGGTGGCGCAACTCCAGTCTCGCAGCGGCCGACAGTTGCTTTGAAACGACAGGTCGGTGATCTCGCAGCACGAGGCGCCGATCTTCCAGACTTGCCGGCCCTCGATGGCTATCAGGGCGGCCACCCCCAAGGCCGCTACGGGATCGGCCCACCACCAACCGAGTACGGCGTTGGCTAACAGCCCGACCAGTGCGACGACCGAGAGCTTCCAGCAGAAGTCGGTCTGGGCGGCGTCGGCCTCCATGGCATGGCTGCGCAGGGCGAGCGCCACGGATCGTTTGGCGTTGGCTAACCACTTCATGACGGCTATCGACAGCACCAGTAAGGCCACACCAACTGCCGAGGCGGAGGGCCGCTCACCGCTCACTAGGGCAAGGCTGGCGTCCACGGCCACGTAGGTGGCCAGCAGCCACATGCTGAGGGCCACCCCTCTTCGGGCTAGGCCCTCCACCAGGTTGATGCGCTCCGCACTCGTGGCGCGCCTCTCCGCGCCGATGCGCCAGAGGATCACGACGCCCGATATGGTCTCGACGAAGCTGTCGATCCCGAACCCGAGAAGCGCCACGCTGCCGGCTGCCAGGGCTGCTGCCACGGCGATGACCCCCTCTACGGCGTTCCAGCCCACGGTCAACCGCTCGAGCCGCAACGCGCGCCGGAGCGACGTTATTCGACAGTTGTCCGCCTGCTCACAGATCAAGCCGGCCCCGTTCCATGATCGACCAAGCCCGGAGATTAGCAGGGCCGGGCCATGTGACAGCGTCCGCCCTTCGACGTCAAGCATGTGTCCGGTCAGTGATCAGTGAGTCAACAAACTCACAATTCACAACCAAACCCATCATCTAGTACCGGACTCAACGGGGTGGGGGAGCCGCCCACGCTGTCCACCACGCCGACGATCGTCAACGCCCTCCCCAACGCCACCGGCCTCGACCCGAGCCCCGAAAGTCAGCGCTCATCTACCGGCGGAGCAGTTGCTTGATCCGGCGGACGGCGGGTGTCCACAGCCAGTCGGGTTCGATGTACCGGCGATTGTTCTCGCCCGGCAACCCCATGGGGTCGTAGTAGCTCGTGTCGGTGTTCTTACGCAGGTAGCTCGTTCGCGCCAGCACCTTCAAGGAGGCGTAGATAGTCCCCTTGTGGGTCCAGCCCTGCCGCAGGTAGTTCCAGTTGTCGGGTGCCAATTGCTGCGTCGCAGTGAAGTGGCGCCACGCACGCTCGCTGTCGCCCACCGCCTCGAAGTGCAACGCAAGCCTGAACGTCGCTTCTGCCAGGCGCGTGTCGTCGTCTACGGGCTTGAGCCGCTCGGCCAGCTCGCTGCGAGACCAGACGTGCTCGCTCTCGGCTCCCCGCTCGATCCAGTCGCGTGTCGCCCGGGCAAACGCATGGTCGCCGACGCGAACCTTGCCGAGGCCGAACCCGATGGTCATCGGAGCCGGGTATGTCCCTTCGTTGCTGCGAACGATGCGCCCCTCCTCGTCGATCCACACGGCGGACGGCACGCTTACCCAGCCGAACAGCGAACTGATCTGGTGGGTCGGATCGATGACGCATCGGTATGTCGGCGAGGCCCGGTCAAACCACTTGCCCACAGCTTGGGGACCTCCCGAGTCCTGCGCCACGCTGATCAACTCGAACCGGTCCGGGCCGATGGACTCGTATAGCTCCTGCCAGACCGGCAGGCTGAAACGGCACCCTCACCACGATGACCAGGTGAACAGCACCACCTTGCGGCCCCGCAGGTCCGAGAGCCTCAACGTATCGCCGTTCCGCTCGGTCACCTCGAAGTCGGGGGCGATGGCGCTCTCCAGCCCGACGCTCCGGACAGCGGGCACCGGGCCGAGGCTCCACACGTCGCCGTCGCGCACGTATTTCTGGCCCATCATGTCCGCGAATTCCGAGTAGCAGAACCAGACCCAGTCGTCGGCGTCGGCAATCCACTCCTCACGCTTGTTCGCCGGCAGCGGCACGCAAAGATCGCCCAGGCAGGCGCCCTCCGGCTTCATCTGCCAGCCGGTGGCGTTAGGGAGTTCGTCCATCCGCACCCATAACGCCCCATCGGAGTCGGTCCGCCGGGCGACCTGGTTCGTCTTACCGTTTGCGAGGATGATCATGCTTGCTCCGCGAGAGCTGATTCGCCCGGCCGGTTGAGCGCTTCGCCGTGCGTCAGGCTCCATTGATACCGGACCGTAGCGCTCGCCGGCGGCGAAGGCTATCGGGCCATGACGGCCTTCACGAACCGTTACGGATTGGAGATGCGGCGTTCGCTTCCCGACGGCAGGGTGGGCCAGGGACGAACCGAGTCCGGCCGCGAGGGTGATCGGATGCCCGCTCATTCGGGTCGGGGTATTCCTGTTGGTACCGTGCGGTCCCGCACGGGAGTGCCGAGCGGTTCTTCTTGTGGAGAAGATGAATCATGCGGTCAGCAGGGAAGAGACACGGTCGGTGAAGGCGGGTCGAGTCGGTGTGGGCTTGTTGGGCGTGGCGTTGGCGTCTGTCTTCGCTGCGGGGTGCGGCCCGGGGGATGATCCATCGACGTCGGGGGCCTCAGTCGGGTCGACCCTGTCCTCCGGGACCTCGGCCGGAATGACCGCGGCCTCGACGCGGCCGACCCCTGTCGGGGAGGCCGGTCTTGAGAAGGTGTCCGGGGATGCGCGCTCGCTCGTTGACAGTTGGCTGTCCGCGGTGTCGGAGTCGGGTGGCGCGTGGCCGGGCTATGACCTCGCAGATATCCCGACGGTGTTGGTCTCGGTCGATGCCGGGGGGAGGGTCGAGGCTGTGGTGGCCTTCAACCACCCGAATCCGAACGCTCTGGGGAGCGCCATCCTCAGTGTTGATGTGGACGGCCACAGCGTGGGGGTCGTAGGGGAGCCCGCCGACCCGGAGAGGCTGGTCTCCATGGCGCCGTTCGACTTCTTCGCGGACATCGGCGGTACGGAGACGTTCGTGTTGGTAGGGCAGCGGGGAGAGCCGGGCCGAGAGCCGGATACGCCCGGGTTCGTGGCAATGATTGCCCACGAAGGGTTCCATCGGTACCAGTTCGATAACTGGGTTCCAGGCGCAGCCGTCCAGGACGTGGAGGGATACGACTTCGGGGCGGAGAACATCGAGTTGGTGCTGCTCGAGAACCGCGTCCTGGTTGCTGCTTACCAGGCTGACGCCACTTCTGATCTCGAACGACTGGCTCGCCAGTTCGCGGCGGTGCGCGCCGTGCGCCACGCACGGGATCCCAGGGTTGCCCTCGATGAGCAGCAGGAGCGGATGGAGGGGTCGGCCCGCTGGATCGAGCACCGCATGGGCGACGCGATCGGAAACACCTACACCTCTACCAACCACACCAGCGAACTCGGCTACCTGGACCAGAGCATCGACGACCCTGGGGCGGTGTTGGGCAACGTCAAGTCGTTCTTCGGGTTCGGACGTTTCTACAGCAGCGGCGCCACCGTGCTCGCTCTTCTCGAGCGCCTCGGCGTCGCCGGTGCCGACGTTGCCGGACGGCTCGGAGACGGTGGCACCCCCGCTCAGTTGCTGGAACAGCGCATCGCGCCCCTCGGTGACCGCGACGACCTCGTAGCGGCAGCCTGGGCGGAGCACGATCCGGACGGCCGCCTGGGCGCGGCCGCGGCGGCTCTCGCCGAGCGGGCGGCAGCGGAGGGGGAAACCGACTTCGGCGCCGGGGACGTTCCCGAAGAGACGCTCGGACCCGGTTTCGAGGCCGGTGACGACCAGATCGCCTGCCTCCAGGAACACGGGCTCGACCTGAGCGCCGACAGCGTGACGATCCCCGACGACATCGCCGCCGCCTGCTTCGGAGGCCCGGAGTCCTGACCGGGTCCACTGCCGAAGGCGGTCTCCCGGTCCGGAGCGGCGGCGGCTCCCGCTTCCTCAGCCGAAAATACGTTGGCGCGCTCTCCCGCTACAGGCTATTTTTCTCGGAGCGGGCAGAATAAGCTCGAAGCTTCGACCGATAGAAGGAGGTCGCCTTTGGTACCGAAGTCCAACCGCCCCCATCATTTCACCCGCCGCCAGGTCCTTGGTGGAGGCTCCGCACTCATGGCCGTAGCCGCCATGGGAGGTCTGTCCGCGCTGGTGGCCGCCTGCGGCGAGGGTGATCCCATCGAGGAGGGCGCCGAGCCCGGCACCGACTTCACCGGCTCGCTGGGCGTCCTGATCGGGACCCACATGGATCCAGTCAAGGCCCTCCTTGAGCAGCACCAGGCTTCGGTCGGGTTCGCTCCCACCATCGAGGAGGTCACCACCCCCGACCTCCGGAGCAAGCTGACCACCTCCTTCCTGGCGCAGAGCTCCCCGTGGGACGCGGTCTTCGTCACTGCCGAGCTCGGCGCCGAGCTGGGTACCCGGGGCTGGCTCACCAACGCCAGCATCTTCATGGACGAGAACGTCCGGACCGAGTCCGACCTTCTCACCCGGGGTCTCGGAGCGGTCGAGTTGGATGGCAATACCCTGGCGGCGCCCTGGACGATGGGAAGCCAACTCCTCCACTGGAACAAGCAGATGATGGAGCAGGCGGGTCTCGATCCGGATGCTCCGACCAACTGGCACTCGACGCCGAATTCCTGGGATACGTTCGTGGAGTACGCCAAGGCCATGACCGGCGAGCGGGACGGCACCCAGTACTACGGCTATACCGATGCCTGGGCCGGTACCCATGTCCTCTGGACGTGGGGCGGCATGCTCAATATGCACGGCGGCAGCTTCCTGGACGAGGAGCAGCAGCCCAACTGGAACTCCGAGGAAGGCGTGGAGGCCTTGCAGAAGCTCTACGACCTCCTGCACACCCACCAGGTGGTCGACCCGGCCGTCACCACCTATACCTGGGTGTTCGACGCCACTCCGGGGTTTTTCGAGGGCACCCGCGGCATGTTCATCTCCTGGCCGTTCGTGGCAGGAGTGGCGGCCATTCCGGAGGCCTCCCAGATCGCCGGCCACAGCGCCTTCGCCCCCAACCCGGCGGTGGTCACCAGCGGCTCGGTGGACGGATCGGAGTTCTTCGGTGTGCCGGTGTACGCCGAGAACAAGGACGAGGCATGGCGCCTGCTCGAGTTCATCACCTCCCGCGAAGGTCAGCGGGTGGTGGCCATGGGCGGATGGGGATCCATCTACTCGGGAGTGCTGCAGGAGCCCGACATCGTGGAGGCCTTCCCGTTCTACCCGGCCCTCGCCAAGGCTTACGAGTATCCGGTGGACGGCGGGTGGTCAGAGGACCGTCCCCGCTGGACCCAGATGCTGGCCGACGAGATCCACGAGGTGCTGGCGGGCAACAAGTCGCCCAAGCAGGCACTGGACGACGCGGCGGCGGCTGCGACCGAGGCCCGGAGGCAGGACGAGGAGTAATCTCCCGCCGCCTCCCCTCATGACATGACTGGAGAAGTCCGGGCGGAGAAAACAATCCGGACAGTGAGCCGCCGGGGTCGCCGGGCAGCAATTGCCCTGGTGGCCCCGGCGGTGTTGATCGTGGCCGGCGTGTACGCGTACCCGGCCATCACGACGGTCGCCTACAGCCTGTCGGACATCGACCTGTCCCCCCGGTTCCGGATCGTCCGGTTCGCCGGCCTCGACAACTTCATCAACCAGCTCGGGAGCGGGAAGTTCTGGGAGGCCACCTGGATAACCCTCTACTTCGGGTTGATGCTCTGCCTGGTGACGGTCGTCGTGTCTTTCGGCATCGCTCTCCTGCTCAACAAGACCTTCCTGGGACGGGGCCTGCTCCGGGTGACAGTACTCCTGCCCTGGGCGGTCCCGCCGGTGGCCTCGGGGGTGCTCTGGGTGCAGATGTTCCACGCCGAGTTCGGCTTCCTCAACGGGTTGATCAGGGCGTTCGGGGGCGCGGGGGACATCATCTGGCTGGGCAGGCAGACCATTGCCCTCCATTCGGTGCTGATCGCCGAAGTCTGGCGCTGGATCCCCTTCGCCACCATCTTCCTGCTGGCCGGGCTCCAGATCGTTCCCCGGACCGTCAAGGAGGCGGCGGCGATCGACGGGGCGGGGTCGTGGCGGACGCTGCGACACGTCACTCTGCCGCTCATGTTGCCGGTGGTGATACCGGTGACGATCTTCCTGTTCGTCTGGGCGATGAAGGTGTTCGACACCATATTCGTCCTCACCAGGGGAGGCCCGAGCCGGGCCACCACCACCCTCAACTTTCTGGTCTACCGTCAAGGTTTCGAGCAGTTCGACTTCGGGAGCGCGGCGGCGACGGCCTATCTCCTATCTGTGCTGACGGTGCTGGCCATCGCCGGGCTGGGCTGGATGCTGGTCCGGGCCCGAAGGCTGGCGGGGGCGTGAACATGATCGCCACCGCTCCGGGACGCGCTCTACGTCGGGCCGCCACGTATGTGGGAGCGGCGGTGGTGCTCATCGTGATGGCCTTCCCGCTCTACGGGATCATCCTGACCAGCACCCAGACCGAGCGGGACATCCGCTCCGCCGACGTGGCGTTCGTACCCACCTACATCACAACCGAGCACTACACCCGGATCTTCTCCGCCTCCTCGGGCGTCCCGGTCGCCGAGTCGATGGTCAACAGCCTGGTCGTGGCGATCACGACCGCCGTGGTCACGGTGGCCATCGCGGTGCCCGCCGCCTACGCCCTCAACCGCATGAGGGTGCCGGGCCGCCGCCTGATCCTGGGCGGTTTCGCGGCCATCTACGTGCTGCCCACCCTCCTGTTCGTCATGCCGCTCTTCATCACGGTGGTACAGCTGGGTCTCTACGACACCTACGTCGGCCTGGTCCTGCCCTACGTAGCCTTCACCCTCCCGTTCATGGTCTGGATCATGGGGTCGTTCGTCCGGGCGATCCCGATCTCGGTGGAGGAGATGGCCCTGATCGACGGCGCCGGCCTGCCCCAACTGATCTTCCGCATCGTCCTGCCCCTGCTCAGGCCGGGGATCTTCGCCGGGTTGCTCCTGGGGTTCGTCCTGGCCTGGGTTGAATTCCTGACCCCGCTGCTATTCACCTCCAACTTGTCGATGCTCACCGTCACGCTGGGACTGTTCCGATCTACGATGGATATAGAGATCGGCCAGTTGGCAGCGGCCACCGTGATGACCGCGCTGCCGGTGATCCTGATCACGGCCTTCTTCCAGCGCAACATCACCGAGGTCATCACGGCGGGAGTGGAACGATGAGGCGCCGGTCTGGCCGGTCCGAAGGAAGGGAGGCAGGGTAGATGCCGAACCAGGTAGACGTTGTGATACAGCCGGTGGTGCTGAGGTTCAGCCTGCTGGACGATGAGGTGGTCTACCACTTCGCTGCCGACGCCGACGCGGTGCTGGACCGCATGGAGCGGATGATGGGTATTGATCCGGCCGAGTCCAGCCTGTTCGACTCGAACCTGGGCTTCATGCCGGTGTCCACCACCGTGCTGATCCGCGGCCCGAAGAACGTCTTGGTGGACCCGGGTAACCACCACACCGCCTTCTACGGACAGCTCGGTATCGGCCTGGCCCGCTTCGGGGTTACTCCCGCCGAGATCGACTACGTGGTGTGCACCCACTGCCATCACGACCACATGGGCGGCGCCTTCCGGATTCCGGGCGCCGATCTGGTGATGGGCGAGGGCGAGGCCGACTTCTGCGCGGAGATCTACGGGCCGGAGGAGACCGAGCGGCGGCTGGCGGTGATGGGGGATCTGATCGAGGTGCCGCGGGGCGGTGAACTGGAGATCATGCCCGGCCTGGTGGTGGTCTCCACCCCCGGCCACACGCCAGGCCACGTCAGCGTGATGGCCGAGTCGGCCTCGGGGGAGCGGGTGCTCGTTGCCGGTGACACGATCATGACCCGCCGCGAGTATTCGGAGCGCAACTTCTCGCACTGGTATACAGAAGATCAGCTCCGGGGTCTGAACGCCAGCCTGGACAGGCTCCAGTCGTTGGCGCCCACCAGGGTGATGCCCGGTCACGACCGGGCCTTCGCTCCCGTCGGGGCGTTGTCGTGAACCGGTTACGGGCTGCCGTGGTCGGGACGGGGATGATCGGCTCGCTCCACGCCCGTATCTACGCCGAGCATCCGCTGGCCGAGTTGGTCGGGGTGGTCGACGCCAACCCGGAGGCGGCCCGGACGGTAGGGAAGCAACTCGGTGTGCCCTGGTTCACCGATGTCACCGACCTGCTGGAGGGATGTGAATCCGACGCCGCCTCGGTCTGCGTGCCGGAGCACCACCGCTATCCGATCGCAATGCAGCTGGCAAGGGCCGGGAAGCACCTGCTGCTGGAGAAGCCCCTGGCGCCCTCACTGGCCGGCGCCGACCGCCTGATCAGGGATCTCAAGGAGACCGGAGTGCTGACCATGGTCAACTTCATCCTACGCTTCGATCCTCGTTACTCGGAGGCTAAGGCCGCGGTGGCCTCGGGGCGCATGGGTGATGTCCATACCATCTTCGCCCGCCGGCGCGGTTCTTCCCTGGGCGCCGACATCTACGGTGTCTGGACCGACCTGCTGATCTCCACCGGCATCCACGACCTGGATGTGATGGCCTGGCTGGCCGATTCCCCGGTTACCAGGGTGTATGCGGAGACCATCTCCCGCCGGTCAGCCCCCTACGGCCATGATGACGCGGCGATGGTACTGGTGCGGTTCGAGAACGGTGTTATCGGTTCGCTCGAGATCAGCTGGGTGTTACCGCCCACAATCCCGGCGCTGCTGGACGCCTCCCTCCAACTGGTCGGGACCGGGGGTGGTGTGTTCGTGGACGGGTCGAATCACGGCCTGGCGATCGCGGACCGCGAGGGGTTCACGCATCCCGACCTGACCCATTGGCCGGTGAGCCGCGATCAGGTGAGCGGCGACCTCGCAAGCTCGCTGGATCACTTCATCCGAGCGGTGCTGGATGGTCGCCCTCCGGAGGTGACGCTTGGAATGGCCCGTAACGCCCACGCCATCGTGGACGCGGCCAAGCGCTCGGCTGAATCGAACCGGCCGGTGTCGCTCACACAGCCGGGTTGATCTCGAGACACGTGGTGGGTCCCCGCATCGGGGTGGCATCCCTGGTCCAGGAGACCAACACCTTCAGCCCCAAGCCGACCGTCCGGGAGGACTACACCATCCTGGCGGGCGAGGACGCGCTCGGCACCCTGGCCGGAACGAACACCGAGTTCGCCGGGGCCGTAGCCCAGCTGGACGAGATGCGTGCCGAGGTGGTCCCGTTGCTGGCCGGGTGGGCTCTTCCTTCCGGTCGGGTCACCGACGAGACATTCGAGTACCTGACCGGGCTGCTCGACCGGGAATTGCACCGAGCCCGACCCCTGGACGGGCTGGTGCTGTCGCTCCACGGTGCGATGGTGGCCGGGTCTATCTTCGACGCCGACGCAGCCTTGATCGAGGTGGCGCGTCGCCGGATCGGGTCCGTTCCGCTCGGGGTCTGCCTGGACCTCCACGCCAACGTGACGGAGCGGATGGTCGAGCTCACCGACACCATGGTCGGGTACCACACCGAGCCGCATATCGATATGGCCTCGACGGGTGAGCGGATCGCCCGCCTGGTCGTCAGGACGGTCCGGGGCGAGGTGGTGCCGGCCATGGCCCTGGCCAAGCGGCCCATGCTGGTCCCGGCGGAGGGCATGCGAACCGACATCGGGCCCATGTCCGAGGTGCGCAGCGGGGCCGACTCCTCAACCTCGGGTTCTGTTCTGGACGTGTCGTTGTTCCCGGTGCAGCCGTGGCTCGATGTTCCCGAGCTCGGTTTGGGCGTGCTGGTAGTCACCGATGGCGATCTGACGGGCGCCCGCACCCTTGCCGAGCAACTCGCCGACGAGGTATGGCGCAGGCGCGACCGGATGACCACACCCCGCCTGATGGCTCCGGGGGAGGCCTTCCGCGCGGTCCGGGAATCGGACTGCCGACCCTTCGTGATGGCTCATACCGCAGATTGCCCGACGGCCGGAGCGCCCGGAGACGATCCCGTGATGGTGACCGAGGCGGCCCGCCACGCGCCCGATCTGGTCGTCCTCCACTCGGTTCTTGATCCGGACGCATCGCGCCGGTGCCGTAACGAGGTGGGACGGTCGGTCCGGCTTTCGGTCGGAGGCGTCTTCACGAGCTCTGCGGTGCCGGTCGAGGTCGAAGGCGTCGTCACCGCGGCCGGCTCCGGCGCCTACCGGCTTACCGGAGAATCCTTCACCGGTAGGGAGGTCTCGATGGGCGAGTGGGCGGTGATCACCACCGGTATCCATCACCTGCTTGTCAGTTCGTCCCCTTCGATCACGGCCGATCCTGCCACCTGGCGGCACGCCGGGCTGGAGCCTGACCGGGCGGATGTGCTGATCGTGCGGTCCTGCAGCGACTACCGGGCAAACTTTCCCGGATCGGCGCCGGAGGCCGTCACCCTCGACCTCCCCGGTCCGAGCACTCCCAGGCTGGACCATCTGGAGTTCCGGCACGCGCCGAAGCCCCTTTACCCGCACGACCGGGCGGCGATGTGACGGATTCGATGCCGGATGTCGGCAGTGCGCCGAGGCTTGCCGAACGGGAGGTGCTCGCCTTCCTCAAGGCCACCGCCGACGATCAGCTGGCCTTCGCCCGCCGCCTCATCGCTACCCCCAGCCCCAACCCGCCCGGCGACGAGCGCGCGGTTGCCCGGCTGGTCCGGGAGAGGCTGGCGGAGCTCGGGACCAGGGACATCACCGTGCTCAGCGCCGAGATCTCTCGCCCCAACCTGATAGTTCGCATTCCCGGCCGTGGCCCGGGCAAGACCCTGATCCTGTCCGGTCATCTCGACACCAAGCCGCCCGGTGACCTGTCCCGCTGGCGGGTCCATCCGTACGACGCGGCCGTCTTCGGAGGGGTTCTCCGCGGCCTGGGATCGGTAGACATGAAGGCGGCCGTCGCCGCCATGGTCTATGCCGGAGCGGCGCTGGATCGAGTCGGCGGCTGGGCGGGAGAGTTGGATCTGGTCCTCACCGCGGATGAGGAGGGAGGTTCGACCCTGGGTTCGAAGTGGCTCGCCGAGCAGGGCCACCTGGAGGCTGACGCCGCCATTATCGGAGAGCCGTGCGGGGTCATCAGGGAGTGGGAGAGCATCGGTGTCGTCTGCCGAGGGTCTGCCCTCTTCGACATCGAGGTGGTGGGAACCCAGATGCATTCCAGCGTGTCCGACCGCTTCGATCCGGTCAACGCCACCGTGGAGATGGCTTGGTTGATAGCCAAGATGCATAGCGAACTGCTCGACCATCTCACCTACCGGCCCCATCACCTGGGTGGCACGCATCCGACCGTGAACATCGGGGTGATGGTCGAAGGAGGGGTCTTCTACGGCGTCTATCCCGGCAAGGCCCGGTTCTCCTCGGACATCCGGCTGGTGCCGGGAATGACCTGCCAGAGCATCACGGCGGACCTGGAGGGCTTCCTTGACCAGGCCAAGGCTGAGAATCCTCGCCTCGACGCCACCCTGAAGATGGTGGGCTGCAGCGAAGCCACCGAGATTCCATTTGATCATCCGGTTGTGACCGCCCTCCAGCACGCCTCCCACCAGGTGCTCGGTGAGCGCGTCGAGCCGGCTGTCTTTCCGGGCGCGACCGATGCGCTCAGCTTCCAGGGAATCGCCGGCATTCCCTCGGTGGCCGCCTTCGGTCCCGGCCTGCTGCCACGGGCGCACGCCCCCAACGAACGCCTGTCCATGTACGGCGTCAACCAGGCCGCCCGCATCTACGCTCTGGCCGCCCTGCGTTATCTGGCCAGTTCCTAGTTGTTAGTTGTTAATAGGTTATATCGACTACTGAATACCGAATGCTGACTACCCGTTCCGTCTGCTTGGTCGTAGACGGTTTTAACCGTAGTGCCAGCGGTGTTACGGTGCCGCGGGTATCGCGAGCAAGAGGTCTTGGGTGTGTATCGGGTAGCTGTGATTCCGGCAGATGGTGTGGGTCCGGAGGTGTCGGAGGAGGCCGAGCGGTCTCTTCGGGCGGCGGCGGAGCGCTACAGCTTCGACGTGGAGACGGAGTGGTTCGACTGGGGTTGTGACCGCTACCTGGCCGACGGGACGATGATGCCTGACGACTACTTGGACACCTTGTCGCGTTTCGACGCGATATTCTTGGGGTCGGTGGGCGACGTCTCCAAGGTGCCGGATCATCTGTCGCTGGAGTTAATACTGGGGATACGCCGGGGGTTCGACCAGTACGTAAACCTGCGGCCGATCCGCCTTTACCCAGGGGTCAGTACACCGATCCGCACCGCCACGCCTGCGTCCCTGGACATGGTGGTGGTGCGGGAGAACACCGAGGGTGAGTACGCGGCACAGGGCGGGGTGTTCAAGGCCGGCACCCCCGACGCGGTGGCGTTGCAGACGGCGGTCTTCACCCACAAGGGATGCGAGCGGGTCATGCGGTACTCGTTCGAGTTGGCCCGCCGGCGGTCCAAGCTGGGCTCCGAGGCGCCAGTGGGGCGGGTGACGAACTGCACCAAGTCCAATGCCCTCAACTACTCGATGGTGTTCTGGGACACGGTGTTCGACGAGGTGGCAGCCGGCTATCCGGACGTCGAGACGGACATGGCGCTGGTGGACGCCTTGTCGATGTGGATGGTGAAGAACCCGGAGTGGTTCGACGTGGTGGTGGCCTCCAACCTGTTCGGTGACATCATCACGGACCTCGGGGCGATGCTCCAAGGGGGTATGGGATTCGCCGCCGGCGGGAACATCGACCCCGAGCGCCGGTTCCCGTCGATGTTCGAGCCGATCCACGGGTCCGCGCCCAAATACACGGGTCAGCGGCGCGTGAACCCCATCGCGTCGATCGAGGCGGTTCGCATGATGCTGGACCATTTGGGCGAGCACAACGCGGCGGATGCCGTAGGCGCGGCGATCACAGAGGTGCTGGCCGAGGGCGAGGTCGGTACCAGGGACATGGGTGGTACCAACAGCACCGACGAGGTCGGAGCAGCCATCGCGTACCGCATCCGGTGAGAGGCATTTCCGGCCCAGCGGCCGGACAGCAGCCCTGAAGTACGCATGACGGAGTCAGTGCAGCCTGGGGCCGCCCGCTCCGAACTCTCCGCCGTGCGCCGGCGTCTGATCTACGTGCTGTTCTCGGGGGCGGTCCTGGCCTGGCTCGCTTTCGTAGCCACCCTCACCGTGGCGACCGTGGCAGCCCGTTCGCTGAGCGGATCCACCATCCTGGCGGGGATCCCACTGGCGGCCGGCGCTTTGGGCCAAGCGCTGGGAACCAACTTGTTGGGACGCTTGAGCGCCCGATACGGGCGGCGCTTCATCATGGTGGTGGGTCCACCGGTGTCTGCCTGCGGAGCGGCGTTGGAGCTCATCGGTGTAACAGCCGGTTGGTACTGGATGCTCGTAGGTGGTGCGATCCTGATGGGCACTGGCGTCGGCGCCATCCATCTGGCCCGCTACGTTGCCGCCGAGCTGGCCGAGGAGTCCGAGCGAGGCAAGGCGGTGGGGATCGTGGTGTGGTCGGGGACGGTCGGATCGGTGGTGGGTGCCAACCTGGTGGACTGGGTCGGTCGCTTGGCGCAGGAGTGGCTAGGCACGCCGTACGGCGGGGCCTTCCTGCTGGCCACCGTGGCCTTCCTCCTGTCCGGGATGATCTTCTGGGTCGGGCTGCGCCCCGATCCATCCCAGGTGGCGGTGACCTCCGGGTCCCTTCCCGAGCGAGGTGGAACGGTGGGTGCTGCCCTGCGCCTCCCATCTGTCCAGATCTCCATCCTGGCCCTGCTGTCGGCCCAAGGCGCCATGGTCCTGGTGATGACCGCAACCCCGCTTCGCATCGAGGACGCCGGCTACGGCCTGGACGCGGTGGGTTTGGTGCTCTCGATCCACGCGGTGGGGATGTTCGCCTTCGCCCCCCTCGTGGGCAAGCTGGTCGACCGTCTTGGCCGCCTTCCCATGCTGGGGATGGGTATGAGCCTCACCATGGTTTCCCTTCTCCTAGCCGGTGCCGCACCCTACGACGGCCTCTTCGTCCTTGCCGCGGGGTTGTTCGTGCTCGGATCGGGTTGGAGTTTCTCCTTCATAGCCGCCAGCTCGATGCTCTTCGCCTCCGCGCCTCCTGACGTCCGCCAGGTGGTGGAGGGATGGGCCGACTCGGCGGCGTGGACGATGGTCATGGTGGGAAGCGTGGGCTCGGGCGTTCTGATGGGCACCGTCGGATTCAACTGGCTGACCGCCACGGCGGCCCTGCCGATGTTGCTCATCCTCGCTCTGGCCCTAGCCGTTCCCCGGCTGCGTACCGCGATCAGAATCTGAGTCGTCGTCCCCTTGCCGTGGCGCCCGAGTCGGTCGAGGCGGCCGAGGCACAGCTGGCGGCCGGCGGCCACGGTCGGCAATCACTCAACCACTGGGCCATGGTCCACTCGCCCACCGAGTTCACCACCAGCCTCCACGCCCGTGGGATCTCTGGCGGATGTTGAAGGCCGTGGGAGCGTGGCGAATCCTCCAGGCGGCGATGGTTGCTGGAAGGGCATCCCCTGTTCATGCTGGCCGTTTCAGCCAGGGTGCCGATGACTGTCGAAGAGCGCTTTCCCCGGCGTCACAGCAATCCACTATCCAAATTCGGGCAGCCACTTTCCACTGCCACGTCAAGCTCCGGTAGCGGCTGGTGGGCGAGGCCCGCCAGGTAATTCTTGGCCCGCTGGGGGACCCATGCCTGAAGAGGGTGATCGCAGTGGATGACGACATAGACGTCCCCGACGACTCCGAGGTTCTATAGGCGCTGGCCACCCATTCCAACCTGCGGAGGACCTCTCGTCGTAGACCGACTCCCCTGCAGCCCTCGCGACCCGTCTCTTCTATCGAGGGCACTACTTTGCGCCTGGCGCTGGACGCAACACGCGGTCCGGACTTCAGCGGGTAAGGATCGGATTCGGCGAGGAATCGCTGAAACGAGCGGGCCGCCTAATCTCCCGCCGCCTATCCTCCTAAGAGTTGTGTGCAAGCTACACGGGAGGCAACGACCGATATGTCCGTCTTGAGGAGTTTCATGGGCTGGCGCGGCTGGCTGGTCGGGATGCTCGCTTTCGCCCTGGTCATGGCAGCCTGCGCCGAAGAGGAGGATGCCGGCCGTTCAGCCGATGATCCGATCAGGATCGCGATGGTCGGACCCAGCGCGTCGAACGACCTGGCCTTCACCCAGAGTATGGTCGACTCTCTCGACCGTCTCGGCCAGGACTACAACATCGAGGTCGACATCACTGACGGTACGTTCGTCATCGAGGATGCCGCCGTTGCCATCCGCGGGTACGCGGAGGACGGGTTCGACATCGTCCTGGCCCATGGCTCCCAGTTCGGGGGTTCGCTGTCGGAGATCGCCCCGGACTTCCCCGACACCGTCTTCGCCTGGGGCACGAGCCGTGACACGTTCGGCCTCACCAACGTTTACTCATACAGCGTCCAGTCTGATGAGGGTGGTTTCATCAATGGGACCATCGCGGCGCACATGACCGAGTCGAAGACCATCGGTGTGGTGGGCCCGATCGAGGTCGGCGACATCAAGCTCTACATCGACGGTTTCGTGGCCGGCGTCCGCTCGGTTGACCCGTCGATCACCGTGAACGTCAACTACATCGACTCCTTCAGCGACGTTGCTCTGGCGGCCGAAGCGGCCCAAGCCCACGTGGAGGCCGGCGCCGACGTGATGACCGGTGTTTCCCAGATGGTGGTCGGAGCGACCGGAGTCGCCAGGGAGCACGGGGTCCTCTGGTTCGGTTCGCAGACCGACCAGGTGCCGCTGGGTGAGGAAATAGTGGTCGCGTCCCAGATCTACCGATGGGACTACCAGCTCAGCCAGATCGTCGAAGACCTCCTGAACGACGCGGTCAGCGGGCGGGTCATAACGGCCACCTTCTCCAACGGTGGGCTGACCATGGCCTACAACCCGGGACTGCCCCTCGCCGACGACGTCCAGGCTGCGGCGGATGCGGTCGAGGCCGGCCTCAAGGACGGTTCGCTCTCGACCGGGGTCGAGTAGTCATCAAGGTGACTGCGGACCTGGTCGACCAGGGTCGGTGAATCCTGACCCGATCAGTGCCCCGGCTGGCTTTCCTGCCGGGGCACACATCCGACGCTCAGGGCGTCGGTAGGAGGTTCTGCTGACGCTGAACTGGAAACGTGTCCGCGCCCGGCTCGCCGGACCCGGCCTCCTCATCGGTGCCGTCCTGGCGGCGGGTCTCATCGGAGCGGTCATGCTGGCTGTCCTGGGAGCCAATCCCCTGACCGGATACGCGGCTCTGCTGGATGGTGCCTTCGGAGGGGCGAAGAACCTGGCCAACAGCTCCCTCAAGGCCATGCCCCTCCTGCTGGTCGGGGTGGGCATCACCATCGCGTTCCGGGCCGGTGTGATCAACATCGGGGGAGAGGGCCAGATCATCGCCGGAGCGATTCTTTCGACATTGTTCGTGCTGGGCTTCCCGGATGTGCCCCGCTTTGTTCTCTTGCCCCTTACGTTCCTCGTCGGCGCCCTGGGAGGCGCGATCTGGGGCGGGATGGCCGGCGTCTTGAAGTCCTACGCCCGCGTCAACGAGATCCTGAGCACGATCATGCTCAACATCATCGCCGTCCAGATTCTCAACCTCCTGTTGCGGGGCCCCCTCATGGACCCGGGCGAGATCGAAAAGGGTTCCCGGATCCCCCACACGGAACGCCTGAGCGGCAACGCCGACCTCCCCATCCTGCCCGGTGGAACCCGACTCCATCTTGGCGTACTTGTCGCGGTCCTGATGGCTGTGGCCTGCTATTTCCTCCTGTTCCGAACCACCCAGGGCCTCCGACTCCGGGCGGTCGGCCATAATCCGTTCGCGTCCCGATATGCCGGGATGTCGGTCAAACGGAATGTCGTCCTGGCCTTCATGTACAGCGGGGCGATGTGCGGCATGGCGGGGGTGACGCTGGTCTTCGGAAGCGAAGGGCACCGGCTTGCGACCGATGGCGGCGCCACCACCTTCACAGGCGCGGCCGGATTCAACGGTATCGTGGCCGCTCTGTTCGGGGGCTTGCATCCTCTCTGGACGATCCCGGCATCCTTCCTGTTTGGAGCCCTACTGGTCGGCGCCAACGCCATGCAGAGAGCCGTCCAGGTTCCGGCCGCCCTGATACTCGCCCTGAACGGTCTGGTCGTCGTCTTCGTGGTGGGGAGCATGTACGCTCGGGCCCGACTGGCCAGGACTGCTTCCGAGTCGAGGGAACAGGGTGAGGGAGGCGACAGCCGATCCTCGGGACCGAGCGGCGACCCTGAAATTCGGAATCCTCCGTGAGCGATTTCCTTACCGTCTCGGTCTTGCTGGCCACACTCGCCTCCGGGATACGCCTGGCCACCCCCTTCCTGCTGGCCGCGCTGGGCGAAACCATCGGGCAGCGCAGCGGTGTGCTGAACCTCGGTGTCGAGGGCGTCATGCTCCTGGGGGCCTACGGGGCCTACTACGCGACCCTGCGAACCGACAGCGTCCTGCTCGGGATCGTGGTCGGCCTGGTGGTCGGAGGCGTCATGGGCATCGTGTACGGGGTGGTGACACTGGCCCTCAAGGCCGAGCAGGGCATCAGTGGCATCGGCATATTCATCTTCGGCCTCGGTCTGAGCGACCTCCTGTTCCAGAAACAGGTGGGAACCCCCACCCCCATCGACGGGTTGGGGGATGTGGCCATACCCCTGCTCGGTGACCTCCCGTGGGTGGGGGAGGTCCTCTTCCATCAGAACGTGCTCGTGTACGCGGCTTTCCTCCTGGTTCCCGCGATGTGGTTCGTCATTCACCGGACCCCCTTCGGATTGGACGTGCGCGCGGTCGGGGAGACACCGGAAGCGGCCGACAGCTTGGGTGTCAGCGTGGAACGGACCCGCTACATCACGATCTTCGTCGGCAACGCCTTCGCCGGGCTGGCCGGTGCCGCCCTTGCCCTCGAGCTCGGCATTTTCCAGCAGAACCTGACCAACGGACACGGGTTCATCGCCATCGCTCTCGTGTACTTCGGAGCATGGCGTCCGGCGGGAGTCATGGCCGGCTCCCTCGTCTTCGGCCTGGTGTCTGCCACCGTGTTGCAGTGGAAGACGCTGGGGATCGTGGTGGGGACCACCGCCAGCATCGTTGGGATGTTCCCCGCGGTGCTCACCATCCTGGTGCTGGTCCTGGTTTCCCGGCGTACCGGCCAGCCGTCGGCGCTCACCCGACCCTTCGAGCGGGGGCATTAGCAGTGGAACCGACCACGGCCGGCGCACCGCTTCTCGAGTTGGAGGGGATCACCAAGAGGTTCCCCGGCGTGGTGGCCAACGACCGGGTCTACTTCGACGTGCGACCTGGTGAGGTCCATACGCTGCTAGGCGAGAACGGGGCGGGCAAGAGCACCCTGATGAAGATCCTCTACGGGCTGTATCACGCCGACGAGGGCGAGATAAGGCTCCGAGGCGAGCCCGTCACGATCGAGTCGCCGTCCGATGCCATCGAGCAAGGGATCGGGATGATCCACCAGCACTTCATGCTGGTACCAACGCTCACCGTGGCGGAGAACGTCGCGTTAGGGCTCCCGTCCCGACGGCGCCTGCTGCAGGATCTCAGTCCGGTCCAGCAACGCATCAGGGAGCTGTCGGAGGTCTACGGGTTGGCGGTCGATCCCGACGCCTACATCTGGCAGCTGGCCGTCGGTGAGCGCCAGCGAGTGGAGATCATGAAGGCCATCTACCGCGATGTCTCGCTGCTGATCCTCGACGAGCCGACCTCGGTGCTCACCCCCGCCGAAGTCGAGGACCTGTTCGTGACGCTACGCCAGATGACCGAGGGTGGTCGAGGGCTGGTGTTCATCTCCCACAAGCTGCACGAGGTCATGAGCCTGTCCGACCGTATAACCGTGCTCAGGGGTGGCCGGGTGACGGGCCGGACGGTTCCCTCGGAGACCAGCCGGGAACAGCTGGCCCACATGATGGTGGGCCGGGAGGTGAGGCTGGCGCCGAACCGGAGCGAGGCCGATGTCGCGGATGCGCGTCTCACGATCAGCGCCCTTGAGGTTCTCGGAGACCGCGGTACTCCGGCGGTGACCGACTTCGACCTCGAAGTGCGCAGCGGCGAGGTGGTCGGAATCGCTGGGGTCTCCGGCAACGGGCAGCGCGAATTGGCCGAGGCGCTGGCCGGTCTGCGTCCTGTCGCCTCCGGGACCATCGTCATGAACGGAGTCGACACCACCACCAAGACGCCCAAGGAGATCCGCCGGCTCGGAGTCTCGTACATCCCCGAAGAGAGGATGAGGGACGGCGCGATCGGTGAGTTCAGCGTTGCCGAGAACCTCATCCTCACCAGCCACGATCTGCCGCCGACCAGCCGGCGCGGGTTCCTCAACTTCAAGCAGATCGAAACCGGATGCTCCGACCTGGTCCGGCGGTTCACGGTCAAGACACCGTCACTGGAGACGCCCACCGCCAACCTCTCAGGAGGCAACATCCAGAAGCTCATCATCGCTCGGGAGCTATCCGGCGAACCTGAAGTCCTCATCGCTTCCCAGCCCACCCGGGGGGTCGACATCGGGGCGGCCGAGTACATCCACACCGTTCTCATGGATCAGCGAGCCGGGGGGATTGCCATCCTGCTCATCTCGGAGGATCTCGACGAGGTGATCGGCCTCTCGGACCGGATAGCCGTGATGTTCGAGGGCCGGATCATGGGCATGCTCGATCAGGAGGAAGCAACCGTCCAGCGTCTTGGTCTGCTGATGGCGGGGGTGTCCGAAGAGGAGGAACGAGACGGGTCGTCGGCGTGACGGATCGGCTGCGGAGCGCTTCGGGACCCAGGTAGCAGGCAAGTCGGCGGGGTCACATCCTTCCCCTGGCCGAACGCTACCGCTTATGCCGTTGTCGGGCGGTAGCCATCCCGGGCGACCAGGACTCCGGGGTTGAGGATTCCCTTCGGGTCCAGGTGTGTCTTGGCATGGGCCAGCACGTCGCCGAACAGCGGGGGTCTCTGCCGCTCGTACCACGGTTGGTGATCGCGGCCGATGGCGTGGTGGTGGGTGATGGTGCCGCCGTTGTCTAGCACCGCCTCCGAGACGGCGCGCTTGATCTCCCACCACTGCTCCAGCATCGAATCCGGATCCGCCGCGCAATGGAACGCGAAGTAGGGGGCGGGACCGTCCGGATAGGCGTGGCTGAACCGGCACGACACGGCGCCCTCCCGGCCGGTCGCCTCGCGGATGGCATCGTGGGTGGCCTTCCGGACGTCGTGGTAGAACGCCTCGAAGCGGTCCCAGGTGATGGCCGACTCGAAGGTGTCGGAGATGATGCCTAGGGGCGTCAGGACCTCCCGGTTGTACGGCATCCTGATGAAGGCCTCGCGCCAGGCGCCCGCCGCTCCCATCAGGTGGGCGTCCGGGTTGGTCCGCCAATCGGCGTCCGGCACGCCGCCTTGGCCCAGGGCACACTCCTCCGCGATGTCCATCCACGTGTCCACGGGGCGGTCGGCCGACTCGAAGGAGACCACCATCAGCGTGAACGAACCGTCTCCTGCCCCGTTCACCGCCAGTTCCACCCCGTCCACGATCCGCACGTTGGCGGGGAACAGGCCGGCCTGGGCGATCGCCCGCACCGCCCCTGCGGCTTGGAGGAAGTCGGGGAAGCGGAAACCGGCCGTCGCCTTGAACCTCACCCGCCCCTGGACCCTCACCCAGGCCTCGGTGATGATCCCGAGCGACCCCTCGGATCCGATGAGCAGCCGGTCGGGGCTCGGGCCGGCCCCCGACCCCGGTAGCCGCCGCGACTCCATCCTCCCCGCAGGAGTGACCATGGTCACGTTCTCCACCAGGTCGTCGATGTGGGTGTACAGGGTTGCGAAGTGGCCTCCCGACCGGGTGGCGATCCAACCTCCCAGGGTGGAGTGCTGGAAGGACTGGGGGAAATGACGGAGGGTCACCCCGTGTGGCTTGAGGGCGGCCTCGAGTTCGGGCCCGCGCGCGCCGCCCTGGATGCGCGCGGCGCGTGACAGCGTGTCCACCTCGAGAACCTGGTTCATAAGGCTCGTGTCCAGGGTGACGACTCCGGCGAAGCCGTCGGCCACGTCCGGTGTCACCCCGCCTACGACCGACGAACCACCACCGAACGGGATCAGGGCAGCTCCCTCCTCGCCCGCCCAGTCCAGCAGGGCCGCCATGTCGGCCTCGTTGCGCGGGTATGCGACCAGGTCGGGAGCATGGGCGAAGTCCCGAGCGAAGATCCGGATCGAGTCGGGCTGGGATTGTCCGAAGCTATGCAGCACCCGCTCGTACGGTTCCTGCGTGCATAGGGGAGCGAGCGCGGGCGGCGGCGCCAGACGGGGCGGGGGGAGCGCAATGTCGCCGAGCGGCGGCGCCGCTCCCGTTCCGGATGGGACTATGCCATACTCGACGGCGAGGGTGGTGAGCAGCGCGTCCCGATCGGACGCCGAGAGCCCTTCCTCTTCGTAACCCCATCCCCAGTACTTAAGCCGTCTCGGCATCCGGACTCACCGACTCCCTGCCTTTGCGCACCGATGAAGACCGTCACACTACCCCACCCGGAGACACGGGTCCCGACAGTCTGCATGGGCGACCGGCGGCGCCGGGAATGTGTCTCGCAGTGTCGGTATGGTCGATCGCAGTGGTATCACTTCGAGGAGTTGGACACGTGGAGGAGGAAGGGAGTTGAAGGGGCAGACGGTGACGGTGGTCCAGGGGGACCTCACGGCGGCATGCGTCGATGTGGTCGTCAACGCCGCCAACGAGTATCTCCGCCACGGAGGCGGGCTGGCCGCCGCCCTGGCTGCGGCAGGCGGTGAGGAGTTCGTGGCGGACTCCGATCGATGGGTTTCCGAGCACGGCCCGGTCCGGACGGGCGAGGCGGCGGTCACGGTCGGGGGTCGGCTACAAGCCGCCTGGGTTGTCCATGTCGTCGGACCCCGGTACCGGGAGGGCCAGGACAATCCGGCCAAGCTGCGGGCGGCAGTACGGGCTGCCTTGGACGCCTCGGCCCGGGTCGAGGCCGGAACTGTGGCCATGCCGGCCATCTCCACGGGTGTGTTCGGCTATCCGCTGGAACCCGCCACCGAAGTGATCGCCTCCGAATGCGTCCGATGGGTGCGGGAACATCCTGGCGTCCTGGGAGAGATCCGGTTGGTGGGCTACGACCGCCGGACCGCCAATGCCTTCCGGCGCGGGTTGGAAAGAGCAACCGACGGGGGAACGGCAGTAGGGGATGGCCCAGGATGAAGGTTGCCCGGCTGACCGAACTCATCTCCCGTGCGCCCTGGAGGGAGGCGGTTACCTACCGGGAGACCTGGCCTCACGAGTACGTATTGTCCGAGAAGGACGGGCAGCAGGAGCTACTGGAGGCCGTCCGCGAGCGGTTCCGGGCGGGGGAGGGTGTGGCCTGCCGCTTCTTCCGCATGAAGAACACATACCTGTTCATCGGTGACCACAAGTACTGGCTGATGACCCACTGGGACGCTATCCAGCCGGGAGTCAACTACGTGCTGAACCGTGCCCGCCTCTACCGCGACCGGCGCGACTTCGTGATCCAGCCCGGAGATACGGGGAAACCCGAGGATTATCCAGCCGCCCCCGCGTTTCGAGGCTGAGGCGTCACGCTAGAAGACGCTGCCCAGCCAGCCGCCGATCGGCGCAGGGACCCGCTCCGGATCCGGCAGTTCACAACCTGCCAGGAAGCCCGGGAAGCCGGAGCGGGTCCGCCGCGACGATCAGTCGATCAGGCCAGTTCTACGTTCAGCGGTACCGGGTTGCTGAGCGTGTGCCCGACGGGAGAGCTGTTGACGACCTTGTCGTGGAGGGCGGCAAGTTGCTCGTCCGTGGCGTCGGAGTCCAGGTGGACCTTCACCGACAGGCCGCCGTAGCCGGCGTGGCCGGGCTTCAGGCCCAGGAAGGTATGCAGGTCCAGATCGCCGCTGACTTCGATCTTGAGATCGTTGATCTCGACTCCGGCCGCCGTGGCGTTGGCGGCGTATCCGACCGCCAAGCAGTTGCCGAGCGCTCCGAGCACCTGCTCCGCCGGATTGGGGGCGGTGTCGGTGCCGCCGAGGCCAGCCGGCTCGTCGGAGGGGATCGGGTCGAAGTCCCGGATCGAGACCTCGGAGCGGAAAGCGCCCGTCCACTCCACGGTGGCCTGCCATTCGGTCTGGCCCTGCTCCGGGTCCTCCGCAACGGCGGCGACGAGGGCGCCGACCGCCTGTAGGTCTACGTCGTTGAGTTGCTGTTCGGTTGTGGTAGTCATCGGTGACCTCTTTCGTTGTCGTACCCGTCCGGGTGCGCGTTTTGCGACTCTGGATGGGCGGATTCGTGACGCCGGCTGTTTGCTCTCGGGTGTTGGCGATCAGCAGGACAGGCCGAGCTGTCCCGGGCTACTCACCCGAGAGCACGAACACGCGCGCATGACGCAATCAGTGAGGGCGCGGGTTGGCGTCAGGCCGAAGAGGGTTCCGTGAAGGGACATGGTCAGCAGTTCTCCTTTGTCGTTACGCGCTCCGCAGTGAGCGCCGACAGCGGAGTTCCGCCGCAGGCTGTCTCATCGATCAGGCATTGGCACCGAACGGATCGGTTGCCGTGGCTTCACAGGGCCTGTCCCTCCACCACTCTTGATAAGCGCGTTGGCCCAGAATCCTCGCACTCGTGCGAGACCGTGTCAAGGTGGGCTTGCGGCAGGTGGTACGGCACGGACCCGACTACCGACTGCGGACCCTGTCAGGATTGCTCTGCCATCCGTATGCAGACAACCCTGCGAAGACGGCAAGCCAGACACCGTGCAGGACCCAGGTGAGGGTTGTGGGGGCTAGGTAGTCGGGGAGGGCCCTGCTCCATGCTTGGTACAGGGGGTTGGATGTCGAGGCGAAGTCGAAGATGAGAGTGGCCCGTCCCACGGTCGCCTCGACCGCCAGCACCAGGTACGCCACGATGCCGGTGATCCCGATTGCCAAGAACGGTTTGCGGAGGTGGGGCGCACGTCCGATCCACTGCATCAGCAGCAGCACGAGGGCCGGGAGGATCACCACCACTTGGCGGCCGGGCCACCACCAGCCGTGCATGGTCTGCGCCACGAACGTCGCCACCAGCCAGCCGACCGCGGCCAGGCTCAGCAGGAGCCTGCCGTGTGGAGGGCGGACCCTGGCGGCCCAGGCGATCGCAGGAACAGCGAACAAGTAGGCGGGTTGCCATGCGATTATTCCGAACCCGCGATCCACCCAGAGCCCGAGGATTCGTTGGGTGCGGGCCGCAAAGTTGGGCGCCGGACCCACTGCGGTGAACTCCCCACCGACGAAGAAGTCGCCGGCCGCGTACGGGGTCAGTCCTCCGTATACGGCCTGGTTGAACAGCAGGTAGGCGGCGCCTGCGCCCGCCAGCGTGGCCAGCAATCCGGCCATCAGCGGCGGCCGGTACCTCACCTTCCAGGCGCCGGCCACCGCCAGAACCGCGGCGATCGGGACGTACTTGGTGGCGAGCCAGGGCAAGGCTACGACCGCGGCTGCGAGCGCCGCGGCTGTGGGCCATACGGGTCTCCCTGTCAGTGCGGCGATGGCAACCGTCACCATCAGAGCCGCGGCGATCTCCGGATAGACCTGGGTCGCGTACATGGCCAGCGGGGGAGAGATGGACACCACGGTCGCCACCCCCGCCGCCACGCCGAACGGGACATTGAAACGCGCCACCCCCAGCCAGACCAGGAGGCCTGCCAGGGCGCCGGCAAGGGCGGCGAGGGCCATCTTGGCCCCCACCCATCCTCCTATACGCATCGGAACGGCCAGGTAGAGAGGGAGCAGCGGGTTGTGGGGGCTGATCCGCGATCCGTCCGGCTGGAGTTCGGTCTGGATCGGCAGCAGCACCTCGTGGAAGTCACGGTAGGCCCCCGAGTAACGCTGGTTGGCGATGTCCAGATCCCCGTCCTGGGCGATCGAGAGAGCTGTGAGCAGGTATTGGGGTTCGTCCGCCGAGACCTGCGCCCCATAGGTCGCTCGGGCCGGAATCCCCAGCAGGGTCACGATGAAGACGCCGAGACCCACGAGGGCCGCCTTGCCCTTGAGGCCGGTCGTCACACCCGCAGCTCTCGACGAAGCACGAACATCCACGTGAGGATGCCCGACAGCAGGATGAGGACCAGCGAAGTGATTCCCACCTCGGCGAAGAACCCGTCCTCGGCTGCGTTCCATATCCTCGTGGCCAGCGTCTCGAATCCGATCGGGGCGAGAAGCAGGGTGGCCGGCAATTCCTTGAGGGTTGACAGAAGGACCAAGCCCCCTCCGGTAATCAGGCCCGGCATGACCAGCGGGAGATCGATGGTGAGGAACCGGCGGCGGGCGTCTACTCCCAGGGTGCGGGCAGCGTCTTCGTAGTGCGGAGGCACGTCGGAGATTGCCGCCTGGGAGGCTCTCATCGACTGGGCGCCGAAGTGGAGTACGTAAGCCAGTACCAGGAGGGGGAAGGTCTGGTAGACAGCCGCCAACGGGCCGGGTGCCTGGATCGCCCAGAAGACCACTGCCAGCGCCACGACCAGCCCGGGTAGGGCGAACACGGATGTCACCGACGCGGAAGCTGCATTCGACAACCAGTTCCGCCGCCTGGCGGCGGAGTACGCCACGGGCAGCGTGACGGCCACTGCGCACAAACCGGCTACGACCGACGCGACGGCCGAGTTGAGGATGGGTCGGAGCAGGAAACCCAGACCGTCGCCGACACCCGAGTATCCAACCCCTACGGTGGTTGAGCCCCGGACCACCCAGAGCGCGAAAACTCCGACAGGGGCCACCAGGGCCACACCGACTACTCCGGATGCCAGAGCTACCGCCGGCGCTGCGAACCTACGCAGCCGGTACCGAACCTGCTCCCTGCCGACTCCCCTACCGAGTCTGCGGCGCGGTGTGGCACTTCGCTCGATCGCTGCCACCGCGAGCGCCAGGACGGCCAGCACCAAGCCGAGCGTGAGCGAGGTCGCTCGGTCGAACAGCCGGGACGAGTAGATGGCTCGGGTAATCGTGTCGTATCGCATGAGCGCCACCCCGCCGAAGTCGCTCAGGCCATAGAGAAATACCAGTAGCGTTCCGGCGAAAATCGTGTCACGTATGTTCGGTAGGACCACGCGGGTCATGGTGCGTACCGGGTGGCTGCCCAAGAGCCGTGAGGCCTCTTCAAGCGTCGGGATCGTGGTGGAGAGCCTTGCCAGAACGGGGAGGTAGACGTAGGGATAGCTGAGGGCTGTCAGGACGATGAATGCTCCCCAGAACCCTTCGATCCTGGGGAGGAAAGGCACCAGTCCGCCCCGACCGAAGGCCGATAGCAGGGCGGTGGCGCCCACGAACGAGGGTATGACCAGAGGCAACGGCAGCACCACCCGCCACAACCGCCTGGCAACCAGGTCGGTCCGGGCCACGAGCCAGGCAAGGCCGGTTCCGAGGAACATGCACGCTATCGCCGTGGCGGTGGCGATCAATAGCGAGTTTCCTAGTGGCCGCAGAGTCCGCTCGCTGGCCACCGTTGCCCAGAAGTCCCCTCCGAGACTGAGCGTTCCCCACGCCAGGTAGCCCATAGGGAAGAGGAAGAGCAGACCCAGTAGAGCCACCACCAACCGGTGCCTGGGATGGTGGGCCTGACGTCGGGCTATGCGTACAGGCGTTGAATCAGGAGTGCTCGAGCCCGCTTTCATCGATCAGTTCCTTGGTCCGCTCCAGCCCGCCGCCGAGCCGATCAAAATCGTAGGTGGCGACACCGATGCTCGATAGGGCCGGCAACACCGAGGACGGTGCCACGCCCGCCGCCAAGGGGTACTCGAAAGTCTTCTCGCTGTAGAAGCGCTGCGCCTCCTCACCGAGCATGTACTCGACTAGCTGATCGGCCAGTTCGGGGACATCGCTGGTGGAGAGTACCCCGATCGCTGTCACGATCATCAGAGAACCGATGTTGCGGTCGGGAAAGTAGTAGTTCTCCGAGGCGACACCGGGATCCTCGGCCTTGGCGCGGAAGTTGTAATAGTGGTTGACCAGGCCCATCGGTACGTCGCCGCGACCCACGGCCTGGACGATGGAGGTGTTGTTGGCGTAGGTGCGTGCGTCATTGGCCACCAGTCCCTCAAGCCAGGCAAGGGTTGTGTCGTCGCCGTGGGTCTCCCTCATCGCGGTGACGAAGTCCTGGAAGGAACCGTTAGCCGGCGCCACCGCGACCCGGTCGCGGAACCGCTCTTCGGTCAGTTCGAAGACGGATGCGGGCAGCTCGGAAGGGTCCACGAGGTCTCGGTTGTACACGATCACCCGCACCCGGCCCGAGATGCCGATCCAGAGCCCGGCGGCGTTGCGAAACTCCCTGGGGACCAATCCGAGGACCTCGTCGCCGATGGGTCGGAGCTTGCCCTTGCCGGCCAGGAACCCCACCGCGCCGGGACTCTGCGAGATGAAGATGTCCGCCGGGCTGCGGTCGCCTTCCTGGTCGATGAGAAGGGCGAGGTCGGCCGACTGCCCGTAACGGACCTCGATGTCGATGCCCGTGCTATCGGCGAAGTCCTCAAGGAGCGGTCCGATCAGGTTGGAGGTTCGGCCCGAGTAGACCGTGATGACGTCATCCGAGCCTCCGCATGAACCTGCTGCCAGCCCGAGAACGACCAGCAGGACCAGCATCGCCGATCTCTTCATGCTGAACTCCTTCCTCATCTGTATGTCAGGGTGATGCGGCGCCCAAGGGGATTCCATGCCGAGCCGCGACCTGACGTCTCGTAGCTTGTAGGAGGTCGGTTGTCAGATCGACTCCCAGGTCTCGAAGGGCACGGGCGGGATCGGCACAGGTGGCCCTCACCTCCTCGGGACTGGCCGGCACGACCCGGATCGGGGTTTCCAACCCGGTGGCGTGGAAAACCGCTTCCACCATCTCGCCCAAGGTCCTCGGTCTCCCGGGGCCGAGGTTGACGAAGCCGCAATGCCGCCGGTCGGCAATCGCCACCAAGCCGTCCACCACCCTGTCGACATCGGTCACGTCCCGGGCTCGGTCGAGGCTGCCGAACACCGTGACGGGCTCGCCGCGCCGGGCGGCGTCGATCCAGATCGACATGGCCATGTCGGAACGCTGCCCCTCCCCGATCACGGTGAAGGGTCGGGCGATCGCGAGGCCGTCGCCGAAACGTCGATACTGCCGACCCAGCTGCTCCATCCGATGCTTGTAACGCCCGTACCGGCTTACCGGCCGCGGGCGGTCGGTCTCGTGGCTGGGCCGATACGAGTTATTCCGCCGAGCCGCTTCCCCGTACACGGAGGATGATGAGGCAAGGATCACGTGAGTGCTGCCCGGCGTTACCGCCATGACGTGTTCGGTTGCCACGATGATGTCCCGATGGCGGCGGAGATCAATCCGGGGGGAGTTGGATCGGATTCCGGGTCGGGCCGCGAGATGGAAGACGACGTCCGCCCAGGCGGTCCAGCGGGCGATCTCCGCCAGGTTGGTCCGTTCGGCCAGGTCCATGGTGACATGCAGACCGGCCGTCCCGCGCGTGCGGAGGCGGTCGATACCCACCACCTCGTCACCACGCGCCGCGAGGCGCCGGACGAGATTAGAGCCAATGAACCCGGCGGAGCCGGTGACGAGAGCCTTCACAGGTCACAGATCGTAGCGCTGCCACACCGATCATGTAAAGTTGACCAGATATAGCAAGTTCGGGTACCCTAATACTAGGTTTCAGATCCGGTCAAGCGATCGAGCGCGATCTCCAGTTCCAGATAGGCCGGCTATCCGCACACGGCCGACGGCACCTACCAGGCCGTGCGGGTGATACGGATGTTCGTCGAGTTCTGGGATCGTATGCCTCTGGCCGAGCAGGAGGCGATCATGGGTCGCCACAAGGCGTCGGGTGCTCCCCTCGGGATGGAAAAGGAATCAGATGTCCCCGTATTCGACGACGACCCTGACGGCGACCGTACGCCTCTCGACGCTCACATCCGACTTGCCAATCCCCGCACGCCCGAGAGCGAGGAGAACCTGCTGTTCCGGCGCGGCTTCTCGTACACCAGGGGGTTCGATGCGGCCGGGCGGTTGGACATGGGTCTGGCATTTGTCTCCTACCAGCGGAACATGAGCAAGGGATTCCTGGCGGTTCAGGATCGTCTGACGGGCGAACCGTTAGAGGAGTACATCCTCCCGGAGGGTGGGGGCTTTTTCTTCGCGCTCCCGGGGGTCCCAGAGGAGGGCCGCTTCCTCGGCGACGGCCTCTTCTCCTGAACCCTGAAGGAACGGCACGAGGGCCGGGGGAGTGCCGTCCTCCGATCCCGGCCACAGCCAGGGTCCCTTGCAACCCACGATGCGACTCGCAGTCGACAACCTCTAGCTGTAAGGTCACCCTTATAGATACTCTCAGGGTACCAATACTCCCGTTGTTCAGGTGTTCGGTCCTGGCTGCGGGGAGGTGGAAGGAGCAACAGCGATGAACCCCAGGAAGGTGCCCGCGGCGCTTGTGGCAACTGTGATGCTGCTTGGAGCGTGCGGAACGGATGACGGCGGCGAAGTACGGAACATCGACGACCCGGGCGGGTCCGTGAGTATCTCCGCGTCCGGGACCGGATCAGCCTCCGGGACTCATACGGGTTCTGCTTCCGGGACTCATACTCATAAGGGTTCCACTTCTGGGACTCATACTCATACGGGTTCCGCTTCTGGGACTCATACGGGTTCTGCTTCTGGGACTCATACTCATACGGGCTCCGCTTCCGGGTCGGCGACCGGATCGCCCTCCGGATCCCCAACCGGCACGGCATCCGCCGGTCCGTCAGGGTCGATGGGCGCCTACATGCCACTATCGGACGTGGCGTCGCACGCCAAGGTGGTCCTGGACATTTGCGACATCAACGCGCTGCTGCCCAAGGATGAGCCGATCGACTACGCCTCGGTAAAGCAGATATACGAAGAGGGCGGCAACTCGGTGAAGGGAGACGGCTCGATCCGCACCATCGCTGGTTTTGCCCGAACCGAACGGGACGAGGCGATCTGGAACGACTACGTCTCCTACTACGGCGATCCCACCTGGCTGGACACCTTCGCGATGAGCGCCATCGAGGGGACCGGAGCCTTTGCCGGCGAGCCCGATCTCGTACGCCGTCAAGGCATCCAGAAGGGTATCCAGAATCAGATCATGATCGCCTATGCCATCCACGAACTGGTCGTTGCCCTGAACAATGCCGCCGACGGCAACTTCGACATTGATTCGGGCGCTCCCCACAACTGGGATGAGGGATGGGCCTTCTACCACGGCGACGCTCCCGGTTGCGGCCCGTTCGCGACCGCGGACAAACGCGGCGACAACTTCGGCACCGGAAGCGCGGTCAACGACGCGCTGGCGATGGCATTCACCACCGGCGTCGAAGCGTTGGCAGCGGGCGATGCGGCGGCAGCCCGCGCCGCGTCGGAGGAGATCGTCCGCCAGATGACCATCACCTACCTGCAGGCGACGATCCGCTACGCCAACAAGGTCGACAGCGCTCTGGCCAAGGGAGACACCGGCTCGGCCCGGGTCTCGCAAGCGGAAGGGTGGGCGTTCTACCGGGTGATCGAGCCGTTGGTGGCCGGCGTCAACCACCAGGTCGCAGCAGCGGTGGCTTCCCGGCTCGACCTGTCCATGGGCGACCCGCAACCCGGAACCGCTGCCATGGTGATGGGCGCCCTCCCATCCGTCTACGCCGGCCTGGGCATCAGTCCCGGTGACATCGGCACGCTGAACGAGGACGACCTGTTCGTGGCCGCGCCGGCCGGCATCGTCGAAGGAGAGGATCCCGATGTAGACGCCGTGGTCGCGGCCTACCGGGCCGTGTTCGACAGCACGGTTCAATTCGACGACAAGATCCCGTACCTCGAGGATGCCGAGAGCCTTCGTGATACCCACACGGAGTACGCGGCGGCGGCCGAGAGCTTTGGCGGCATCTCGCTCGAACCCGTAGCCGTCGTCATCGACGGGGACCGTGCCGAGGTTACCTACAACGTCCTATTCGGCGGGAGCGTGACCTACTCCGACCTGGCCGGGGACGCAGTGAAGGTCGACGGGGTATGGATGGTGTCCCGCGACAGATTCTGCGGGTTCATGGCTTCCGCACGGGTCTCGTGCCCTAGCAGTTGATCCAAATCGTCGGGTGGGCGCTGGTAGCAGCGCTGCTTTTCACCTCCTGCAGTCCAGCGCCCCCAGCGCCTACCCCGACAAATGAGACCACCGAGGCAGCGGCTCAGGCTTCTGTCCCGACTACTGCTGCCCAGGCTAATTCCTCCTCACCGACATCCGTTGCTCCGCCATCGAGTTCCTCGACATCTCCGGCCACATCCACCACTCCGGCGACGAGTGCGCATCCCACATCATGGACCTTCGTCGGGGCCGACGGGATCGAGACGACCATCTCCGACACGAGCCGGATCGTCACCCTCAACGGCGATCTCAACGAGATCGTGTACGTCTTGGGCTACGGCGAGGCGGTGGTCGGAAACGATCTGAGCGCCACGTTCCCTCCGGAGACCATCGACCTCCCGAAGGTGGGTTACCAGCGAGCGCTCAACGCCGAAGGCATCCTGTCCCTGGACCCCACTCTGGTCATAGGCAACGAGCAGGCCGGGCCGCCTCAAGTGCTCGAGCAGGTCAGAGACGCCGGCGTGCCGGTGGTCATCCTCGCCGACGAGACCTCGATCGACGGCGCCGCTCGCAAGGTCGTCATGGTCGGAGCGGTGTTGGGCGCCCGGGACCGGGCCGCCGAACTCGCCGAGCAGATCGGGGCCGAGATCGCCGGCGCCCGGGAGCTGATCCCGGATCGGACGCCGATGCCGCGGATCGCCTTCATCTACGCCCGAGGGCTCGGGATACTGTTCCTCGCTGGCCGGGAGACCGTCTCGGAGAGTCTGATCACAGCCGCCGGCGGTGTGGATGCCGGCGCCGAAGCAGGAGTAACGGACTTCGCCCCGTTGACCGCCGAGGGCCTCGCCGCCGCCAACCCTGACTGGCTGATCCTCACCGAGGACGGCCTGGAGTCGGTCGGAGGGCTGGAGGGCCTCCTCGCCATCCCGGGAGTCGCGCAGACCGCGGCGGGGAGAGAGCGGAGGGTCCTGACCTTCGACGACCTGGGATTCCTGGGCCTCACGCCCAGGGTGGGAACGGTCCTGAGGAGCCTGATAGCGAGTCTCTACGAAGGCCTTTAGCAGTGGAATCCCTCCGAACCCGCAGAATCATGACGTTCACCGGTCTGTCGTTGATGGTCGTGGCGATGCTGGTTCTCAATACGGGGATGGGAGCGGTCACCATCCCGCCCGCCACCGTGGTGTCGCTGCTGGCCGAACGGGTCGGTCTGGAGGTCGGGTCGGGAGCGATAGGTGTCCAGGAGTCGGTGCTCTGGTCGATCAGGCTTCCGCGCATCGTCCTCGGGTTGCTGGCCGCCGGCGCCCTGGCAGCGGCCGGAGTTGGGTTGCAAGCCGTGTTCCGCAACCCGCTGGCCGAGTCGCAGGTGGTGGGTACCTCTTGGGGAGCGGCGGTGGGTGCTGCGGCGGCGCTGGCACTCGGAGCCCGGGCAACCGGCAGCTTCGCCCCGGCCGCTGCTGCATCGGTCACAGCACTCCTCGCCACCTTCCTGGCTTACCGCGTCGCTCGTAGAGGACCTCGCGTCGAAGTGGTCACCCTGATACTCGCCGGGGTCGCCATCAACGCGATAGCCGCCGCGGCGGTGGGGCTTCTCGTCAACGTAGCCGAGGGCGGGCAGATGCGATCGTTCTCCTTCTGGAGTCTGGGAACCCTGGGCGGGGCGACCTGGCAGACGGTTTCGGTGACACTGGTGCTAGTGCTCCCCGGGGTGGTCCTGCTGGCCTGGCGGGGTCGTCAACTCAACGTTCTGGCGCTCGGCGACGAGGAAGCCCGCCATTCGGGTGTGGACGTCCGGCGATTGCGCGTCGAGGTAGTGGCAGCCGCTGCGCTGATGACCGGCGCCTCCGTGGCCGCGGCCGGCGTGATCGGCTTCGTGGGAGTCCTGGCGCCGCACACGGTGCGGATGATCATCGGACCGGACAACCGGGTCCTGCTTCCCGGAGCGATGCTCGCCGGAGCAGTCCTGCTCCTGGCGGCCGACCTCGTATCACGTACTGCTGTCGCCCCTTCCGAGATTCCACTGGGAGTCCTCACCTCCCTCGCAGGAGGACCCCTCTTTCTTTGGCTGCTTCACCGCACCCGGCGCGCTCAGGGCGGATGGGTATGACACCCGTCGTAGCGATGGGGATTGTCCACGAGGCGGGCGGACGCGCCATCCTCGACGGGATCAACCTGCAATTGGAGACGGGGATGCTGACCGCGCTGGTGGGGCCGAACGGGGCCGGCAAATCGACGCTGCTAGGCATCCTGGCGGGCGACATCCGACCTACGAGGGGCAGCATTCTCGTACAGGGATGCCCGATCGAACAGCTCAAACCCGCTCGTCTGGCTCGCATCAGGTCGGTGCTGCCCCAAAAAAACCGGCTCGAGTTCGCCTTCTCGGTGCGCCAGGTGGTCGAGTTGGGTCGCTTCGCCCACGCCGGCGGTCGCCGGATCTCGCGCCGGAGTGATGTGGAAGCGGTGGAGAGCGCGATGTCGGCAACGGGCGTGGCATCCCTCGCCGATATGTCCTTCCCGACCCTCTCGGTGGGCGAGCAGGCGCTAGTCATGATCGCGAGGATCCTCGCGCAGGACACCCCCGTGTTGATACTCGACGAACCCACGGCGTCCTTGGACATACGGCACGAACACCGGGTCATGAACCTGATCCGGCACCGAGCCCGCCAGGGCGGCGCGGTCATAGCGGTCCTGCACGATCTCAACCTCGCTGCCCGCTATGCGGACCGTATAGGAATGATGGCTGGAGGGCGGCTCCACACCCTTGGTCCACCGGGCGACGTCTTGCAGCCCACCCTGCTCAGCGAAGTGTACGACTATCCCATCGAAGTAATGGATCACCCATCCGGGAGCGGTCTGCTTGTAACGACATCTGCCACGCGCCGCGACGGGGCCCATCGGGGTGGAGCGACGTAGATGAGTCGAGACAGTTCCTCTAAAGTATCCCGAATGCGTGAAATAAGGTCGCCCTTACACTTCATGCGGCCGGCCTCGTGGAAGGACACGGGCCGGGCCCGGTCGTTGAGCGTGGGCCTGGCGGTCCTGGTCACCATGGCGGCAGGCCTGGTGATCGCCCGTACTGTCGACACGGTCGCCCTGGCCCGGGCGCTGCGCGAGCTGGTCGACCGACCGGTCCTGACGATCCTGGCTCTGGGAGCCTTCGCAGGCGCCTTCCTGATCAGGGCACTGGTATGGAAGCGTGTGCTGCCGGGTCTGACGCTGGGCCACGCGTGGGCCGCCATCCATGCCGCTCTGCTGGGCAATCACGTGCTCCCGTTCCGGCTGGGCGAGCCACTCCGCGTGGTGTCGGTGGTGAAGCGGGCCCGGATTCCAGCAGCCGAGGCATCCGCGTCCACCGTCACGCTTCGGGCCGCGGACCTGCTCACAGTGGTCGGGCTGGCCTGGGTGCTGGGCGCCGGCAATATCGCACTGCTTGGTTCCCCGGTCGTCGGGGGTGTGGTGGCTGTGGTATGCATCGTCGGGCTCCTCGGATTGATCTGGATCCTGCGACTGCGCAACGCCGACCGTGTTCGTAGGCCGGGATTAGTCGAGTTGGTGGGAACGCTGGTGGCCTGGGTGGCCGAGTCCGGGCTGGTGCTGGTCGTGGCCAGGTCGGCGGGTCTGGAACTGTCGCTCGCCGAAGCCGTGCTGGTGACCAGCGTCTCAGTGGCAGCCCAGGTGGTGGCGGTGGCTCCCGGAGGCTTCGGTACCTACGAGGCGGCGGCTGTGGCCGCCTATGTCTTTCTGGGCCACGACCCCGGTGTCGCCCTGGCGGCCGCGCTGGCAGCTCATGCTCTCAAGACGGCGTACTCGCTGGCGGTCGGGGTACCGGCGCTGTTGCGGCCGTCTCCGAGCCTGCTGGGCAGATTTCGCGTGCCCATAGAAGTGCGACCGGATCGGACCGGGCTGGTCGGCCCCCGGAACGGTCCGATCGTGCTCTTCATGCCGGCCTACAACGAGGAGGCGGTGGTGGGCTCGGTGGTCGCCCGCGTTCCGAAACGGTACGGGGACCATCCCGTCGTGACGATGGTGATCGACGACGGATCATCCGACTCGACCGCCGAGCGAGCCCGCGAGGCCGGCGCCACAGTCGTCTCGACGGCGGTGAACCGCGGGCTCGGGGCGGCGGTCCGGACCGGCCTGATCCGGGCGCTCGCCCTCGATCCTGCCGCAGTGGTGTTCTGCGATGCCGACGGCGAGTACGCGCCCGAGGAGATGGGACGGCTGATCGGACCGATCCTCGCCGGTCGGGCCGACTACGTGGTGGGGTCCCGCTTCGCCGGGGACATAGAACACATGCTGCCCCACCGCCGGCTGGGGAACCTGGTGCTGACGCGCCTACTTGCCTTCGTGGCCCGCACGAGGATCACGGACGGCCAGAGCGGCTACCGGGCGTTCTCGCCGGCGGCCGCGGCCGATGCAGAGATCATCCACGACTTCAACTACGCGCAGGTGATCACGCTCGACCTGATCTCGAAGGGCTATCGCTACCACGAGGTCCCGATCAGCTATCACTTCCGGACCACCGGAACCTCATTCGTCAGGCTGGGCCGGTACCTCGGCGCAGTGGTACCCGCTGTCCACCGCCAGCTGAATCGCCCCGCCCTGGCCGGGGATGGCTCTGACTAGGCAGCCAACTCGATCGTCCGCCCGTGTCAGTCCTCAACCACATGGCTCGCGAATGCCCGCCTCGAAGCTTCCCACTCGGACCTTCTGAGGGCCCCGTCGGGATCGGTGGCGTCGGCGGCAGCCCATGCCATCGCCAGGGCATGATGGGTGTTGTCGTGGGCGAACAGCCCCTGGCGCCCGAACGTGACCAGACGCGACCGCCGGTCTGTCCACCCGATCAGTGAATCGAGGACCGGTTCGTGCCCGATCCGGTACACGGGATAGGCGTGACCGATGCGCCGGACCGCCACCTCGACAGGTTGCGGGCGGTCCAGCCCGCAGCGGCCCAGTGAATCGGCCACGAGATCGGACAGGTCCTTGGGCGACCATTCCCAGACCGGCTCGGTCTGCGAGCAGGGCAGCTCCGCGCACAGCACGGTGATGCCGGGCGGGTCAGGCCCGGAGCGGTAGTTCTTCGGTTCCGAGACCCTGGTCATGGGGATGTCCGGCTCCGGGAAGTAGTGGGCGTCGAAGGGCGTGTAGCGATCGGCGGGCACGGCCAGGTACACCAGGATCATGGCCCGGTACTCGAGCTGGTCGACCAGGGGGACAGGGTCACGGCTGATCGGCGCCGCGATCCTGGCAAGGCCGGTCAGGGGGATCGTCGACCAGACCTGCCAGGCCTCCACCGTATCGCCGTTTGACGTGGTGACGGTCACGGATGAGTCACCGAACTCGATTCCTGTCACCGCCGTCGACAGGCGAATGTAGGCGCCCGCTTCCTCTGCGGCTTCGGCCAGCGTCTCCGGGATCCGGCCGAACCCCCCGGCTGGGTAGTAGAAGAACCGTCCGGCGCCCTTGCGCCCGGTGGTCACTCTCCGGATCAGTTTCCACGGCGTGTCGGCGCTGATCCGCCGCCGGGCCTGGTCACCGCTCAGAAGCTCGGGGTCGACACCCCATATCTTGCGCCCGTAGGGGAAGTAGAACGCCTCGCCCATGACCCGCCCCAGCCCGGTCGAGACGTATTCGGCGAACGACCGGTCGCGCCGCGGCCTCAAGGTCGCCGTGGCGGCGCTCAAGGCCGCCCTCGCCAGGAAGCCGGGTGGCAGTGATCGGACGGTCGTGAGCGGATCAGGAGGGAACGGGAGCCACCGTCCCATGATCCGGATGCGGCCGCACCGGGTTCGCTGCTGCAGTTCGTCGCCGAGCCGGGACTGCAGCAATCCCAAGATCTCGGATGGCGTGGAAGGGTGTAGGCGATGGCTCCCATGGTCGACCCGCTGGCCGGCGACCTCGAACGATCCAGCCAGCCCGCCTACCCGGTCCTGCCGCTCCAGGACGACCACCCGAAATCCCCGCGAGGCGAGCCGGAAAGCGGCCCCGAGCCCCGCGGGACCGGCCCCGAGGACCACGAAGTCAGCGCTAGCAGTCTGTCCGCCGGACAATTAAAACCTCCTAGTCGCATCGATGCGCTTCGGGCCACTTCGCGAACGCTCCCTGCACATCCGGAGCCTCAAGATCGGCCCCATTGCAAAATCGCAGGGTTTAAGGATGCCCCAGCCATCACCTATCAGGGTATATCTCGGATGCGGCCACGGTTCAAGGGCCGGATTGTCAAACGAGCAGCCTTAGTCCTTCTCGACACGCTGGTCGAGGAGACTCAGCAGCTTGGTGGTTGTCCTCCAGTTTCGGATGGTCATGCTCTGATAGAGAGGGCTGCTGGCGATCCGGCTCATCCGGCTCTGCGACAACCGCTCGCTGAGGCGCGAGA
>VXMM01000032.1 GCA_009841105.1 Acidimicrobiia bacterium | reverse complement strand
CCTCCCCAGCGGGCCCATCCCCCAGCCACCACCTCCTTCGGTCCGGGCGCGCCGGGCTATCGCCCAGCGGCTCCGCTCCTGAATTGATCCCGGATCCGGTTCCCATCGACGTCGAACACTGGCAACCGGCGGTGTTTGTGACTACCGGACAGTATGCGACGGGCCTGTGACACGTTCAACCCCCACCTTCAGGCTTCAGGACCGTGCCATGGGGTCGGTACAGGTCGCGGAACGCGACGAACCAAAGAACATAGCGGCCTCCGAACGCCCGCTCAGAGGCCCAGTCGGTCCAGCAGGTCGTACATGGTTGGGGTGAGGGGCCACGACCTCAGATCCTCCAGCGGTACGAAAGCGACGTCGGCGGCGTCGTCTCCGGCACAGATTTCGCCGCCGACTACCTTGCCGGTGAAGTCCACCAGGACGACATGGTGCTCGGGGGGATCCGAGGCGCCCAGCGACTCGCCGGTCCATACCACGTCGCCCAACGTCACCTCCAGACCGGTTTCCTCTCTTACCTCGCGGACCGCAGCGTCGGTGAGGCGTTCGCCGTAGCGGACCTTGCCACCGGGTATGGCCCACGAGCCGACCAGGATGCCCCTGCCCCGCTCCACGAGCAGCATCCGGCCCTGGTGGATCACCACCACGCCGACGCCGACCAGCGGTGAGCGGCGGTTGCTCACGACTCGGCCGGCGACGGGTAGTGGGCAAGGATGCGGCGCCCACCGTCGGCCAGGTCACTGTGATGCATGATGATCGACCGGGCTGCGAAGCCTCCCGATTCGAAGAAGTTCTTGGCGAGGCGGTGGCCGGGCAGGACGTAGCCGTCGAAGAGTTGGTGGCCGGAGCTACGGAAATCGTCCATAAGCGTGTCGCGCATCACTTCACCCACCCCGACCCCGCGGGCCTCCTGGTCCACGAAGACCATATGTATGGCGGCCACGCGCACCCCTGCCTCGTGAACCAGCAGCGACCGTGACCGGCCCAGGATGAAGCCGAGCGGGTAGCCGTCTATCTCCCCGAGGTAGATACGGGCATCGGAGTCGCGGAGCCAGTCCAGAAAAGATTCCTCTACGGGCTCGTCCAAGCCGTCAGCCCGGGGCCACATCGGATGGATCGCGGACATCTCCGCCTCAAGCCTGCGATAGAGATCGACCAGGAAGACCAAGTCTGCGGCAGCGGCGGGCCGGGCGGTGACCGAGATGTCCATAGCACAGACGCTAGCGAGAGGCGTACAGAGAAACGTCCAGCCAGCCCGTGTGGTGACCAAGGTCTCCCGGGACCGGGGACAACGGGCTATCCCATCCCCTTTTAGCCAGCATGCTCCTCGACCAGCGGGCTCTGTGGGCGGCCCGGTGTTTCAGGCGCAGTCGCGGCAGAGGGCGTCACCCGCGAGCTGCACCTTCTTCAAGCGCAGGAAACACGACCGGCAGACGAACTCGTCGCCCCGCATTTCCTCCGCCTTGGTATCGAGGTTCATCTCGGACCTGCGGATCTCCCGTATCTCGGTGGTCTCGTCGACCAGCATCGTGGCAGACTCGGTTGTCTCCACGGTTTCCAGTTCCTCGGCCTCGAGGGCGTCGAGTTCGACGGCGCCGTCGCCGTTCTCGTCGTCGTTGTCCTCGGCAGCGGCCCGGCCGCCGGGGTCCTCACTGTCCAGGTCGTTCCCGCCTTCCCGGTCGAACGGATCTGTGTCGCCCAATCCTCTGTTCCCCCTTCTGATCGCGGCGAGAGTATACGCATCCGATCCCGGTCTGCGAACCAGTGGCGGACCAGCAAATGGGGCAGGCGGGCCGATCGCGCCGGGTAGCCCGGCTCGGGACGAGTCTCAGACCATCAGACTGAGGCAGCCCGCTTGGAGCCGGACCACGAGGGGAGTTCGGCCGAGGGGTTCGCCGTCCACTTCCACGGGCCAGGGCTCGTCGGTCTCGATCCGGGCTTCGGGGGCGACGAACCGGCGGACACCCGGTTCGGCGAGGTGGTCTCCGCCTCTTACCTTCCGCATCAGCGCGGCCACCTCCCTCCTGCGGCTGGTGATGATCTGCACGTCGAGCAGCCCGTCCACCATGGAGGCTCGGGGCGCGATGTTGAAGCCGCCTCCGAAGAACTGGGCGTTGGCCACCACGACGGTGAGGGCCGGGCCGGAGAACTCACGCCTGCCGACGTCGACGCGGGTCTCGACCCTGCGCCAGGAGGGCAGCGAGGCGGCGACCGCCGCCACGTAGCGAAACGATCCCAGCCGGCCCGGTATGCGTTGGGCGGTCTGGGCGGCCGAGGCCGTAGCCCCGGCGCTGGCCACATTGAGGAAATACCTCCGTCCCCACTCCCCTATCGCCAGGCCGACGTCAACCGGATACGGTGCCCCTTCGACCAGGCGAGCAGCCGCCCGGTCGAGCTCCGGGCCGATTCCGAAGGTCCGGAGCAGGTCACAGCCGGTACCGGTCGGGAGGATGCCCAGGAGCGGTGGGGCCTTCCAGCTGTGGGCCATGATCTCGTTGAGCACCGCGTTGACAGTCCCGTCTCCCCCGACCGCCACCAACCGCCGCCGGTCGGTGTCCGCGGCTTCCCTCACCGCCTCCTTCAGCCGGGCCAGCCCGTCCACCTCCAGGACATGGGCGGGTATGGAGAGGGACCGGAGAGCGGCCATGGTGTCGGCCTTGGCCGACCGGCCCCCGCCCGCATGCGGGTTCACCAGCACCTGCCAGGTGGTCATACGACGCCACCTGCGGTGACGATTCCCCGATCGATCGCCCGGCGGGCCCGACCTGCCGTCCTTTCGAGTTCGCCATTCCCCAGGACGCGCGCCGCGTCTCCCACCTGCCGTAGGAGGTCCAGAACCGATCGGGTGGTACGGACGAAGTCTCCGGCGGCAAGGGATCCCTCTTCGAGGAGGTCCTCGAGGTCGATCCGGAGCGCCCAGGCGTAGGCGAGCCACACGAATCCGGGATGGGGAAAACGGGTCACGGGCAGCCGATGGTGCCGCTCGGTCCCAGCCAGGTCTTCCGCCAGTTCGACCAACCGGCTCCAAGCATCTTCGAGGGCCTCCGTGGGCCATCCTTGCAGCTCGTCCGCGTCCCGTCGCGGCTCGTAGGCGAAGGCTGATACCAGGGCTGCCAGTTCCGGCCCGCGCAGCTGGGTGAGAATCCCGATGCGTATCGCCTCCACAAGGAGGAGGCCCAGGTCGCTGTGTACGACCCGGAGCGCCTCTCCCCCGGGTTCGAGCGCCCAATCCCGGATGTGTCCGCGTTGCTCGAGGAGCCGCCGGGCCCGGTCGTACCTCTGCAGGAGGGTGCTCCGGCGAGGACGTGACCTACGTCCGTTGCCGCGAGGCCGGTTGCTTCCCCGCCGGTCCTGGAACTCCGCGAACGACGCGGCGAGGAGCCGCTCGGCCCGGGGGCGGGAGTAGTTGGCCACCAGATTGACCAGCATGTTGTAGGTGGGGCGGAAGCTGGACCGTAGGGGGTGGCTGCCGAGCCGGGCGATCGAGGCCATCCGATCGAAGGGCACGAACGGCGAATGCAAGACGACCCCGTGGCCCACCGTATCGATACCCCGGCGTCCGGCCCGGCCTGTGAGTTGGGTGAACTCTCCGGGAAGCAGCATCTCATGGCTCTCGCCCGTAAACCTCGACAGGCGGTCGAGGACGACGGTCCGGGCGGGCATGTTTATACCCAGGGCCAGGGTCTCGGTGGCGAACACCACCTTGATCAGCCCATCGCAGAAGAGTTGCTCGACCACCTCCTTGAACGCAGGCACGAGGCCGGCATGGTGGGACGCAACACCTTGCTCGAGCGTGGCCAGCCACCGGTCGTGTCCCAGGGTCCGTAGGTCAGACCATTCGAGGTGGCGAGTGCCCTCCTCAGCTCGGCGCCGGATTTCATGCCGTTCGGCGTCGTCGGTGAGCCGGATCCCCGCGGCTACCACTCGGTCGGCGGCGTCGTCGCACCCGGCTCGCGAGAAGAGGAAGTAGATGGCCGGGAGAAGGTCGAGAAAGGCTAGATGTTCCACGACGGAGGTCCGTTTGGGGGTCGAGAATCGACGGCGACGACCACCTCGCCGGGCCAGGAGGCGGGGAATGGCGGCATTGGGTTGCATCCCGCCGGACGCCTCCATGTAGAGCGGCAAGAGGTGCACCTCCCGCTCGAAGCGGTCCCAGACCGACCACCACCGTTCGAGGCGAACCGGACGGATCTCCTCGATGACCAGCTCGGTCGGTCCGCGGCGGGAGCGCAGCCAGTCGGTGAACTCAGCCGCGTTGGAGACGGTCGCGGATAGGCAAACCAACCGGATGTGGGGCGGGGCGTGGATGATCACCTCCTCCCAGACCGCGCCCCGGAACCGGTCCTGGAGGTAGTGAACCTCGTCGAGGACCACTGTGTCGACCATGGAGAGATCCGATCCGGCGTAGATCATGTTGCGCAGCACCTCTGTGGTCATCACCACGACCGGAGCATCGTGGTTGATGGTGTTGTCGCCAGTCAGCAACCCGACCCGGTCCTCTCCATGGATGGCCCCGAAGTCCCGGAACTTCTGGTTGGACAGCGCCTTGAGAGGCGTCGTGTAGAACACCCGGCGCCGGTTGGCCAGGCTCAGATGGATGGCGGCTTCGGCGATCAGGGTCTTACCGGCGCCGGTGGGAGCTGTCACCACCACCGAACGACCCATTTCCACCATCTCGGCGGCCAGCACCTGGTAGGGATCCGCCGTGAAAGGAAGGGATTTGAAAAAGGCGTGAACCCTCATTTCTTGAGGGTCAGGCGGATAAGCCAGATGGTGGCCTCGTAGAACAGGTAAAGCGGGGTCGAGAGCAGCAGCAGCGTGACCGGATCGCCGGTAGGGCTCACCGCGGCCCCGACCACGACGATGATGAGCACCGCCCAGCGCCGACCGGCGGCCAACTTGTCGGAACTCACCACCCCGGCCGCGGCCGCGCCGTACAGGAACACCGGGAACTGGAACGAGATACCGAACAGCAGTAGGAAGCGGATCACGAAACGGGTGTAGAGCTCGACCGTCCAGAGATTCTCCAGATCCTCGAAGATCGAGACGAGGAACGCGACCGCCCGGGGCAGGCTCCAGTAGGCGAATCCGACGCCGAGGCAGAACAGGGTGACCAGCGCCGCCACCACCGGGAAGGCCCACTTGCGTTCCTTCTGGGTGAGACCGGGGTTGATGAAGGACCACGCCTGGTAGGCGATCACGGGACTGGCCAAGACCGTCCCACCGAAGAGCGCCATACGCATGGCGATCGAGAACTGGTCGGTAGGGCCGGTCACCACCAGATCCCGCCCTGCCACCTCGCTGTAGGAGTTCTGGAGGAGGTAGAGCATCTGGTTGCGGAAGAAGAAGGCGACCACGGTGCCGACTCCGACCGCGATGAAGGTCTTGACGAGACGTGACCGGAGCTCCGTGAGGTGCCCCATCAGCGGCTGGCCGGAGGGATCGGCTCCTTCCGTCATTCGTCCTTGTCCGGTGGTTCGTCGGCCTCAGGGCCGGCAAGAGCATCCCCGGGCTCGTCGGCCTCCCCTGCGGGAGGGTTCGTATCCGGCACCTCCGGTCCGTGCCCGGCCGCGGGACCGGCAGGCTCGGGCGGTACTACGTTCTCGGGCATCGGGTCGTCCACGCCCTCCCACGCCTCGCTCGGCGACACACCCACCGGGGGCTCCGGAGCCACCCATCGTGCCTCGGGCTCCTCCGGGACGGGAGTGGCGGCGCCCGGGGCCGGCTGGTCTGTGTCCTTCAGAGATTGTCTGATATCGCGCTCCGCGGCACCGGCGGCATCGGCGGTCTCGGCCAGCGTGCGCTTCACCTCGCCCACCGGCTTGGCTAGATCCTGGCGGATTTCCTTCATCGGCTCACGTAAAGGAGCGACCTCCCGCTCGATCCCCTCGCGAAGGTCTCTCACCGCGTCTCGGAGCTCGCGGACGTACTTTCCGATGAGGCGAGCTATGTCTGGCAGGCGGTGCGGTCCGAAGACCACCAAGGCCACCACCGCGATGGTGAGTATCTCGAGACCACTGAACGTGTCGAACACGATCCCATGCTACCGGCGCAGGCCTACCCACCCGGACGGTGTGTCAGGTCGAAGCCACTCCGTATCTGGCCAGGATCGCGGCGCGCAGGCGCTCGGTCTCCTCCCGGACTTCGCGGCCCTCGATCAAGCGCGCCTGGGCGCCGAGCCGGAGAAGCAGGCGGGCGCCGACCCGTGCGTCGGACATGGCGAAGCGGATCTCAAGTTCCTCGCCGGTGTCCGACACAACCTCCACCGGGTAGTACTCGGCCACCCACCTGGCGCCGGGCCCAAGGGCGAGCCGGGCGTAGATAGCGTCAGCGGACGGCGTGTAGTCGACATTCGTAGGAGCGGGCGGGCTGGCAGGCGGCTCGAAAACCTCCCCCGACTCCTCCACCGATCGGATCCGGTCCACGCGGAACAGGCGCCGGTCACCGGCCAGGCGGCAATTCGCCAGTAGGTACCAGTTTCCCATCGAGGCGTGGACCATTAGCGGTTCGATAGCCCGGACGCTGGTCCGGTTGGTGCTCAGGGACAGGTAGGTGATGGCCAGCACGTTCCCGTCACGGGCGGCCCGGCGCAAGGTGTCGAGATGGCTGGGTTCGGGAGGCAACTCGGCCGCGATGACTGTTGCAGCCTCAGGGAAGAGGGCACTCGTCAGCTTCTCCACCGCCCTTGCGAGCGCCTCGTCTCCCTGGGAGGTACCGGCCACCGCCAGACCGGCGCTGAGCAGACCCAGGGCTTCGTGCGGCGTGAGCCGGAGCGGCCGGGAGAAGTAGTCGGCCATGTCAAGGACCACTTCGTCCCCATCCATGTAAGCCACCATCAGATCACCGGGACCGTATCCGGGCAGCCCGCAACAGAAGAGCAGGTTGAGATCATCGGCGAGTTGGTGGCGGCTCGTGTAACCGAAGCGCTCCATGACCTCGGTGACGGTGGGATAGGGGTTGGCCAGCGTCCACGGAACCAGAGCCAGAATCCTGGCCAGCCTCTGCCGAGTCCTGGTGGCCGTCACCGGCCGGCCTCGAGCCGCCGGACCATCTCGGCGCGAAGCTCGGGAGGGTCGAGTATCACCGCCGCGTCGTCGAGGTGTATGACCATGTCGAGCAGCGAGTCGTTGACGAAAGGAACCTCCAGGATCGTTCCCCCTGCCTCGGTAGAGGCCACGGCCCTGGCATCGGTAAAGCGGTTCTCGACCCACCAGGCGATATCGGCATCGCACTCGATCAGGGCTCGTTGTGGCTCCTGCTGTTCCCAGGGCAGGGACGACAGGACGTCCCGGGCGCTGTAGCCCTCGGGCCGCGGGAAGGCCTCCGGTTCTCCCACCAGTTCGAGCCGCTCCGTCCTATCGAGCCGGTAGGTTCGGATCGTGTCCGCCTGCTCAGGCTCCACGCCCGCGAAGTACCAGCGGCCGCGCCGGTGGCGCATCGCGTAGGTACACAGGGTGCGGGGCCGGCCGCGGTAGGTGAAGCGTATCCGGCGGCGCTCCAGCACCGCCTGGAAGATCAGGCCGAGGTACTCGCTGCCGAGGCCCAGGTCGGCGCCTACCGGCGTGTCCGTGTCGGCCAGCCGGGCCCCGCCCAGCTTGAGCAGGCCGTTGGCGCCCGACGGCCAGCCGCCGGAACGCACCATATGCACCGCGAGCGCCAGCGCGGTGCGTTCCTCTTCGGTGAGGCCCGGTTCGATGGTCCGGTAGTTGCTTTCGGGAACCACGTAACCCCACTCGACCTCCCAGGCGTCGGTGGCCTCCTTCTCGAGTTCGATCCCCAACTCGCGCAGGCTGGCTTTGTCCCGCTCGAACTTGCGGTGGAAGGCCTGGTCGGACAGGTTCCCGTATCCGGCCACCGTGTTCCGTATCTGATCGGCGGTGACGGGGCGCGACGAATCGACGAGGTACGCCAGCAGGTTTATCAAGCGCTCGACGACAGTGCTCATGGGCTGCCAAATGTACCGATCTGCGTTCCCGGCGGCCAGTGGTTGGTAGTTGGCCGTTGTTAATACTTTATCATAAGTAGCGACTATGGACTAGGAACTAATCACAGGCCTGCGATCAGGCGTTCCACCCGCTCGTCGAAGGCCTTGAAGGGATCCTTGCAGAGCACGGTCCGCTGGGCCTGGTCGTTCAGCTTCAGGTGGACCCAGTCCACCGTGTAGTCGCGGTTGCGTGCCTTGGCGGCCGCGATGAACCGGCCCCGGAGCCGGGCGCGGGTGGTCTGGGGAGGCTTTTCCTTGGCGATGGCAATGGCGGCGTCGGTCACGAGGCGCTCCACGACACCCCGCCGGGCCAGCAGGTAGTAGAGGCTGCGCTCCTCCGTGACATCGTGATAGCTGAGGTCCAGCAGCTGGACCCGGGCGTCGGAGAGCGTCAGGTCGTGCTTGGCCCGGTAACGCTCGATGAGGTGGTACTTCGTGACCCAGTCGACCTGGCGTTCGAGCGAGAAGGGATCCTTCTCGAGGCCCGTGAGCAGATGCTCCCACATCTCGATGGCTCGCTGTACCGAGGGGGGGAAGCCGGGATTCCGGGCATACCGGATGATCCGATCCAGGTACTCCCACTGCATGTCGAGGGCCGACAGCATCCGGCCGTTGGCAAGGCGCACCGGCTGCCGGCAGGTCGGGTCCTGGCTGATCTCACGGATGGCGCGGATGGGGTTGGCCAGAGTCAGGTCTCGGAACATGACGTCGGCCTCGATCATCTCCAGCAGCGCGACCGTGGCGCCGACCTTGACGTAGGTGGCGTATTCGTTCATGTTGGAGTCGCCGGCGATCACATGGAGACGACGGAACCGCTCGGCATCGGCGTGGGGCTCATCACGCGTGTTGATGATGGGCCGCGACCGCGTCGTTGCCGAGGAGACCCCTTCCCAGATGTGGTCGGCTCGTTGCGAAATCGAGAAGCTCGGCCCCTTGGCGGTCTGGAGCAGCTTGCCCGCCCCCGAGAAGATCTGGCGGCTGACCAGGAACGGTATGAGGATGTCCAGCATCTTCTGGAAGTCCGCCTTGCGGAGCACCAGGTAGTTCTCATGGCATCCGTAGGAGTTGCCGGCCGAGTCGGTGTTGTTCTTGTAGAGGAAGATGTTTCCCCGGATACCATCGTTACGGAGGCGTAGCTCGGCGGAACGCTGGAGGTCCTCCAGGACGCGCTCCCCGGCCTTGTCGTGAGCTACCAGATCGAGGAGGTCGTCGCATTCCGGCGTGGCGTACTCCGGATGGCTCCCCACGTCCAGATAGAGCCGCGCTCCGTTCTCGAGGAATACGTTTGAGGACCGGCCCCATGTCACGACCCCGCGGAACAGGATGCGGGCCACCTCGTCGGGACTGAGGCGGCGCTGACCTCGAAGCGTGCAGGTGATCCCGAACTCGTTCTCGATACCGAAGATGCGGCGGTCCATGGGCCAATAGGCTAGGCGCTGGTGTCACCGGAGCAGGATGCGTTTCAGGAGGTCGCGATCTCGCCGAGTTCTTCCTTGGTCAGGCGGCGGAACCGGCGTGGCGGACCCTCGCGCGCCAAGAGAGCGCCCTCCCAGCCGTGGATGGCGCGGCCCTCGACCTCCCGGAAGGCGTTGGCGGTGAGCGCAAGGGCCTCCGCCAGGCCGGGAGTGCCCTCGTAGTCCTCCCCCAGCCGGTCGGACAACTCGTCAGCTTGCCCACCGATGGCCGTGTAACCGCGCTTGTCGTACAGAGTGCCGTCATACGTCACCTTGAATAGACGGTCTTCTGCGACGGTCCGACCGACTTCCGCCACAAGCACCTCCACCTCGAAGGGCTTGGGGCCCTGAACGAAGATGTTTCCCAGTGTCTGCGAGAAGGCGGACGCCAGACTCTTGGCGGTGACGTCACGGCGCCCGTACTGGTAGCCCTTGACATCGGCATAGCGGATTCCCGCCACCCGCAACGATTCGAACTCGTTGTACTTGCCCACTCCGGCGAAGGCGATACGGTCGTATATCTCGGAGGTCTTGGTGAGAGTGCGGCTGGGGTTCTCCGCTAGGAGCAGCACCCCTTCTCTGACTTCCAGGGCCGCGATCGATCGACCTCGCGCAATGCCCTTGCGGGCGTACTCGGCTCGGTCCTTGACCAGCTGTTCGGGAGCTACGTAGAACGGAAGGGTCACCGGACCACCTCCAATGCTCGTTCGGCCGCTGCGACAACGGACGCGTGGTCAACCTCCTGAAGGCCTTCGGTGGTGACTGTGACCACATTGGGGTAGATGCCGCGACGCAGGTCGGGGCCTCCGGTAGCCAGGTCCTGGCCGGCAGCCGCCACGAGGGCGGCGACGCTGTGATCGATGGCCGCGGTCCGGTCGAACTCGGGGCTGTATACCGTTCTCAGGTATGCCCGTGCTTCCCGGCTCCCCGACCCGGCCGCGCCGAAGTCCCGCTCCTCGTAGCGTCCTCCCACGGCATCGAAGGTGAACACGTGTCCGGTCCCGTTCTCGGGTTCGATCCCGCAGAACAGCGGCACGACCACGAACCCCTGCAGGGCCATGGGAAGCTGGGAACGAACCATCCGGGCTAGGTAGGTTGCCTTGCCGTCCAGGCTGAGCCGCACGCCCTCTAGCTTCTCGTAATGCTCCAACTCGGTCTGGAAAAGGCGGATCAACTCAACCCCGAGGCCCGCCGTTCCCGAGATGGCAACCGCCGAATAGGAATCTGCCGCGAAGACCTTCTGGATGTAACGATGAGCGATGTCGTAGCCGGCGGTTGCCTGGCGATCCCCGACCATCACTACGCCGCCGTCGTAGCGGAGGGCCAGCACCGTGGTGGCGTCGGGCGGGTGGAAGCTGGGAGGCACGGCGTCCGTTCCCAGCGTCCACTCCGGAGCCAGATCGAGCGACCTGATCAGTTCGGTGAAGCTGGCGCCGGGCATGGGCTCCCCCAGGGGAAGCAGGCTGCCGGTCACTCGCCGCCCTTTTGTACGTAGTTCTTCACGAACTCCTCGGCGTTCTCCTCGAGTACGGAATCTATCTCGTCCAGGAGTTCGTCGATCTTGTGTACCCCGCCCTGCGCGGCGACGTGCGGGGATGCCGCAGCCGGCTCGGATACTTCACCGGGACGGCGCCGGATCTGATCTCGTTCCTGTGCCATCTCTTCTCCTCCTAGTGTTTCAACCCGGCAACGTTGCGATGAGCTTCACTCGTCGACCGAGCGGCTCGGTGCCGGAGAGTGTCTTGCTGCACCCTCCAGAGCGTGCAGAAGCGCGGCCGCGTCCAGGGAGGTGTCGAGCAGGTCTCCAACCAGGGACTCGTTACCACGCAGGGGCTCCATCATAGGCACCCGCTTGAGGGAATCTTCACCCACATCGAACACCAGCGAGTCCCAGTTCGCGGCCACGAGCGAGTCCGGATACTTCTTGACGCATCGTCCCCGGAAGTAGGCGCGGGTCTCAGCAGGGGGTTCCAGGGTAGCCCGGCGCAGTTCGGCGTCGTCGAAGATCCGCCGGAGCAGCCCGCGCTCTTCAAGCCGGTATGCCAAGCCCTTGCGGGGATCGGTGTCGTGGTACTGGAGTGCGGCCATGGCCAGCTTGGGATCGTGCCATTCCAGGTCGTCCCGCCGGCGAAAGGCGCTCAGCATCCGTAGCTTGGCAGTCCAGTCGAGCCGGTCCGACGTGAGCATCGCGTCCTGCTCCAGGTCGTTGAGGATGGAACTCCACTCGGTGATGACGTCCGTCCACACCGGCTCCGGATGGTTGGAGGCAGCGTACTTCGACAGCCATTCGAGGTAACGGAACTGGAGCTCGAGAGCAGTGGCGGATGAGCCATCGGCCATGGCTATGGGCAGGCTGAGAGAGAGGTCGTGGCTCAATTGCCACGTCGCCGAGACCGGGTCGGCCAGGGCCAGATCATCCGGAATGGCCTGGTCTTCGATGGCGGCGAGGATCAAGGCCGTGGTCCCGAGCTTCACGAACGTTTGCACCTCGGACATGTTGGCGTCGCCGATGATGACGTGGAATCGGCGATACCGGGAGGGGTCGCCGTGGGGCTCGTCCCTGGTGTTGATGATGGGCCTCTTGAGCGTGGTCTCCAGGCCTACCTCCTCCTCGAAGAAGTCTGCTCGCTGGCTGATCTGGTACCGCGCCGGCGGGCGGCCGTTCTCGGAGCCAAGCTTTCCTGACCCCGTGAAGATCTGGCGGGTGACCAGCCAGGTGGTCGCATAGCGAATCAGGTCGGAAAACGGCAACTCCCGGTCGACCAGGTAGTTCTCGTGATAACCGTAGGAGTTGCCCTTACCGTCGCTGTTGTTCTTATGGACGTACATGTACTCGCCCGGCCTCAGGATCTGATACGCCTGGTCGACGGCGGTGGCCACCACCCTCTCCCCTGCCTTGTCGTACAGAGCGGCCTGCCGGGGGTCGACGCACTCGGGGCTGGAGTACTCGGGATGGGCATGATCGACGTAGAAGCGGGCGCCATTGGTCAATACCACGTTGACCAGACCGGAGTCGGGCTCGGCCATGGCGTGGTCCTCATGACCGCCCCCGCGGGCATCCCGGCCGGGGGTCTCCTCATCGAACGACCACCGCACCCGAACGCGCCCTCCCCGGTAGGAGTTGACCACTAAAGAGGAAGCGAGAGTCGGGTTGAAGTCGGGTTGGTTACGAACGGTGATGCCGTATTCGGTCTCGGTCCCGATGACTTTGGGAGTTGCCATGCTTATAGGTACTGACCTGCGCCGACGGCCTCGATGGTCCTCGACTCGTCCTCTCCCTCGATGAGCGTGCGCACGTAGACGATCCGCTCCCCCTTCTTCCCGGAGATCTTGGCCCAGTCATCCGGGTTGGTGGTGTTCGGCAAGTCCTCGTGCTCCCGGAACTCCTGCTTGATACCTACCAGCAGGTCCTGGGTGCTGATCCCGCCGGCTTCACCGCCTATCCGCCGCTTGATGGCCGCCTTCTTTGCCCGGCGGACGATGTTCTCGATCATGGCGCCGGACGCGAAGTCGCGGAAGAAGAGGACTTCCCGGTCACCGTTCGCGTAGGTGACTTCGAGGAAGCGGTTCTCGTCGCTCTCGGCGTACATCTTCTCCACCACCTGGTCAACCATGTGGTCCACCAGGACAAGCGGATCACCCCCCGCCTCCTCCAGAGAGCCGGGGGCGAACGGGAGATCGGGGCTGAGGTAGATCTTGAAAATCTGGCGGGCCTCCGCGGTATTGGGACGGGCGATCTTGATCTTCACATCCAACCTGCCGGGGCGGAGGATGGCCGGATCGATGAGGTCTTCCCGGTTGGAGGCGCCGATCACGATCACGTTCTTGATCATCTCCACGCCATCGAGTTCGGAGAGGAGCTGGGGGACGATGGTGGACTCGACATCCGATGAGATACCGGTGCCGCGGGTCCGGAACAGGGAGTCCATCTCATCGAAGAAGACGATCACCGGGACGCCTTCGTCCGACTTCTCCCGGGCTCTCTGGAAGATCAGCCGGATCTGCCGCTCCGTCTCGCCCACGTACTTGTTGAGGAGTTCCGGACCCTTGATGTTGAGGAAGTAGGACCGGGCGTCCTCGTGGCCGGTGTTCCGGGCCACCGCGTCAGCCAGGCTGTTGGCCACCGCTTTGGCGATGAGTGTCTTGCCGCATCCGGGCGGCCCGTAGAGGAGAACGCCCTTCGGCGCCACCAGCCCGTATTCCTCGAACAGGTCACGGTGGACGTACGGGAGCTCGACCGCGTCCTTGATAGCTTCGATCTGGTCCGCAAGGCCACCCACCTGTTCGTAGGTGACGTCGGGGACTTCCTCGAGCACCAGTTCCTCCACCTCGGGCCGGATCAGCCTTTCATAGGCGAGGCCATGGCGGGGATCGATGCGGACGTGGTCTCCGATCCTCAAGAATGTGCCCTGTAGGGGCCCTGCTAACTCCACGACCCGCTCCTCATCGGCGTGGGCCATCACGAGCAGTCGGTCGTCGGAGAGGATTTCCTTAATGGTGACGACCTGACCTTGGCGGTCGAAATCCCTCACCTCGACGATGTTCATCGAGTCGTTCACCAGCACTTGCTGGCCGCGCTGGAGCTCCTTGATCTCGATGGAGGGCTGGGCGTTCACGCGCATCTGCCGCCCGCCGCTGATGACGTCGACGGTACTGTCGCTGTTGACACCCAGGACCGTAGCGAACGGATTGGGGGCGGTGGTCAGCTTCTCCACCTCGGCCCTGAGCATGGCGAGTTGCTCCCTGGCCTCCTCTAGGACTGCGGACAACTTCTCGTTGCGCTGACCGGCCAGGGCGACCTGGGCCTTAGCTTCGGCGAGACGGCTCTCCAGCATCCGGACCCGGCGGGGGGCGTCCTGGATGCGACGGCGCAGGACCGAAACCTCTTCTTCCAGAGCGTGCACGGTGCTTCGAAGCGCGTTGATCCGGTGCTCGTACTCGTACGGCTTCTGTCTTTCAGTCATTCGCCCGCCTCAGCATTGCGGGCAGTATACGAGTGGACGCCCTCTTCGCGAACCATCTTCTCCTCAGGAGGTTGAACGCATCGCGCGGTGGTCACGAATCCCGTGTGGCCGACCATTCCGTGATCCGGACGCACCGAACGGCCCGCAACGTGCCAGGTCCGGAGCAGGACCTCGAAGGTCTCGATGTCGACGAACCGGTGGCTGGATTCCAGCGTGCTATGGAACCTGTCGACCTGCGGAACCGTGGGGACGTAGCCGGCGACCAGACCTCCAGGTCGGAGCGTCTTGGCCGCGGCCGGGATGACCTGCCAGGGCTCCGCCAGGTCGAGGACGAGGCGGTCGTGGCAGACCTCGGCCGCGATCCCGCGGACATCGCCGACGCGCAGGTCGAGGTGGTCGGGAATCGAACCGAAATAGCGTTCGATGTTGGCCCGCCCGCGGGCGGCATGGTCTTCGCGGAGCTCGCACGAGATCACCCGTCCGGTCGGACCCACCGCTTGGACCAGCGCCAGAGTGGCAGCCCCCGAGCCCGTGCCGGCCTCAACGACGGTAGTGCCGGGGCGGATGTCGGCATACACAAGGATCGGACCGAGATCCTTCGGGTACACAACCTGCGGCCCGCGCCGCATCTTGAGAACGTAATCGGCCAGGCGCGGACGCAAACCGATCAACGGGGCGCCGTTCGAGGATGTGAACCTGGAGCCTTCGGGGCTGCCGATGATGTCGGCGTGCGCAAGGCTTCCCCGGTGGTACTGGAACGTACCGGTGGAGCGAAGTTGCAAGAGGTACTTGCGGCCCTTGTCGTCAAGCAGGAGAGCCGGTTCGCCCTCCCTGAAAGGCATTACCGTCGCCACGACGGTCAGAGCCCTCCGAGCGAGGCCAGGCTGGCCACTGCGGTCAGCACCATGCCGGCCACGGTGACCCAGACCACCACCTTCACCCATGTGGGCGTGTTCCTCATCTGCCCCTCTCCTGGTGCTCCGGCGAGGTGTCGTCTCCGTGGTCCGAACACTTCGCCCGCCAATCTAGTGTCCATAGAGGCCTAGGAAAACGCGAAAATCGACGCCCGGCAAACCGGTGCTCCGCACCGGGCCCTGCCCCCGCCACCACCTGTCCTTGGCTCGGGCGTGTTCGACCATACCTGGGTTGGGGCTAGGTATGGGCGGGTCGCTCCCGTCAGCCTGAATGTTCCCTGTGGGCCGGTCGCTCCGATCGGCGAGACGCTTGCGGCCGGTGTAGGTGCTTGGCAATGGGCAACGTATAGCGGCCGCGTGACACTTTCAACCCTTTCTTCGCGGCGGGTGACCGGATCGTCCGGATTGTTGCCGTCCGGCCGGGGGTAAGCAGAGCGGCCGCCGTTTCCGGGGATATGGAGTGGTCTGTCTGTGGAATGGCGGTGTGGTATGACTGCCCAGGTCACGCCTGGTTGGTTCGCAGGCAGACCACTAGCCTGTTCGGTGATGCTCCGGTTCTTCTCCGCCCGTCGCGGCGCTCATTACTTCTTCCAGGGCCTTCGGGAAGGAAGGTGGCCGCTCATCCTGGTCGGCTTGACTGTCCTGGTGGCGCGGTTCAACAAGCGTTGGAGGCCGGGAGGCTCCCGGGTAGCGGCGGCACGGGTGAAGGCCGGTCAGTCCGTGGGCCTGCGAGTCTCGCGGCCGGGCGAGGAGCCGGTGACCTTCCGAGTGGACGGGAAGTAGCTAGAGGCGGTGGATCTCGATCCGGGCGCCCCGGCGCTTGGCGCGCCGCCGTCCGACCAGGAATGCGATCGCAAGCGCAGCTCCCCAACCCAACGCGTTTCTCATCGCGGCCGAGCGGACGAAGTCACCGGTGTCACCGACGGCCTCCTCGATCTGGTGGGCCTTGGCTTCGATGTCGTCGCGGGTGATCACAGCGCCTCCCTCGGGCGGTTGGCCAGCCACATGACGAACAGGGCCAGCAGCACGGCGACGACCGCACCGATGAAGTAGCCCAGGACACTCCAAAGCGCGCTGTCGGGAAGCAGGTCCAGCACCAGCCTCAGCCCCGCGATCGAGAGCAACAGCCATCCCACGGCAAACAGCAACCCGGCCAGCAGGCTGAACCCCGCGAAACGCGCCACCCTGCGCAAGGGAGCGACCGTCTCCTGAGCCAGGTACGTCTTGGACATCTCCACCAGCTCGGAGATCAATTGGGGGATTTCAGGTTGCTTCATTGCATGTGGGTCCGGCGGGGGAACTCCAGCCTAGCGACAGGAGGTAGGTATTCCTCACGAAAATACAGAACGTGTCACACGTGATCGCCGCGCCGTCCGCAATGGAAGGAGAGGCTTCATCCCAGCAGGGGTTTGTAGGCCTCCAGGAACCGCTGGTAGGTGGCCACCCCGTCTCTCTGCCGCTCGATCTCGTCCTCGGTCAGCCGCCGTACCGGCTTGGCCGGGATGCCCATGGCGAGGGTCCAGGGCGGGATGCTCCGGCCCTCCGGCAGCACGGCTCCGGACGCCAGCCAGGCGCCCTCTCCCAGTTCGGAGCCGGTTAGCGCCATGGAGCCGATCCCGACCAGGCAATTGGCGCCGACCCTCACGCTATGCAGCACCGCGGCGTGCCCAACAGTGGTATTCCTTCCCACCACGCACGGGAAGCCGGGGTCGCAGTGCATCACCACGTTGTCCTGGAGGTTCGAGCCGGCCCCCACCTCCACCCGGTCCAACTCGGCGCGGATCACCACACCGAACATGATGACGGCGCGGGCTTCTATCAAAGCATCGCCGTAGATCTGAACGTTCGGCGCCACGAACGAGGCGGGATGGATCGTTGGGGTTCCTAGGACCACCGGTCCGTCAGGCTCCCCATGGGTTAGATCGGCCTGAGACACAGCCGGGAGGATACTGTCCGGCCCGGGGTGGGTGACCGGTGTCGGAGAGAGGACTCGAACCTCCACGCCCTTGCGGGCACTAGGCCCTCAACCTAGCGCGTCTACCAGTTCCGCCACTCCGACCCGAGCGGAGGCACGATTATACCCACTGCGGGTCCGCGCCTCAGTCGACTTCCAGCCGCGCGATATGGTCAAGCAACCCGGCCCGTTCGGAACCTATGGTGGTGCTGTCGCCGTGGCCGGTGTGCACGATCGTCTCGTCCGGCAGGACCAGCAACATGTCGCGGATGCTCCGAAGCAGGGTGGGTCGGTCGCTGAAGCTCCGTCCGGTAGCCCCCGGTCCCCCGTTGAACAGGGTGTCGCCGGAGAACATCAGACCGCTCCCAGCGTCCCAGAAGCAACACGAGCCCGGTGAATGACCGGGCGTGTGGATCACCGCCAGTTCGTGTCCGGCCGCCCGCAGGGTGGCGCCGTGCGCCAGGTCACGGTCCGGAGCGTCATCGGCATACACCATGTCCCAGAGCATCCGGTCGTCCGGGTGGAGCAAGATGGGAGCATCGACCTCGTCGCGCAGGGCGACCGCCGAGTTGATATGGTCGTTGTGGCCGTGGGTTGAGGCGATTGAGGTCACCCGCCGGCCCGCCACTGCCTCCACAATCGGAGCGTGGTCGTGGCCGGCATCGATCACCATCACCTCCCGATCGTTTCCGACCAGCCAGACGTTGTTCGTGACCTCCCACTCGCCCCCATCGAGAATGAACAGTCCTTCAGTGATTACCAGCTCGAGCGGCATGTCTATCGCCGCCTCAGAATACGACCACTGAGCGAAGTACCTCCCCGCGCTCCATCTTGTGGAAGGCCTCCTCGACGTCTCCCAAGCCGATCGTTTCGGAAACGAAGCGGTCCAGGTCGAGGCGGTCCTGCAGGTACAGGTCCACCAGCATGGGGAAGTCCCTGGAAGGGAGGCAGTCCCCGTACCAGCTCGACTTCAGGGCGCCTCCGCGGCCGAACACCTCGAGGAACGGCAGTTCCAGGGTCATGTCGGGGGCCGGCACCCCCACCAGCACCACGGTGCCGGCCAGGTCACGGGCCTTGAAGGCCTGCTGGTAGACATGGGGTAGGCCGATCGCCTCGATGGCCACGTCGACCCCGTTACCACCGGTCAGCTTCTTGATGGCATGGACCGGATCCTCGTCGTTGGAGTTGATGGTGTGGGTCGCTCCGAACTCGCTGGCCCATTCAAGCTTGCGGTCGTCGATGTCGACTCCGATGATGGTGGTCGCTCCGGCCAGCTTGGCCCCTGCGATGGCGCCGTCGCCGACGCCTCCGCAGCCGAACACGGCCACGCTGTCGCCGGGGCCGACGCCCCCTGTGTTCATGGCTGCCCCGATACCGGCCATGACACCGCAGCCGAGCAGGCCGGCCGCCACGGGCGAGGCGGCGGGGTTCACCTTCGTGCACTGGCCGGCCGCCACGAGGGTGGCTTCCGCGAACGCCCCGATACCTAGGGCTGCCGATAGCTCGGTGCCGTCGGCGAGGGTCATCTTCTGGGAAGCGTTGTGAGTGCTGAAGCATATGTTGGGCCGGCCCCTAAAGCACGACCGGCACTGGCCGCATACGGCCCGCCAGTTCAGGATGACAAAGTCGCCGGGCTCTAGGTCGGTCACGCCGGCGCCCACTTGCTCGACGACTCCGGCCGCCTCGTGACCGAGGAAGAACGGGAATTCGTCAGTGATGCCGCCCTCGCGGTAGTGGAGGTCGGTGTGGCATACCCCACACGCCTGGATTCGGACCACGGCCTCCCCGGGACCAGGATCCGGAATGAGGATTTCCTCAAGGGTCACCGGCTCGCCGACTGCCTTCGACACCACACCCTGCACGGTCCGTGGCATTCTCTCCTCCTCTGCCGACCTTATGCGGAAGATTAGTGGGAGTGGCCAGGACCGGCCCGCATTCTTACCTCTCGGATGGTGTCCAGAGTTCGGTTTCGGGATGGAACTGGCTCCACGCGAACCAGAAGGACTCATGGGCGGGTATCTCGACTCCGTCCGGTCTCAGGGCGCGCAGGCCACCTCCGTCCTTCGTCACGACGATCCCGGCGTGCTCGACTGACCCTCCGCGGTCCAGCGTTGCGTGGGCATCCACAACGGGGAAGGCCACCGCGATCTGCTCCGTTGCCACCCCGACGAGCACGCCCAGCACCTTCTCCTGGACCGGCAGGCGGTCGTCCCAGTCCCCTATCGGGAAGATGGGGCCATCGTCGTCCCGACCCCTCAGCGGGTCGTCCGGGTAGGAGCGGCCGAGCCCGCCGCCCTCCGCCACGATGAGAGTGTTCGGGTTGGCCGCCTTCCACTCGCCCCACGGCGAGGCCACGACCGTGGTCTGGGGCAGCCATACGCCGGCCTCGCGAAGCGGACCGCTCACTGCTTGGCCGGTGAACGTGTCGAACATAGAACGCGTGTGGAACTCGTACATCATCTTGTTGGAGCGTGACAGAAGCCCGGAGGTGCGGAGCTCGAACGTCCCCGCGTCCCCGAGCCGGTCGCGGACCGAGTCGGGCACCAAGTCCGTGAAGTAAGCCTGGGCGGAGCCGCACAGAGTGCAGTACGGAATCCCCAGACGCCTGCCCCCGATGGTGATGTTGACCATTTCATGGACTTCCATCATGTTCTTCGGAAACGCCACCGCCTCCCCGTTGACGGTCACCGCGAAGACGTACGCATCATCGGGGTAGTAGTCACCCTCGGAGGCGGCCACCAGTAGGGGATCGTTGAGCGCCGGGATGCAACCCCGCGGGCACGGCAGATGGGTCGAGTTGAGAGGGCGGTCGTCGATCAGCACGCCGCCCCAGGTGACGTGACGCCAATCGATGAGCGAGTCCTCGTCGGCGAAGAAGGGCGCCCATCCCAACTCGACCAGGGTGTACAACCCGCCCTTCCACTTGGCAAGCCCTGGCGGCGCAGGCGTGTCCCATGCGATCAGCTGGTTGGTGGCGTCGCGCCACGGGTTCGAGCCGAGGTCGACGCCTGTCAGTTCGGTGAAGGCGAATCGGAGGCCCGAGGCGTCAGGAGGGATGAAGCGCATGAGATCAGCGATGACCCAGGCGACGCGCAGGTCACCGGACCGGCCGAGCCGGCCGATGGCCTCCGTGTCCAGCCCGGTGGTCAACGAGTCGAGAAGGGCTTGGAGATCGGCTTCCACGTCCGCCGCCAGGGCGACCGGCGTTTCATCGGTCGGATCGGCCGGAGCCGTGGTGGTATCTGCGGAGACCTCCTCGGGCGCATCCGCCGGAGGATCACCCGTCGTCTGGTCACCGGAAGCCACGGTGGAGGGTGCCGTCGGGCCGGTGGTGGTGGTCACTTCGATAGGGTCCTCGACCTCAAGGGTCCCGAGGTCTCCGCCCGGTGGACCCCCGGATCGGATGGCTACCAGCGCGGCGACGCCCACCAGCGCCACCAGACCGATCAGAAGCGCCCAGCGGCGTCCGGGGTTCACGCCGCGGCCTCGCCGGGGGATCTGGTCATCAGCCCGTGCGCCGGCCCGCTCCCGGTCGCCGGCTGGGGATCATGACCTCAGCGGCCGAGAAGGATCGCCAGGCTGACGGTGGTGGCCGCGAACAGCACCGCCACGATGACGGTCATGCGGTCCAGGTTCCGTTCGGCGAGCGTGGACCCGCCCATCCCGCCTGCCTGCATCCCCCCGCCGAACATGTCGCCGAGCCCGCCCTTGCCGGCATGAAGCAGGATCAGGAAGACCAGGGCGACCGCCACGATCAGATGGAGGACGGTGATGATGGCGATCGCGATAGTCATGAGGTAGTCCCTAGTCGCTAGTCGGTAGTTGCGAGTTGGCGTCGAACGGAGCGCTTGAGTCCGGTCAGCATCTTACCAACCTCGTCAGCGCAGACCAGAACATCATCGATGTGTTCGCAGTTGGCCATGCCCAGACGGCTTGCCAATATCAGGAAGGTCTCTGTCTCTGCCAGCGATCCGCTCGCGATCCCCAGAAACTGGAGGAACTCCCTGGCACCCCGGCGCGACGCCCCCTCGGAGATATTCGCCGCGATCGAGCAGGCAGACCGTCGCACTTGGACCGTCATGCCGTATTTCTCCGAGGACGGGAAACTGGCGGAGAGGCGATAGACCATCTCGGCCAGGTCTAGAGACTTCCGCCAGACCTCTAAATCCTGATAGTTGCCCACGATGGCTACTATAGCTATCAGTAAGAGTTAAACTATATTTACTAACAACTAACAACTAACAACTAGCAACTAGCAACTAGCCCGCTTGAGCCGCTACCGCCGCTGCGGCCGCCGCTGCTACCGCCGGATCGCCCAGGTACCGGTCTCCGGCATACTCGAAGGCGTCGTCCAACTCCACGACCAGCGGGATACCGGTCGGGATGTTGAGGCGGGTGATCTCATCGTCGCCGATGTGTTTCAGGTACTTGAGCAGGGCGCGGATGCTGTTGCCGTGGGCGACTACCAGGACACGGCGTCCTGCGGAGAGGTCAGGCATGATCCCCGCCTTCCAGTAGGGCACCGCGCGATCTACCACATCCGCCAGGCACTCGGAGGCGGGGAGCTCACCTGACGGCACGTCCCGGTACCTCCGGTCGGAGCGGGGATGGCGCGGATCATCGCTCTCCAGGGCCGGGGGTGGCACCGCGTAGCTCCGCCGCCACTGGAAGACCTGCTCGGCGCCATGCATAGCGGCGGTCTCCTTCTTGTTCAGTCCTTGCAATCCGCCGTAGTGACGCTCGTTGAGGCGCCAGCTCCGGCTGACGGGCAACCAGTGGAGATCCATGCGGTCCAGGGCGAGGTTGGCGGTGTTGATGGCCCTCCGTAGCAACGAGGTGTGGACTACGTCGAAGGCCAGGCCCTCCTCGGCCATCAACAGGCCGGCGGATGTCGCTTCCTCCTCCCCGCTAACGGTGAGCGGCACGTCGGTCCAGCCCGAGAAGCGATTCTCCAGGTTCCACGTGCTCTCACCGTGTCTCAGCAGGACCAACTCGTTCGGTCGGGTCATACGCGTCCGCTCCCTCCCCTCTTATGTCCAGTACCTCACGCAGGCCGCCAGCGTCCCGGGGTCGAGAGAGGCTCCCCCGATCAGGCCGCCGTCGATGTCCCGCTTGGCCATGAGAGCGGCCACGTTACCCGGGTTGATCGACCCGCCGTAGATGATCCTCACCTGATCGGCCGCGTCCCCGTGCTTTGATCGGATGCGGCTCCTGATGTAGGAGATCATCTCTTGAGCCACGGCCGGGCGGGCATGGCGGCCGGTGCCGATCGCCCACACCGGCTCGTACGCAACCACCAGCCGGCCCACTTGGTCGGACGGCATCCTGGCCAGGGAGCCTGAGACCTGCCGGCCCACCGTCTGCTCGGCTCGACCGCCTTCCCGTTGCTCCAGGGTCTCACCCACCGCCACGATCGGCGTGACTCCCTCCGACAGCGCTGCCCGAGCCTTCCGGTTGACCATCCGGTCGTCCTCGCCGAAATCCCGGCGGCGCTCCGAGTGGCCGACGATTACGTAGCTGACGGCGAGCTTGGCCAGCATGCGGGCCGACACTTCACCGGTGTAGGCACCCTTGTTCGCCCAATGTACGTTCTGCGCCACGATGTGAATCGGCAGGTCATCCATCTGGATGACGGTCTGGACCGAGCGGAGAGAGGTGAAGGACGGCGCAACCCCGACATCGACCCGGTCGTAATCTGCTGGATCGAGCTGGTAGCTCAGCGCCTGAACCCACTGCATGGCCTCGAAGAAGGTCCCGTGCATCTTCCAGTTGGCCACCATGAGCGGCCGGCGCGCTATCGAGCCCATCTCTCCAGTCCCTTTACACCCGGGAGGATCCTGCCTTCCAGCAGCTCCAGCCCGGCCCCGCCGCCGGTCGACAGATGATCGAGGTCGTCTTGACGGCCGAGCATTCTCAACGCGGCAACCGAGTCGCCCCCGCCGGCTACTCGAAACCCGCTCGACCGGGCCATTGCGGCGGCCACGGTTGCCGTTCCGGCCCGGAACGCCTCCCACTCGAACACGCCCATGGGGCCATTCCAGAACACCGACCCCGATCCGCCGATGACCTCCGCGAACTGTTCGGCGGTGGCGGGGCCGATGTCCAGGCCCCAGGTACCCTCTTCGATCGAGTTCACACCGACCGCCGTGCTGCCGGCGTCCTCGTCGAACCGGTCAGCGGTGACTATGTCGGAGGGCAGCACCAGGCGGTCCGCCGCCGGAGTGCTCAAGAGTTCCCGTAACGAGTCGAAATGGTCCGGCTCCACCAGCGAGTTTCCCACCTCGTAGCCTTCCACGGCCAGAAGGCTGAAGCACATACCGCCGCCCATCAGCAAGGCGTCGACCTTGGGTAGCAGCGCCCGGACGAGCGGCAGCTTATCGGAGACCTTGGCGCCTCCCAGCACCACGGTGAACGGGCGGGGCGGCTTCTCCATGAGGGTCTGGAAGGCAGCCAGCTCGCGTTCGAGCAGGGGTCCTGCCGCTGATCTGATCAGAGCGGACACTCCGGTGGTGGAGGCGTGGGCCCGGTGAGCCGAACCGAAGGCGTCCAGCACGAAGAAGTCGGCCAATTCGGCCAACTCCGAGGAGTAGTCGGGGTCGTTGGTGGTCTCGCCGGGATGGAAACGGGTGTTCTCCAGCAGCACCACGTCGCCCGGGCGCGCCTCTCCTACCAGGCGTCCCGCGTCCGCGCCGACGGAATCTGAGGCCTGGGCGACGGCGAATCCACCCAGCTCGGACAGTGCCCCGGCCACGGGGGCCATTCGCATCCCGTCCACCACGCATCCTCGGGGCCGTCCGAGATGGCTGCAGAGGATGACCGCGGCGCCTGCGTCACGGAGCTGTTCGATGGCGGGGAGCGTCGCTCGGAGGCGAAAGTCGTCGGCCACCTTCCCGTCTCGCAGGGGAACATTGAGGTCGGAACGGAGGAGCACCCGGTGCCCGGAAACCGGAAGATCCGCAAGGGTCAAGAGCCTTCCCACCGGCCCCCGTCCCTACTCGACATCCCGGTGACGGATGGTGGCGTGATACTCCTGGTCTGCCAGCCACTCCCCCAGGTCCTCGGCGATGGCCACGGATCGGTGCCGCCCTCCGGTACAGCCGATCCCGATACTCACGTAGGACTTGCCCTCCTCCCGGTAGCGCGGGATCAGGAACGAGAGCAGGTCACGGATCCTCTCCAGGAAGCCGCGAGCATCTTCGGTGCCGAGCACGAAGGCCCTCACCTGCTCATCTCGGCCGGTTAGGAGACGGAGACCGGGCACCCAGTGAGGATTGGGGAGGAAACGTACATCGAACATCAGGTCATTGTCGCGTGGCGTGCCGTTCTTGAAGCCGAATGAGGTCACCGCCAGGCGCATCGCGTGCTCGTCCACCAGCGCCGAGAGGTGGCTCCCGAACCACTCGCGAAGCTGATGGACATTGGTCTCGCTGGTATTGATATACATGTCGGCTCGGAGCCGGAGGTCGACCATCATCTCGCGTTCGGCCGAGATCGAGTCGGCGAGGGTCGGCAATCCGAGAGGGTGGGGACGGCGGTGCTCCTCGTAGCGGCGGATCAGAACATCGTCATCAGCGTCGAGGAAGACCAGCGTCACGCCGATACCGGACCGCTCCAACTCCTGGATGTGGGTCTCGAGCTCGCTCACCGGGAAGCCGCCGCGGCTGTCCAGAACTACGGCTAGGTGCCGGCCGCCCGCCCGCAGGTCGTTCAGCTCGACAACTTGGCGGAGAAGGAAAGGGGGCAGGTTGTCGATCACGTAGAAGCCCAGATCTTCGAGGACCTTGGCGCCCGTGGAGCGACCGGCGCCGGATAGACCTGTCAGGATCAGCAACCGGGAGCCGTGGCCCGTCGTGGGGGATACCGGGGCGTCGGGCTCAGCCATGCAAGGTAGCGTAGAGGTTCTCGGCCACCCGGAGGGGCACCACTTCGGCCAACTGGCTCACGCTGGCCTCGCGCATCTTCTTGACCGAGCCGAACGTCCGGACCAAGGCTTTCTTACGAGCCGGTCCGACGCCATCCACATCGTCGAGGATGGAATCGATCATCCGCTTGCCGCGGAGTTGGCGGTGATACATGAGGGCGAAACGATGGGCCTCGTCACGGACCCGTTGGAGGAGGTGGAGTGCAGGCTGGTCCCTAGGGATGACGATCGGGTCCACCTGGCCCGGAACGTACACCTCCTCCATGCGCTTCGCCAGCCCTGCCACAGGTATGTCGAGATCGAGCCGGGCGAGGACCTCGACCGCCCTGGCGATCTGTCCCGGTCCCCCGTCGATCAGCACCAGCGAGGGCGGGTAGGCGAACTTGCCCCGTTCGGAAACGGGCTTGTCGAGGTCGGCGAGATAGGCGGTGAAGCGTCGGCGGATTACTTCCTCCATCGAGGAGAGATCGTCCTGCCCGGTGACGGTCCGGATCCGGAACCTTCGATAGTCGGCCCGGCGGGGAAGCCCGTCCTCCAAGACCACCATCGACCCCACGGTATGGCGCCCTTGGATCGTGGAGATGTCGTAGGCCTCGATCCGAAGTGGCGGCTCCGGGAGCGCCAGGGCGGTCTGGAGGCTGCGCAGATCGCGGGCTCGGGCGTTGTGGTCGGACTGGCGCCTCAGCCGGTGCCGGAGGAGGGCCTCGGAAGCGTTGGTCTTGGTGGTCTCCAGCAACCGGCGTTTGGCGCCCCGCTTGGGAGACCTGAGGGTTACCCGAGCACCGCGTCGCTGGGACAGGAGATCCGACCAGGGCTCGTCACCGGGGGGCAGGGCTTCTACCAGGATGAGGCGGGGCGGCGGAGAGGACTCGTCGTACAGATCCCGGAGGACCGTGGCGGTGACCTGGGAGGGCGTGACGTCCTCGACCTTGTCGATGATCGACCCCAACCTCCCGACGATACGACCGTTGCGTACCTTGAGTACCTGCACGGAGGTCTCTAGGTCGGTCTCCTCCATGGCGATCAGATCGAAGTCCTCCCGCCGGTCGGTGACCACCTCCTGGCGGGCCACCGCGCGCCTTACATCCTGAGCCTGGTCGCGCAGGCGGGCGGCGCGCTCGTAGTCCAGTTTCTCTGACGCTTCGACCATCCGGGTTTCGATGCCTTCGATCAGGTCGTCGGCGCTGCCCGAGAGAACCTGTTCCAGACCACTCACGTACCCGGCGTAGGTATCCGGATCGACATAGCCGACGCAGGGCGCCGAACACCGATCGATCTCGTACTCGATGCATGGCCGGCCCTTGAGCTCGTGGCGCCGGAACACCGCATCGGAGCAGGTGCGAATCGGCAGCGACTTGAGCAGCAGGTCCAGGGTGTTGCGGATGGCGTACGCATGGGCGAAGGGGCCGAAGTACTGGACACCCTTGCGCTTCGCGCCCCTTACCACCCGGGCCCGCGGCCAGAGGTCGGACCGGGTTATGGCCAGGTAGGGATAGCTCTTGTCGTCCCGGAGGCGGATGTTGAAGCGGGGCCGGTGCTCCTTGATCAGCGAGAACTCCAGGAACAGAGCCGCTACCTCGCTGTCAACCACGATCCACTCGACCCCGTCGGACGCCTCGACCATGGCCTGGGTCCTGGGGGGCAGGTCTCCTGTGAAGTAGGTGGAGACCCGCTTCCGGAGGGACTTCGCCTTGCCCACATAGTTCACGCGGCCATGCCGATCACGGAACAGGTAGGCGCCGGGAGCGTCAGGGATCTCGGCCGGGGCGGGGCGGTTCACGGGTTCGTTCCCTTCGGTCCCGGACAACCCATCAACCGTGCGCACCGAACCACCGGTCGTGGATGTGCTGGTAGGCGCCAGACTCGATGAGGTCCAGCAGGGCCAGATCGATCCTCTCTCGGAGCGCGATGTCGTCCTCGCTGACCATCAGCCCGTACTGGACCTTGTCGAACAGCGGGCCGACCGTGGTCACCTCGCCCTCGCCCTCGCGCGCTACGTGGAACCGGAGAACGGGCGCGTCGAACACGACCGCGTCGACCTCGCCCTGAGCCAGAAGGTCGTAGGCCTGGTTGAGATCGTGTACCGCGACCGGGCCGACGCCGACACCGGTCAAGTAGGTGTGTCCGGCCGAATTCTGGACGGTGGCGACCCGGTTGCCCGGGAGGTCCGCGGGTCCGTCGATGTCGCCCCGGAGTTCGCTCACCGCCAACGACGAGGCGATGGCGGCGGTGAAGCTGGCGAACACCAGGGTTCCCAGGGCGATCCAGATCAGAGCGAACACCCTGCCCGACATTCCACGGGCCACCTTGTCGCCGTAACCGACCGTGCTCATGGTCACGACCGACCAGTAGAACGAGTCCCAGATGCCGCGACGGTAGGGCACCGCGAAGTCGGCGTTGTGCTTCCGTTCCAGCCACCAGATCACGTGCGCGGCGACCAGGACGGCGACGGCGAACACCACGAGTAGCCAGGGCAGGTCCGAACCCCAGATGGCATGCAGGAAGACCAGGATGCGGTCCCATACGGGTTCGGATCCGCGCGTCGCAGTCATGATCGTGAGGCCGGTGTCGAGCAAGGGGAGCGAGAAGTCGATGGCTTCCTCCCGATGGCCGGTGATCGCCACGCCCCCCAACCCCACGGCGGCAAGTCCACGGTGGATGTCGTCCACCTGCTTGGCCACGGTGTCGACAGCGTAGACGTCGACCGTCATGCCGAGGTGGGCGGCGATGAGCCGCAACAGGTCGACCTCGAAGCCGCTGTAGGTCCCTTCCTCATAGATGGTGAAGGGCGGAAGGATGCGGGCGGCGACAGTGAGCACCCCGCCCGAGGCTGCCGAACCGTCCCCGGCGTCAAGGGGCGTGGCCTCCGGGTCGGCGGTTTCGAGCCACTTGGACACCATGCCCGCATTGGCTACCAGCCACTCTTCCGCGTGTCGCCGGATGTCCTCCGGATCACCCTCGTCATGGACCATACGCGCGTTCTGGCTGGAGATGTCCGCAAGGGGTATCACCACCTGTTCGAGAAGCCGGCGAACCGACGGGTTGGCTTCTAGGAAGCCGGAGTTGGCCACTGCCCGGATGTCGTTGGGGGGCCACCCCACCTGGCACGGATTGTTGGCGCATCCCGGTATTCCCGGTATCGACGTACGGTCGAGAAAGGCTGCCTGGTCGGGAGGGAGGGAGGCGAACGGTGTCTCCAGCCACACCACGTCACGACCGGGCACCAACTCGCCCACGGTCCAGTTGGGAGTCCACGTGTAGTACAGGACCGGCTGCCCGGCCTCGAACCGGGCGATGGTATCCGCTATCAGCGGTGAGTAGTCCCCCTGTACCTGCTCTACCGTGGCGGATAGTCCGAACACTTCGAGATGGTGCTCGATGATGTGGGAACAGGTCCAGCCGGTCTGGCAACCGATCAGGTCGGCCCGCCCGTCACCGTCCCGGTCGAACAGCGCGGCGACTCCGGGATCGGCCAGGTCTCCGAGGTTGGTTGTGCCGTGCGCCCCGGCCGTGGCCGCATCGATGAAGTATCCCTGGAGCGCTCCCGCGTCCACCTGCGTCCCGACGGTCTCCACGAGTCCCGGCTCGATGAGACCGTCGTGGGTCGGGAACCATCCGTTCGCCCAGAGATCGACCTGTCCAGCCGCCACCGCGCGGTAGAAGTCGGGGTTCTCCATGGTGACCGGGCCTTCCACGCGATACCCGAGACGCATCAGCAGGAGCCGGTACACCTCGGCCTGGAACCAGCCAGTGTCCCAGGTCGCCCGGGCCATCCGGACCGTCTTCGGTTCGACCGGACCCTCCTGTTGCTGGCCCGCCACCGGGCCAACCGCCCCCATGGCTAGAAGTGCCAGAACCAACAGCGAACTGGCGATCAGGGTGCGGCGCACGATGGTCTCCGGTAGTGGTTGTGCCAAGGCTAGCTACGTCTCGAGACTCCCCATCGAAACAAAAATCGGCTTTTCCTCGATCGCGCGTGCCGGTTCTTCATATAGTGAACGTGCACAGGTCACGGCCAGATGCGGCCGCCGACCTGGCCGGCGACTGAAAGGAGGCCCGTATGGTCATGAGCAACGGGAGGGGGGACCATGGCTGACGGCAAAGGGCAAGACCAAGACCTAGACCTCACGGGCATCTCGGAGGCCTACGAGGACTGGGAGAGGGACCAGGAGCGCCGGCGCGATGACGCCATCCGGCATCGTGCGCGCTTCGAGGGTCTCCAGGTCGACCCTGATATCGATTTCTATCCCGAGGTGGCCGACCGGGAGCCCGGTGACAAGAACATCGTCAGGTGGGGATTCGACATACATCCCCAGGTGACGTTCTACGCCGCAGGATTTCTCCTGATATTTATCGCGGCCACCCTGATCTTCCCGGATCAGGCGGGCGGGGTGTTCAGCGCCATCCTCAGCTTCATCAACGAGAAGGTGGGCTGGCTCTACATCATCGCGTTCAACGTCTTCATCGGCGCCGCCCTCTACTTCGCGTTGGGGAGGTACGGCAAGATCCGACTAGGCGGCCCGGGGGCCCTTCCGGAGTTCTCCACCCCCGCCTGGTACGCCATGCTGATCTCGGCCGGTCTCGGCATCGGGCTGATGTTCTGGGGCGTGGCAGAGCCGATCTTCCACCTGACGGCGCCGCCTCCCCTGTTCGACGTGGAGCCCCTGTCGACGGGCGCGGCCCGGGCCTCGCTGGCGACCTCCTACCTCCACTGGGGGATCCATGGGTGGGCGTTGTACGGCCTGGTAGCCCTCGCCCTGGGGTTCTTTGCCTACAACCGGGGACTACCCCTGACCTTCCGCTCGGTCTTCTACCCGATCCTGGGTCCGAGGATCTACGGCGGATGGGGCAACGCCATCGACATCCTCACCGTGGTGGCCACCCTCTTTGGTTTGGCCACTTCGCTGGGGTTCGGCGCCTCGCAGGCCGCCGCAGGGCTGAACAAGGTCTTCGGTGTACCGGATACCCTGTTGGTCCAGATTCTGCTGATCGCAGGTATCACGGGGCTGGCCACCATCTCGGTTGTGGCCGGCTTGGACGCCGGTGTCAAGCGGCTCAGCGCGCTCAACGTTTGGCTGGCCGCGGCCTTCCTGGTCTTTGTGCTGGCGGTGGGCCCGACCCTGCTGGTCCTGTCGCTGTACGTGGAGAGCATCGGCGTCTACATCCAGATCCTGCCGGAGTTCTCGTTCTGGAATGCAGCCTTGCTCGACACACAGTGGCAGCAGTGGTGGACCATCTTCTACTGGGGATGGTGGATCTCCTGGTCCCCCTTCGTCGGCATGTTCATCGCCCGGATCTCCAAGGGACGCTCGGTGCGGGAAATGATCATCGGTGTGATCGTCCTTCCCTGCCTGCTCTGCTTCCTGTGGTTCGCGGTGTTCGGCGGAGCGGCCATGAATCTCCAGATGACCGGAGAGTTGGACGTTGCGACGGCGGTGAACGAAAACGTGGCGACAGCCCTGTTCGTGATGCTGGAGGCCTTCCCATGGACCTTCTTCGTCTCGATAGTGGGCATCCTGTTGCTGGTCTCGTTCTTCGTCACCTCGTCGGACTCGGGATCCCTGGTGGTGGACCACCTGACCTCGGGAGGAAAGCTCGACTCGCCCAAGCCGCAGCGCGTGTTCTGGGCGTTGATGGAAGGCGCGGTGGCGATCGTGTTGCTGGCGGGAGGCGGCCTGTCCGCCTTACAGACAGCTGCCGTGGCTACCGGGCTGCCCTTCCTCTTCGTGCTGTTGATCATGCTGTGGAGCCTGAAGAAGGCCTTCGACGAGGAACTCGACCTCCTGGAGAGCCACTACGACGAGGCCATCTTCCAAGCACAGCACAGCGGCTTGATCGAGCGGCTGGAGAGAGGAGGTGGAACGTGATCAAGAGATCGAGCACTGCAATCGCCGCGGTCGCGGCATTCGTACTCGTGCTCTCGGCCTGCGGCGTTCAGGAAGAGGAGGGCCCCGTGGCGATCGCCCGGGCCAACTGGAGTTCCGGCTACATGCAGGCTGCCATCTATGCGGAGCTGATCACGGAACTCGGGTACGAGGTCACCGATCCGGCGGCCGCCACCCTCAGCCCCTACTCGTTCTATCCGGCCCTGGCCGCCGGGCAGTACGACCTGTGGGCCAATGGGTGGTTCCCTCTCCACGATTTCTACCTGGAAGGAGAGAACGTCACCGGCCAAGCGGTCGACTTACCGATCGAACCGGTCGGCTGGCAGGTGGCCCAAGGTGCCACCGACGGCCTGATGATCGACAAGGCTACGGCTGACAGTCTGGGGATCACCTCGATGGACGGTGTGGCCGCTAACGCTGGTGCCTTCGACCATGACGGCGACGGCAAGGCCGACCTATTCGGATGCAACGTCGGATGGGGATGCGAGTCTGCCATCAACGAGCAGATCGCCAACGAGAGTTGGGGTTCCAGCGTGGAGCAGATCTCCGGCACCTATGACGAGTTGGCCGCTGGGGTCGTGGACAAGGTGAGTGCCGGTCAATCGGCACTGTTCTATGCCTGGACGCCCAACTGGACGAACACCGTTCTGGTGGATGGTCAGAATGCCGTCTGGCTGCAGTCGAACGTCAATCACATTCGAGCGGTGGCGAACACCGACTTCCTGGATAGGAACCCGGATGTCCAACGCCTGCTCGAGGTAGTGGCGATTCCGCTGGGTGACATCGCGGCTCAGAACGCCAAGATGGCCGCTGCCGACGAGTACTCGGAGGCTGATGTCCAGGCCGACGCCCAGGCTTGGATCGCCGCCAACCGTGCCCAGGTCGACGACTGGCTGGCGACAGCGCGAGCTGCCGGCTGACGGGTCCGGAAACCAAGACAGCTAACGGAAGACCCGGCTCCTCATCGAATCAAGAGGAGCCGGGTCTTCGCGTGCCGGAGGCGAAGCTCTCGCGTCCCGGGTTTAGTCGCGCCGCCAGCGGAGCGCCATGAGGTGGGGGATGTCCCGGTGCTTGGCCAGGATCGGATCTCTGGATGCGGCTCTCGAACCCACACCCTGCTCCAGTACCGCCTCGAGTGACCACCCGGCCGCGGCCGCTTGGGTGAGCAGCGTTCCGATGGGTCGGTGGATGAACTTGACGGACCGGTCTCCGGCCGGCTCCCGGGTTCGGCCCTCGCTCAGGTAGTCCCCGAACCTCCAGAACAACTCGCCGTCGGTCGGGTCGATCACCGGCCCGGACCCGGGAGCCGTGTAGAAGGGATGGTTGATCACGATCGCCAGCGACCCACCGGAGCGGGTGACCCGGGCGGTCTCGGCGAAGAAGCGCCCCGAGTCTTCGAGATGCTCCAGAGCCAGGACGGCGTAGGCGCCATCCACCGCCGCGTCGCGTACACAGGCCAGGTCGGGCAGCCGTCTGAGGAACACCGGATGGCGACCGGAGGCCAGGCGGGCCAGCTCGAGATTGACGTCCACACCGACCACCCTGACGCCCTCGTCCGCCAGCCTCTCGCCGATGCGGCCGTCCCCGCAACCCAGATCAAGCAATACCTGACCATTCATCGGCCGGAACACTTCGAGGAAGAGGGGTACCACCTCTTCCCCGTAGGCCGGATCATCGGCCTCGGCAAACCACCAGCCGGCCAGGTCGGTCCAATCGTCCGGCTGTTCCTGTCTCCCTGGCATCCTCATGGCGATCCATTCTCATCACCTGCGGTCCCGGCACGGGTGATCGCTGCTGTTGCTGCCTCCGGGACCACTGCGGTCTCACCAGATAACCGTGGTTCCGAATTGTCCGAACGCAGGGTCCTTGGTTACCAGGGTGAGTGACTCCATCTCGCTCTGGGCGGCCAGCATCCGGTCGAAGGGATCACGATGCTCCGCCGTGTAGGAGCCGGCGCGGAGACAGTGTGTGTACGTGATGGCGAGATGATGGAACTCATCCGCTGTGACCAGTTCATGAAAGCGTTGGATGGCGTCGGGTGCGTGATCCAGGCGCCCCAGCCGTCGCAAAGTGGCGATTTCCCAAGCGCTTGCCGCGCTCACGAACACCTCGGATGTCCCATCGGCGATGGAATTATGGGCTAGGGCCGAGAGGCCGGGGTTGTTGGTCCACCACCAGAGCAAGGCATGCGTGTCAAGGAGGAGCCGCATCACCGCCGGTCCCAGGCATCAAGTTCGCCCGGGGGTAGGGGCAGGAGTATCTCCGGGCCGACGGTCTGGTCGGCCAGCCGGCCGGGGCGGCGGCCCACGTCCTGGGGAGGGAGCGGTCCGAGCACGGCATAGGGCTTTCCCGCCTTGGCGAGGATGATCTCCTCCCCGGCATGGGCACGATCCAACAACTTCGACAGGTGCGTCTTGGCCTGGTGCACGTTCACGGTCACGGTCATACGAGTTGCTCCTCTCACATGCCGCTCCACTCTAGACTAAGTTCGTGAACTAAGTCTAGGAATTTGCGCTTGTCACCGGAGGACATCCCGGAGGAACTTGCCGGTGTAGGACTCGGGTACGGCGGCCACCTGCTCGGGGGTCCCCGAGGCCACGATCCGTCCGCCCTCGTCTCCGCCTTCCGGGCCGAGGTCGATGATCCAGTCCGCAGAGCGGACCACGTCCAGGTTGTGCTCGATCACCACGACCGTGTTCCCGGTGTCCACCAGGCGGTGGAGTACCTCCAGGAGCTTGCGCGTGTCCTCGAAGTGCAGTCCGGTGGTGGGCTCGTCCAGGATGTAGAAGGTGTTGCCCGTGGCCCGCTTGCCCAGCTCGGATGCCAGCTTCACCCGCTGGGCCTCCCCTCCGGAAAGGGTCGGGGCAGGCTGGCCCAGGCGGATGTAGCCAAGGCCGACATCGCAGATGGTCTGGATGATCCGGGCGATCGGGGGCTGCGCCTCGAAGAACGAGAGTGCCTCCTCGGCGGGCATGTTCAAGACGTCGGCGATCGACCGGCCCTTCCACAACACCTGCAGGGTATCCCGGTTGTAGCGCCGGCCCTCGCAGACTTCGCACATCACGTAGACATCCGGCAGGAAGTGCATCTCGATCCTGATGTTGCCGTCGCCCCGGCAGGCCTCGCAGCGCCCTCCCTTGACGTTGAACGAGAAGCGTCCCGGCAGGTAGCCGCGGGCCCGGGCCTCCGGCGTGGAGGAGAACAGCTTGCGGATCCGGTCGAACACCTTCGTATACGTGGCGGCGTTCGAGCGCGGCGTGCGCCCGATGGGCGACTGGTCGATATTTATCACCTTGTCGAGGTGCTCGACCCCTTCGATGCGGCGATGACGTCCGGGAACGGACCTCGAGCGATACAGCCGGCTGTGCAGGCCCTTGGACAGGATTTCCTGGACCAGGGAGGACTTGCCGCTTCCGGACACGCCTGTCACCGCGATCAGTTTGCCCAGAGGGAGATCCACATCAAGGTTGCGCAGGTTGTTCTCAGCGGCGCCGATCACCTTGAGGGACCGCCCGTCGCCGTTGCGACGCCGCCCGGGCGTGGGGATGTGCCGGCGTCCCGCCAGATACGCCCCGGTCAGTGACTCCGGCTCGGCCACGAGGTTGGAGAGATCCCCCTCCGCCACCACGTGCCCGCCCCGCTCCCCCGCTCCCGGGCCCAGGTCGACCACGTGATCGGCGGTCCGGATGGTCTCCTCGTCGTGCTCGACCACGATCAGGGTGTTGCCGAGATCGCGGAGACGGAGCAGCGTCTCGAGCAACCGCCGGTTGTCCCGCTGGTGAAGACCGATGGAAGGCTCGTCGAGCACGTAGAGAACGCCTACCAGTCCCGAGCCGATCTGGGTTGCGAGGCGGATGCGCTGCGCCTCGCCTCCGGAGAGGGTGGCCGCTCCCCGGTAGAGGGTCAGGTACTCGAGACCCACATCGAGAAGGAAGTTGAGGCGCTCGCGGATCTCCTTGAGTACCGGTCCCGCAATGGTCTTGTCCCGTTCGTTGAGTTCGAGCCGCTCGAGGGCCACGAGCGTGCCCCGGATCGACCGGTCGCACATCTCGAATATGTTCAACTCTCCGACGGTGACCGCCAGCGACACCGGGTTGAGGCGTGCCCCGGAGCAGGTCGGACACGGCACCCGGCGCATGTACTCCTCGTACACCGACCGGGCATGATCTGAGTCGGTCTGCTCGTGCCGCCTGCGCAGCACCGGTATCACTCCTTCGTACTTGGCTCGGTAGCGTCGGCGGCGGCCGAACCGGTTGGTGAAGGACACCTGGACCCGGAGGTCTCCGGTGCCGTACAGCACGGCCTGCTGGTGTTCGATGTCCAAGTCGCAGAACGGGGTGTTGACATCGAAACCCAGCGCCTTGGCGAGGCCGTTGAGGAGATGCTGGTAGTAGCGGTTGCTGTTCGTCGCCCATGGGGCGAGCGCGCCGTCCGCGATGGAGCGCTCGTCATCCGGCACGACCAGGCGGGGATCCACCTCGAACCTGGTGCCGATTCCGGAGCAGGCCTCGCAGGCGCCGTAGGGGCTGTTGAAAGAGAACGACCGGGGCTCCAACTGGTCGAACGAGATGCCGCAGCTGTCGCAGGAGAGATGCTGGCTGAAGGTCAGTTCGGGCCCGTCGATGATGTCGATCAACGCGGTCCCGCCGGTCAGGCCCAGGGCGGTCTCGAGGGAATCGGTGAGACGCCGGATGTCGCCCCGGCCGGCTACCAGCCGGTCGACCACCACCTCGATGGTGTGGGTGTAGTAGCGGTCGAGACGGATGGACTCGGCCAGGTCCACGATCTCACCGTCGACCCGGGCCCGGCTGAAGCCCTGGCGGGACAGGTCCCGGAACAGCTCCTCGTACTCCCCCTTCCGTCCCCGGACGATGGGCGCCAGCACCTGGAAGCGGGTGCCGGCCTCGAGTTCGGCTATCCGGTCCACGATCTGCTGGGGGGTCTGGCGCTCCACCACCTTCCCGCATTGGGGACAGTGGGGCGTCCCGATACGGGCGTAGAGGAGGCGGAGGTAGTCATGGATCTCGGTGACGGTGCCGACCGTGGAGCGGGGATTCCGGCTGGCGGTCTTCTGGTCTATCGAGATGGCGGGTGACAGGCCCTCGATGAAGTCCACATCGGGCTTGTCCATCTGCCCCAGGAACTGGCGGGCGTACGCGGACAGGCTCTCCACATAGCGGCGCTGGCCCTCTGCGTATATGGTGTCGAACGCCAGGCTGGACTTTCCCGACCCGGACAGGCCGGTGAAGACGATGAACCTCTCGCGGGGCAACTCGACGGAGATGTCCTGGAGGTTGTGCTCGCGTGCTCCGCGAACGATGAGCTTGTCTCTGGTCATGAAGCTCGGACGGTTCGTCACAGGGGAGGCGGGATACCGATCATGCTAGTGGGTGCCCGTGACCAGCCGTTCAGCGGCGACGGCAAGGCCGGGCGGCGGGTGGGCGACTACCTCGTCACCTCGCTCAACTCCCTCATCTCTCGCTTGAGTTCGGACACCTCGTCCCGGAGGCGGGCGGCGTACTCGAAGCGGAGTTCCCGGGCGGCTTCTCTCATCTCGTCCTCGAGGCTCTGGATCAGGCGTCCCAGGTCCTCGCCGGCCAGCTCCACCGGGGACGTGACCTCCATCGAACCCAGGCTCCTGTCCCGGCGGCGCGACGAAGACGGGCTCGATGACACCAACTCGAGGATGTCGGACACCTTCTTTCGGATGGTCTGGGGGTCGATGCCGTGCTGCTCGTTGTAGTCCATCTGCAGGTAGCGGCGCCGGTTGGTCTCGCCGATAGCGGAACTCATGGAATCGGTCACGTCGTCTGCGTACATGATCACCCGCCCCGAGACGTTCCGAGCCGCCCGACCGATGATCTGGATCAGGCTGGTCTCGGAGCGGAGGAAGCCTTCCTTGTCGGCATCCAGGATCGCCACCAACGACACCTCCGGAAGGTCCAATCCCTCCCGGAGCAGGTTGATGCCGACCAGGACGTCGTAGTCGCCCAGCCTGAGGTCGCGTAGCAGCTGGACCCGTTCGAGGGTGTCTATCTCCGAATGCAGGTAGCGAGCCCGGACGCCCATCTCCAGGAGGTAGTCGGTCAGGTCCTCCGACATCTTCTTGGTCAGCGTGGTGACCAGTACCCGGTTGCCCAGCACGGCCTGGTCCCTGATCTCCCCGATCAGATCGTCGATCTGGCCCTTGGCCGGCCTGACCACCACTTCGGGATCGACCAGGCCCGTGGGCCGCACGATCTGTTCGACGATGCTGTCGGAATGCCGGCGCTCGAAGGGGCCGGGCGTGGCCGACATGAAGATCACCTGGCCGGTCTTCTCCAACCACTCGTCGAAGCGCAGCGGCCGGTTATCAAGCGCTGAGGGCAGGCGGAAACCGTGGTCCACCAGCACGTCCTTGCGACTTCGATCCCCCTCGTACTGGCCATGAAGCTGCGGGATGGCCACATGGCTCTCATCGATGATGGTCAGGAAGTCGTCCGGAAAGTAGTCCAGCAATGTGTAGGGCGCCTCCCCCGGCTCCCTACCGTCGATGTGGCGGCTGTAGTTCTCGATCCCGGAGCAGAAGCCGACCTCGCGGATCATCTCCAGGTCGTAGGTGGTGCGCATGCGAAGCCGTTGCGCCTCGAGAAGCTTCCCCTGCTGCTCCAGCTCCGCCAGCCTCTCCCGCAGCTCCGCCTCGATGCCCACCATGGCCCGCTCCATGCGCTCCTCTGACGCGGCGTAGTGGGTGGCCGGGTAGACCCACAGCTCCTTCATCTCGTCGATGATCTCACCGGTCACCGGGTTGATACGAACGATACGCTCCACCTCGTCTCCGAAGTACTCCACCCGAGCGATGGTCTCCTCGTAGGCCGGGAAGACCTCGAGGGTGTCGCCTCTGACCCGGAACCGGCCCCGCACCAGGTTCACCTCGTTGCGCTGGTACTGGATGTCCACCAGCCGGCGGATGGCCTCGTGGAGCGGGAACTCGACCCCCCGGATCAGCCTCAGGACCTGCCCGCCGTACTCGTCGGGACTGCCCAGACCGTAGATGCAGGACACGCTGGCCACGATCACCACATCGTCCCGGAACAGCAGCGAAGAGGTGGCGGCGTGACGGAGCCGGTCGATCTCGTCGTTAATGGTGGCGTCCTTCTCGATGTAGGTGTCGGTCTGGGGGATGTAGGCCTCCGGTTGGTAGTAGTCGTAGTAGGAGACGAAGTACTCCACCCGATTTCCTGGGAAGAACTGGCGGAACTCGGAGGCCAGCTGGGCGGCGAGGGCCTTGTTCGGAGCAATCACCAGGGCGGGACGTTGGGCCTGCTCGATCGTCCAGGCGATGGTGGCGGACTTACCGGAGCCGGTTATGCCCAGCAGGGTCTGGAACGCGTCGCCGCGTTCCACACCTTGGGCGAGCCCGGCGATCGCGGCAGGTTGATCACCGGCCGGGTTGAAGTCCGAGACAACTGCGAAATCCGCCACGCGCTCGATCATAGGAGGGAGGCGTGACAACCTGGCCGGAGGAGGTATTGCGGAGCGAGCCGTGACGGGCGGCCGGGCGCTGGGAACGCACCGGGATGGTCTATCGTTCGTCGCCATGGCTACGACTCGAGGAGCGATGCCTGACTACGGCAGCATGCATGGATGGCACGACGACAAGTTCGTCGAGCGTCCGGACTCCTCGCTGCCTGCGTACATGGGGGCCACGACCTTCGCCAAGTTACCCCTGGTCACGGACATCGGCCAGATCGCCGGACTGGCCCCTGACGTGGTCATCGTCGGCGCTCCGCTCGACGACGGCACCACCTACCGGCCGGGGGCGAGATTCGGGCCCCGCGCCATCCGGACGGGCAACAACAACTACGGCGTGTTCCACTCCCTCCAGCTCGGCGTGGACCTCTTCGAGGTGCTCGATGTGGTCGACGCCGGTGACGCCAACATCGAACCGGTATGGCTGGAACGGGGCTACGCGATGATCTACCGGAAGGTCTGCGACCTGGCCGGCACGGGCGCGGTGCCCATCGTTCTCGGAGGTGACCATGGCATCACCTGGCCGTCAGCCACCGCCATCGCAGAGGTCAACGATCCGGCGAGGATCGGAATGGTCCATTTCGACGCGCACGCTGACACGGGTGAGGTCACCGGACCGATCGCGAACCACGGATCCCCGATGCGGAAGCTCCTGGAGTCCGGCGCCATCGCCGGACCGAACTTCGTCCAGGTAGGGCTGAGGGGCTACTGGCCGGACGGTGAGACCCTGGCGTGGATGGAGGAGAAGGGCTTCAGAACCCACTTCATCACCGAGATCGAGGAGAACGGGGCCGAGACGGTGGTCGACCGGGCTATCGACGAAGCACTGGACGGCGCCGACGCCGTATACCTGAGCATCGACATAGATGTTCTCGACCCTGCCTACGCTCCGGGAACGGGAACAGCCGAGCCCGGCGGCATGAGTACCCGCGAGCTCTTGCGGGCGATCCGGCGGATAGTCGGCGCAGTGGACCTGGCAGGAATGGATGTGGTAGAGGTCTCGCCACCGTTCGACCATGCCGACCTCACCTCCATGGCGGCCAACCGCGTGGTGATGGAGGCGCTCTCCGCGCTCGCCGTCAAGAAGAAGTCGGGTACCCGGGTCCGGCGGTCAGTCGGTTAGGCCACCCGACCGGCTGCAGGCGAGGCCGGAGTGGGGAAGGGACTAGGTCGCGCCGGTCGCGACCCTGATCCGGGCTAAGGCATCGTCGAGTGCCCTGCCGAGATCCTCCCTCGTTCCCGCGTTGCCGACCACGAAGTCGGCCGCTTCCATCCACTCCCCGTGGCTGGGCTGAGCGGCCATGCGAGCCTCGATTTCGCCATCCGACATGCCCCGTTCCCGTAACCGCTCTTTCCTGAGTCCCAGGGGCGTTTCGATTATCACCCACAACCAGCTGCCGTCAAGCAGGTCCGCAAGGATCGGAACCTCCACGGCTACCGGACGGCTTCCCGCCCCCCGAGCCCATCCGGCGATGCTGTCGCGAATGGCCGGGTGGGTGATCGCCTCGAGTTCGGCAAGTTGGTCCCGGTCGCGAAAGACTATGCGGCCTAGCGCGCGCCGGTCGATCTTCCCGCGGGTCACAGCATCAGGCCAACGCTCAGCAACACGGCGAGCTACCGGATGGTCTCCCGAGAGCATGGAGTGACCTACCTGATCGGCGTCCAGAACCGCGAAGCCCCGCTCGACCAGCAACTCACCGGCCTGCGACTTACCCGAACCGATGCCTCCACCTATGACCAACCGCAGCGGTTTCATGAGCGGCCTCGCCCGGGGTTAACGGCGGCCGATCCCCCGCTCCTTCAGTTCCTGGAGGATCGCTTCCAGGGAGGCGTCCACATCAAAGGAGGGCTGCTTCTCTTCCTTGGTATCCGCTCGCTCGAACTCCGACACGGCGGGGCGGCGGCGGCGAGGGGGACGATGGCCCGACTGCCGGGCGCTGAACTCCGGCAGGGCCTGCTTGATGGAGAAACTCACCCGGCGGCGGCCCTCGTCCATCTCGGTCAGCTTGACCTTGACCCGCTGGCCGATGGACAGTTCCAACTCGGGTGACTCCACGCGGTGCATGGCAATCTCCGAGACGTGGACGAGACCTTCGACGCCGTCTCCCACCGCCACGAAGGCGCCGAAGGGGACCGTCTTGATCACCTCTCCCTCGAGAACCGTCCCGACCTCGTGCTGGCGGCTGAACGCCTGCCACGGATCGGCGGTGGTCTGCTTGATGGACAGGGAAATCCGTTCCCGGTTGCGGTCGATCTCCAGAACCTTGACAGTTACCTTCTGGCCGACCTTGACCACTTCCGATGGATGGTTGACGTGTTTCCAGCTCAGCTCGGAAACGTGCACCAAGCCGTCCATACCACCCAGGTCTACGAAGGCCCCGAAGTTCACCACTGACGAGACCGAGCCGGTCCGGGTCTCGCCCACCGTCAGGTTGCTGAGGAACGCGCCTCTCTGCTCGGCCTGGGCCTCTTCGAGGTAGGCCCGGCGAGACAGCACCACGTTGTTGCGGTTACGGTCCAGTTCTATGACCTTGGCCTCGATGTCCTCCCCCACGAACGGCTCGAGATCCCGAACCCGGCGGAGATCGACCAGCGAGGCGGGCAGGAAGCCTCTGAGGCCGATGTCCACGATCAATCCGCCCTTGACCACCTCGATCACGGTGCCTCGAACGGTGCCTTTGTTCTCCTTGACCGCTTCGATCTGACCCCAGACCCGTTCGTAGAGGGCACGCTTCTTGGAGAGGATCAGGCGGCCGTGCTCGTCCTCCTTGTCGATGACCAGCACTTCGATCTTCTGGCTGATCGAAACGATCTGGTCCGGGGTGACGTTCTTGCGAATCGACAGTTCCTTGAGCGGGACGACGCCCTCGGACTTGTAGCCGATATCGACGAGGACCTCATCCTGGCCCATGCTGACCACGTGTCCCTCGAGAATGTCGCCCTCTTTGAACTCGAGAACGGTCTCGGCGATGGCGGCTTCGAAGTCTTCGGGGCCGAGGTCATCCGGCAGGGAACTGACGCTACGAGCTGTGATGGCGGGCGGTCCCATGACCGGGTTGTCTTCATTCGGGCTGGCGACCATCTCGGTCGGCACCACGACCGGCGGCAGGGATGCCACGGCGGCAGGGGAGGCTTCCGGCTTGGCAGGGCCGGTGTCCTGTGTTTTCTCTGTCTTGTCGGGGGTAGTTTCCATCTTTCCTATTTCTCTGCGGGGAGGACCTGGACGGGGGTGAAAGCCGAGACGGATGCCGCTCGGCAAAGCTGATCGGGCTGGTTGTGGTTGGTTGTGGACCTCCAGGCAGGAAACCGTCTCCGCTGAGTGTTACCGGTGACGGCGCGCGAAGAATAACACCTCGCGGCCCGGCCACGCATGCGGATTCTAGGAGGGTATCCGCTCGCCGTCCTCCGCGCTACCCCTTTACAGAGGCCAGGTCCGGTCCTGCTCCCACGTCGACGGTGAGCGGCACGTCGAGTCTCACCACCCCCTCCATCACCTCGCGGACGAGACGGACGGTGGAGTCGACAGCGTCCTCCCGGACCTCGAACACTAGCTCGTCATGGATCTGGAGGAGCATCCGGACCGCATCGCGGGCGAGTCGGCCGTCCAGTTCGATCATCGCCATCTTCATGACATCTGCGGCGGACCCCTGAACGGGTGCGTTCAGAGCCATCCGCTCCCCCATCTGACGGGTCCGCCAGTTGCCCGACAACAGCTCCGGAAGGTACCGGCGACGCCCGAAGAGCGTGGTGGTGTAGCCGACCCGGCGGGCCTCCTTCACGACCTCCCGCAGGTAGTGGCGCACGTCGGGAAACTGCCGGAAGTAGGTGTCCATGTGCTCCTGGGCCTCCGCCCGGCCGATCTTCAGCCGGTCCGCGAGGCCGTACGCCTCCATCCCGTAGAGGAGGCCGAAGTTGATGGCTTTTGCCCGGCGCCTGGTGTCGGCGGTAACCGTGTCGGCGGTGAGCCCGAACACCCGGGCGGCGGTGGCGGTGTGGATGTCCTCACCCGCCTTGAACGCACCGAGCAGACCGGGGTCCTTGGAAAGGTGGGCCAGGATCCGGAGCTCGATCTGGGAATAGTCGGCCACCACGAACCGGAAACCCTCCGCCGCGACGAACGCCCGGCGGATGGTACGGCCCAATTCGGAGCGCACCGGTATGTTCTGGAGGTTGGGCCGATCCGAGGAGAGCCGCCCGGTGGCGGCGCCGGTCTGGTTGAACCGGGCGTGGATGCGTTGGTCGGGTCCGATCAACGGCAGGTATCCCTTGACGTAGGTGCTCCGGAGCTTCTCGACCTCCCTGTAACGAAGGACGAGCCCCACGATGGGATGGGCATCCTCGAGCTTCTGGAGCACGGAGGCGTCGGTGCTGGGCGTCCCCCGAGAGGTCTTCTTCACTACCGGAAGCCCGAGTTCGCCGAAGAGCACCTTCCCGAACTGCTGGCTGGACTTGATATTGAACGTCGTACCGGCTTGTTCGTGGATCTCGGTCTCCAGCTCGGCGAGCTCGGCCCGTAGACCGGTGCCCATCTCCTCCAGGTAGTTCCGGTCGACCCTTATCCCGTGCTGCTCCATCCGGGCCAGCACCCGCACCAGGGGCAACTCCATCTCCCTGAGCAGGGTCAACTGGTCCCGATCTGCCAGCTCGGCTTCCATGACGGCTCGCAGGTCCCCGACCGCCACGGCCCTCGCGCCGGCCGCCTCCAGGTCCGGTCCCCCGCCGAAGTCGAAGGCAGCCTGGCCGTCATCGGTCTCCCCGCCCTCGGTGGCGGTCAGGTCGACCTTGAGAAAGCGGGAAGCCAATTCCTCGAGCGTCTCCGATCGGCTGGCCGGGCCGATGATGTACCCGGCCAGTTCAGGATCGAACCCGAGTCCCTCCAGCTCGTAGCCGATCCGGTGCATCTCCTGCACCAGATCCTTCGACTTGTAGACCGAATGCGGTGAGCCGGGATCGGCCAGAACGGACGCCAGGTGATCGAGAAGCGACAGCGGAACGTAGAAAGCCGTCGTGGCCGTTGGCTCCGACCCGTCGGACGGCGGCTCTTCGAGGGAGGGGACGACCATCAACCCGACCAGTTCGCCCGACTCATGAACGGGCTCCAGGACGAGGCCCTCCGCACCTGCGAGCGCGGCGACCTCGGCTCCCGACCCGACCACCCGGACCTCCACCTCGATGGGCGTTTCCACGGACGGAGAGGAACCCCCCTCTTGATCCGTCAGGCGTTTCCACAGGGTGGCGAACTCCAGACGGTCGAACACGGCCTGTATTGACGGCCAGTCGAGGTCCCTCCGGCGGAGCCGGTCCTCGTCGACCTCGAGGTCCAGGTCGTCGACCAGCGCCATCAACTCGCGGTTCAGCAGGACCTGGTTCTGGTGGCTGGTGAGGTTGCTGCGCAGCCTGGGGGGATAGCCGTCCAGATGAGAGAAGACCCCTTCCAGGTCCTCGAACTGCGACAGGAGCCGGGCGGCGGTCTTCTCCCCCACCCCCGGCACACCGGGCAGGTTGTCGGACGTGTCGCCCCGCAACGCCGCGTAGTCCAGGTACTGCCCGGGCCGTACCCCGTACTTCTTCTCGACCCACTCCTGATCGACCACCACCGTGTCCGAAATCCCCCGAAGGGTGTAGACCACCTTGACGGTCGGGGAGACCAGCTGGAAGCTGTCACGGTCTCCGGTGACCACCAGCACCTCCCAACCGAGGTCGGTCACCCTCTTCACGAGCGTCGCGATCACGTCGTCGGCTTCGAATCCGGGGCATTCCATCTGGACGATCCCCATGGATTCCAGCACCTCACGGATCAAAGGGAGCTGGCTACGGAACAGGTCGGGCGATGATTCCCGCTGGGCCTTGTACTCGGCATAGCGCTCGGTGCGGAAGGTGGACCTGCCCACATCCCAGGCCACCGCCATGCCGTCGGGCTGGTGCTCACCGAGCAGCTTGATCAGCATCGACGTGAACCCAAATGCGGCGTTGGTCACCTGGCCGGTACTGGTGGAGAGGTCACGTGGTAGGGCGTAGAAGGCGCGGTAGGCGAGGCTGTGGCCATCCACGAGGGCCAGGGTCGGCATGCGCTGATCGTAGCGCAGTCCTAGTTAGTAGTTTGTAGTCGATAGTCTGTAGTTGGTCGTTTGATGGTGCAACGTCAGTAACTTAGGAACTACCAACTGGCAACTACCAGCTAACAACTACACAGTACCGGGAATGGGACTCGAACCCATACGCCCTCGCGGGCACCGGATTTTGAGTCCGGCGCGTCTACCAATTCCGCCATCCCGGCGAGCGGGCGCCGATCTTACCGGACGGCCCCACCTTGCGGCAGGTGATCCCCTTGACGCAGGGGGCCTCGCTAGCCTGCGAATCCCGGACCGGGCAGTTTGCCCACCCGCTGGCCCGCAAGAATCGTTTCGAGCACCTTCCTGGATCATGGATCAATCTCGCATACGCAACGTCGCGATCATCGCTCACATCGACCATGGCAAGTCGACGCTCGCCGATCGATTCCTGGAGATATGCGGCGCGGTCGACCCGCGCCGGATGCGAGCCCAGTACCTCGACAGCATGGACCTCGAGCGGGAGCGTGGTATCACCATCAAACTCCAAAGCGTCCGCCTTGAGTACGGGCCATGGAGGATCAACCTGATCGACACGCCCGGCCATGTGGACTTCGGCTACGAGGTGTCCCGGTCGCTGGCGGCGTGCGAGGGGGTGATCCTGCTGGTGGACGCCGCCCAGGGCATCGAGGCCCAGACGCTGGCCAACTGCACGCTGGCGCTGGAACACGACCTGGCGGTGGTGCCGGTTCTCAACAAGGTGGACCTGCCCGCCGCCGATCCTGACCGGGTAACCGAGGAGATCGAACAGGTGCTCGGCATCGCGGCCGAGGAGGTGCTGGCGGTCTCGGCCAAGACCGGCGAGGGTGTCGCAGAGCTCCTCGAAGCGGTCTGCCGGCGCGTCCCAGCCCCGGTAAACGATGCCGACGCCGAGCTGGCCGCCCTGGTGTTCGACTCCCACTTCGACACCTACCGCGGGGTGATCAGCTCGATCCGGATCGTGCGGGGCACGCTGCGTGCCGGATCGCGGGTGCGCTTCATGCAAACCGGCGCCATCTACAACGTCCAGGAGATCGGGGTGCGCACCCCGTCACCCGTTCCCGTGGACCGGCTGGGCCCGGGCGAGGTGGGATACCTCATATCCGGGGTCAAGAACACGGCGGAGGCCCGCCCGGGTGAGACCGTCACCGACACCGCCCGTCCTGCCTCCACCCCGCTACCCGGATATCGCGAGCCCAAACCCATGGTGTTCTGCGGGCTCTATCCCCTCGACGGGGACGAGTACCCCGAGCTGCGCGATGCCCTCGACCGGCTACGCCTCAACGACTCCAGTTTCAGTTACGAGCCGGAGACCTCCACCGCACTCGGATTCGGCTACCGGTGCGGCTTCCTGGGCCTCCTGCACATGGAGATCATCACCCAACGGCTCGAGCGCGAGTTCGCCCTCGACATCATCGCGACCAAGCCGTCGGTGGAATACCGGATCCGGACAGCGGCCGGGGACGAGCTACCGGTCGACAGCCCCGCCAAGATGCCGCCCGCCGGCGAGGTGTTGGCAATCGCCGAGCCGATCCTGGCCGCGAGCATCATCAGCCCGGCCCGCTACACGGGACGCCTGATGGATCTCTGCCAGAGCCGCCGGGGGCGGATCAAGGGCATGGAGTATCTGTCTCGCGAACGGGTGGAACTCCGCTACCGAGTCCCGCTGGCCGAAGTCGTGACCGACTTCTACGACCAACTCAAGAGCCGGACCCGCGGCTACGCCAGCCTCGACTACGAGCCCGACGGGTACGAGGAGGCCGACTTGGTGAAGGTGGACATCCTGCTGCAACACGAGCCGGTCGACGCCTTCAGCGCCATCGTCCACCGGGATGCTTCCTATCCCTACGGGCGCCGTATGACCGACAAGCTAAGAGAGTTGATCCCGCGCCAGCAGTACGACGTCCCCATCCAGGCGGCGATCGGGAGCCGGATCATCGCCCGGGAGACTGTGAAGGCCTACCGCAAGGACGTCACCGCCAAGCTCTACGGCGGGGATGTCACCCGGAAGCGCAAGCTGCTGGCGAAGCAGAAGGCGGGCAAGCGACGTATGAAGGCGATCGGGCGAGTCGAGATCCCGCCGGAGGCCTTCGTGTCGGTTATGCGAATGCCCGGCACCGGCGCGAGGGATGCCCGTTAGCGGTCGAGCCGGTCACCGGGCCAGGACGTCTACCAGGCTCCTGGTGGCTTCGGCTATGTCAGTGATCGGATGGGGTGACTCGAGCGCCCGCCTTACCAGCGCCGAGCCCACGATGATCCCGTCCACATACGGAGCCAGCGCCTCGGCCTGTACGGGTGTGCTTATGCCCACCCCCATCACCAGGGGCACGGCCGTGATGGCCCGGATCCGCTCCGCCAGCGTTCTCGGGTGGTCCGACTGCTCGTCCCGCTCCCCGGTCACGCCCAGTTCGGCGACCCCGTAGATGAAGACCGGGGCGCGTGCGGCGATACGTTCCAGACGCTCGTCCTGGGTGGTGGGCGCCGCGAACAGAACCAAGCCGATTCCGGACCGGTCGCATGCTTCGGCCACCGGCGCCGCCTCCTCCAGGGGCAGGTCGGCGATTATCAACCCTGCGGCGCCCGCATCGGCGGCCCGGCGGGCGAACTCGTCCGGTCCCAGCCGGAACACCGGGTTGGCGTAGGACATGGCCAGCGAGGGCTTCCCGGTCGCCTCGACCACCCGGTGGAGGACGTCGAACCCGCCCTTGAGGGTCATGCCCTGTTCGATGGCGCGGGCGCTGGCGACTTGGATGGTCGGCCCGTCCATCATGGGGTCGCTGTAGGGGATGCCGACTTCGAAGGCATCCGCTCCGGCGTCCGCCATCGCCTCGAAACACTCCACGGTCCGGGCCGGGCTGGGCAGCCCGGCGGTCATGAAGGGCAGGAAGGCGGTCCTCCCCTCCGCCCGCACCCGCGTGAACAGGTCGTCCAGGGCCCGGCGGTTCATCCGATACCGGCCTTCTCGGCGATCATGTCCATGTCCTTGTCACCCCGGCCGGACAGGTTGATCAGCACCGTCTTCCCTGCGAGCCGATCGGCGTCCTTGGCCACCCAGGCGATGGCATGCGCCGACTCGAGGGCCGGGATGATGCCCTCGGTTCGCGAGAGGAGGTCGACCCCGGCCAAGGCCTCCTCGTCGGTGATCGAGACGTATCGGGCCAGGCCCATGTCGGCGAAGTAGGCGTGCTCGGGGCCGACCCCCGGGTAGTCGAGACCCGCTGAGATCGAGTGTGCCTCCAGGACCTGGCCCTCGCCGTCCTGGAGCATGTAGGTACGGGCGCCGTGCAGGATTCCCGGTGATCCGGCGCCGATCGAGGCGCCATGCCGTCCGGTATGGATCCCGTGGCCCGCCGCCTCGACACCGACCAGTTCGACATCGTCACGGCCGGCGAAGGGATAGAACATGCCGATTGCGTTCGAGCCGCCTCCCACGCACGCCACCACCACGTCGACGGGCTCTCCCTGTAGCTGGCACATGCTCTCGTCTCCGATGATCCTCTGGAACTCCCGCACCATCCAGGGGAAAGGGTGGGGCCCGACCGCCGAGCCGATGATGTAGTGGGTGGTCTCCACCGTGCGCACCCAGTCGCGCATGGCCTCGTTGACCGCATCCTTGAGGGTTGCCGCGCCGGCGGCCACCGGAACCACGTCCGCGCCGAGCATGCGCATGCGCTGGACGTTGAGGGACTGGCGCTCGATGTCCTTCTCGCCCATGTAGACCACGCACTCCAGGCCGGTGTATGCGGCGGCGGTGGCGGTGGCCACCCCGTGCTGCCCGGCGCCGGTCTCGGCTATGAGCCGGGTCTTGCCGGTGCGGGTGGCCAGGATGGCCTGGCCGATGGCGTTGTTGATCTTGTGGGCGCCGGTATGAGCCAGGTCCTCGCGCTTGAGCAGCACCGTGGTTCCGGTCTCCTCCGACAGGTGATCGGCGGCGTGGAGCGGCGTGGGGCGCCCGGTGTACTTCTCCAGGAGGTCATGGAACCGGGCTACGAATGCGGCATCCGCCCACGCCTCGGCGAAGTCGGTGGCCAGCCCTTGCAGGGCGGGCATCAGGGTCTCCGGGGCGAACATCCCGCCGTACTCGCCGAAGCGACCCCGGTCGTCGGGGCGATCCAGCCTTGCGCCGTGGCCTGTCCCGGCGGCAACTGTCATCGATCCTCCTCAACCCGCTTGGCGTTCCTCACGAAGCTGCGGATCCTGGCGGGATCCTTCACTCCGTGTGCAGACTCTAGGCCGGACGACGCGTCTACACCCCACGGACGGTGGCGCGACACCGCATCCGCCACGTTGGAGGGGTTCAGACCGCCCGCCAGGACGTAGCGGCTGCCCGGCGGGGGGAGCCACTCCGGGGCGACCTGCCGGCCGGTGCCGCCCAAGCCCTCCGCGGAGTAACCGTCGAGGAGGCCGGTCTGGCCGGTGGGGATGGTCCCGAGGTCCACCGGGCCCCGCACCCGGTGGGGTCGGAGCACGAAGGCCCCGGCCGCGGCGGAGGCGCGGGCGGCATCGGGAGCGTGGTCGCCGTAGGGCTGTACTCCGGCTGCGCCCACCCGCTCCAGCAGCTCCACGAGTTCGTGGGGACGGGCGTCAAGGGTGAGGATCACCGAGGGCACCCGGGACAGGGAGGCCAGGCGGGCGGCGTCCTCCACCTCCAGGTAACGGGGAGTTCCGGGGATCAGGTTGAGGCCCAGAGCGTCGGCGCCGGCCTCGGCCGCCGCCTCCACGTCCGCCACGGTCCGCATCCCGCACACCTTCACCCAGGTCATGCCACCCCCCTGAGTCCGGAGATCGCCTCGGCCGGATCGGCCGATCTCGATAGATACTCCCCCACCAGGAGAGCGTCGTATCCCGCGGCTCCCAGCCGGGCGGCGTCATCCGGACCCTTCACACCGCTCTCGGCTATCCGCAGGTCGACGCCTTCCAGCAGCGGTGCGATCCGCTCCGACGTGGCCAGGTCCACGTCGAAGGTCCGCAGGTCCCGGTTGTTGACCCCGATGAGGGTGGCGCCGGCCTCGATGGCTCTCTCGGCCTCCCGGCGGCTGTGGACCTCCACCAGGGCGTCCAGCCCCGCTTCCTCGGCGGCTCGAAGCATCCGGGCGAGGAGCGCATCGTCCAGTATCGCCACGATGAGCAGCACCGCATCGGCGCCCATGACCCTGGCCTCCCAGACCTGCGCGGTGTCGAGCGTGAAGTCCTTCCGGAGCGCGGGCAGCGCCGTTGCGGACCGGGCCGACCGCAGGTCCTCGGGGCTTCCCATGAAGTGATCCGGCTCCGTCAGGACCGACATCGCCGATGCTCCGCCCGCCTCGTAGGCGGCGGCCCGCTCGGAGGGATCCATCCCGGCGTTGATCACCCCTTTCGAGGGCGAGGCCCTCTTGAACTCGGCGATCACCGATAGTCCGGGGCCGGCCAGGGCGCCGGCGAAGTCCCGCGGCGGTGCCAGACCGGCCGCCTCCTCACGCAACCGATCCTGGCGCGCCCTCACCTCGGGCAGGCGCCGGCGCACCGAGGTGAGAACCCTGTCCAGCATGGGGAGGAAGGCTACTCGCGCCCGTGGGCGTATCCCACACGGCCGCCGCCGGGGTTCAGGCTGGGCGGAACCTCATGCGGGCCGGCCGGTCATCGGTAGATCGTGTATCTCTGCTTCGGTCCCGGCCTGATCCCAGGTCACGGCGACCCGGCTGCCCGGCTGGGCTTCGCGGCGGATCAAGGCCAGCGCTATCGGAGCCTGCATCACGGGACTCTCCCCCACCGTGGTGAGCTCACCCACCACCCTCCCCTCGTGCGTGACCTGCGCGCCCGCCGGCGGGATGGCCGGTCCGAGCATCCTGATCCCGCGGAGGTGGCGGTTGACGCGGCCCCGGCTGTCGATGCGGGCCACCAGTTCCTGCCCGAGGAAGCATCCCTTGGTGAACGAGACGGCCTCGGGGACTAGGCCGGTCTCCTGCGGGATGGTCTTGGCGTCCACGTCGATGCCCATCCTGGGTTCCCCGGCCTCGACCCGGAAGGAGTCGAGCACTCTGCGGCCTATCGGGACGGCGCCGAGCTCCTCGAGTTGTTGCGGGTCCAGACCGGCCACCAGGCGGCGCCGCACCGGCTGCTCACGCAGTTCCGCGACCAGCAGCCCCTGCTTGTCCCGCCAACCACCCGGCGCTCCGGGCACCAGATCGGTAGGTCCCCACACGTCGAGGACGGGACGCGGGTCGTCGCGGAACTCGACGTCCACCCGCAGGCGCCATCGCGAGAGCGAGTCGATGACCGCCCCACGGAGCGTGGCGTCGGTGACGATCCCCACCCGGTCCTCGTCGCGCAGCACCCAGAGCAGGGCGTCGAGCTTCCCCCGGGGCGCCAGAAGGAAGGACCTCGCCGCCTGGCCGGGCGCGAGCCCCCCGATGTCCTGGCTGAGGATGCCCTGCAGGTAGGAGATCACGTCCGACCCGACCGCCCAGAACAGGCCGAGTGTGTCCGTGGTGAAACCCGCGCCGGCGCGAGCGCTCGCATACGCCGTCCTGAAGTCGCGGGATTCACCGGGCCGGATGGTCAAAGCAACTCGGCTCCCGCCACCGCCGCCAGCGCGGCGGCGGCCTTGTCCTCCGTTTCCTGGAACTCGGCCTCCGGATCGGAATCCGCCACCACTCCGGCGCCCACCTGGACCCACGCGGTGCCGTCGGCTATGACGACGGTCCGCAGGCAGATAGCGGTGTCCACGTTGCCGCTGAAGTCCATGTACCCGGCGGCGCCGGCATAGGGACCGCGGGCGACCGGCTCCAGCTCGTCGATGATCTCCATCGCTCGCACCTTCGGCGCTCCCGATACGGTGCCATGCGGGAACACCGCCCGGACCACGTCGACCGGACCCAGCCCCTCACGAAGTCGTCCTGACACGCCCGACACCATGTGCATGACGTGCGAGTAGCGCTCCACCACCATCAGGTCGTCCACGGTCACCGTGCCGAAGTCGCACACCCTGCCCAGGTCATTGCGCGCCAGGTCGATCAGCATCACGTGTTCGGCCCGCTCCTTCGGGTCGGCCACCAACTCCTCTTCCAGAGCCTCATCCTCCGCCTGCGACGCACCCCGCCTCCGGGTACCGGCAATGGGACGGGAGAACACGGTGCCGTCCCTCACCCGGGTCATCAGCTCCGGCGACGCGCCCACCACGGTGACCTCCGGGTGTCTCAGGTAAAAGAGGAAGGGCGAGGGGTTGATGAGGCGCAGCGCCCGGTAGAGGCCGAACGGATCTCCCCCGAAAGGCGCTCCGATGCGTCGGCTGAGTACCACCTGGTACGCATCCCCCTCCCGGACGTAGTCCTTGACGCTGAGGACGGCCGCTTCGAAGTCCTCCCGGTCCAGGGTGGAGGCGGCGGGCAGGTCGGGTCGTGCGGAGTGGTCCGGCCGGGCGGCGGGGCGGTAGCGAAGGGCCGTGCCGAGCCGTTCGGCGGAGGCACGGAGCCGGGCCACCGCGTCCCCGTAGGCGGCATCGAGGTCGTCCTCGAGGTCGATGAATACGTTGCGGACCAGGTGCAAGGTCTGGCCCGGATGGTCCAGTGCCGCCAGGGTCCCGACGAACTGCCACATCATCTCGGGTAGGCCGCGGTCGTCGGGTGGCCGGTCCGGGAGCCGCTCGATGTAACGGACGGCGTCATAGGAGAGGTAGCCGACCGCCCCGGAATGCAAGGGGGGCAGGTCATCCAGCGGGTCCGTGGCATAGCGGGCCAGCAGCTTCTCCATGACCGTGAGCGGATCCCCTTCCGGCAGCCGGACCCGGGCATCGTCCACATGGCACACCCCGTCCCGGCTGGTGAGCGTGAAGACCGGGTCCCAGCCGAGGAACGACCAGTGCGCCCAACGTTCCCCTCCCTCGACGGACTCGAGCAGGAAGCCGGGCGCATCGCCGACCAGCTTGCCGAACGCGCTCACCGGGGTCTCCCGATCGGAGAGCAGGGCGATCCTGACCGGGACCACCGAGGCGTGCTCGGCCAGGCGGCGAAACTCGGCCGAGCTCGGGGTGACATTCATGCGGTCCACGTTACCGAGAGAACTCACGGACCGGAACCCCGAACTCCGCGCCCGGCTGTCGATCGGGTCAAAAGGGAGTGTCTTCGGGTGCCGCCGGTCGGAGGCAGGCCTCAACCCAGCACGACCACCGGCATGCCGATCGGCGCCCAGTCATACAGGAACGCCGCCTTGTCGTCACGCTGCCGGACACAACCGGCCGACAGGCCCTGGCCGAGTTGGTCGAGCGTCTGGTTGGGTGCTCCTGTGGCGTCCACACCGATCGAGTGGAACCCGATCCGCCAACCGCTTGCGCCCCAGGCGAAGCGGACCATGTGCTTCATGCTGCCACCCCGGAAACCGTAGGCCACCTCGGACTTCGAGTAGATCTCGTAGTGACCGGCGGGCGGATTCCGGAACATCCCGCTCACGGGGTAGGTATCCGTCAGGGTCCCGTCGGCTTCCACCAACCAGGTCATCATCTTCTCGCCACGCCGGTCATAGATCGCGTGTTGCCGGCCGGCGAGACCCACTTCCGGAGCCGTCAGCCCGGCCGACCAGAGCAACTGCGCATCGTGCTGACGGATGGTCGCTCCCCCCTCTTCAGGCAGTCTTAGCTCGGCGCCATCGAAGCCGGCAGTCCCGGAACGCCAGACCGGCACGGTTCCGAACTGAAGTGCTAGGTACATCACGAGGTCGCCGTCGTGCTGCATGACGAGCCGGTTGCCCGGATGTCCGGTCGTTCCCGACGACCAGACTTCCTGCGTCCCGCGATACAGAACCAGATTGCCGCCCGGCAGGAACGCCATCCGGTGGGCGCCGTCAGGGGACCGGAGCGATTGGCCGCGCAGGAGGACGTCCCCCGGCACGAGCGAGTCTCGGAAGGACACGGCTTGGCGCGGGGCCTCGTTTCCGGACTGCGCCAGCGCACCGGAGACAGGGAGCAAGAGGGCGGCCATCACCGCTATCGCACCGACTCGGATCCGCATCGCTACCGGACTATAGGTGGACGATCGCCCACGATTCCACTAAATCAACGGCTGCCGGCGTCCAGAGTCACCCCAAAGAACGCGGAAATCGCCCCTACCCGGCCGGTACCGGGCAACCTGAGGGTCAGGACGCCAATACGGTGCCCAGAACCTGAGGTTCACAGCACCAAATACGGTGCCCTCTGCCCAAAGTTCGAGAAGTCGCGAAAAACGGGCTCCGCACCGGGCCCTCCCCCACCACCACCTGTCCTTGGACGGGAGCGTATTCGGCCATGCCTGGCCAGGGCCGGGTGTCGGCGGATCGATCCCTGTGAAGCCTGTGAATGTTCCCTGCGGGCCGGACCGCTCCGATCGATGAGATGTTTGCGACCGGTGTAGGTGCTTGGCGAGAGGCCAGATATCGCAAGCCTTTGACAGTTTCAACCCCTTCGTTCCGATCTTTTTCTAGGCCGGCACGCTTACGGTCTGGTGGGAGCCGAGGGATACGGGGTCAGGTAGTCGCGCGGGTGCCCCGCCAAAGGGACTCATGGAGCCAGGATCCGGGCTCGGAAGGTGGCTCTCCCTCCCACGATCAACCCGGCGGGTCGAGGTTCCTCCTGGTGGCTTCGGCGGCCATCTCCCTGGCCAGATCGCCCAGCCAGCCGCGGAAGCCATCCTTGTCGAGCGTCATCCGAGCCTTGTTGGCCTCGATCGCGGCCCGCTGCTCGGCCAGGAACGCGTCCACCTCCCACCCGGGCAGGTTCTCCGCCGCCTCGACAAGGCGGCTGGCGCCCTCGATCATCCGGAATGCGCCGTAGATGGGCTTCTCATCCAGATGGAGCCGCGCGCAGGTGACCAGGTAGAGCACGAAGTCGAACAGGAACTCCCTGGGATCGATTTCCTGGCTGCTCATGATGATGCCGTCCACGGTTGATCGAACCGGTCGGCATGAACGGAGGGCTGGAAGCCCTTCAGCGGCTTGGAGGGTTTTGCGACCGGTATGCCTACCGCCATCAGCACCTCCGGGCGCACATGCTCCGGAAGGCCCAGGATGGCCTGGACCACTTCCTCGCTCCAGCTGGTGACCTTGCACACGCCGATACCGAGGGCAGGTGCGGCGATGGCCATGAAGGCGGCCGACGCACCCGCATCCAGCCGGCTCACCACCTCCACGCCGCGTATACCCGACTCCGCCTCCGAACGGTTCAGGTCGCTACAGACGGCGATGGCCGCGGGGGCGTTGTTCACGAATCCCGGGCAGGCCTGGCGCAGGGTATGGACGATCCGCGGATCGGTGATCACGATCAAGTGACGGATACCCGGGCGGGCCACTTGGGCCCTACCGGCGGCATAGACCAGGCGATCCAGCGTCGCCCGGTCGGGCGGTTCCGGCAAGAAGTCGCGGTGCATGCGGCGCCTTCGCATCGCCTCGAACACCGCCATCGAAGCGGTCAATCCCCATCCTTCCCCCGCCGCGGCCACGCACCCCGACGGATCACAATGAAACAGCCCCCGTCCCCATCGACGGGGAACGAGGGCCGTACCGGGTAGCGGGGGTAGGATTCGAACCTACGACCTTCGGGTTATGAGCCCGATGAGCTGACCAGACTGCTCCACCCCGCGTCGTTCAGGACCCGAGTTTAACCCGCCGGACGGGCTGCCCGCAAGGTGCCACGCGGGAAACAGCACCCGAGCGCGTCGGTCGCCCGGATGGTTACGATCGGGCCATCAGCGCCGGATGCGTGCTTCGTACACGGAGGTCACCGATGAGCCAGGGTTCTTCTACTGATCGCTTCGAGTGCGACCTCTTGCTCGAAGGTGGGGTCGTGATCACGCTCGACGGGAGCCGGCGGGTGTTGGATGACGGCGCGGTGGCCGTGGCCGGTGGGAAGATCGCGCAGGTCGGCGCCGCCGCCGACCTCCGGAATCTGCGCGAAACGGCGGGGAAGGTTATCGACTGCCGAGGCAAGGTGGTCCTCCCCGGGCTCACCGACGGCCACACGCACCTGTTCCAGTCGTTGGGCCGGGGACTGGGCGACGGCATGACGCTGGTTCCCTGGCTCCAGAGGTTCATGCTGCCCTACTCGAAGGCCATCACCAAGGAGATGAGCGTGGCGGCCGTCCAGCTTGGCGCACTCCAGGCCGCTCTGTCGGGGACCACGATGGTGGTGGACAACCACTACGCCCCTACCGACACGGAGACCATCCTGGCCGTGGCCGACGCGGTGGAAGAGGTGGGGATCAGGGGCGCGATCGCCCGGGGGATCTTCGGGGAGATGAACCCGGGCGGTGAGTTGATGGGGGTGGATCCGGACTTGTTCTCCTGGACCAATCAGGAGGAACTAGACATCACGGCGGAGTGCATGGCGGAACGTCCCCGGGGTGGCCTGGTCGAGGTCTGGCCGTGTCCGGAGAACATCGTCTACGTGTGGCCGGAGTTGATCGAGGCCTCCGCGGAGATGGCTGAGACCGGCGGGGTTCGTTGGCACATGCACTGCTCGGAGGTGCAGGACGAGATCTCGTTCTTCATGGAGGTACACGGAACCCGTCCGGTGGGTTGGCTGGCGGACCGGGGGCTGCTGAGCCACCACACCACGCTCGCTCACGCCGTCTGGCTGGACCCTGACGAGGTGGCCGCCATGGGCGCGGCCACCGCCACGGCCGTGCACAACCCGATCTCCAACCAGTACCTGGCTTCCGGCGTACTCCACCTGGAGCCATTGCTGTCGGCAGGCGCAACCGTCGCCCTCGGTAGCGACGGGGTGGCGGTGGCAGGCCAGGACATCTTCGAGGCCATGAAGGCGGGCATGCTGATGCACCGGGTGGCCAGCCTCGACTCCACGGCCACCACCGTGGAGCAGTTTCTCGAACTGGGAACGCGGGGCGGGGCGGCCATGACAGGGCTGGAGGCCGGGTCGCTGGAACCGGGCCGGGCGGCCGATCTGGTGGTCGTCGATGTCTCGGGCGTCAGGCATACGCCATGGAGCCGTCCGGTTGCGTCGGTGGTTCACTCCGGCAGTTCGGCCGATGTGGAGATGGTGATCGTGGCAGGCGAGATCATCGTGGAGGACGGGCGCTCCACGAGGGTGGATGAGGACGAGGTCCGGGCCCTGGCGGCCGAGGCGGCCGCACAACTCTTCGGCCGGGCGCAACTGACCGACCTCGCCCGGGACTGGCGGTAGCAGCCGCCGGGTGTCCCGACCGGACCAGGGGCGTCGTCAGCCCTGAGGGAGGGACTCGCAGGCCACGCCGTCGCCGTCCCCGTCCAGCCGGGCCACGTCGCCGTAGTGAGGGAAGTAGCGATCGAACCACTCCTGCGCTTCTGCCTGCGTGGAGAAGTCGGAGCAATTCCTGGTGTCGCCCGGATCCGGAGGCCTCCCCTGGGCCGGCGTGGTCGTGGTAGTGGTTCCGACCGGGGCCAGGTCTGGAGTCGCCAGCACGGGGAACGCCAGGATCGGGGTAGCGAGGCTCACCGTCGTGGTGGCGCAGGTCCCGTCGAGCACATCCGCCAGGAAGTCGTACTCCCTCCGATCCATGGCCAGGTCGTAGCGGACCTTGACGGCCACCCATGCAGCTGCGTACGGGCAGTAACCGGCCTCGCCGGTGGGCATCCACTCGGCCGGATCCCGGGCGCCCTTGCTCCGGTTGGACCTGGCCGTGACCGCCACCAGTGCGTTCTCGTCGTTGGCGAATTGCTCGCGGCGAGCCCGATCCCATAGATGGGCGCCGGATGCCCAGGCCTCCGCCAGCGGCACCAGGTGATCGATGTCGAGATCGGAGGGATCCGTCAGCCAGACGCCGTCGTACTGCGAGTACCAGAGACCGGAGAGCACCCAGCAGGCCCGGCCCCGGTCCATCGCCGGATCGACTCTCGAGTCCCTGATCAGCACCTCACGCCGGGTGTCGCAACCGTCCCCGTCCAGGTCCTTCCAGTGGTCGAACAGGCTCCGGCTGTAGCCGGTGGGCCGCTCCGGAGCAACCGTGATCCGAGAGAGCAGGGCCAGCGCGCGGCCATCGCCAAGGACTTCGGTAGGGGTGCCGAGGAGGGGCGGAACGGGCGGAGGGCCGTACTCGAGGTTGTGCCAGAGGCCGATCATGTAGACGGCCATCTGTGACCTGATAACGGCTTGGCGGCCGCGGCCCTCGTCCGTAGTCGGGATCACGTGGAGGGATTCGAGGCACTCGACCGCCTTGTCGAGTTCTGATTCCCGATCAGGACACGTACCGCCGTCCCGCTCGTAGATCCTGAAGAGGAACCTGGATACCTGGGAGGCTGTCACCTGGTTGCGCGGGGCGAACTCCGTGTCGGAGACGCCCTTGGTGATGCCGAGGTTGTACAGGCAGGCGATGTTGGCGGCGTGGGTGTTGGTGCTCGCCACGTCCGTGAAGGGTATGACCCCGGTCGGGCACTCCCCGCCGAGGATGTCCCGCCACAGTCGCACGATGAACGATGCCATCTGCCCCCGGTTGAGGGTGTCGTCCGGGCCGTATCCTCCGCTGGAGTTGCCTTGGGTGAGACCGAGAGCCCTCATGCAGAGGATGTACTCGGCGGCGTAGTCGGTAGCGGAGACGTCGGCGAAGAGGCGGGCGCCGGAGGCGTCGCATATCTCCGAATCCTGGGCAACAACAGGGCCGGGTGGCTCGGCGGCCACCAAGCCCGCCACCAGAACAAAGGCCAACACCCAGGCACCCGGCCTGTTCACGAGTCCTCCCGGCACCCGGAGGTCTGCGCCTTGCCACCGGGAGCGCTACGAGGCTAGCGAATGGGCGAGGATGCCATGCGCCCGCTTCCGGGGCGATGTGCGATCAGATGGACGCCAGGCCTTCGAGGCCGAGCCGGATCATCCACTCACTTATCAGGCTCGACAGGTCCGTGATACGACCGGTGATGAACAGCCAGCCGAAGACCATCATCAGGAGGCCCGACAGGACGTTGATGGTCCGCAGATGGCGCTGGAGGAGCTTGATCCCCGAGTAGAGCTTGGTCACTCCGATCCCGGCGGCGATGAACGGGAGGCCCATACCCATCGAGAAGACGAACAGGAGGAGCATCCCCCTCCCGACCGTCTCCTGGGTGGCGGCTTGAGTGAGGATGGCCGCCAGCACCGGACCGATGCACGGGGTCCAGCCGAAACCGAAGGCCATGCCCATCAACAGCGGCGCCCAACCCCCGAGCTGCGAAGGGCGCAAGTGGAGCCGGCGCTCCCGGTAGAGGAAGGCCAGGCGGGGCGACGTGCTGAGCGCCATCAGCACGATGACCAGCCCGAACACGGCAATCATCCAGCCCGCCACCGTGGTGATGGTCCCCTTGTTGCGGGCGAGCAGGCCGGCCACCGAGGTAGCCCCCGCCCCGAGGGCCACGAACACGATTGTCAACCCGATCACGAACATCACGGTGACCCGGAGCATCCGGGCGGTGGAGGCCTTCCCCTGTTGCAGATCGGCCACCGAGTAACCCGACATGAGCCCCAGGTATCCCGGCAACAAGGGCAGGACGCAGGGCGATACGAAGGAAAGTGCCCCGAAGACCAGGGCGCTCAGATACCCGGCAGGTTCCATGACTCGAGATCCTAAGTCGCGATGGCGTGGAAGCCGGCGTCCACGTGGATTACCTCGCCGGTCACCTTGGTGGCGAAGTCGGAGAGCATCACGCAGATCATGTTGGCCACCGGGGTGGGATCGGCGGTGTCCCAAGCCAAAGGGGCTCGTTCGTTCCAGACATCCTGGAACCGGTCGAAGCCGGGTATGCCCTTGGCCGCCATCGTCGACAGCGGACCGGCCGACACGGCGTTCACCCGGACGTTGTAGCGGCCCAGGTCGCGGGCCAGATAGCGGGTGACCGAGGCCAGGGCGGCCTTGCAGACGCCCATCCAGTCGTAGGCGGGCCAGGCCTGCGTGCTGTTGTCGAAGTCGAGGGTCACCAGGGAGCCGCCTCCTGCATCCTCGAAGAGCGGGAGCAGCCCGACGGCCAGCGTCTTGTAGGAGAACGCCGAGGTGGTGAAGGCCAGGGATGCGCTTTCCACGGGCGTGGTTAGGAACTTGCCCCCCAGCGCGTCCCCGGGGGCGAAGGCTATGGCGTGCAGGGCCCCGTCCAGGCTCCCCCAGCGGCGCTCCAACTCGTCCACAAGTTGCTGCATGTGGACCGGATCGTTGATGTCGAGTTCGAAGACGTCGGGGGGATCCGGGAGGCGGCGGGCGGACCGTTCCGTGAGGCGCATCCCCCGACCGAAACCGGTCAGGACGATCTCGGCGCCCTGTTCCTGGGCCACCTTGGCGCTGTGCCAGGCAATCGAGCCATGCGTGAGAACGCCGGTCACCAGCACCCGCTTACCTGTCAGCAGCATGACTCTCCTCCATCGTCACCGGCCGGGCGCCGACCCTACGGTACGGGCCCGGCCCGGCAGGCGGCTCACTCGTCGTCGGCAGGGGCCGCGGCTGCCTTCTCCGCGATCTCGGCCACGATATCGGCATTGGCCAGGGTGGTCACGTCGCCCAGCTTCCGCTGCTCCGAGATGTCTCTCAGCAGGCGCCTCATGATCTTGCCCGAACGGGTCTTGGGCACGTCCGGGGTGAAGACGATGCTCTTGGGCTTGGCGATCGGACCGATCGAGTTGGCGACATGATCCCGTAGCTCGGCCAGCAGCGATGCGTTACCTTCGATGCCGGCCCGCAGGCTGACGAACGCGGCGATCGCCTGGCCGGTCAGCGGATCGGACCGGCCCACCACCGCCGCCTCCGCCACGGATGGATGCGAGACGAGGGCCGACTCCACCTCCATGGTCGAGATGTTGTGGCCCGACACCAGCATCACGTCGTCCACCCGGCCCAGCAACCACAGGTACCCGTCATCGTCCAGCTTGGCCCCGTCACCCGGGAAGTACATGCCGTCGTACTCTGACCAGTAGGTGTCGACGTACCGCTGGTCGTCGCCCCATATGGAGCGCAGCATGGAAGGCCAGGTGTTGCGGATCACCAGGTAGCCGCCCCCTCCCCGGCCAACCGGGCTGCCTGCTTCGTCGACCACGTCCGCCTGGATGCCCGGCATCGGGTTGGTTGCCGAGCCCGGCTTGGTGGCGGTGATGCCGGGTAGCGGGGCGATCATGATCGAGCCGGTCTCGGTCTGCCACCAGGTGTCCATGACCGGCGCCTTGCCGCCGCCGATGTGCTCGTGATACCACATCCAAGCCTCGGGGTTGATGGGTTCGCCCACCGTGCCGAGCAACCGCAGCGTGGAGAGATCGTGGCGTTGCGGGTATTCCTCACCCCACTTCATGAAGGCCCGGATGGCGGTGGGAGCGGTGTAGAGCTGGGTCACCTCGTACTTGGCGATGATCGACCAGAGCCGGTCCTTGTCCGGGTAGTCGGGCGTCCCCTCGTACATGACCGAGGTGGTCTGGTTGGCCAGGGGTCCGTAGACGATGTAGGTGTGACCGGTCACCCAGCCGATGTCGGCGGCACACCACCAGATGTCCTGGTCGGGCTTGATGTCGAACACGAAGCTGTGGGTCGTGGCCGCGCCCACCAGGTATCCGCCCGTGGTGTGCATGATGCCCTTGGGCTTGGCGGTGGTGCCGGACGTGTACAGGATGTAGAGCAGGTCCTCGGCGTTCATGACCTCGGGCGCGCATTCGGTGCTCTGCCCTTCCACCAGGTCGTGCCACCAGATGTCCCGACCCTCCTTCATGGTCACGTCGTTCTCGGTCCGGCGGAGCACCACGCAGCGCTCGACCAGTTCGGTCCTCTCCATGGCGCGGTCGGCGGCCACCTTCAGATCCACGACTTTCCCCCGGCGCCAGGCGCCGTCGCAGGTGATCAGCACCCGGGCGCCGGCGTCCTCGACACGGTCGTAGATGGCGTCGGACGAGAAGCCGCCGAAGATGACGCTGTGGGCGGCGCCGATGCGAGCGCAGGCCAGCATGGCCACCGCCAATTCGGGGACCATGCCCATGTAGACGGCCACCCGGTCGCCCTTCCGGACACCGATCGAGCGCAGGCCGTTGGCGAACCGGCAGACATCCTCGTAAAGATCCTGGTAGGTGATGGTGCGCTCGTCACCCGGCTCGCCCTCCCAGTAGTAGGCGACCTTGCCGCCTTGGCCGGCCTCTATGTGGCGGTCCAGGCAGTTGTAGGACATGTTGAGCTCGCCGTCGGTGAACCACTTGAAGAAGGGTGGGTTGGAGTCGTCCAGGAGGACGGTTGGCTCCCGGAACCAGGTCACCCGGTTGCGGGCCTGCGTTTCCCAATACGCGACCGGGTCGGCGGCGGCCTGCTCATGGATGCCGGGCTGGGCGTTGGCCTGTTCGGCGAACGCCGGCGACGGCCGGAAGATGCGGTCTTCCTGCAATAGGTTTTCGATGGTGCGCTCGGCCACGTCTCCTCGCTTACGATCGGCTTGGGTCGGAGGCTAATCGCGTCGCAAGGCCCGTCGCGCCAACCTCGCGGACGGTGACCGCTCCCCGTGATGCGGTTGTAGTGGCCCGATGTAGGTCGGCGTGCCGGGAAGGGCAGGAGTCAGGAGTGGTGGCCGCCGATGGCTGCCGGAAGGCCGGAGGTAGTGGCGGCGTCCAGCGAGTCCCGGGCGTGGTACGACGACCGCACCAGCGGGCCCGACTCGATATGGGCCAGGCCGATCCGCCCGCCGAAGCGGGCGTACTCGTCGAATTCGTCGGGGGGCACGTAGCGGTGGACGGGGCGGTGCCTGACCGTGGGCCGCAGGTACTGACCCACCGTGACGACATCCACGCCGACCGCCCTGAGATCGGCTATGGCGCCCAAGATCTCCTCACGGGTTTCGCCCATACCCACGATCAACCCCGACTTCACCACCCGGTCGGGTCGGTACCACTTCGCCCGGGCCAGGAGCGCGAGGGATCGTCCGTACGAGGCGGCGGTTCGCACCTCCCTCTGGAGCCGGAGCACGGTCTCGGTGTTGTGGTTTAGCACCGCCGGTCCCGCCTCCAGAACCCGCTCCAGGTCCGCTCTGGCACCCTTGAAGTCGGGAATCAGCACCTCGACGTCGCACTCCGGTACCCGTTTGCGTACCTCCTGCACCGTCCTGGCGAATATGGTCGAGCCGCCGTCGGGCAGGTCATCCCGGTTGACGGACGTGATCACGGCGTGGCGGAGTCCCATGGTCGCGATCGCCTCGGCCACCCGGACCGGTTCGTGCAGGTCGAGTCCCTGGGGGCGGCCCGTGGTGACGTCGCAGAAGCCGCATGCCCGGGTGCATACGCCGCCCAGGATCATGATGGTGGCGGCGCCTTCGCTCCAGCACTCGTAGATGTTGGGGCAGCCCGCCTCCTCGCACACGGTGTGGAGATCGAGCTCCCGCATCAGCCTCCCGAGCTGGCGGTACTCCGGGCCCAGGCGGGCGGTCACCTTCATCCAGGGCGCCCGAGGCGGTTCGCCCTCGAGTCGCTTGCCGATCGTCACCGGCACGGCTGCCCGACCCTTGGGAGCGAAGGTCCCCTCGGCAAGGAGCCGGTCCACCTCGAAGGCTCGGGGCCGTCCCTGTCCCCGGGTGAAGGGACCCAGTTGGAGATCGTTTCGCTCGTACCCGAACACCTCGACGAATCGAGGGACCAGCACTTCGACTGCTTCCTCGATCGACAACGATGTGCCCAGTAGTTCGACCAGGGATGTGACGGGACGATCGGTGATGCCGCACGGATGCATGTGGCCGAAGTAGCTCATGTCGGGGTCGACGTTCAGGGCGAAGCCATGCATGGTCACGCCTCGCGCCACCCGGACACCGATTGCAGCCACCTTCCCCCGATCGGTCCACACCCCCGTGTACCCGGCATCCCGCCAGGCCTCGACGCCGAAGTCGGAGAGGGTGCGGATGAGCACCTCCTCCACAGCCCGGACGTAGCGGACGATCTTGCGCAGGTCCGCCAAGGCCACGATGGGATAACCGACCAGCTGGCCGGGGCCGTGGTAGGTGATGTCTCCGCCGCGGTCGATGTCGAAACGCTGCGCGCCGATTCCGGCCAATCCCTCCTCGGGGATGAGGAGGTGGGAGCCGTCGCCGTTGCGGCCCACTGTGTAGACGTGGGGATGTTCCTGCAGGAGCAGGTAGTCCGACGCGGCCCGGCCGGTCTGCCGGCCTTCCCAGAAGGCGCGCTGCAGGTCCCAGGCCTCGTCATACGCGAGGCGGCCCAACCACCTGGTGCGTAGCCGGGTCCGCTCGGCGGCGACCCGGAACTGCCGGTCCGGCTCGACCGTGAGCAGGGTCGGCTCTAGGTCAGTTGCTGTTCCCAATCCCAGGTCTCCAGGTTTTCCTTTATCCGGCGGAGGAACAAGACGGCAACGGAGCCGTCGAAGGCCCGATGATCCCATGACAGGCCGAGGTAGCCGAGGTGCCTGATGGCGATGGCGTCCGCGCCGTCGGGCGTGGTTATCACCTTGGGACGCTTGGCGATCCCGTCCGTCGAGAGGATGGCCACGTTGGGAACGTTGATGATCGGCGCCGACATGAACGATCCGTAGGGTCCGGGATTGGTGATCGTGAAGGTGCTGCGTGATACGTCGTCGGGACCCACCCGACCGCTCCGTGCCCGCACCGCCAGGTCGCGGACCTTTCTGGCGAGCGCCCTCAACGAGTAGTCATCCGCCTTCTGGATGGTGACCACCATGAGGCCGTCCTGGTTGAGGTCGACCGCGATCCCCAGGTCAACATCCTGGTGGAAGGTGGCGGTACGACCCTGCTGGTTGAAAGAACTGTTGATCACCGGAAAGGCGCGGAGGGCGTCCATAGTGGCTCGAGCGATGAAGGGCAGGTAGGTGAGCGAGAACCCTTCCTGCTGCCGGAAGGATTCGCGATGGGCCTGGCGCACCTTCTCGACCCCCTCGTAGTCGACCTCCATGGAGGTCCACACATGGGCCGCGGTACGTAACGAGGCGACCATATTGTCGGCAATTCGCACCCGTAGCCGGCTCAGCTTGGCCGGCTCGTCCATCGGAGGCTCCGGAGCGGCAGGAGCAGGGGCTGGCACAGGGGCCTGGGCCGGCTCGGGCGGCGGGGTCGGCGCCGGTTCGGGCTTCGCCTTCATGCTCTCTATGTAGGCAAGCACGTCGTTGCGCGTCACCCGTCCGTCCCGTCCGGTGCCATCGATGACGCTCGGATCGATGTCGTGCTCCCGGGCCAGGCGGCGCACCACCGGCGACAGGAACTTGCGGGGTGCGGGCCGGTCGCGTTGTGCAGATGTCGGGGCCGGAGCGGTGGCAGGAGCTGGTGCCGGCCGGGACGCATCGTCTTCGGGCGCCTGGGGGGCTTCGTCCGCTTCAACCCCCGCGGGAGTGGTGACCGGCGCGCCCTCGTCCGGCGAGGCGATCACCACCATGGCGGTACCCACCTCGATCGTCTCACCCTCGCCGACCAGTATGTCGCTGACCACACCGGCCACCGGCGACGGGACTTCCGTGTCGACCTTGTCGGTGGAGATCTCGACGATGGCTTCGTCGAGATCGATGGAATCGCCCACCTTCTTCATCCACCGGAGCACGGTCCCCTCCGTTACCGTCTCGCCCAACTGCGGCATGGACACTGTGGTTGGCATGTTTCTCACCTCTCCAGGGGTAGGCGCCTCGTATGCGGACTCAGTGAAGGGAACGACCTGCCGAGGACAGCAACGTCTCTCCGATCGCCTCGCTCAGCGTGGGATGGGCATGTATGAACGCCGCCATCTCCTCCGGCAGGGCCTCCCAGCCCACCGCGTACATCAGCTCGTGGATCATCTCGCCAGCCTGCGCTCCGACCACGGTGGCGCCCACGATAGGTCCATCGACCTCGTTCACGATCCTCACGAATCCTTGGTTCCTCCCGATGATGCGAGCCCGGCCCACGCCTACGAAGGAGTGGTCATGCTCCTCGACTGCGACACCCGAGGCGGCCGCATCTACCGAGGTCATTCCCACGGAGGCCACCTCGGGATGGGTGTAGACCACGCTGGGAAGGGCTCGATAGTCCACCGGATGGGGCTCTCCGGTGGCTATGAACGTTACGGCGGCGATGGCCTCGGCAAATGCGCCATGAGCAAGACCGGGCGTGCCTGCCACGATGTCGCCCACCGCGAACACACCCGGCTCGGCAGTCTGCATAGTCTCGAGATCGGCGATCACGAAGCCTCGATCGGTCTCTGTCCGCACCGTATGGAGGCCCAGGTTCTCCGTCACCGGGCGGCGTCCGACCGCCACCAGCACCGCATCCACCTCGATTCCCGACGCGGCGGAGCCAGTCCCTCCCAGGAGTACCGGGTGGTCGCCGGAGCTGTCGAGCGTCGCAGCCGCGTCCAGATAGAACCTCACCCCTCTTCGCCTCAACTGCTTCTGGAGCTCGCGGGCGGCGGCCGGCTCGAAGCCGGGAATGATCTGGTCCAGCATCTCGAAGACCACCACCTGGCTACCTACGTCGGCCAGCAGGCTGGCGAATTCGCAACCCACGATCCCGCCCCCGATGATCCCGACCCGATCGGGCCGCTCTGCCCAGTCGAGGGCATGGTCGGAGCTGACGACCCTCTTGCCGTCGTAGGGGAAGGCAGGTAGCTCGATCGGCACCGATCCGGTGGCGAGAATCACGCTCCGGCCTTCGAGCACACGGGCTTCTCCGCCCTGGCCGACCTCGACCCTTCCCGGTCCGGCCAGGCGGCCCGCGCCTTTGATGACCTCGACCTTGCGCATCCTTAGCAGACCGGACAGGCCTCGTACCAGCCCGTTCACGATCCGGTCCTTGCGCGCCAGCGCCGTGGGCCAGTCGAAGGAAGCCTCCCCCGTCACCACTCCGAACTCCCCGGCGGACCGGACCGTCGAATAGACCTCGGCGGACTGGAGCCAGCTCTTGGCGGGGATGCAGCCTCGTAGCAGGCAGGTGCCGCCCACCTCGTCCTTCTCGACCAGAGCCACCGACAGCCCGAAGTTTTGCGCGTACAGGGCGGCCCCGTAGCCTCCCGGGCCGCCGCCGATCACGATTACGTCATACACCGATGCAATTCTCCGATTTGCCAAGAGAGGAGCCTAGTTCGGGCTGAGCGATCTCAAACTCAGGGGAGGGCCGGGAGACCGGAACGGCTTGGCCCCGCGACGCCTCAAACTTGCAGCCTCGTCCCCGGTTATCGGGCGCCTGGACTTCGGTACCCTCCTGGCATGCCCACCAGGTACCTGATCATCGCGTCGCTGGTCACGGCCATGGTGATACTGGTCGGGGTGGGCGCCTGGTTCCTGCTCGGAGTTCTTTAGTTGATAGTTGCCAAACGGAATCCCCGGTTGCGGGCCTCGGCCAGGGTGTCGGGGCCGAAGCTCTGGATCAGGTTGCGACCCAGCAGGTCATCGTCGCCGAGCCTGGCCTCAAGCCGGGCGAACTGTCCCGCATCGTCGCAGTCGTAGACGATCATCGTGTCCCTGGCGCCGATGAAACGGCTCTTCTCGAATCGCGACAGGCGGGATGATGTCGCGCCGGACATTCAGGCTCCTCCCCCGATAACCACCTCCGCCCCGCACATCGGGCAGGGCGCCACGCTCACATCGCCGACGATGAAGCTGAATCCGCACTCGGCATCCGGGCATCTCGCCCTCCGGGAGGGAACCTCGGGTGGAGGGGCCGGAGGCGCCATGTCCTGGGGCCGTGGTCCGGGACCAGGACCTCCTCCACCGCCGCGCACCTCGTTGGTGACCCCGCAAGCCGGACAGGCATAGCGGCCCGGCGCCATGACTTCGAAACCTGTCCCGCAGCGACCGCAGCGCGCCCTCATACAGGTTCCCCTTCCTCGACCGGTTCTCCCATGGCTCCTATGCCCGCCAGGTACGCGGCCTCTCGGGCCAGCACCGCGGCTATGTCGGACCGGGAGTAATCGTATCCGCTTGCGGCCAGCTTGGCACGGATGTACTCGATGGCGCTGCCCTCGCCCCCGGCCACCACCCGCAAGCCCCTCCGGCGGCGGGCGGGAACCGCCAGACCCTGAAGGTAGTGGACCGACCACTCGATGATGCGCTGCGCCCCCGCCCGCCGGATCCGGTCGAGTACCTCCGGGTCGAGATGCTCCACCGCGAAGTCGATGGCGTCGTTGATGACGTAGACCGGTTGACGCTCTGCCCGGGTACTCCTGCGCCGGACCACGACGGCCACCGACATGGCGGCCAGGGCCAGGAGGAGGATTAGCGCCACCCCGAGCGCGATGACCGGAACGGATGGCATAGCCGGATCCTAGGAGGGTTTCTGGTCGCGAGTCTCTAGTTTCCGGCTGACGGCGTGATGGACATCACTAACAACATCTACCAACCGCCAACTAGCTCTTCCGGGATCGGGAACCCGGTCCAGGAGGTTGCCTCGAACCTGTCCAGGTCCGAGCCCAGCAAGCCGCCTTCCGACACGGTGAAGAGCGTGTCGCCCACCACCAGGGAGCGGAGGATCGGCCAGGGGGCCCAGAAGCGGAGCTCGTCCTCGGGAACGCCGGGCACCTTGGGCTCGTGCTCGACAGTGGCCAGTTGCCGGATGCCTCCGGCGCCGACCGAGAGCACGAAGGCCCCCGCGAAGTAGTCCCAGTAGTCCGACTGGTCGTCGTATTTCCACCAGCCCACCGGCATCACGGCCATGTCCTTCGGCGCCCAGTACAGGAAGGCGCGGTGGTCCCACTCCACGTCCGAATACGAGTCCTCCACGGTGAACTGATGGATGCGAAGCGGGTTGGCCAGATCGGAGACATCGAACACCGATACCTGGGTGCCCAGCGTCCAACCGCGTTCATCGGCATCCTGACCGATTCCCAGCAGGAGCCCGTCACCGATCGGGTGCAGGTAGGCGGAGTAGCCGAGGATCTTGAGCTCACCCACCACCCGGGGGTTCTCGGGGTCGGACAGGTCGACGGTGTAGAGCGGATCGGTCTGGCGGAAGGTGACTATGTAGCCGATATCGCCGATGAACCGGACGGCGAAAATGCGCTCGCCCTGCCCGAGGCCTCCCACGGATCCGACGATCCGTAGCTGGCGGCCATCCCTGGCCATAACGTCCACCCGGCTCACCGAGGGCCGGTTCTCACGGACCCACCAGCTCCACGAAGGGTCGTCGGTGGAGGCCACCCGCAGGTGTCCGTCGTATTCCGACATGGCGAACTGGTTCAGGAGGAATCCGTCCACCGACCCGCTCGCCAGGTATTCGGGGCCGCCCGAGCCCCCGATGTCGAATTGATGGATATGGGTGCTGATGGCTTCCGCCTCCCTGATCGCCGTCTCCTCGTCGAGGGCATCCCAGTCGGCCCAGCGCTGGGTGGCGACGTAGAGGTTGGTCGACGAAGCGTAGACCGTGTCGCCTCCCGACATCACGGTTGACACCGCCTCGGTGCCGATCCCGCCGGCGAGGTCGAAGCTCAGCACGGACAGGAAGTCGAACCCCGAGAACTGCTCGGGTGCGTATGACGAGGCACAATCGATGAACAGGCCCCGCGAGATGCCGCCCGGACCCTCGAGGACGTAACCAGGTGCCCAGTCCTCCAGAGTCGATTCCGCGACGGTCATCCGGTTGGCCATCTCGGCCCTGGCCTCGGCCGACCTGGATGCGGGATAGACGAACGGGAGCCTTTCGTGGGGCCGGGAGGAGAGGACCAGGCTGACCCGCTCGCCCACCAGCCGGGCCGACACGTACCTGCCCTCCACCGTGAGGGTGCCCGTCACGGTGAGGTCCCCTGGGTCGGACAGATCGACCTGCACCACCTGGGTGAGGTCGCCGACCGGTCCATAGCCGCCGGCCATCAGCAGGGCGGTGCCTTCGCCGAGGAACATCCGGAAACTGTGGAACCTGCCGAAACTGTCGTCCTTGCCCTGTTGGGATTCCCAGGACCAGAGATCGAGCGTCCCCACCAGGTCAGGACTGCCTGACGAGACGTCGATGTAGTGGAGCATGCCATGGGCCACGACGAGGATCCGGCTCCCGTCGGTCTTGACGAGGTCCGGCTCGTCGACGCCGACTTCCTGGACGTTGGTCGTCGAGTAGTCGACGCCGGCTTGCGGGGCCGAGGCGACGCCGCCGGTCGCAGCCGCAGCGCTCTCCTCCATGATCTCGAAATCTGCCTGTTCCACGATGAGCTCTTCGGGGTAGCGGCCACCGTCGAGGCCGTAGGGCCCCACCCGTTCCAGCGCCTGCGCCTTGACGTGGCCGATGAACGCGTCGCACGAGTCGAACTCCACCAGCGCCGAGGCGAAGAGGCCGACAACGGGGTCGGGGACGGTGGTGGAGACCGTGAGGCCCGTAGTGGCGACTGCGGAGCCGGTGGTGGGGGCCGTGGTAACGGTGATCGCCGGTACCGTTGCTACGGTCGGGGTGATGGCAACCGGTCGGGTGGTGGTCACGGCCAGGTCCGGCGCGCAGGCGCCGACGAGGAGTGCCATGGCGACCAACCAGACTGCGTGCTTTCTCATGTCCGGCTCCTTCCAGGAATGATTCTGATGGACGATTCCTCCCTATGACGCCCCGTGGCCGCCCTTCGGTTCCCGACCCCGTAGCCGGGCGGGTACCCTGGGATGCGCACCGGTTCCTCATCATCAGGAGATCCACCCATTGACTAGCTCGCGGCCGCTACTGGCTGTCGAAGACCTGCATGCGTCTGTCGACAGCCAACCAATCCTGCGCGGCGTCAACCTCACCGCCCGGCAAGGCGAGATCCATGCCATCATGGGGCCGAACGGCTCGGGAAAGTCCACTCTGGCCAAGGTCCTGATGGGGCATCCCGGTTATGAGGTCACGTCCGGAACGGTCCGCATGAAGGGGGAGGACATAACGGAGGCCGATCCTCCTACCCGGGCCAACATGGGCATGTTCCTGGCGTTCCAGTATCCCGAGGAGATTCCCGGTGTATCGGTGGTCAACTTCATGCGCACCGCGCTCAGCAACCGGACCGGTGTCGACTACACCGTCCTGGAATTGCGGTTGCGGGTCATGGACGCGATGGAGTCGCTCGGCATGGATACCTCCTTCGCCGACCGCTACGTGAACCAGGGTTTCTCCGGCGGCGAGCGGAAGCGCAACGAGGTCTTGCAGATGGCAGTGCTCGAGCCAGAACTGGCCATCATGGACGAGACCGACTCCGGACTTGACATCGATGCTCTTCAGGTGGTTGCCGAAGGAGTGAACCGGCTGGTCAGCCCCGAGCGCGGGTTCGTGGTGATCACCCATTACCAGCGGCTGCTCGACTACATCACACCCGACCATGTTCACGTCCTGGTTGACGGCCGGATCGTCAGATCCGGCGGCCCCGAACTGGCCCGTCAACTAGAGGAGGAAGGATACGAAGCCTTCCGAACCGCCCCGGCGCCATGATGGACACCGACGCCATTCGCAGTGACTTTCCCATCCTGGAGCGCAGGATCAACGGTCGCAGAATGGCCTTCCTCGACTCCGCGGCGAGCTCGCAGAAACCGGTACAGGTGCTGGATGCCATGGCCGACGTCTACCGGAACTCCTACGCCAACGTCCATCGTGGCGCCTATACCCTCTCACAGGAGGCCACCGAGGCCTACGAGGCAGCCCGCCACAAGGTGGCCGTCTTCCTGAACGCCGCCTGCGACGAGGAGATCGTCTTCACGCGAAGCGCCACCGCGGCGATGAACCTCTTCGCGTACGGATGGGGTCTCAACAACCTGAAGCCCGGTGATCGGGTTCTGACCAGCGTGATGGAGCATCACGCCAATATCGTGCCCTGGCACATCATCGCCCGCCACACCGGAGCGGAACTGTGCTACATGGAACTGACCGATGGATTCCGGCTCGATATCGAAGGGGCTCGCGAGCGATTCGACGAGCGGGTCAAGGTAGTGGCGGTCTCGGGTATGTCCAATGTGTTGGGCACTATGCCGCCGGTTGGCGAGATCGCCGGCCTGGCTCACGACATCGGAGCGGTACTCCTGGTCGACGGCGCCCAACTGGTTCCTCACGCCCCGGTGGACGTCCAGACTCTCGGCGCTGACTTTCTGGGATTCTCGGGTCACAAGATGCTCGGACCGACGGGCATCGGGGTCCTATGGGGCCGGAGGGAGTTGCTTGAGAGCATGGAGCCTGCCGAGGGCGGTGGCGAGATGATCCGTGATGTCCGCTTGCACGAGTCGGACTGGGCGGCGGTACCCCACAAGTTCGAGGCTGGTACCCCGCCGTTCGTGGAAGCGATCGGGTTGGGAGCGGCGGTGGACTACCTGTCCGCCATCGGCATGGACAACGTTCTGGAACACGACCGGCATCTCACTGGCTACGCCCTCGAGCGGCTCGCCGAAGTCCCTGGCCTCTCCGTTCAAGGGCCGGCCGACACCGTTGACCGGGGCGGAGCGATCAGCTTCGACCTGCCCGGCATCCACGCCCACGATGTGGCCACCATCCTCGACCAGGAGGGAGTGGCGGTGCGAGCCGGGCACCACTGCGCCAAGCCGCTACTCCGGAGCCTGGGCCTGGCCGCCTCGACCCGGGCTTCGTTCTATGTCTACAACGTTCCCGAGGACGTGGATGCCCTAGTGGACGGCCTCGGCGTGGCCCAGAGCATATTCGGACTCGACAGCACCTGAGGGACCAGGGATTGCCGGCAGCGAAAGATCCGGTGGCCACCACACACCGGCTGTGCTCTCTATGGTTGGACGCCCATGGCGCTTGAAGACCTCTACCGCGAGGTAATCCTCGACCACTACCGGAACCCCCGCAACCGGAAGGCCCTCGAGAAGTGCAATGCAGCTGCCGAAGGTAGCAATCCGCTGTGCGGCGATGACGTCCGGGTCGAGTTGCTGATCGAGCAGGGCGAGGTCACCGAGATCGGGATCACCGGTCACGGGTGTTCGATAACACAGGCCTCCGGTTCGATGATGAGCGAGGCCGTGAAAGCCAGGACCATCGAGACCATCCGGACCCTCACCGACCGGTTCAAAGGCATGATGAGTATCGACGGCGCCAATGACCCCGGACTCGATCCGAACCGGCCCGGCGCGGTGCTCGGCGACCTCGAGTCGCTCCAGGGAGTCCGCAAGTTCCCCGTCCGGATCAAATGCGCCACACTGCCCTGGACCACCCTGGAAGAGGCCATCAAGGGCTTCGAGGAGGGCTGACCCCCCGGCCGGCAGCCGCGACGTCCACAGACCCCCGGGTGCCCTGTATCGGGAAAGAACGCGAAAAACCGGCCAAGCCGGCGCCGCCCGCCGGGCCCTCCCC
>VXMM01000031.1 GCA_009841105.1 Acidimicrobiia bacterium | reverse complement strand
CGCTGGGCCCACCCCCACCGCCGCCACCTGGGTCCGAGGCGCGTTCCGCCCTGCCCGGGATGGGGCCGCCTCGAACGAAATGATCCCTCATACGGCCCGGTCGACGTCGGAGCCGCTGGTAATTGCGATATCCAGCAACCTATAGCAAGGGTGTGACAGTTTCAACCCCCTTGTCACCGGACAGCGGCCGGGGATGCAAGTCGAGATCGACTCCGGGTCGGTCGATGCTTCGTCTTCTATTCCGGGGCTATTCCGACTCGGTGACCGTCACCGAGTTGATCGTGATCGGGGTGAGCGGGCGGTCGTTGCGGGCGGTCGGGACCTTCTGCATGGCGTCCACCACGTCCAAGCCTTCCACCACCTCGCCGAACAGCGAGTACAGCGGCGGCAGGCGGGTGCCGTCGGGGCCGCTGATGATGAAGAACTGGCTGCCGTTGGTGTCGGGCCCCGCGTTGGCCATGGCCAGCGAACCCAGCTCGTAGCTCCCCGCCTCGGGCAGCTCGTCGGCGAAGCGGTAGCCGGGGCCGCCCCGACCCGAGCCGGTGGGATCACCGCCCTGGCAGACGAAACCCTTGATGATGCGGTGGAAGATGACGCCCTCGTAGTAGTGGTAGCGGGCCAGCACCACGAAGTTGTTGACGGTGCGGGGCGCGGCTGCTGCGTCGAGGGCGATGGTGATCGACCCCATCGTGGTGTCCATCACCGCGGTGTAGCTCTTGGCGGGGTCGATGCACATCGGGGGCGGCTCCGGGAACTGGCGGCGGGCGGGGCTGGACCCGTCGGCCGCGGGGCAGGGTACGTCGGTCACGGCTGGACTCCTCGAGTGTTGGTGGTTGGGGTGTAGGGACCGGGTAACCCTAACTGTGGCGATCCGCGTTCTGGCAGTCCGACCCCCGAGTTGGGCGCCATGCGGGTGGGGTCTAGGGTGCCTGGTTCGATAGGCGCGAGGGACCGATGAGCACCGATCAGTTGAACCATTACAAGAGCAAGCTCGACTTCGAGATGGACTCGTGGGACGTTCACGAGGCGCTGGGCAAGGGCGAACCGTTGGTCGTGGTCGACGGCCGGTCCGCCGAGGCCTACGCCCGGGAGCACATACCGGGCGCGTTGAGCCTGCCGCACCGGGGTATCGACACCGATTCGACGGCCTCGCTGGACCGATCCCGGACCTACGTCTGCTATTGCGACGGGATCGGCTGCAACGCCTCCACCAAGACCGCTCTGAAGCTCCTCATGCTGGGCTTCGAGGTGCGGGAGCTGATCGGTGGTCTCGACTGGTGGAAGCGCGACGGCTACCCCACCGAGGGTGACAACGCCCAGTCGGGCAGCGAAGTCGTCTGCGGCTGCTGAGGCTTAGCGACATCTTCTACCGGTCTGAGTAGCGCGTCGATTGGTTGACATCGCCGCGGACCCCTCGTTACGGTGCGGAGCGGGTCCGCCGTCGGCCGCGCTGGAGAGATCCGTGGCGTTCAAGCTTTCCAACTCTCTGAAGGGCAGCGCATCCGGTATCGCCCGGACCATCAGTGAGTACGAGAAGCGCTTCCGGACGACTCGGCGCGGCAAGCGGGAGAGGACGGCGCTCGACCACAAGGAGATCAACGATCTCTACTACGACGTGGTCACGGACTTCTACGAGTTCGGGTGGGGCAGGTCCTTTCACTTCGCCCCCCGCGTGCCGGGAGAGAGCTTCACGGCGTCGTTGGTCCGCCACGAGCACTACCTGGCGCACAAGCTCGGGCTAGGACCCGGCATGGTCGTGGCCGACCTCGGCTGCGGCGTCGGTGGACCGCTGCTGGAGATCGCCCGCTTCTCCGGCGCCCGGATCGTGGGCGTGAACAGCAACGCCTACCAACTCAAGCACGCCCGGAAGTATGCGAGGAAGGCGGAACTGACCCATCTGGCCGAGTTCATGCACTGTGACTTCCTCGAGGTGGATGCTCCCGACGGCTCTTTCGATGCGGTCTACTCCATAGAGGCGACCTGCCACGCACCGGACAAGATCAGTATCTACGGCGAGGTGTTCCGCTTGCTGAAGCCGGGCGCCTGCTTCGCTGCTTACGAGTACTGCATGACCGAACGGTTCGACGCTGAAGATCCCCACCATCTCAAGGTCAAGGCGGACCTTCAGCTGGGAGGAGGCCTGCTCTTGATCGACGACCAGCAAACGGTCAACGACGCGCTCCGGTCGGTGGGGTTCGAGGTATTGGAGACAAGGGATCTCTCGGCTCATTCCGGTCCGTCGATCCCCTGGTACCAACCGCTGGCCGGTTCGGGGTTCTCCCTGGCGAGTTTCCGGAGCTCGAGGATCGGACGCTCGGTCACGCACAAAACGCTCAGGCTGCTGGAAGCCCTCCGCATCACGCCGAAGGGATCCGTTCGGGTGGCGGAGACTCTGAACCTCTGCGCGGTGGCCATGGTCGAGGCGGGCCGGCTAGGCATCTTCACGCCGATGTACTTCATCCACGCCCGCAAACCGGCAACCGGTTGATGGTTGAAGAGGCACATGAGCGGAGAGATGACTCCGGCTCCGAAGACCGAGGTCGACGTAGAGGAATTGACACTGGCTGATTTGGATGCGTCCGTCGGAACGAATCCAGACAGGACCGGTGAGTTCGCGGCCGGTCGAACGCACTTCCACGCGCGCAGCGAGGAGTTTCTCTCATGTATCGAATCGCAGCCTTACGAGCGGAGTGACGGCTAGCCCACCCCGCGATGCCCACCCAATGAAGAGTCTGATACGTTCCTCAACGGCTTTCGGCGCCTCACGCCGGCGCAGCGGAACCGTTTCCTCACCGCGCTCGGACGGTTCACCGACGACTCCGGGCTATGAAGTCAGGCGAACGGCGCTGGTTCCGCCCCGGGCTCCATGTGAAAGGTGTACAAGGGGTGCTGGGCCTCTTCGAGATGATCTGGGTCTGACGGCCTGGCGACGTTCTTCCTGGGGCGCCGCGAGTGAGCGGGCTGCGACATGTGAAGTGGGAGCGCCGCGGAGATCACAGCATCCTCTACGGGCGTTCACCGCCGACCTCAGTGAGTCCGACGTGGGTAAGGCCCTGAGAAGGGAGAACCGTCCGGCGCAGGTGACCGTCCGTTCCTGACTTCCACCGGACGACCTTCTCGTTTCGGTCTGGAACCTCCCCTTGGGGCTTGGTCTGGTACTGAACTAGCTCTATGGCATGGTGTCCGAGGTTGAGAGGGGCCTTCCCGTCGGCGCGGAGTTGGTGATCATCGGCGCCGGGCCAGAATGGCTCATCCGGGATTCCACCACCTCTAATCTGGCTCTGCGAATAGTCGAGGAGGACCAGCGAATGGTTGCCCCAGTCGAGTTTCCCGTGGAGGGAAGGCCGCCGACCAAAAAAGGGGAATGTAAGGACATCTGGCAGGAGGCCGTACGGAAAGCCGTGCCAAGCGACGCCGGGCTTCTGGAAGGTCCGCTCCGCATGTGTACTGACATCTACCTCAGGGGCGAGCCCCCTAACAACAAGCTTCCTGATGTTGACAACATGATCAAGACGATCCTCGACGCCCTCAAGGGATGCGACCCCTCCAAGGGTTACCTTTACGCCGACGACACGACGATCGAAGAAATATGCGCCCGCAGAATCGACCTGGATAGGCGCGAGCCCGAGCCCGACTGTGACGAAGCCTCCGACGCTCTACGGCGCGCGTTGGACCAATGGGAGGAGTTCGTGATCATACGAGTTGCGCCCGCTCCCTGATGGTTACCACTACGGACCTTCCGGCCGGCGCGGAGCTGGTGATCATCGGCGCGGGCATCGTGGGCGCGTCTACGGCGTTCTGGGCGGAACGGGCCGGGCTGTCGCCGGTGGTGCTGGAAGCTAGGCCCGTACCTGCCTCCCTCACCACGCCGGCCTCCACCGGGGCCTTCCGGCTGCAGTTCGACAACCGGGAGGAGACCGAGCTGGTGCGGGAGACGGTCGATCTGATCCTGAACTTCGCTGAGATCACCGGCCAGGACGCGGCGCCGCTTGCGATCCGGCAGCCGGGATACCTGTGGGCGACCACGTCAGAGAAAAAGGCCGCGTCGCAAGGCCGGCTGGTGGCTCGCCAGCACTCCTGGGGGCAGACCGACATCGAGATCCTGGGTGGGGACGAGGCCAGGCGCAGGTTCCCCTATCTGAGCGGTGACGTGGTCAGTGCCCGCTACCGGGCGGATGACGGTTTCGCCGACCCCAGGGCTCTGACCCTGGGGTTGTTACGGGCGTCGGCAGCCCCGCTCCACGTTTCGTGCCGGGTGGTGTCGCTCGGGGAAGCTCCTTCGGGAGGCTTCGACGTGGGCACGAGTCGGGGTCCCATCCGGGCCGAACAGGTGGTGATCGCCGCCGGACCCTTCACCGCCGAACTGGCCGCCCTCCTAGGAGTGGAGTTGCCTCTGGAGGTCAAGCCCCGCCACAAGGTGGTGGTGCCCGACCTGGCGCGGGTCCCGCCGGACGCCCCCATGACCATCGATGACGACACGGGCACCCATTGGCGTCCCGCCCTGGCGGGCGCCGCATTGCTGGACGCCGCGCCGCGGGGGCCGGGCAGGGAGCCCGTGGAAGATGTCGCTCCCAACTCCGGCATGGCGTTCCGGGTGCTGGATCCGTCCAGTCCGGACGCCGCCGCCCGGATCAGTCCCTTCTGGGGCGAGGCCTGGCGGCTGGGGGAGCTCTCCTGGATGGTCGACTCCGGCCAGTACGTGATGAGTCCCGACCATCGCCCCCTGATCGGGCAGGCGCCCATCGACGGATTGTGGGTCAACAGTGGTTACTCGGGCCACGGCATCATGTGCTCCCCGGCGGGAGGTCGCATCCTGGCCGACCTGATCACCGGGCGGCTGCAGGACTCACCCTTCGCCCTCGACCGGATCTTCGTGGAGCGAAGCCTGGATCAGATCTAGTTGTCGGCCTGTGATCTCCCCCGGGAAGGTGGCGGGTAGGTCACCAATCTAGGCTCGTCGTGTGAACGCCAACGGCAGATCGTCTGATCCACCGTGAGAATAAAGTCAAGCAGAAGCAGAGTTGCCTCTCCACGCTCTGGTGGATGCTCAAGTACCTGTTTCTGATCTTCGTGATCGTCTGGATCATCAGGGGATGCGGCGGCGCATAGCCGTACTGTTCAGGGGAAGCCCCCAACACTTGGTTGGGCCGGTTCTAGGCGAGGTCCTCCAGTAGCCGGGTGACGAGCTGCTCGTCATAGGGTTCGGGCTCGGTCAGGCGGTTGCCGAGACTGTCGAGGAGCATGAAGTCGGAGGTGCTGTTCATCCCGTAGTGCTCCCAGGCGTCGCGGGACTCGCTCCAGAGCGCCGTGAACGTGACCCCCTTCTCGGTCACGAATTCCTGTGCGATCTCGAGGGTGCCGACACCGCCGATCCCGATGACGGTAAGTCGGTTGGCGTTCTGCCGAGCGAACTGCTCGATGCCCGGGGCTTCTTCCCGGCATGTCTCTCAGAAGGGGGACCAGAACCAGAACATCAGGGGCTTCTCGCCCTTGACGACCGATCGCAGGCTGACCAGCTCACCGGTGGCGGCGTCGAACATCTCTATGTCGGGCACGTCATCGGAGATCGCGGCGGTGAGCGGTGCCGCGGTGGTGGTCGTCGCCGGTATCGCTGTGGTCGTGACGAGCACCTCGGTGGTCGTCGTCGTCTCGGCTGCCACGGTCGTGGTGGTGGATGTGGTGGCGGCGGTCGTGGTGGTGGTCTCAGGTGGCGTGGTCGTGGTGGTGGAGGGTTCGGTGGTGGCAGCCGTCTCGTCGTAGGCCTCGGTGGTCGCGGTGGACGTGGTCGCCGCGGCTGTTGTCGTGGTCGGTTCCGGCTCGGTCGTTCCGGTTGTCGTAGCGGGCGCCTCGGACGTAGTCGCCACGGTCGCCGCCGTATCCGCAACGGTGGTGGTCGGCTCTTCCGGAGCCGGGTTGGTGTCGACGGACATGCCCGCATCCGCGGGCGCCGGAGTGGTGGCAGGACCGGTGGTGTCTCCACCGCAGGACAGGAGCGCCCCGGCAATCAGCGCCATAACTAAGACCGAAGGGATCAGCCGCAAGTCCGCTCCGGGTACCTGGGGGGTCAGTGCCGTTCCAGGTTACCCGGCCGTTATCACTAGGTTTCGAGGAGGGCATCGACGCAGTCGAGCGCCGGCCGGCAACGATCTGGAGGATCGACATGAGGGAAGCGATACGGGTTCCGGGCCTGCCCCGGATGGTCAGGATGGTGCTGGTGGCGCTCATCGTGGCGGCGGTGGTCGGCGCCACCGTGGTCCTGCCCTCGGCGCGAGCGGGACAGGGGGAAGGGAACGGTTCGACCATGCCCGGCGAGGTCGAGATGGCTGAGCCGAAGCTGACGGAGTTGGCGGTGGAGGGCGTCGGCAGCCGCAGCGTCAGCTACGACGGCGCCATCGGCCGGTTCACGGTGAGCGTCCTTCGTGACTCGCTCATCACCGCGGTGTCCGATGGGAACAAGTCGGTCCAGGCCATAGCCGACAAGGTTGCAGAAGACTGCACGAAGACGGAGCCTGAGACGGCGGATCACACGGCGCCTCCGACCTGTATCTCCCCGAACGGCCTGCAGACGGTGGGCATTCGCATCGAGGAGGAGTTCGATTGGACCGACCAGGGCCGGGTCTCTCGCGGTTTCCGCTACGAGAACCGGTTGTCGATCGCCATCCGTGGCACCGGGTTCGCGGGTGGGCTGGTCGACATGGTGATCAATAGCGGGGGAGACGACGTACGTTTCGACGGGTTGGACTTCACCGTTTCCCGCCGCGCCGAGTTCGAGCGCCTGGCCCTGCTCGATGCCATCGACGATGCCCAGGCGACCGCCCGGGCCATCGTCGCGCACATGGGATACGAGATCGTGCGGATCGTCAGGATCACCCCGGCCGGATTCGATCCGTACTTGGTTCAGAGGCTCTCCGGAGACGACGCGGCGGTTGCGGAGTCGGCGTCCGTGCCGACGCCCGTGTTCGGTGGCAGCGCGGTGGTCACATCCCGGGTGTCGATGCTCTTCGAGCTACGACCAAAGGCCTAGTGGCCAGCGACCAGTTGTCAGTGATATCCAACAGCAACTAGCAACTAGCAACTAGCAACTAGCAACTAGAAATCTATTCCCGGATGACGGTCCGGGCCTGCTCCCGTACGTAGGAGCGCATGTACCAGGGACCGCCGCTGCCCGCTCCCGAGGTGCCCGAACCCTTCCAGCCGCCGAAGGGCTGGATGTCGGGCCACGCCCCGGTGGTCGACCCGGCCCGGCGGTTGGCGTAGACCACGCCGGCCTGGATGCGCTCGAAGAACCGGTCGACCTCCCCGTCGGTGCCGGCGAAGACCCCGGCGGTGAGCCCGAAGATGGTGTCGTTGGCCTTGTCGATCCCCTCGTCCAGGGAGTCCACCGGAGTCACCGCCACGAAGGGAACGAACAGCTCCTTCTCCCAGATCCAGGTCTCCTCCGGCGCTGTCACGACGGTGGGCTGGACGAAGTTCCCGCGCTCCAGGTCACCGTCCGTGACGACTTCGCCCCCGGAGATGACCTCGCCCCCGGCCTCCTTCACGGCTTCCACCGCCGACCGGAAGCGGCCCACCGCCTCCCGGTCGATGACGGGTCCCACGAAGGTTTCGCGGCGGCGAGGGTCACCGACCCGGAGTTCGCCCGTCTTGTCGGCGAGCAGGTTGACGAACTCCTGGTAGGCGGGCTTTTCCACGTAGACACGGGAGTTGGCGGAGCACTTCTGCCCGGACAGACCGAAGGCGGCCCTCATCACCCCCTCGGCGGCCAGTTCGAGGTCGGCCGAAGCCGTTACCACCGCGGGGTTCTTCCCGCCCATCTCGCAAACCACCGGCTTGGGTCGACCGGCCGCCACCGTCCGGTAGAGGTACATGCCGACGTCGTAGGAGCCGGTGAAGGTGACCCCGTCCACGTCATCGTGATGGGCGAGCCGATCGCCGGCCTCGTCGCCGCCGGTCACCACATGCAGGGCGCCGGCGGGCAGTCCTGCCCGGGAGTAGATGTCGGCCAGCAGCAGCGAGCCGAGGGCGCCGGTGTTGGACGGCTTGAGGACCACGGTATTGCCGGTGAGGAGAGCCGCCGATGTGGGGCTGGCCACCAGCGCCATCGGGAAGTTGAAGGGGGAGATGATCGCCCACACTCCCCAGGGGCGCAGGACCGAATGGTTGGTGTCTCCCACCCCGTAGGCTCCCATGGCCGTTTCCATCCCCCCGGCTTCGTCCAGGCGGTCGCAGTAGTAGCTCGCGAAGGCGACCGCCTCGGAGACGTCGCCCAACGCCTCAAGACGGTTCTTGCCGATCTCCAGGCTCAGGAAGCCGGCCAGGGTGGGGGTTTCCTCCTCCATGATGTCGGCCGCCCGCCGGATGATGGCCACCCGGTCCTGCCAGGGCGTCGCCTCCCACTCGGGCTGGAAGGCGCGGGCCGCTGCCACCGCATCGTCGACATCGCGGTCGGAGGCCTGGGAATAGATGCCAACCACCAGTTCGGAGTCGATCGGGGAGCGTTCCGTGTAGGTATCGGCGGTGTAACGCGTCTCACCGTTGATCAGGAGGGGATGGGTCTGCCCGACCTGCGCGCTGGCGGCGGCGAGGCCCTCCTCGTAGGCTTGATGGAGCGCCGGATCGTCGGCAGACATCGTGGCATAGGTGATCTTTCCCATGGTGTAATTTCCTTTGAGCGAATAGCCGGAAGGGGAGCCCCGGAAATTTAGCATGCGCCGCCTCGATCCCAATTCCGCCGGATGACGTTCGCTCGCCGTGTGCGCGTGATCGATTCCCACACGGCCGGGGAGCCCACCAGGGTGGTGGTAGGAGGCTTCCCGGAGATGGCGGGCCGGTCCCTGCCGGAGAAGGAAGCGGATCTCCTGGCCAACCATGCCGACCTGATCAGGTTGCTGGTCGGCGAGCCGCGGGGCCACGCGCCCTGGCACGCCGTCCTGCCTCTCGCACCGCTCCACTCCGGCGCCGACCTCTCCGTCCTGATCGTGTCCGCCCTCGGATCCCTCACCATGTGCGGGCACGCCCTGATCGGCACGGTCACCACCCTCGTAGAGACGGAGCGGATCCCGGCCCGGGAACCGGTTACCGAGGTGGTCATTGAGACCCTGAGCGGCCTGGTCAGGGCCGAGGCGCGGGTGGACGAGGGAAGGGTCCGCTCGGTGATGTTCCGGGGGGTGCCGTCCTGGGTGGCCGTCACCGGGTTGGAGGTTGAGGTCGGCGGCCGGACGTTCGAGGTCGACCTGGCCTTCGGAGGGATCTGGTTCGCCATCGTCAGGGCCGACCAGACCGGCATGCCGATCGCGGTGGAATCGGTGCCCGGCCTCGTGGCGCTCAGCCACCGGATCCGGCTGGAGATCAACCGGATCCTGCGCGAGCGGTCCGGCTGGCCGCCGGGAACGCCGGAGCGGGTCGACCAGCTGCTCTATGTGGGTCCGCCCACCAGCCCGCGAGCGGACGGGCAGAACCTGGCCACCTCCACGGGCCTGGGATTCGACCGCTCCCCCTGCGGGACCGGGTGCTGCGCCCGCATGGCCTGGCACTTCGAGAAAGGGGAGCTGGCGGTGGGGGACACCTTCGTCCACGAGAGCGTCCTCAACACCATGTTCACGGGCAGCGTCCAGGCCGAGGCGGAGGTCGCCGGCGGACACCGGGCGATCATTCCCACCATCACCGGCTCCGCCTACCTGACCGGCTTCAACGAGCTGGTCCTCGACCGCGAGGACCCCCTAGGCGCCGGGCTCTTCCTCCCCGCCGCCGGCGGCTAGTTGATCGTGGTCACTCTGTGGGACCGACCACGGGACCCGCGATAACTGTCGAACCTCGTGGGGTGAACACGCCCTAGTTCCCGGAGCCATGGGTTCCTGCCCACCACATTCGACCGCGGTTGTCCGGATCTTGAGCCTGGTCGCGTGACGTGTCCGGTGCGCTCCTGCGTGACGCGGCCCGAAGCCCCGACAAGGGGGTTGAACATGTCACAGGCCCGTCGCATACTGTTCCGCAGTCACAAGCACCCCCGGTCGGCTGCTTTCGACGTCGAGCGGACCGGAGTTGGGATCAATCCGGGAGCGCCCCGTCGGGGATGGCGGACCGCGCCCGGAACGAAGGAGGTGGTGGCTGGGGGATGGGCCCGCTGGGGAG
>VXMM01000065.1 GCA_009841105.1 Acidimicrobiia bacterium | reverse complement strand
ACGCCGGGCCCTCCCCCACCGCCACCACCTTGGTGTCGAGCGCGTTCCATCCTCCCCCAGGGTGGGGGCTGCCTCGACGAGATTCTCCCTCGCGCAGTCGGTCGACGTCCGAACCGGATGCTGGTATTTACGGTTATCCAACATGGTAAAGCGAGGGTGTGACACGAACTTCGTCCGTACGGCTCAGCTTTCCGGACAGCAAGGTGAAGGTTCCGGATCGGAGGTGGGTGGTCCGATCCGCTGCGCCGCCCGGCGGAGGGGATGGTCTCGAAGCAATATACTGAGCGGCGTGCGCATGCCGGGCGCCTCGCTCGCCCGGATAGGACAGCGTTCCCAGTACCCACGCCCGACAAGGAGAGGCCCGAGCCTATGGACCTGCACGATCCCTTCTACGACCTGTTCCCCCGCAGGTCCTTCCCCTCGATCGAGCCCGGGAGGACCGCCCTCCTGACCATCGATCTGCAGTACCTGGACGCCCATGAGGACGGTTGGATCGGCCGCATCGCCGAAGCAGCCGGACAGCCGGAGATCATGCGCGAGCGCTGGGACAACATCAACGGGATCCTTCCCAACGTCCGGCGCTGCCAGGACGCCTTCCGGGAGGCCGGCGAGGAGGTGATCCATGTCCGGGTGGCCTATCGCACCGCCGATGGAAGGGACGCCGGCAAGGCCTTCATGCCAACCGCCGATCTCGAGCCCGTCCCCCGCGAACCCATGGACGACGAACTGCTGCCGGAGGTCAAGGCGATGGGCGACGAGATGATCTTCTCCAAGACCTCATCGAGCGTCTTCAACACCAGCAACATCAATGACGTCCTGAAGCGCATGGGCATAACCAATCTGGTGTTCACGGGAATCGTGACCGAGGGTTGCGTGGAGTTGTCCGCCCGGGACGCCGCCGACAGCGGCTACACGGTGACGCTGGTGAGCGACGCCTGCACCTCATCCACCACGGAGCTTCACGAGAACGCCCTGGTCCGGATGACGGACGGCGGCTTCATCGCATCGAGAAGCACGGACGAGATCGTGGCCGAACTCGCCGACCCACAACCATCCGCCCCCTACCGGCCCGCGTCTATACCGACGCCCAACAGCTAAGGAGCCGAACAAAATGGCAGAAGGCACACTCACCCACATCTCCTCTCCCGAGGAGCGGGCACGACGTCATCGAGTACTGCGCGAGGCCATGGCCGAGGCGGGAATCGACGCCATGATCATCTGCAGCCGGGGCGACGAGTTCGTGAGAGGCCGCGTCCAGTACGTGAGCGACATCTTCCAGTGGGCCGGCTGGGGGATAGCCGTCCTACCGCAGAGCGGCGAGCCGACTTTCATCGGGGACCCGCTATGGGGCCTCTCCCGCGTGGCGCTGGTCAACTGGATACAGGACTTCCGGGCCACCCAGACTCCGGCGGTGGAGATTGCCGGAATACTCTCCGACCACGGCATCTCCAACGGGACCATCGGGATTGTGGGGCTGTCGGACATCACTCCCGCCGCCCACTACATGGCCTTCCAGGAAGCGTTCGGTAAGACCGCCACGCTCGTTGACGCCACCGACATTTTCGACGACATCAAGGCCGTAAAGAGCGAAGAGGAGCTGGACAACCTGCGGGAGACCTCCCGGATCATCCGTCAGGTATTCCGGAGCCTTGAGGGTCACATCCGGCCTGGAGTGATCGAGCGGGACGTGCTGGCCGAGGCTCATCGTCTGGTCCGCCAGCACGGTTGTCTTGACGGGATCGCCCAGATGACCCGCCCGCCCTTCCGCGCCTACACGTTTGGGATGGACGCCGAGATCGAACGGGACGATGTCATTTGCATCGACCTCGAATGGGGCGGACCGTCCGGGTACTGGGTCGAGGTGCGCCGCATGTACACCTTCGGCCGTCCGTCCGATCAGGTGCTCCGCTTCTGGGACACCCGCGTCGAGACCCTCGACGCCTGCATCGAGGCGATGAAGACCGGCAACTCCTCCGACGAGGTGCTGGCGGCCCGCGACCGGGTCCATCGCAAGTACGGGCAGGGTGGCTTTGACTCGGTGGCCTACACCGCTCACGGCATCGGGCTCGACTCCCACGAGGTTCCGTGGGTACCGGGCAAGGAGCGGGAGATGAAGACCAACATGGTCATCAACCTGCATCCCCAGATCACGTTCGACGACCCGGCGGAGGGCCTCGCCGTGGGTGGCATCTGCCTGTCGGACAACATAAGGGTCACCCCGGACGGCGGCGAACGGCTCACCTACGAGTACGACGAGTTGGTCGACCTGGATGCTTAGCCAAGCCGCCCTAGTGGTCGAGCCGGGGCGGGTCGAGATCTCGGGAATCACCTTCGGCCCTCCCAGGGAGGGGGAGGTGATCCTGAGGATGGAGGCGGCCGGGGTTTGCCGGACCGACTACAAGGTCTCTAAAGGCCTGCAGTCGGGTCGGCAACCCCGCTACCCGATGCTCCTGGGCCACGAGGGGGCCGGCGTGGTGGAACAGGTCGGTCCCGGCGTCACCCACATCGGGGAGGGGGATCGGGTGGCGGTCGGATGCCGGGTGCCCTGCGGCTCCTGCCCTATGTGCCGCCGCAACGATCCCCGGCGCTGCAACTCCTCGGGTGCGCGCCCTCCCGCGGTCTCGCTCGCTTCCGACGGCTCCGAGGTCGAGGTGCCGATGGGCCTGGGCATGTACGCGGAGCGGATTCCGGTGGACGCCGGCGCCGTGTTCAGGGTCAGCGACGCGATGCCGTTGACCTCCGCCTCGCTGCTGGGCTGCGCAGTCATGACCGGTACCGGCGCCGTATTCCATACCGCTCAGGTGTGGCCGGGCGCTACCACCGCCGTCATCGGGTGCGGCGGGATCGGCCTCTCGACCGTCCAGGGTGCCAGCCTGGCCAACGCCTCGAAGGTGATCGCGGTGGACATATCCGACCGCAAGCTGGATTGGGCGCTGTCAATGGGAGCGACCCATGCGGTCAATTCGGCCGACGAGGACGCGGTGGCCAGGGTACGGGCCCTGACCGGCGGCGAGGGGGTCGACTTCTCCTTTGAGGCCGTGGGATTGGCCGCCACGCTGGAGCAGGCACTCGATATGCTGTCGTACGGGGGGGTGGCCACCATGATCGGCGTTCCCCCTGCCGGATCCCGGGCCGAGTTCGATCCGTCGGCCTTCTTCCGTAACACCTCGACGCTGATGACCACCCACGGGGGGGAGGGCATACCGGCCCAGGACTTCCCCGTCCTGGATTCGCTCTACCGATCCGGCCGGCTGAACCTCGACGACATGGTCACGCACACTATTCCCCTCTCGGAGATGGCGAAGGGCTTCGAGAACCTGGATACCGGCTCGGCCCTCCGGACCGTCGTCGTTCCCGACTAGCACCCCACGAGCTTTCCGTTCGGACGGCCGTCGATCCAGGCCGGCGTTAGGAAGCTTCGTTCAGCGGGAGTCGACGGACCCGCCGCCCGAGGCATCGTGGAGGTCATCTCCGATGCCACAAGCCCGCTCGTGACCCGCGACATGCTCACGACGGGAGTAGCCGGGCTAAGGGCTGCCCTATTGACGGCGATGTACCGTGCCCTGTGGATTCAGGCCCTGGGAATCGTGACGGTGGCGGGCGGCATCGTCGGTATCGCCGAAGTCATCGGCTGAAGCAGGGTTCCGGGGCGTCCTAAGCTTCGGAGCCGGATGGCAAGACTTCACGGACACCCTGCGGACGATGGGGAGGCATTCCGACCTGGCACCGGATGGAGCGCATGGGGGTCCTACCGGGGCCTGCGGTGGGTGCTTGCCGCGGTGGTTGGCGCAGCGATCGCGACGATGTTCGGGGTGGTGGCGTTGTGGCCCACCGGGGAGGGGATAGACGCCGCCACCGCCAGCGCCGACGAGATCGGACTCGTGACGGACCGGTTCGGCGCCACCGTGGAGGAGATCCGTGACGGCCCCTGCAGCTACTCGAGCGCCGAGAATCCCTACGCCTGTCGCCAGGTCACGGTCGTGCTGGATGAGGGCCCGGCCAGGGGCTCGCTGGTAGCCCTGCCGGAACTGGACCTCGCCTTCAGCGCGACGACGCCTTCACTCAGGGTCGGCCAGAAAGTGATCATCGGCTACGAGCCGTCCACCGACTTCTACTTCTACGCCGATGCGGACCGCCGGACCGCGCTCGCGTGGCTGGGCGCGTTGTTCGCCGTGTTCGTGATCGCGCTAGGCCGGCGCCGTGGTGTGCTTGCCCTGGTGGGTATGATCGGCACGCTGGCGGTGCTCCTCGCCTTCATGGCGCCGTCCATACTCGATGGCAACGATCCGCTGCTGGTCTCGGTAGTGGCGGCGTCGGGGATTGCGTTCCTGACCCTCTATCTCGTCCACGGATTCAACCCGATCACGACCGTGGCCCTGGCCGGAACCCTCGCTTCGCTTGGGCTGACGCTGGGCCTGTCCTGGGGGTTCTTCGAGTGGGCCGCTTTCACCGGTCTGGCCAGCGAAGAGGGCCTGGTCCTGCCCCTGATCGCCGGTGGTCTCGACGTGGCCTCGCTGATCCTGGGCGGCGCGGTCATCGGCGCCGTCGGCGCGGTGGACGACATCACGGTCACCCAGGCTGCTGTGGTGGAGGAACTCCGGTATCGGAACCCGGACTTGGGTTTCTACGAGTTGCTTGCGTCCGGGGTCCGGGTGGGTCGGGAGCACATCGCTTCGACGGTCAATACCCTCCTGCTGGCCTATGCGGGCGCCGCCATCCCCCTGGTGATGCTGTTCGTCGTCTCCAATCAGTCCCTGGTGATGGTGGCGAACTCCGAGCTGGTGGCGGTGGTGATAGTACGGACGTTGTGCGGATCGATCGGGCTGGTGGCGGCCGTGCCAATCACCACCACGCTGGCCGTCGTGGTGTCGTCCGGCACCGGCGTGCCGAAGGGTACCGCCCGCTCCGAGTCGGACCGTTCCGAACCACCCCTCGGGTAGGATGCTCGCATTCACCCATTCCTGATGGAGGCTCCACCGTGGTAGTACCAATGTCCGATCTGGCCGCCGAGTACGGGTCGCTCAAGACAGAGATTCACGATGCGATCGACCGGGTGCTGGCCAGCGGCCTCTACGTCCTGGGTGAGGAACTCAAGGCCTTCGAGGAGTCCTTCGCCGCCTACGTGGGCGCCCGATACGCCGTCGGGGTGGGTTCCGGTACGGCCTCGCTCCACCTCGCCCTGGCGGTGCTCGACCTCGAGCCGGGCGACGAGGTGATCACGGTTCCGAACACCGACACACCTACCGCGGCGGCGGTGACCCACGCCGGAGCGAGGGTGGTCCTGTCGGATACGGACGAGCACACTTTCACCATGGATCCCGCCCGGTTGGAGGAGGTGATCACTCCGCGGACCCGAGTGATCCTTCCGGTCCACCTGTTCGGCCACCCCGCCGACCTCGACCCGATCCGCGCCATCGCCGACCGTCACGGGATCGTGGTGTTGGAGGACGCGGCCCTCGCCGTGGGCGCCGAATACAAGGGCCGCAGGACCGGCACCTTCGGGCCTCTCGGGTGTTTTAGCCTGGCGCCGGGGAAGATCCTGGGCGGGTACGGCGACGGGGGGATCGTGGTCACCGACGACCCTGACCTGGCAGACCGCATCAGGGTGTGGCGCAACTACGGTCACGCTCCGGGCCTGAAGCTCTCGGGCAAGGATCTGACCGGGGGCCGTGGCTGGATGGTGCTGGAACAGGGTTACAACCAGCGCCTCGACACCCTCCAGGCGGCGCTTCTGGCCGCCAAGCTCCCGACGCTCGAGGGTCGTATAGAGGGCCGCCGGCGTGCTGCCGCCCTCTACAGGGAGGCCTTCGCGGGCACTCCGGTGACGGCTGCCCACGAGGCGCCCTGGGCGCGTCATGTCTATTTCGCGTACAACGTGCTGGTGCCGGCCCACCTCCGGGACGATGCACGCGCCCATCTCGCCGCCAACGGCATCGCCAGCCGCTTGTACTACAACCCGCCGCTCCATCTCCATCCCGCCTACGAGTGGATGGGCCTCGAGGCGGGTTCGTTACCGGTCGCCGAGCGAACTGCCTCCCAGATGATCGGCCTGCCCTGCTTCCCCCAGATCACCGACTCCCAGGTCGAGCAAGCCGCCTCGACCCTCCTGGACTTCTTCGCCGGCAGGTAGCAGCAGCCGCCTCGGGCGCACCAGATCGCAAAGGGGGGTTGAACTTGTCACCCTCCCGCGATACGTTGCCTATCGCCAAGCACCTACACCGGCCGATGACGCGACACCCGATCGGAACGGCCGGCCCGAAGGGAACATACGAGGCTTGTTGAGCCAAGGCTGATGGAGCGACCGCCGACACCCGGCATCCCGCCGGGCATGGCCGACCACGCTCCAAACCAGGAGGTGGTGGCGGGGGTGGGGCCCAGCGGGCGGAGCCCGTTTGCCGCGATTTTCGCTACTTCTCGAACTTTGGGCAGAGGCACCGTATTTGGTGTTCTGATCCTGTGGGTCGGCAAGGCGGTGTCACGGCGGGCTCCATGGGCCGGCCCGGCGGTATGCTCGGTCCCATGAGTTCATCCTTCACCACCTCTGACGGGGTGCGCATTGCCTACCAAGAGGTGGGCGAGGGCGACCCGCCCCTCATCTTCATCCACGGCATCTACGGAACCCGCCAGGCTTTCGGCAACCAGGAGGAGTACTTCTCTCCGAATCATCGGTGCATCGCAGTGGACCTGAGAGGCCACGGCGAGAGCGACAAGCCCGACCAGGTCTACTCGATGGCCCGGTACGCCGGCGACGTCGCGGAGTTGATGCGCCACCTCGAGCTACCGCCTGCGGTCATGGTCGGTCACAGCATGGGCGGCCAGGTGGTCATATCGGTGGCCGCACGCCATCCCGATCTGGTGCGGGCTGTGGCCAGCCTCGATTCACCGAGCAACATTCCGGGCTGGCAGAAGCGTTTCCACTCGCCCTTCGATCATCTGATCACCTTCGACGGCCCCTATCGGGAGGGTGTGCACCGGTTCCTGGCGGCCGCCTACCTGCCCACCGACGATCCTTCCTGGGTGGGGGGCCTCGAGGAGCGCCTAGCCGGGATACCGGATCACATGATCGTTCGGGCCTGGGACGCGATGAAGGCCTACGAGCCGAGCGACACCCTCCGCCGGATGACCTGCCCCTACCTATACGTCGACTCCGGCCAGCCCGACCTGGACTTCGATCTGCTGCGGGAGCACTGCCCGCAGGTGGTGATCGGCAAGACGGTGGGAGCAGGCCATAAGGCTCTTCAAGATGTGCCCGATCAGATCAACGCCATGCTGAATCGCTTCATCCGGCACGCCGACGGGATCGCGGCGGAGATGGTCAGGACCGGGGGAGTGTTCCGGTACAACTTCCCGGACCTCTAGCCGGGACAATGCATCGTTTCGGCCTTGCGCACCCTCTCGGTTTGGGGACACCACCAGCCGGAGAGGAGATGGGCAGTGACGGACGCCGTGAGCGGGAGTTCCGTCTTGGTCCGGCCGGCCCGATCGTCACGTCGAGGCCTGTGACATGAGAGTTGTCGCCTTCTTCAACAACAAGGGTGGTGTGGGTAAGACCTCATTGGTCTACCACCTCGCCTGGATGTACTCGGGGCTGGATCGGAATGTCGTGGCTGCCGATCTCGATCCCCAGGCGAACCTCACCGCCATGTTCATCGATGACGCCAGCCTCGAACCGCTCTGGGAGGGCGAGGGCCGGACCACCATATACGGGGCGCTCGAACCATTGCTGGACAGCACGGGCGATATCCGTTCCCCGCACCTCGTGGAGCGTGCCCCGGGCCTCCATCTTGTGGCGGGCGACCTGAAACTGGCCTCGGCCGAGGATCAGATCTCCCGCCAATGGACCGACTGCCTGGACCGGAGGCCGCGCGCCTTCCGGGTCGTGTCCGCCTTATGGCGGGCATTGAAACGGGCGGCGACCGAAGCGGCAGCCGATCTGGTGCTGGTGGATGTCGGACCGAACCTCGGCGCGCTGAACAGGGCTGCGCTGGTCGCAGCGGACCATGTGGTGGTCCCGTTGACGCCGGACCTGTACTCGATCCGAGGACTGCGGAGCCTGGGCCCCACCTTGCGTGGCTGGCGGCGACAATGGGTGGAGCGGCGCCATCGCAATCCGGTCGAGGATCTGGCCCTCCCGGACGGCGCGATGCGGCCGATCGGCTACGTAGTCCGCCAACATGCGATCCGCCCGGATCGACCCGTTATGGCCTACCAGCGGTGGGTCGACCGCATCCCGGCCGTCTACTCCAAAGAGGTCTGCGGCCAGGACCCGCAGTCTGACATGGCTGTGGGCGACGACCCCAACTGCTTGGCCTTCCTGAGGCACTACCGGAGCCTGATGCCGATGGCACAGGAAGCGCGCAAGCCCATGTTCTCGCTGGGGCCGGCCGACGGCGCCATAGGCGGTCACACCCGGGTGGTCCGAGACTGCCACCGGGACTTCCGAAAGCTTGCCGGAACCATCCTCGACAGGGTTGTAACCGGGTAACCGAACCGGCGCGGCCGGCAACTATGCTCGCTCGCATGGCCCACCCAACCCGATCGATCACACTCGGCGACGGCACCCGGATCGCCTATCACGAGGTCGGGTCGGGCGACCCGGCCATCATCTTCATCCACGGCGCCTACAGCAACCGGCGTGGCTTCGGCAACCAGGAGGAGTACTTCTCCCCGAACCATCGGTGCATTGCTGTGGACCTGCGGGGTCACGGCGACAGCGACAAGCCGGACCAGCCGCTCACGATGGAGCAGCACGGGCACGACGTGGCCGAACTCATCGAGCAGCTGGGTCTCGACAGGCCGGTCCTGGTCGGCCAGAGCATGGGTGGCCAGGTGGTCATCTCGGTGGCCGCCCTCTACCCGGATCTGGTAACCGCGGTGGCCAGCCTGGATTCGCCCTCCAACATTCCCGGCTGGCATCAACGCTTCCATGGTCCCTACGACCATCTGATGACCGCCGACGGACCCTTCCGGGAGACCGTGATCGCCTTCCTCAGCGCCGCCTACCTGCCGACCGACCACCCCTCCCGGTTGGGGCAGATGGCCGAGCGCCTGGCCGAGGTGCCCGACCACGTGATACTCAACAGTTGGGCCGGCAAGGTGGGCTACGACCCCACGGACATACTCCGGGCGGTCCGCTGCCCCTACCTGTACATCGACTGCGGTCAGCCCGACCTGGATCTGGGTCTGCTGCGCGAACTCTGTTCGCAGGTGGTGATCGGCAAAACGGTGGGGGCGGGTCACAAGGCTCTGCAGGATGTGCCGGATCAGATCAATGCGATGCTGAACCGTTTTGTCCGGCACGCTGAGGGGATCGCGGCGGAGATGGTGCGCACCGGGGGAGTGTTCCGGTACAACTTCCCGCGCGACGCGGGCAGCCCGTCATAACGCTAAGCGTAGCCATCGGAGAACGGCTTCTCCTGGGTCATCCTCCCTCGTGGTACGGGCCGGCGCCGGTGCTCGACACGCTCACGGCGCAATGGAGGGGCTCGTGCGCGGCAGGGCTAAGCTCGTTGGCATGACTACTCAGACCATCGCCACCCCCGACGGCGTGCGGATCGCTTACCACGAGTTCGGCTCGGGCGACCCGGCCATCATCTTCATCCATGGCGGTTTCGGGAACCGCACCGGCTTCGGATTCCAGGAGGAGTACTTCTCGCCCGACCATCGTTGTATCGCGGTGGATCTGCGGGGTCATGGTGAGAGCGACAAGCCCGACGTGATCTACACCATGGAGCGGCATGGTGACGATGTGGCGGAGCTGATCGGGCAGTTGGGTCTCGAGAGGCCGGTGCTGGTTGGTCAGAGCATGGGCGGGCAGGTGATCATCTCAGCCGCGGCTCGCCACCCCGAGTTGGTGGGGGCCATCGCCAGCCTGGACTCGCCCTCCAACATCCCCGGCTGGCACCAGCAACACCACGGACCCTTCGATCACTTGATGACAGCCGAGAGCGACTTCCGCGAGACGCTTCGTATGTTCCTGAGCGCCTCCTACCTTCCCACCGACGACCCTTCCCGGGTTGCGACCATCTCCGAGCGGCTGGCCGAGGTGCCCGACCATGTGATCCTCAACGGCTGGAAGGGGATGATGGGTTTCGACGCCGAGCCGATCATGCGAGGTGTGAAGTGCCCGTACCTGTACATCGACTGCGGCCAGCCCGACCTGGACCTGGACCTACTGCGCGAGCTTTGCCCGCAGGTGGTGATCGGCAAGGTGGTGGGGGCGGGTCACAAGGCCCTCCAGGATGTACCGGATCAGATCAATGCGATGCTGAACCGTTTCATCCAGCATGCCGACGGGATCGCCGCGGAGATGGTCCGCACCGGAGGAGTGTTCCGGTACAACTTCCCGAAGATCTGATCGGTTCCTCACCGGCAGGGCGGGATCACCGAAGGTCACATCCCCGTTCCTGTCACACCCTCCATGTATTGTGACAATCGCTAAGCACCAACACCGGCTGATAGCATCCTACCGATCGGATCGGCCGGCCTGAGGGAACATGACAGCTCGATGGAGCGAACTTCCGATTCCCGGCAGCCAGCCGGGCATGGCTGACCACGCTCCAGGGCACGGTGGTGGTGGCGGGGGAGGGCCCAGCG
>VXMM01000042.1 GCA_009841105.1 Acidimicrobiia bacterium | reverse complement strand
GGGAACAGGTTGAACTGCTGGAAGACCATGCCGACCTCGCGGCGGATGGCGTCGATGTTGCGGAGGTCGTTGGTCAACTCCATCCCGTCCACCACGATCCGTCCCGCCTGGTGGGCCTCGAGGCGGTTGATGCAACGGATGAAGGTGGACTTGCCGGAGCCGGAGGGTCCGATCACCACCACCACCTCGCCCCAGCCGATCGAGGTTGTCACCCCGCTCAGAGCCTGGAAGTCACCGAACCACTTCTTTACGTCGTCGCAGATGATCGCCTGAGATCCGTTGGTGGTCATTACATCCTCCTCAGTGAATGGGCCATCAGCGTTCTCCAAGACCGAGGCTGCGCTCGTAGCGCATGCTCAGCTTCGAGATCGTGAAGGTGACTATCCAGTAGAACAGCGCCATGAAGAACATCATCTGGGGCAGGGTGCCCTGGAAGTTGGGGTCGCTCTGCTGGGGTATGAAGCTGCGGGCGATCAGCAGGATGTCGGCCAGCCCGATTATGGCCACCAGCGAGGTGTCCTTGAAAGCGACGATGATCGACCCGACCAGCGCAGGGATCACCGTCCGCACCGCCTGGGGCAGGATCACCAGCGAGGTGGACTGGACGATGCTCAGGCCCGCAGCCCTGGCCGCCTCGTACTGGCCCCGGTCGATGGCCTGCAATCCTCCCCTGATGTTCTCGGCCACGTAGGCCGAGTTGAAGATGGTGATGGCCGCGACTATCCGGACGATCTCGTCGAACTCCACTCCGGCGGGAAGGAAGGCGGTCAGCATGGCCGAGCCGAAGAACAGCCAGGTGATCATCGGCACGCTTCGGACCAGTTCGATGTATCCGGTGGCCAGTAGGCGGAAGATGGGCATCGAGGAGGTTCGCGCCAGGGCGAGGACCAGACCGACGGGCAAAGAGAGCGCGATGCCGCTGACGGCCAGAAGGATGGTCAGGTTGAAACCGCCCAGGAAGGTGGTGCCCTGGAACTCGAGGGACGTGTTGGCGGCGCCCAGGCGGAATGCCACCACTATCAGCACGGCCGCCACGATCCAGGCCCGGACCAGGTTGGTCCTTCCCCCCTCCGTTCCTCCGAAGGTGGGTGTCACGAGCAGGAACAGGGTAAAGGCGACGATCAGCGTGCGGTAGAGGAACGGCATCGGGATGAACCAGATCGCCAGGCATACCACCGCAAGACCGGCAGCCGATGCCCGAACCATTTCCACCGGCTCCTTGATCGTGAGGGCGGCGGTCAGTATCGCTAGGCCGACCAGCACCAATCCCGCAGTGAGCCAGAGCGGCTCCTCCCCGGAGGCGAACGGCAGTGCTGCCGTCACCAGCCCCATAACCGCCACTACCGCGGTGGAGGAACGCCCTCTGGGGGGGAGGCCTAGGACCCAGAGCGCGCCGCCCCCCAATACAACTGCCAGGAGGATGGAGACGACATCCGAGCGCAGGAAGGCGGTCAGGCTTGAGCCGTCAACGAACGTGGTTCCCAGGCGGAACGCCACCACCGCCAGCACCGTTGCCGCTACCCAGGCCCGAACCAGGTTGGCCCTTCTCCGCTGCGTTCCTCCGACGGCGGGCGTTACGAGCACGAACAGGGTGAAGGCGATGACCAGAACCCGGAATAGGAACGGCATCGGGACGAGCCAGATCAACAGGCTAGCCAGGAGAAGGCTCGCAGCCGCCGTCCTGACCATCACCACCGGCTCCCGTATTGTCAGAGCGGCGATCAGTGTCGCCAACCCGATCAGCACCAACCCCGCCGCGACCCAGAGCGGCTCCTCTCCGGAAGTGAGTGGCAGGGCGGCTATCACGAGCCCGATGCCTGCCACCACCGCGGCTCCGGTCGGCCCTCTGGGCAGAGCGACCAGCACCCGGAGCGCGCCGGCGCCCAGCACTACACCCAGCAGCAAGATCATGTCGGACCAGTCGAGGACCGGGTTGCGCTGAATGATGAAGATGATGACCGGATAGGAGAGGACCCAGGCCGAGATCAGGAACCGCCGGAAGGCGCGGGGCCAGATGCGTTCGATCAGGATCCCGAGGGGGTAAACGGCCACTGCCACGGCAAACAGAAGTGTCCACGGGCCGGCGGTGGTGGCGGCTATCGGTGCGCTGGTCTGGTCGAACTGGCCCAGCGGAACGGGGAGTTCCACGGTCCATAGGAGCGCGGCCACGGCCGCCATGATCATCACCGGCACGGTCAGCGTCGGGATCGTCGGTGACTGAGCGGCGGCGCGGCTCCACCGGACGCCGAAGTGGGCCAGGACAGCCGTCAAGACGGCGGCGAAGAGTATCCAGGCACGGACGTTGCTCCAGTCGGCGGGCGAGTCGAACTGCAGGATGGGAATGCCGAAGGTGCGCGCCTCGGCGCCGTGGTGCATGATCGCCGTCACCGCCACCAGGACAGCGCCACTCCTCAAGCCACCTGCGAAGGTGGCGAGTTCGAGTCTTCCTCCTACCCTCCAGGACGCCAGGGACCAGACGACCAGCACGATGAAAATGCCCAGGGACGTCCAGATCCGGATCAGGTCGTCCTGCGGGAAGGCCTGGACCATCAGCAGCTTCGCATTGTGGGTGACAGCCGCCCACTTGCGTTCCGGAGCGAACAGGTAGGTGGTGATGAACCGCAGGATGTTCAGGAGGACTAGGGCGAAGGTCAAGGTGAGGAAGGAGTTGAAGGCGATCTGTTCCCAGGTATGGCCCGAGAAGAGGTTCTCCCGCATCCAGCGCCATGGCCCGGCGGGTGGAGGCTCGGGAGCGCGCTCGGTCATGTCGACCGCAACATGGACAGCCTTAGGATCGGTCATCTCAGCGCTCCACCAGAGCCATCTTGCGGTTGTAGTAGTTCACGATGCCCGACAGGATCAGGCTCACGAGCGAGTAGAAGCCCATCCAGAAGATGAACACCGCCAGCGCTTGGCCTTCCTGATTGAAGATGGTCTGGCCGACCTGGACGATGTCGGCGAAGGCCACGGCGATACCCAAGGAGGTGTTCTTGGCCAGGTTCAGATACTGGGACCCGAGCGGAGGAAGGATTATCCGGAAGGCCTGGGGCAGCACGATCAGGCGCAGCACCTGGCCCCGACGCAGGCCGACCGCCGCCGCGGCCTCGCCCTGACCGCGCGGCACGGCCATGATCCCGGCCCGCACGATCTCACCGATGAAGGCTGCGGTGTAGAGCGTGACTCCCAACCAGACCGCCAGGAAGCCGGGTGTTAGTGCCTTGCCGACTTCGTGGGAGTACTGGGGAAATCTGGTGGGTACCACCACCTCGGGAAGGGTGAAGCGCAGCGGGGCGCCGCCGGAGAAGTCGAACCTAGAAGCCAGGAAATCGAATAGCGGCTCGAACCCCCAGTTCATCTGGTACCAGAGCGTCCGTCCCAGAACGCTGGACAGGGTTGCCTGCCCGGCCCCGGAGACGAAGAACAGCATTACCCCGATTCCCACAACGGCAGCCACCACCAGGCGGAAGTAGTCGTCATCGGAGAGTTTGGCCATGCCGGCGGGAGAACGGAGCCGCCTCAGATAACGCACGATGTAGAGGGCGGCCAGCGAGACAGCGAGGGCTGCCAGCACCAGCTGGAGGCCGGTCACCGGTACAGCCGCGGCCACCCAAGCCAGAGCGGTGAACAGCCATCCCAATACCCCGGCGGCGGGATGGGCGAACCAGCCTCCCACGAGGAAGACGGCGAAGGTGCCGATAGACCATGCGAATGCGTGGGTGTCGTGCCCCTCTCTCTCCTGGAGCGCGATCCGGCGGCGGTACACCCAGCGCGCCGCCACCACGCCGAGGATCAATATCACGGTGTACTGCCAGCGGCCGGCCAGGGGGGTTAGCCAGGGGATGGCGATGCCCTTGGGGCTGGCGAACAGCCACCGGGATCCCTCCATCTCGGGGGTCAGATCCGGCAGGAGCCCGACGATCAGCGCCTGCCAGAAGAGGATCTGGACCAGTAGAGGGATGTTACGGAAGAACTCGATGTAGGCGTTGGCGATCCTCGAGACGATCCAGTTGGACGACAGCCTCGAAATCCCGATCACCGTGCCGAGGATGGTGGCGGCGATGACACCGCTCCATGTGACCCGCAGCATGTTGACCATTCCCACCGCCAGCGCCTCCAGGCCCGACTCGGGATCGGTGTTGAAGCCCTCGCCGAGCTTCACGCCCAGTGGTTCGCCCAGGAAGTCCCACGAGAACGGGATGCCGGTGGCCCGGAGATTGGAGGTGGCCTGGGTTATGACGACATAGCCGAGCCAGATGACGCCGATGAGGATGCCGAGTTGGGTGGCCCATTTGATGAAGACCACGTTGCGCCATATGGGCACGCGGGTCTGAGAGGATCGGTCGGTGGGCGTGACCAATTGACCTTCCGTATTAGTCGGCTCTTAGACCATACTAACTAGACCACTGCCACGCGAGGAGGGGGCACCTGATCGGTGCCCCCTCCTTCTCTACGGATTGATTGGTTGCTACCGGGCCGGTGGTGCGTAGACCAGACCGCCTTCGGTCCAGCGGGCATTCGCTGACCCGGCTCGGGCGAACCCGAGCGGGTGCAGGTTGTTGGCGTAGATCTCGTCGTAGTTGCCGACCTGCCGGATGGCCTGAGCGTATGCGTCAGCCTCCAGACCCATCTTGGTCTGCAGCTCGTCATCGCCCACGCCGAGCAAGCGACCAGCCTCCGGGTCCGGCGGGTTCGCCACCATCTCGTCGATGTTCGCCGAGGTTATGCCCTTCTCGTCGGCGATGATCAGGATGTACACCAACCAGTTCACCACGTCGGCCCACTGGCTGTCGTTCTGCCGGTACATGGGGCCGAGGGGCTCCTTCGAGATCGGGGTGGTCGGGAAGATGATCCAGTCTCCCTCGGCGATCTCGCCGTTCTGGATGGCCGCATAGCGGTGGCCGAACAGGGCCGATCCGTCGGTGGTCACCAGGTCACACGAACCCGCCCGGAAGAGATCCATGGCCTCCGGGAAGTTCTCCACGGTCACCAGCTCGATCGCGGCGCCGACGACGCGGGCGCCCTCGGTGATGTTCTTCTCGGTGGTAGTACCGGCGTTGGTGCAGAGCCTGGCGCCGTCTACGTCCTCCAGAGTCGAAGCATCGGTGAATCCGAAGTCGGCCTTGCCCATGATCTGCTGGCCGTCGTAGAACGTGGTGGGCCCGAAGTCACCGCCGATCTCCGTATCCCGGCTCTGGGTCCAGGTGGTGTTACGGAACAGCACGTCGACCTCGCCGGCGGCGAGCACGTTGAAACGCTCGGCGGCGGTGGTGCCCACGAACTCGACCGCACTGGCGTCGCCTAGCACAGCTGCTGCGAGGGCGCGGCAGTAGTCGGCGTCGAATCCGGTGTAGGAGCCGTCGTCCTGGGGCTCGGCAAAGCCGATGGCGGCGGTTGACACACCGCATCGGAGGCTACCGCGGGCCTGTATCTCGCCCAGCGTGCCGCCTTGCGAGGGAACGACCACTACTTCCTCCGGCTGGGTGGTGGCAGCCTGGGTTGCGGCCGTAGTCGTTTCCTGGGTGGCTGTCGTGGCGGCAGGCTCGTCGTCGGCTCCGCATGAAGCAACGACCATCGCAAGCACCACGAACAGAGGTACTAGCCTTCGAGTCATCAGTAAGGCCCCTTTCAGTTCTCGGTTTTCTTGGTAGGCGTCAATCCCCTTCTGCCGGACTTCTGGCTATAACACCGCAGCGTGCAGGTGTTCTTTGACCGCTGAGACGATCCCAGAAGCGTCCATCCGGTAACGGGCGTGAAGTTCCTCGATCTTACCATGAGGGAGGTGTGCAGTAGGGAGTCCGAGCGTCACCACCCCGGCGGACCCGGCCCCATCCACCTGGTCGCGGATGGCCTGCCCGATCCCGCCGGCGCGCAGCCCGTCCTCGGCGGTCACCACCAATCCGTGCTGGGAGGCGTCGCTGATCATCACCGGATCGAGCGGCTTGACCACCCTCGGGTCCCACACGGAGCAGCTGATTCCCTCGAGCTCGAGGAGGTCGGCCGCTTCGCAGACGTCTTTCAGCATCTTGCCGACCCCGATCAGGCAGACGGCGGATCCTTCGCGGACCCGGCGGGCCGACAATCCGGATCCCACCTCATCGATCGATGCTCGGAGCGGCGGGGTCTTGGGCCACCGGATGGCGGAGGGACCGCTGGTTATCTCCATCGCGGTGTCCAGCATCACGGGGAGTTCCTCGTACGAGGAGGGAGCGAAGATGGTCATACCCGGGATCTTCGACAGCAGGACCATATCGAGGAGGCCATGGTGAGAGGCGCCGTCGTCGCCTGTGATGCCGGCCCGGTCGAGGCAGAAGATGACCGGACAACCGTGCAGGGCAGTGTCGAGGTTGATCTGGTCGAGTGCACGGGTGAGGAAGGTGGAGTAGATGGCCACCACCGGGCGGAGGCCTCCCATGGCCATGCCCGTGGCCATAGCCACCGCATGCTGCTCAGCGATGCCGACGTCGAATACCCGGTCGGGGAACCGGTTCTGGAGCGGTAGCACGCCGGTCGAGTCGGGCATGGCGGCGGTGATCGCCACCAGCTCCGGATGGCGGTTGGCGAGCGCCAGCAAATGGTCGGCGAAGGCCGACGTGTAGCTCCCCTCCTTGATGGACGAGAGGTCATGCATGGCCTTGATGGGGTCGTTCTCGGCGGGCGCGTAGCCGCGGCCCTTCTGGGTGATCACATGCACCACGGTGGGCCCGCTCATGGCCCGGACGTTCTTGAGGATACGTTCGAGCTCGGGCAGATCGTGGCCGTTGAACGGACCGAAGTAGCGAATGCCGAACTGCTCGAAGATCTGGGGCGGTTCCCACATCTGGCGGATGGCCACTTCGGTGGCGTCTATCCCCCGGCTCACCAGGTCCGCCACCCAGGGAATCGACTCGGCGATCGAGCGGGCGACCCCCTGGCCGCGCTCGTAGACGGAGGTGGTCCGTAGCTTGATGAGGCTCTCGGACAGCCTCGAGATGGTCGGTGCGTAGGAACGGCCGTTGTCGTTGAGGACGATGGTAACGTCGGCGCCGGAATGGCCGATGTTGTTGAGTCCCTCGAGCGCCATGCCCCCGGTCAGCGAGCCATCGCCCACGACCGCCACCACCCGCCGGTCATCACCACCGGCTTGGAAGGCGGCGGCCAGACCGTGGGAGTAGGAGAGCGCGGTGGACGCATGGCTGTTCTCGATCCAGTCGTGTTCCGACTCGGCCCGGCTGGGATAGCCGGACATTCCATCGGGGAGCCGGAGGGTGGCGAACTGGCGGCGTCTCCCCGTCAGCAGCTTGTGGGGGTAGGCCTGGTGCCCGGTGTCGAACAGGATGGCGTCGTGGGGGGATCGGAAGACACGGTGCATAGCCAGGGTGAGCTCGACGATCCCCAGGTTCGACCCGAGGTGGCCGCCGTTCCGGGTGACCGTGGCCACGATGAGGTGGCGGATCTCGGTGGCCAACTCCTCGAGTTCCTCGAAGCCGAGGGATCGGAGATCGGCGGGTCCCCGGATGGTGTCCAGGAGGGGAGTGTCGGGAAGCGTCATTATTAGTACTCTACAGGCGGAATCCTGTTTACCGCCCGACTTTGCATGGTGGCGGAAAATACCGGGTAAATCGGCCCTTCAGCGGCCCGGCTCGTGGCCGGGCGTCCATTGCCGGGCAAGGTCCAGTAGCTCGACCACCGAGTGGTCCGGGGTGGGCCGGAAGTCGCGATAGAACATGCCGATGGCCGCGAACCGCCGCGGGGTGTGGGCCACCACCAGTTCGTCAGCCACCTCTGCGAAGGTCGCCGCTGCGTCGCGGGGAGCGACCGGCGTGGCCAATACGACCCGCCCGGCCCCGAGGTGACGGGTGATCAGGCAGGCAGCCTGGGCGGTGGCGCCCGTGGCGATGCCGTCATCCACGATCACAGCGGTCTTGTTCTGCAGGTCTGCGGGAGGGGCATTGCCCCGGAAGCGTCCTGCCTGGCGGGCCAGTTCCCGCCGTTCTCGCCGTTCCACCCGTTCGACGGCTGCCGACCGTATTCGGAGCCGCTCGATCCGTTGCTCGTCCAGGACGCGTACCCCGCCCTCGCCGATGGCGCCCATGGCCAGCTCCGGCTGGGTCGGTACTCCCAGCTTGCGGACCAGCAACACTTCCAGGGGGGCGGCAAGGCGCCGGGCGATCTCGTAGCCGACCGGGACCCCTCCCCTCGGCAGACCGAGGACCACGGTGGGCTGGTCGGCGAGATGGTCGAGCAATCCGGCCAGCACACTGCCGGCGTGCGACCGGTCGCTGAACCTCATACCCCGTTCCGTGTCATACGGTGATTGTGACACCCGACAGGGCTAACCTGCCCTCCGGGCCGGTACGGATCCGGCCTCCAAGAGAGTCTTTCAATCGGAATGGTGGCGCCATATGTCTTCCAACCTGATCGCTCAGTCCGTTGTGGACGCCTGCGGAGTCGATCCGGGGTCCGTATGCGGTCTCGTCTATGACCTGACCAGCAGCAGCGAGGCCGCTCGCCTGGCCGACCTGGCGGCCCGTCCGGTCATGGTCCTGCTCATCCTGTTCATGGCCTGGATCATCAACCGGATCGTGCGGCGATGGCTGGACAGGCTGGTGGAAGGCTGGCTGTCGAGGCGCTCTGAACTGGCCGAGGCCATCTCCGGCACCATCGAGCCGGATGACGACGGGCCGGGATTGGGAGAGGCCGCGCTCGAGAGGGCCCGCCGGATGGTGGACCAGCAGGAGCGGAGCGGCCAGCGGACGAGAACGCTCGGTTCGGTGCTCCGGTCGGTCTCCTCGGCAATCATCTACGGCATGGCCGTGATGATGGCCCTGGCGGAGTTCGATGTGAACCTGGGCCCCCTGATCGCCGGCGCCGGCATAGCCGGTGTGGCGGTCGGTTTCGGCGCCCAGAGCCTGGTCAAGGACTTCCTCTCCGGTGTGTTCATGCTGCTCGAGGACCAGTACGGGGTGGGCGATGTCGTGGACGTGGGGGCCACGGTCGGCGTCGTGGAGGAGGTCAAGCTCCGTACCACCCAGATACGCGACATCAACGGGACGCTCTGGTACATCCCCAACGGAGAGATCGCCCGGGTGGCCAACCTCACCCAGGACTGGGGCCAGGCCGTGGTCGACATCGAGGTCGCCTACGACACCGATATCGCCGAGGCGATGGCCCTCATCAAGGAGGTGGCGGACGGGTTGTGGCAGGAGCAGCTCGAGTCGTTCACAATCATCCAGGAGCCGACCATGGCGGGTGTCCAGGCGTTCGGGGACAACTCGATCGCCCTGCGCCTGATGGTCAGGACCGAGCCCGGAGAGCAGTTCGGTACGGCGCGGGAGCTGCGAAAGCGTCTCAAGTTCGCCCTCGACGATGCAGGAATCGAGATTCCGTTCCCGCAGCGCACCATCTGGGTACGTTCCCAGCCGGCCACGCCCTTGCCGGATGGCGCAGGCAGTACGGAGGGCTCCGGTTAGGGGCCGGACGGCGGGGCAGCCGCCCTTTTTTCCCACTCTCGTCGGATCATGGCCCGTCGTGGTACGTGCCCGGCCGGGCCTGGCTAAGGTACCTGTCCGTGCTGGTTCCCCGGGCTCGGTTTGGCTGACATGCAACAAGTGCTCGCTGCGGTCGATCTGTCCCCGATGTCCCGCCGAGTGGCCGATCGAGGCCGGATACTCGCGGAGGCCCACCAGGCCGAGCTCAAGCTGGTCCATGTAGCGGAACCGCCCGACGTCCCGCTCCCGGACGAGATGACAGAGCGGATCCACCTCTACCGTCAGAGCCAGGCGGAAGACTTGCTGACCTGGATCAATGCCCGCGCCCGTTGCCGAGCGGACCTGGAGGTCCGGTCGGGGAACATGGCCATAGAACTGGCCAAGCTGTCCCGGCAAGCCGGGTTGGTGATCACCGGCACATCGTCAGTCGACCAGACGAGGATCGGACCCCGCACCACCAGGCTGGCCCGCAAGCTGCATGCCTCCGTGCTCAGCGTGCGGAGGCTGCTGCGTTCCCCGTATCGCCGGGCGATCGCGGCCGTAGACCTCTCCGATGCCAGTGCCTCCGCGGTCGATCTGGCGCTTCTCCTGGCTACAGGCGCCGACACGGTGACGGCGGTGGCGTCGTTACCGACCGACGACGAGACCATGCTCTCGGATGCGGGGGTCATGCCCGAACGGCTTGACGTGCTGCGGCGGGAACGGCTCTCCCTACTGGAGGAGCGCATGCAGAAGTTCGTGGCCGGCTGGGGCGGCCTGGTCACCCCGGTGGTCCTGGACGGGCCCCCGCCCCAGACCGTGGCCGAGTTCGCCCGGATCAGCAACGCCGACCTGGTGGTAGCCGCCAGCCGCGGCGCCGGCAACTCCAACATGGTCCTCCTGGGAAGCAACGCCGAAGCCATAATGCGTACCGTCCCCTGCGACGTGGCCATAGCCCGGGTGCCAGGCCGCTTCTACCGCCCCTAGCGCCAGGTCAATCAAGCGCCGGGAGTATCCTTCCCCCACAGGGCCCGTAGCTCAACCGGTCAGAGCAGCGGACTCATAATCCGTTGGTTGCAGGTTCGAGTCCTGCCGGGCCCACAACGGTCTTTTCGCGTGTTTTGGGGCCTTGAGTTCGCGGGTTAGGGCGCGATCGGCGTTTCGGCCGGTTTCGGGGGTCTTAGAGCCGGTTTTCGTGGTGTTCGGCGTGGTTGTGGGGCCGGTTATGGGTGCTGGCGGTGTTGGCGGCTGGTTGGGGACGCGTCTGGTCCGACGGGCGGGTTCCGTTGGTGGGGGATGGGGG
>VXMM01000063.1:7751-10797 GCA_009841105.1 Acidimicrobiia bacterium | reverse complement strand
GGCCCAGCGGGGGGAGGCCGCTTGCGGCAATTTTCGCGTTCTCTTCCCGATGCGGCCGACCAGGCCTTCGATACGCGATCCTGGAAGGCAGCGGTGACTACGACGCGGAAGCCCGTGGAGGAGGACCATGAGTACCACGGATACCCGACAGATGGCGGGCACGGAGCCGGGCGGGATGAGCATCACGCGCAACCGGCTGTACGTGGCGGACTGTGTGGAGTTCATGGCCCGGATGGACGCCGGTACCGTCGACCTGACCGTCACCTCTCCTCCCTATGACAACCTACGGAACTACAACGGGTACTCGTTCGACTTCGAGGCCATCGCCCGTGGCCTGTTCCGGGTCACCAAGGCCGGCGGCGTGGTCGTGTGGGTGGTCGGGGACAAGATCGACGCCGGGCAGCGCACCCTCTCGAGCTTCAGGCAGGGCCTCTTCTTCCAGGAAATCGGGTTCCGGATGCATGACGTGATGATCTACCGCAAGAAGAACACCCCATTCATGCGCTCCAACGCCTACACCAACGCCTACGAGTTCATGTTCGTGCTGAGCAGGGGAAGCCCGAAGACCTTCAACCCGCTCACCGAGCCGACCGTCCGGAGCGGCTACGAGATGCTTCCCCACAACAAGGGCCCGGATGCGGTCAACAACAAGGTGCTCAAGGAACTCAAGAAGGAGAAGACCCGGACCAACATCTGGGCGTATGCGGTGGGCATGGGGGGCACGACCAGGGACAAGGTGGCCTTCCGCCACCCGGCCGTCTTCCCCGAGAAGCTGGCCGCCGACCACATCCTGTCCTGGACGGAGCCCGGCGACCTGGTGTTCGATCCGATGTGCGGTTCCGGCACCACCCCAAGATGGCATTGCTGGCCGGGAGGGACTACATCGGGGTGGACATCTCTCCCGAATACGTGATGATCGCCGAGCAGAGGATGGAAACCGTGGCTCCGGTCGGTGGTGCCCCGGCTGGTCCGGGCAGCTAGCGGCCGAAGCGGCGGTCGGCGGCGGCGTAGTCCCGCAGGGCGCGGAGGAAGTCGACCCGCCGGAAGTCCGGCCAGAACACGTCCACGAAGGCATACTCCGCGTAGGCGGCCTGCCACAGCAGGAACCCCGACAGCCGGGATTCGCCCGAGGTGCGGATTATCAGGTCGGCATCCGGTTGGTCGGGCTCGTACAGATGGGAGGCGATACCGGCGGCGTCCACGTGCTCGGCCAGTTCCTCAGGAGGCGTCCCGCTGCCTAGCAGCTCATCCACCAGGTCGCGGCAGGCGTCAACGATCTCCTGGCGCCCGCCGTAGCCCATGGCAACCGTGACCTTGCGGGAATCCTGTGAAGCGGGCCGGCTGGCCTCCACGGCATGCTTGGCGGCCTTCACCAGGTCGGCGGGAAGCAGGTCGAGGCTCCCCATCACCTTCAGCCGGAAACCCAGGCGGTTGGTGCGCTCCGGAAGCCGTCCGAACATCTCGATCAGCGTGTTGAAGTAGGGCTCGATCTGTTCCGCCGGCCGGGCCAGGTTCTCCGTGGAGAGAACCCAGGCGGTGATGGACGGGATGGGCAACTCGGCCACCCAGCCCAGGAACTCCTCGAACCGTCTCATCCCGCTGCGGTAGCTGTGCGAATAGGTCTCCAGACCCTCGGCCCGCGCGTAGCGGCGGTGACCGTCCAGGATGATCCCGATGTGGCGGGGGAGGCGATCCGGATCCAGCTGATGCAGGAGGCGCCGCTCGTACAGGCGATACAGGGGAGCGGTCAGGGAAGTGGGGCGCGCCTTGTTGGTCATTGGCCTTCCTGGGAGCCGGTCGGGACCGAGCATGGGGTGGTCCGCTACAGCATGCTAGCCCGTAGCCGACCGACACCCTGACCCTGCGAGGCCAAGGAAGTTGTCGGTGGTCGGTAGCGGATCATGCGGCCTGGCGTAGGGCCTCGGCGATCTGGTACAGGACCCTGACCGGAGTCTCGTTGAGGTCTTTCCAGGTGAAGCGCAGAACTCTCCAGCCGTTCAGCTGAGCGAGATTATCCCGGCGCCGATCGCTCTCGAACGCTTCCATGGTCGTGTGCCAGCGCCGCCCATCACACTCGATGATCACTCGGGCGTCTTGGTAAGCGAAGTCGACCCGACCCTTCGTGGGGCTCCGCCACGGGAGCGGCAACTGGAGAGTGGGCATCGGCAGACCGCCTTCGTTGAGAAGGGCGATCATCCGTTCTTCCATGACACTCTCCGGGGCGGCGTACCCGGGCGTGACGTCTTCGAGTAGCTCGCGGAATCGAGTCGTGCCGGGACGACCCCGCCGACCCAACTCTTCGAGAATCTCGGTGAGGCCTTCGAACGTCACCCTGCGCTCCACCAGCGCCTTCTGCGCCATGCTGCGGAGTTGGTCGATCTCGGTTACGGACGCCAGGTCGAACATGGTCCGGACGGGGTTGGTGGCCGGGAGGCCGGCAGCACGCGTTACGTATCGCCGGTGAAGGTCGGTCGATTGGTGGACTCGAACCTCTACGAAGCGGTTGCTACGCCGGTGGGGCACGGTGACCACAGCTCCGGTGAACGATTGGCAGCCGAGGCCCTGTAGCTGGGCTGCCGACTGATGTGAGACCACTGCCGGCAGAGCAAGGACGGCTGCCCACAGATAGACGATCTTCGAGCGAGTCCCGTACACGAGGTAGATGTCGTTCTCCAACAACTCCCATTCCTTCGATTCGATCCTGCGCCTGATCGTGGACCTCGAAAGGCCCGCGTTGATCGCCTGGTCGCCCGTTATCAGCCCATTCTGTGACTCGGCCAGCCGCCGTATCTTCGGTCCCACTGTCGGTGTCGCCATAGCCACTTCCTTCCGCTGGCCTCTCTTGTGGCGCGTCGCTGCCTGCAAGGTGCCCGCGATGAGGGTCGTATTCAAGGGTCTTGTTCGCCGGAGGGCGAGGGGCGTGGGGGTGCGGAGCCGGCACTCGGCTACGCCGCGGCTGCGAACCTCAGGAACACAGCACCACCCACGACGCCCTACGCCTCAAGAACGGTGCCATCATCGAACCTGAGGCACACCGCACCACCCA
>VXMM01000063.1:0-7651 GCA_009841105.1 Acidimicrobiia bacterium | reverse complement strand
CCCTACGCCTCAAGAACGGTGCCATCATCGAACCTGAGGCACACCGCACCACCCACGACGCCCTGAACCTCAGGAACACGACACCACCCACGACGCCCTAAGCCTCAAGAACGGTGCCATCATCGAACCTGAGGCACACCGCACCACCCATGACGCCCTAAGCCTGAGGAACAGGGCACCACGAGTGACGCTCTGTGCATCGAGAATCGTGGGGTCCTTGAACCTGAGGCACAGGGCACCACCAGTGACGCCCTGATCCTGAGGAAGGTGGGACGGCTTCGGGCTCTTTGCGGGGGCTTTTTCGCGTTCTCTTGCCAGTTTTTTCGCGTTCTGGGCTTGGGCGGTCTAGGGACGGGGTGCCATGGGGGCGGTGACGAACCGTAGCCACTTGAAGCGGAGGGGGTCCTCGGGGCTGAGGCGGGTGCCGAGAAGCCGTTGTTCATTGGTGCCGTCGGGGTCGATCACCCGGATCCATGTTGCGTTGCCGGGCTCCCAGACGCTGTAGGCGATCCTGGTCCCGTCGGGGGACCAATCGACATCCACCACGTAGCCGGCGGCGGCGGTGAGCAGGCGCCCATCGGTTCCGTCCGCATCGACCACCCACAACCTGCCCTCCCGGCCATACTCGAGACTCGAGTAGACGATACGGTCTCCGCCCGGCGACCAAGCCATGTACGAGACGTGGCTTCCGGTGCCAAGTAGGCGCTTATCCGTACCGTCGGCATCGACCACCCACAGCCTGCCCTGCTCGCTTTCCCGGTCATAGCCCGAGTAGACGATCCGGTCTCCGTCGGGTGACCAATCGAAAGATGGTGCGGAGAAGCCGGTGGTGGCGACCTCTCGATTGCCGGTGCCATCGGCGTTGATGACCCACAACCCCGACCCGTCCTCGCGGCCGTAGTAGACGCTGTATGCGATCCGGTCACCGTCGGGCGACCAATCGAAGGACGGCCCGAGGTGGCGGGCGGTGGTGAGTTGGCGGTTACCGCTGCCGTCGGCATTGATCACCCAGAGCCCTGTCCCGTCCTCGTAGCCGTAGTAGACGATCATGGAGCTGTCGGGCGACCATGCGAACGATGGTGAGGCAAAGCCGGTGGTGGTGAGGTGCCGGTGATCGGTCCCGTCACCGTCGACCACCCATATCTCGCCGCTGACGCTGTATGCGATCGCGGCGCCGTCAGGCGACCAGATCGGATATATGTCTATCGATTGCGGTAGCCACCCGGCGGTGGAGACTTGCCGGTGATCGGTCCCGTCGGCCTCGATCAGCCCGATCTCCGAACATTCGAAGCGTTCGCCGAGGTAGCAGCTGCTGTAGGCGATGCGGGGCCGCAGGATGGTTGGCGGTGCGGGGGGCAGTCCTCGCCTGGAGAGGCTGTGCCACAGCCCGATCAGATAGACCCCCATCCGTGCCCGGGTGACCGACCCCGGCCCGCTGCCTTCACCCGGAGGCAGCACCCTCAGGCCGGTGAGACAGTTGATCGCCTCCTCCAGCTCGTTGTGCTCGATGCCGTCGGTGTCGGGGCAGATGTCCCCTGCCTTCAGATAGACCCGCAGCAGGAACCGAGATATCTGGGAGGCCCTCAGCGGCATCTGCGGCCCGTAGGTGGTGGGAGTCATTCCTTGGGTGATACCCAGGTTGTACAGGCATTCGATGTCCTCCGAGTGGGCGCCACGGGCTGGGACGTCGGTGAACGGCGATCCCCCTTCGGGACACTGACGGCCCAGCACGTCACGCCATAGCCGCACCAGGAAGGTGGCAATCTGGCCGCGGTTCAACACCTGGTCGGGCCCGTATCGTCCGCCGCCGATGCCGACCGACAATCCCAGGGCGCGCATGCAGAGTATGTACGCCGCCCCGTAGTCGTCGGGCTCCACGTCGGTGAACTGCTCCACCGATCCCGGATCGCACAACTCCACCTGCGGCTGGGCCTGGGCAGGAGCCATCTCCCCCGGCATTAGCAGCGACACCAGCACCAATGCGGCCAGCGATGCCCGAACCAGCCTGGCGCGCACTGTCCCCCTCGTCCTCACCTCACCACCGCATACCCCTGACAGCCGGGACCAGTACTCGAGAACACCGCACCGACTGCCCGAAACATCTGCCGAAGACTAAGCGAAGAACGCTCGAAGGACCGGAAGCGTCCGGGGCCTGCGCCTGCTGACGGCAAGGTGGCGGGTGACCGTGAAGAACCGGGCGGTGTGTCAACGCCCTACTAGGGGGTTGAATCTGTCACAGGCCCTTCGCATACTGGTGGGTAACCGCAAAGCACCGACGGTCCGTGTTTGGGTACCGACCGGACCGGGGCCGGGATCATGTGTTCTTCGACCCTCGCAGAGGGTACGGCGGGACGCGCTCAGGCGCCGAGGAGGCGGCGGCAGGGGGTGGGACCCGCCGGAGGCGGGCGGTTTGGCGATTTTCGCGTTCTTGACCGTCCGCCGGCGCAATCGGGTGGTCACGGCGATTCTCGTAGAATCTCCGAATCAAGGGCACCAGCATCTGCCGATTGGCCATCTGGGTGGCAACCACCAACCGGCGGTCATCTGAGTCAGCCCACCAGGCAGAGTCCCGTGAGGCCCTCGCTAACGCTCTGTTGTTGATCGAGAAGCGGTTCGCTTCCCAGACCAAATGGATCGTCGGGGCGATTCTGACGATGTCTGCCACCACCATCGCGGTGCTGCGATGACAGGACACTTGACTACTTAGACCGCGGCCCCGCTTACTCGGCGACGGCGTCCACGCATGGGTCCGATACCCGAGCCGGAGAACCGCGACCCATGGCGTCGGGACTCACAACTCCCCCGGATCTGATCAGTTCAGGGCGATCAAGGATACGGCTCCCAGGGACAACAAGAGACCCACTATGCGCCGGCGCCCGGGCCTTTCCCGGTAGACCAGGAAGGCCATGACCACCACCACGGCCGGATAGAGGGCCGACACGACCGCTACGAGTCCCAGCGGCCCGATTCGCACTGCCAGCACGTAGGTGAGGTTGGCCAGGATGGCGCCTCCGGCGGCGAGACTCAACAGCAGTTCCGTCCTTGCCATCCTGAGCGGGATCCCCTGCGCCTTGACCAGGACACCCGCGGTGGCGACGCTCACGCACCTGAAGGGAATCAGGGGCCACATGCCGGCCTCGCCCGAGATCTGCGCCAGCCCGATGAACATCAGCGAGAAGCCCAAGCCGGCGCCGAGACCGTATATCGCCTTCCCCGGGCGGTCTTCACGGATCCCGGTCGCGACAGTGAGCCACATCGCGGGGGCGGCGAGGGCAACCCCTATCCACGGCAGCAACGCATAGCGTTCCCCGGTCAGCAGCCCGAACATGAACGGGATCAGTGACAGGGTGATGGCGGATACCGGAGCAACCACCGCCATCTTGCCCTTTGCGAGACCTTCGTAGTACGCGACCACCCCTGCGACCGCGGCGACACCGCTCGCCGCTCCCCAAGCCAGGTCGGGGAGGCTGACGGCGGACCCGAACGCCATGTGGTACACGAACGCGACCACCCCCGAGAGCGCCAGGGCCATGATGTTGGACCAGAAGGCGACCGCGAAGACCGGGGCCCGGCGGGTGGCCATCCCACCTGCGAAGTCGAAGACCCCGTAGAAGATGGACGTCAGTCCGGCGAGGAGGATGGCCATAGGCCTCCCGGAACGAGCAAGGGTGTGCTGACGCTAACAACCCCGCCGGGGCAGTGATCATGCTTGTTCTCGACCCTCGTCAGAGGGGCGGCGGGACGCCCATGCGGTTTTCGCGCTCTTGACCGGACGGCAGCCGGGTTGGCGAATGACCCTGTGGGTGTGGGGGTCCTTCCTACGGCGAGGGGTCTCCGGCTAGGGGTGTCGCCCGCAGACGGATACCAAGCGCGCGGGTTACCTTGAGCACGGTGCCGAACGCGGGATTGCCTTCGACCGACAGAGACTTGTAGAGGCTCTCCCTTCCCAGTCCCGCATCCGCCGCCACGTTCGTCATGCCCTTGGCTCGAGCGATATCGCCCAGGGCCGCTGCGATCAGCCCCAGGTCGAATTCCTCGAGCGCCGCGTCCAGATACGCGACCATGTCTTCTTCGGTCTTGAGGTGGTCTGCCGCGTCCCACGGCTGCGTGGTTGTTCGTCGCGCCATTCCATCATCTCCCTCTTGTCACGTTCCGGCTATAGATTCCGTGCCAGCTTCAGGGCCCTCCTGATGTCCCGATCCTGAGTGTTCTTGTGGCCACCTGCGAGCAGGACCACCGTTGTGTCGCCTCGCCTTGCGTAGTAGGCGCGGTAAGCCGGGTCCGTAGTCGATGCGCATTTCGGAGACCCCTCCTCCTACCGGTCTCACATCCCCGGGGTTACCGAGGGACAGCCGCCGGATCCGGGTCAGTATCCGCGCCCGGGCCTGAGGATCCCGGATCTTGTCGAACCAGCGAATGTAGGCCCTGGTCTGCCGGATCTCAATCATTGTATCCTATCGGATACACTCGCGGGGAGGCCGTGGCCCTGGCGAGATCGGTACGGGACTCAGCTTGGCGAGCCTGGTCCTTGGCATCGACCAGACCCTCGGTAACAGCGGTCACGGTTTACCCCCTTCCCTGCTCCATGCTCTCACACCGAACTGTAAGGACGCTCCCCGGGCTTGAACAGACCCTTCCCCCGGCCCGCGTCACTCGGTGCGGGCGCTCCTGGGGTCTAGTGGTGGTGAGTTTGAATGATCGAGACCCGGGGAATTCCGACGATTGTTAACAGCTGCCCCGAAACCTGAGGCACACGGCGTCATGGATGACGCCCTGAACCTGAGGAACGCTGGGGTCTGCGAACTTGAGGAACAGGGCACCGTGAGTAACGTCCTGAGCCTCGAGGACGCCGCACATCCCGAACCTAAGGCTCACAGTGTGCTGTGGCGCGTCGTAAACCTAAGGCTCGGGGGGTGTGTGAGCCTGGGGGTTTCTGGTTAGGGGGTTTGGAGGATGTAGGTGTTGCCTTGGCCGGTGGGGGTTGTTTGGTAGGTGAGGGGTTGGCCGGGGGTTAGGGCGTTGCGAAAGGTGGAGATGCGGACTCGGGTTTGGCCGATTTGCATGTGGTCGGTGGGGGTGTATTCGACTAGCCAGACATCGGCGCCGGACTGGATTACGGCGCGGTTGTTGGTCGGGTCTGTCAGGATTATCTCTCCGGAGCCGGTGGTGTTGGCGGGGAGGGGGCGGGCCCAGATCTGTTGGGCGATGGCGGTGTGTGGGCATGGTGTTGGGCGGTGATCGTCTCGATGGCGCCGGATGCGGAGTCGCGGTGGTAGGTGAAGGCGGCACTGCCGCCCACGTTGGCGCTGCGGGTGGTGTTGTTGGGGGTCACGGAGGGGTCGGAGGACGTGAAGGTGATTTTCTCGCCGCGGCCGTCTCCCGAGCCGAACTGATCGGTGAGGCGGGCCAGCACCCGGTTGCTCGCGCCGGTGCTCTCCGAGGAGGCCACCTGGTAATCCTTGGGCACGGTCAGCGTCAGGGAGGTGAACACTGCCTCTTCGTCGGACCAGTCGAGGAGGCGGTCGTCGGGGGTGCCGTCGTTCGTCAGCAGGCCGACGGTGGTGCGGTTCTATCACCTCGAGCAGCCCGCTGTCCAGGACGTCGAGGTCCAGCTGGGTTATTTCACCCACGTCCGCTTCCTTGGGGTTCTGATCGACCTCGTAGAACTCCATCTCGAACGAACCGTCCGGGGCGGTCTCGTTGACGACGGTGTGGGGCCCGAGGGTGGTCCGTCGCGTTGATATGAACTGCCGCTAGTGTGAGCTAGAACATCGAAAAAAGAATGGATAAGGCCGCGAAAAGTAGTCTACACTCAGAAGTTCCCTGACGGAGCCGCCGAATGTACATTTCGCCACACTGCATGGGTACGTTGACGAACCGCTTTTGCGCCGCTCGCCGGGTCTCGCGTATCCTCTCCGTCCTCACCTCACCCACCCTCTCAGGGAATTGATGAACCACCACGCTATCCAAGGAGGTCCCTGATGGCTGAGAGACAGCCGACACCCACGCGAGCAGCCGATACTCGGAGCCACCGTACCGTCTCCCCTAATTGGGAGCCGGGCCCTGTCGCAGGCACCTACATTGTGCGTGGGGGTTCGCGTGGCCGTAAGGGTTCGCCCAAGACCCGGTCCAAGTCAGGAGCCGTGCGTAAGAGCGCAAGCGCCTAACTCCCCGTCATGCTGATCGAGGGCGAGTGCGACCAGAAGGGTCGTCCCAAAGTTCAGGTAACTGTTGGCTCGCCTCTTGGGACACAGCCTTCCGTTACCGTCATGGGCCGAATCGACGTGGAAGAGCGCGTAGATAAAGAGGCGGCCTTTTCGGCTATCTCCAGATCCGTGGTGGAAGAACTCCAACTTGATCCCTTCTTGCACATGCCAGAGGCATGGGGTCACCCCTTGAAGTTCTATGCGGTCACATTCCTGTTTCGCCCAACCGACAGCCGATACTCGAGTTACGTCAAGTTTGACAGTTTGGCTGTTGCGAATCTCGCAGCCCTTGTTGACGAGGCCGACGGGTTCGATGTGCTGATCGGTCGAGACATCACGAACCGGAGTGTTCGGAGTATTGATGGAAAAGCGTTTGTCTTCCGAGTCCCCCAACATCCACACGAACCCACTAAACCCGCCATTCCTGCCATCCCGGTACTGACAGTCCATGGACCAGAGGAAACGATGGAGGGTATATGGCCTCCTAGTGGCGAACCTCAGTATGGCTGGGTTGGTACTGCGGAAAGCTAGTTCACTCGTCCTAGATAGCTGGCGATGAGGGTACGCCGCAGTAAGAGGTCTCCCTCCCATCCCTTCACCACATAGGCTATGCGCCCAAGCGCCAAGTCAAGTCGGCGTCGAGGTGTTGGCATACCTGTTTGATGTACCGCCAGAGCTGCTTGGGGATAGTCCGGCAATGGGTTCCGTGGTAGGTGCATTGAGGAGTGCCCATACCGACTTGATGCCGTTGGTGGTTACGGGCCACGGGCCGTTCCGCCTCGGCCATGTTTAACCGTCTTCGTCCACGACGCAAACGTCACCGTCGTCAGAGAGGCCAAAGCTACCGACCTCCCGACGCAAGCGAAGGGGGGCCGCCCGTCGGCTCCAAGAGGGGCTTCGGTGTGGGCTCGGAGCACCACCCACGACGCCGTGAACCTGAGGAACACCGCACCACCGGTGACGTCCTGTGCATCGAGAAAGGTGGGGTCCGTGAACTTGAGGCACAGGGCGTCACCCATGACGCTCTGATCCTGAGGAACCGGGGGGGGTGGCGTGACCGCATGGAGGCTGCAGACCTCTGGGGCGTTCTGGCGCAGCCGCTGCCCGAAGGCCGACGGCAGGTCCAGCGCGACGTCGACCGGGGATCGGGCCGGCCGGCGAACCTAAGGCACACAACGCGCCACACCACACCACGAACCTAAGGTTCAATCACATAATCCAACCTAAGGCACACAACACCACCCACGACGCCCTAAGCCTGAGGAACACCGCACCACCGGTGACGCCCCGTGCAGCGAGAATGACGGGGTCCATGAACATGAGGCACAGAGCACCACCCATGACGCCCTGAACCTGAGGAACAGGGCACCACCGGTGACGTCCTGTGCATCGAGAATGACGGGGTCCATGAACATGAGGCACAGAGCACCACCCATGACGCCCTG
>VXMM01000038.1 GCA_009841105.1 Acidimicrobiia bacterium | reverse complement strand
CGTGAAGGCGGACGCACCGTCGGAGCAGGCACCGTCACCAAAATCATCGAATAACCGGAACGCGAAGAGAAATACTGGCCGAGACATCGGAATGGGAACCAGCAGGAAGACAGCATGAAAGAACAGAGAATCCGCATCAAGCTGAAGGCTTACGACCACCAGGTGGTTGATGAGTCGGCGCGCAAGATAGCGGAGACAGTCATCCGCACCCATGCCATCGTTCATGGGCCGGTCCCGCTCCCGACCAAAGTCCACCGGTACTGCGTGATCCGGTCGCCGCACGTGTACAAGGACTCGCGTGAACACTTCGAGATCCGGACCCACAAGCGCCTGATCGACATCCTGCGGCCGACCCACAACACGATCGAGTCGCTCATGAGGCTGGACCTCCCGGCCGGAGTGGAAGTAGAGATCGAGACATGAGCCTGTCCGCAATCCTCGGAGAGAAGGTCGGCATGACCCGGATCTTCGACGATCTAGCCCGCGCCATACCGGTGACGGTGATCAAGGCCGGGCCCTGTCACGTCACCCAGATCTGTACGGAGGAGAACGACGGCTACTCGGCGGTGCAGATCTCGTACGGCGAGATCCCGGCCCGGAAGGTCAACAAGCCGCAGGCCGGCCACTTCGCCAACGCCGGCGTAGCCCCGGCCCGCCACTTGGTGGAGGTGCGCGTCGACGACGGCTCGGAGTTCCGGCTGGGCCAGGTGCTGCGGGTCGAGGATGTGTTCGAGCCCGGAACCAAGGCCGACGTGACCGGAGTCTCCAAGGGGAAGGGCTACCAGGGCGTCATGAAGCGCCACAATTTCCGGGGACAGGCCGCCAGCCACGGTGTCCACAAGGTGCACCGCTCGCCGGGAGCCATCGGCGCCTGCGCCACCCCGGCCCGGGTGATGAAGGGCACCAAGCTCCCCGGACGGATGGGTGGTGAGAAGACCACGGTGCTCAACCTGGCCGTCGTGGGCGTGGACCCCGAGCGCAACCTGCTGGTGCTGCAGGGCGCGGTCCCCGGTCCCAGAGGCGGGCTGGTCTTCGTCCGCGAAGCGATAAAGAACGGTTGAGGGCGATGGCTGATCTCGTTGCGCCCAGGTATGACTCCGCCGGTGTCCAGCAGGGTGAGGTGCTACTCGACCCGGCGGTCTTCGGCATCACGCCCAACCGTGACGTGATGCATCAGGTAGTGGTGGCCCATCTGGCAGCCCGGCGTTCCGGCACGGCTCGCACCAAGACCAGGGCCGAAGTGCGAGGCGGCGGGCGCAAGCCATGGCGCCAGAAGGGCCTGGGGCGGGCCCGCCACGGGTCGATCCGCTCTCCCATCTGGGTGGGCGGCGGCAAGGCGCACGGCCCTCGCGACCGCAACTACGTCCAGCGGGCCCCCAAGAAGATGAAGGCGCTGGCCCTCAGGAGCGCCCTGTCGGCGCGGGCGTCGGAAGGTGCCATCAAGATCATCGGGGAGTTCGACTGGGAGGTGCCCAGCACCAGGCTGGCAGCCTCCCTGCTCAGTGAGATCGGGGCCACCGGCAAGGCATTGGTGGTGGTCGATCGCTCGGAGGAGGTCGCGCTCCGGTCGTTCCGGAACCTGCCCCAGGTCATCCTCGGGCGGCCCGGGATGCTGAACACGTACGACGTCCTGTGGGCCGGCACCGTCATCTTCTCCGGACTGGCCCTCGGGCAGTCTTCCACCGGTCCGGCCGGATCCCAATCGGGTCGCTTCGAGATCTCGGACGAGGACTTCGTCATGGAGAACGGCGCGGCGCCGGCCGGGCTGGGACGGGACGCGTGATGAAGGACCCGCGTGACGTGATCATCCAGCCCGTGGTCTCGGAGAAGTCATACGACCTCATCGAGCGCAACAACACCTACACCTTCATAGTGGATCGCCGGGCCCGCAAGGAGGAGATTCGCAGGGCGGTCGAGGACTTGTTCGATGTCCGGGTGTTGAGAGTCAACACGCTGAACCGCAAGGGTAAGCGGAAGAGGACCCGGTTCACGGTCGGTAAGCGTGCCGACACCAAGCGCGCCATGGTCACCCTGCCCATCGGGCAGACCGTGGACATCTTCGGAACCTGAGGCAGGTGAGTTCGAGATGGCAGTAAAGAAGAGAAAGCCCACCTCACCGGGACGCCGGTTCCAGACGGTGTCGGACTTCGCGTCGATCACCAAGTCAAAGCCCGAGAAGTCCCTGCTGGCCAAGAAGAAGCGCTCCTCGGGGCGCAACTCCCACGGTCGGATCACGTCGCGCCATCGGGGCGGCGGTCACAAGCGTCGATACCGCATCGTGGATTTCCGCCGCACCAAGGACGGGGTGCCAGCGCGGGTGGCGGCGGTGGAGTACGACCCCAACCGCAATGCCCGGCTGGCCCTCCTGCACTACGTGGACGGCGAGAAGCGGTACATCCTGCACCCGGTGGGAGTGTCGGTGGGGGACATGCTGGAGTCGGGCCCCGGGGCCGAGATCCGGCCCGGAAACGCCCTTCCGTTGCGGAACATCCCGGCAGGAACGGTGGTTCATGCCATCGAACTGAAGCCGGGGGGCGGGGCCAGGATGGCCCGCGCAGCCGGGACGGGCGTCCAGCTGATGTCCAAGGAGGGGAACAGGGCACTGCTCCGACTGCCTTCGGGCGAGGTTCGCTACGTGCTCTTGGACTGCCGGGCCACCATCGGGCAGGTCGGCAATACCGAGGCCGAGCTCACCAAGCTGGGCAAGGCGGGCAGGAACCGCTGGAAGGGAGTGCGCCCCCAGACCCGCGGCGTGGCCATGAACCCGGTGGATCACCCCCTTGGTGGTGGCGAGGGCCGCTCGTCAGGAGGCCGCCATCCGGTCTCCCCGTGGGGTAAGCCGGAGGGCCGGACCCGGGATCGCAACAAGGCGAGCAACCGGGATATCGTGCGCCGCCGCAACAAGAAAGGCCGGAGGTAGCAGATGGCTCGGAGCCGCAAGAAGGGCCCGTTCGTGGACGAGCACCTCCTGAGGAAGGTGGAGTCTGCCAACAGCGCCGGCCACAAGCGGATGATCCGCACCTGGAGCCGACGGAGCACCATCATCCCCGAGATGGTGGGCCTGACCATCGCCGTGCATGATGGCCGCCGCCACGTTCCCATCTACATCACCGAGCAGATGGTCGACCACAAGCTGGGCGAGTTCGCACCTACCAGGACGTTCCGGGGGCACGCCGGTACCAAGAAGGAAAAGGCGACGAGGCGGTAGGGGTCCCCAGATGAGAGCAGTTGCCCGCGCCCGCCATATCCGTCAGTCGCCCTACAAGGTGCGGGTGATGCTGGACCAGGTCCGGGGCATGTCGGTCACCGATGCCGAAGTGACGCTCCGGTTCTCCAACCGGCGAGCGGCGGAGCCCATCCTCAAGTGTATCCGCTCGGCGGTCGCCAACATGAACTCGAAGTTCGAGCTCGGTGAGGACCTCGAGACGCTGGCCGGCGAGGTCCGCGTGGTTGAGGCCTTTGCCGACGAGGGCGTGACCATCAAGCGTTTCCGGCCGCGGGCCCGGGGGCGCGCCACGAGGATCCGCAAGCGCACCTGCCACATCACCATCGTGGTTTCCGACGGCCGTGAGGAGGTCGACTGATGGGCCAGAAGACGCATCCCTACGGTTTCCGACTCGGAATCGTCACCGACTGGAAGTCGCGTTGGTACTCGGACAAGGACTACACCTTCCTGGCTAATGAGGACCACCAGATACGCGACTACCTGCGGCGCGAACTCAAGAGGGGGGCGGTGTCGCGGGTCGACATCGAACGCACCCGCGAGCGCCTCCAAGTGGACGTTCACACGGCCCGTCCGGGTGCCGTGATCGGCCGCAAGGGCGCCGAGGCGGAGCGGATCCGTTCCGGAATGGAGAAGATGACCTCGCGCCGGGTGAAGCTCAACGTCATCGAGGTCAAGGACCCTGAGACCGACGCCCAATTGCTGGCCCGCGGCGTGGCCGACCAGTTGGAGAACAGGGTGGCCTTCCGGCGGGCCATGCGACGGACCGTGCAAACCGCCCTCAAAGCAGGTGCGGAAGGAGTGAGGGTGGAGTGCTCCGGCCGTTTGGGCGGCGCCGACATGAGCCGCCGCGAGTGGTACCGGGAGGGTCGAGTGCCCCTGCACACCCTACGGGCGGACATCGATTACGGCCAGGCCACGGCCGCCACCAGCGTGGGGAGCATCGGGGTCAAGGTCTGGGTCTACAAGGGCGATGTGGTCGCCTCGCTCAAGACCACCCGCGAGCAAATGGCACGCGAGGCCGCGCTGGCAGCCGGACGGCCGTCGGGCCGGATGACGCCGGCCAAGAGCCGCGCCGAACAGCGAGCCGGTGGACGCGCCTCGCCACGGGTGATCGAAGCCGGGGGCGGCAAGAGGATCATCGAGGCCGGCGGCGGCCGCAAGGTCAGCACTGCCGAGGCCAAGTCGGCCTACGAGAAAGCCCGGGCCGAGACCGGTGAGCCGTCCGGTCAGGCCGGTAACGAGGGCGGATCCGCCGGCGCGCCCGAGGATGATTCCGGCGCCGATCAAGCCGGGAAGCAGTAGATCATGTTGATGCCCAAGCGAACCAAGTACCGAAAGGTCCATAGAGGGCGGATGAAGGGTTACGCCAAGGGTGGCACGGCGGTGTCGTTCGGCGACTACGGCATCCAGGCGCTGGAACCGGGCCAGATAACCGCCCGCCAGATCGAATCCGCCCGCGTCGCCATCACCCGGACGGTGAGGCGGGGAGGGAAGGTCTGGATCAACATCTTCCCGGACAAGCCGATCACGGCCAAGCCGGCCGAGACCCGGATGGGTTCGGGAAAGGGAAATCCCGAGTTCTGGGTGGCCGTGGTCAAGCCGGGGCGGGTGATGATGGAACTGTCGGGCGTGGATGAGCAAATGGCGCGCGAGGCGATGCGCAGGGCCGGCCACAAGCTGCCGATCAAGACCCGGTTCGTATCCAGGGAACCGTTGGGATAGGGACTGATGATGGAGGTAGCGGAATGAAGGCCACAGAACTGAGGGATCTCACCCCGGCCGAGCTGTTCGAGAAGCTGGACGAGACCAAGGAGGAGTTGTTCAACCTCCGTTTCCAACTGGCCGTCAGCCAGTCGGAGGACACGGCCTCTCTGGGCCGCCTGAGGCAGTTGATCGCGCGTATCAAGACCGTCATGCATGAGGACGAGGCGGCCGGTCATGCCTGATCGACCGCGGCGCAAGACCCGTGTGGGCGTGGTCGTGTCCGATGCCCGGGCGCGTACCATCACCGTCGAGCTCGAACGGCGCACCCGCCATCCCCGCTACGGGAAGATCGTGCGCAGCGTCACCAAGGTGCATGTGCACGACGAGGACAACACCGCCCGGAACGGCGATCGGGTGATGATCATGGAAACCCGGCCCCTGTCCAGGACCAAGCGATGGCGGCTGGTCGAGGTATTGGGACGGGCCAGATGATCCAGCAGGAGTCCCGGCTCAAGGTGGCCGACAACAGCGGCGCGCGTGAGGTGCTATGCATCCGCGTGCTGGGAGGGTCGCGCCGCCGGTATGCTCGGATCGGCGACATCATCGTGGCCACCGTCAAGCACGCCGCGCCCGGCGCGGCGCTCAAGAAAGGTGAGGTGGTCAGGGCGGTGGTGGTACGGACTGCCAAGGAGCAGCGCCGCCGGGACGGTACCTACATACGTTTCGACGACAACGCATGCGTGGTCATCAACGACAACCGGCTCCCTCGGGGCACCCGCATATTCGGGCCGGTAGCCCGCGAGTTGCGGGACCGGAAGTTCATGCGGATCGTTTCCCTGGCGCCGGAGGTGATCTGATGGCTATCCGCGAAGGCGACCGGGTCATGGTGATCTCCGGCAAGGATGTGGGCCGCGAGTCGAGAGTGGCGCGGGTCCTGCCCCGCCAGGGTCGGGTGATCGTGGAGGGCGTGAACACCGCCAAGCGGCATCAGAAGGCCCGGGGCCGGGAGCTGCAGGCAGGCATCGTCGACAAGGACATGCCCATTGACGTCTCCAACGTGATGCTGGTGTGTGACGAATGCGGTCCGGTCCGGACCGCAGTGGGTAGGAGCGAAACGGGCCGCAAGTTCCGGCGCTGCGTCAAGTGCGGCGGGGAGGTGTAGGAGTCATGGCCGACGCGACGACGACTGCTCCCCCTACCTCGGTGGGCGACACGCCCCGCCTGAAACGGCAGTACGTGGAGACGGTTCGGTCCCGGATCATGGAGGATCTGGGTCTGGCCAACCCGATGTTGATCCCCAACTTGGAGAAGATCGTGGTGAACATGGGCATCGGCGAGGCGGTGGGCGACCGCAAGCAGGCCGGCGCGGCCATGGACGACCTGGCCACCATCGCCGGTCAGAAGCCCCGCCTGAATCGGGCTCGCCGGTCCATTGCCGGGTTCAAGCTACGGACCGGGATGCCGGTGGGCTGTTCGGTGACGATCCGGGGCGATCGGGCCTGGGAGTTTCTCGATCGGTTGATTACCATCGCCATCCCGCGCATCCGGGACTTCCGAGGCCTTAACCCGTCGTCTTTCGACGGGCGTGGCAACTACAGCTTCGGGGTGAGCGAGCAGCTCATCTTTCCCGAGATCGACTACGACAAGGTGACGGCGGTCCGCGGTATGGACATAACCATCTGCACGACCTCCTCCGACGATGGCGGTGCCAGAGCACTGCTGGAAGCCTTCGGCTTCCCCTTCCGGCGTCGGGCTGTTGCGACCAACTGAGATGTGAGGAAACGATATGGCCAAGAAGTCGATGATCGCCAAGAACAAGCGGAGAGGGGAGTTGGTGGAGCGCTACCGGGAGCGCCGGGCCGAGCTCATCGGCGTCATCAAGGATCCCGATGCCACGTATGACGCCAAGCGCGCCGCCTACGCAAGCTTGGCAAAGATGCCTCGCGACGCCAGCCCGACCCGGTACCGGAACCGTTGCGGGATCACTGGACGGCCTCGTGGTTACCTGCGCAAGTTCGGCATGTCGCGGATCGCGGTCCGGGAGCTCGCGCACCGTGGCGAACTTCCCGGCGTTCAGAAGTCCTCCTGGTAAGGGAGCGAGACCGAAATGATGACCGACCCCATCGCCGACATGCTGACCCGGATCCGCAACGCCAACATCGCCTTGCATGCCAGGGTGAGCATGCCCTCCTCGAAGCTGAAGGAGCAGGTCGCCAGGGTCCTGGCGTCGGAGGGTTATGTCGAGGGCTACGACGTGAGCCCGGCGGTCCAGGGGCACACCCTGACCATCCGCCTGAAGTTCGCCGGAAAGGGCAACCAGGAGCGCATCATCAAGGGGTTGCGTCGCGTCTCCCGGCCGGGCCGGCGCGTGTACAAGGGCGCCGACGAGTTGCCGCGCTCCCAGGGCGGCCTGGGAACCGTAATCGTGTCCACCTCCCAGGGGCTGCTACCCGACCGGGAGGCCCGCCGGCGACGTCTTGGCGGTGAGCTCATGTGTGAGGTTTGGTAGTCATGAGTCGGGTCGGCAAGGTTCCGATTCCGGTACCCGGCGGGGTGGAGGTCACCGTGTCCGGCCGGAAGGTAACCGTCAAGGGCCCGAAGGGCTCCCTGCAGCGAACCTTCGAGGACCGGGTGGGGGTCGAGGTGATCGACGGCCGGTGCGTGGTCACCAGGGTTAACGACGAACGCCGCAGCCGGGCCCTGCACGGGTTGACGCGGGCCCTGGTCAACAACATGGTGATCGGGGTCACCGAGGGATACCGCAAGACCCTCAAGATCGTCGGTGTCGGATATCGGGCCCTGAGCCGGGGAGACGGCCTGGAGCTGCAGGTCGGCTTTAGCCACAACGTGGCGGTCCCGGGCATAGACGGCATCTCCTTCACGGTTCCGGATGCCACCACCATCGTGGTGGAAGGCATCGACAAGGAGTTGGTCGGCCAGGTAGCGGCCGAGATCCGCAGGGTCCGGCCACCCGAGCCGTACAAGGGCAAGGGCATTCGCTACCAGGACGAGCACGTCCTCCGGAAGAGCGGCAAGGCAGGAGTGACGGTCCGATGAGCGGAACACGATCACGGGCTCGGCTCCGCCGCCACCGGCGGGTACGGAAGCGGTTGGCCGGCACCGCGGCCCGCCCCCGCCTGGCGGTGTTCCGGAGCAACCGGTACATCTACGCACAGGTCATCGATGACGGCCCCGGCCGGACGCTGGCGGCGGCTTCTTCGCAGGAGCCGGGGCTCCGGTCGAAGAAGTTGACCACCGGCACCGCCACCGAGGTGGGCCGTCTTATCGCTTCCCGGGCTGCCGGCGCCGGTGTCACCAGAGTGGTATTCGATCGGGGAGGGCATCCGTTTCACGGACGCGTGAAGGCTCTGGCCGACGCGGCGAGGGAGGCTGGACTTGACTTCTAGAACGAGAAGACGGCGCGACGGGGGCATGGACTCCACGCCGCAGTTTGATGAGCGGGTCATCGAGATCAACCGGGTCTCCAAGGTGAGCAAGGGAGGCCGCCGGTTCTCGTTCACCGCCCTGGTGGCGTTGGGTGACGGGGCCGGCCGGGTCGGAATCGGCTACGGGAAGGCCAAGGAAGTCCCGACCGCTATCCAGAAGGCGATCGAGTCGGCCCGCAAGTCGATGTTCGCCGTTCCGATGGCTGGCACCACGCTGATCCACCGGGTCATCGGTCAGCAGGGCGCCTCGAAGGTGCTCCTCAAGCCGGCGGCGCCGGGCACAGGCGTGATCGCCGGCGGCGCCGTCCGCCAGATCCTTGAGGCGGCCGGGATCCGCGACGCGCTGGCGAAGTCCCTGGGAGCCCCCACCCATCTCAACGTCGCCAAGGCCACCATCAACGGCTTGAAGGCGCAGCGGCGTCCCGAGGAAGTTGCTAAAGCAAGGGGCAAGACCCCGGAGGAGATCACGCCTCCGGGACTGCTTGCGGCCTACCGCTCCACCGAGATGATGCGGGCGTCAGGCGGAGGAGGTCGTGGATCATGAGCGGCGCGATGCTTCGGATCACGCTGCGCCGGAGCCTGATCGGCGAGAAGCGCAAGGCCCGGGCTACTGTCCGAAGCCTGGGGCTGAGGAAGATCAACGCCTCCGTCGAGCGTCCGGACAGTCCGGAGTTGCGAGGTATGTTGCATCGGGTGCGCCACCTGGTGGATGTCAGGGAAGCGCGACCGCAGGGAACGAAGTAAGAACGAGGGCTCACCGACGTTCGGGGTCGGGCGTGGGGTTCGCAGGCTGAGCAGGCCAGAGCGAACCGCAGCCCGGGTCCGGAGGGCGAGCCCGGTTATCCGGGAGAGTGGTGTCCGTGCGGACCAATACGAACCAATTGAAGCTCCACCACCTCAGACCGGCGGAGGGGTCGAAGCGGAAGAAGATCCGGGTCGGACGCGGCGAGGCGGGAAGGCGCGGCAAGACAGCCGGTAGGGGCACGAAGGGTCTCAAGGCCCGCCGTAGCCTGCGACCCGGTTTCGAGGGCGGCCAGACGCCCTTGCAAGCCAGGCTTCCGAAGTTGCGGGGTTTCAAGCCCCACAACCAGCAGGAGTTCACGGTGGTCAACGTTGATGCGCTGGATGGGTTCCGGGACGGCACGACCGTCTCGCCGGCCCACCTCCGCGAGCAGGGGCTGGTGCGCAAGCGAGGCAGGATCAAGGTGCTGGGCCGGGGTGACATCCGTAAGGCGCTGACCGTCGAAGCGCATGCCTTCAGCCGCTCAGCCCGCACCAAGATAGAAGCTGCCGGTGGCTCGTGTGTGATCGTCGGTTGACGACGCCTGCGGCGGCGCGCTCCCGGGCTCCTGGCCGGGGTCGGGCTAACACGCTGTCTGCGCCACGGACGGCTTCGGCGGGAGTTGACCGATGCTGAACGTCTATCGCTACATGTTCAAGATCCCGGACCTCCGGGGCAAGATACTGTTCACGCTGGGCATCTTCGCGCTGTACCGGTTGGGGGCCACCATTCCCGTGCCGGGTATCGAGTTGGACCGGTTGGATGCGATGGCCGGGCAGCAGCCGGGAGGCGCCTTCGGTCTGTTGAACCTCTTCTCGGGCAACGCCCTGGAAAACCTATCCGTCTTCAGCTTGGGCATCCTTCCCTACATCACGGCCAGCATCATCATGCAGCTCCTGTCGGTGGTCATACCGCGCCTCCAGAAGTTGCAGGACGAGGGCGAGTCGGGCAGGGCCGTCATCACCAAGTGGACCCGGTACCTGACCGTGATCCTGGCGCTACTCCAGTCGACCGGTATCACCTACCTCTTCAGCCGCGGGAGCAGCTTCACGGGCGGGATCGTGCTGATCGAGGACTACACGCCCACCCGGGTGGTGCTGATGGTCGTGACCATGACGGCGGGCACGGCCTTCGTGATGTGGTTGGGCGAGTTGATCACCCAGCGCGGGGTCGGCAACGGGATGTCGTTGCTCATCTTCATCAGCATCGTCGCCGCCCTGCCCAGCCAGTTCACCCTGATCTGGCAGTACACGATTCCCACCGGACGGGCGCCCATATTCGTGTTGATAATCGCCCTGTTCATCCTGATGGTGGTGGGCATCCTGTTCGTTGAGCAAGGCCAGCGGCGGATCCCCATCCAGTTCGCCAAGCGGATCCGGGGCCGCCGGGTGATGGGCGGCCAGAGCACGTACATCCCGCTGAAGATCAACATGGCCGGGGTGATTCCGGTGATCTTCGCCACCTCGATCCTCTTCTTCCCGGTGCTGATCTCCACCTCTATACCCAGTACGGAGGGGTTCTTCTCATCGGTGAGGGACTTCATCAACGTCCACCTGGCGCCGTCGGGCTACGCGAGCGGCGCGACCAGCTGGTTCTACATCGGGGTCCTGTTCTTCCTGATCGTGTTCTTCACCTACTTCTACACCGCCATCCAGTTCGATCCGACACGCCAGTCGGAAATGATCCAGCGCCAGGGTGGTTTCATCCCCGGCCAGCGGCCCGGCCAGCAGACCTCCCGCTACCTGGGCCGGATACTCAACCGGATCACCCTGCCCGGCTCGGTCTTCCTCGGGCTCATCGCCATCCTGCCGGCGGTTGCCTCGGCTATATGGGCGATTCCCGTCGGGTTTTCGGGCGTATCGATCCTTATCGTGGTCGGCGTGGCCTTGGAGACGATGAAACAGATCGAGAGCCAGCTCACCATGAGGAACTACGAGGGATTCTTGACGTGAGAATCCTCTTCCTGGGAGCCCCCGGCGTCGGCAAGGGCACCCAGGCGGAGCGGGTCGGTGAGGCCATGGGCATCCCGCATATCTCGACGGGTGAAATGTTCCGCCGCCACGTGGGGTCGAGGACATCACTGGGTCTGCGGGTTGCGGAGATCCTGGCTCAGGGCGACCTGGTTCCGGACGTTCTCACGGTGGAGATGATGCTGGAGCGTCTCCGTGACCCCGACACGATCAACGGCTATATACTGGATGGATTCCCCCGCAACCTCGCTCAGGTCCACGCGCTCGACGGGGCCATCGGGGACTATGCCCTCGACGCCGTGGTGGTCCTCGAGGCCTCGAACGAGGTGCTCAAGGAACGAATGCTGGCGCGTGGCAGGGCGGATGACACCGAGGAGTCTGTGAGCAACCGGTTGGATGTTTACGAGCGGGAGACGGCGCCTTTGATCCATCTGTACAGGGAGCGGGGGCTCGTCGTGAGTGTGGACGGGGTCGGCGACGTCGAGAAGATCACCGCCAGCATCCAGACGGCTCTGGCCGGTCATTTCTAGTGTCCCTCAAGTCACCGGAAGGGTGCGGAAATCGGCCCGCCCTCCGGACAGGGCACCCCGCCGGGCC
>VXMM01000048.1 GCA_009841105.1 Acidimicrobiia bacterium | reverse complement strand
CTCCCCCACCGCCACCACCTTGGAGCCGAGCGCGTCCCGCCCTACCCCGGGACGGGGCTGCCTCGACACGAGATTCTCGCGTAGTCCGGTCGACGTCGGATCCGGATCACGGGTATTTACGGTTAACAAACACCGTAAAGCGGTGGTGTGACACGAATAGGAAGCCGACCGGCTGTGGTCTTGCACACGTGACAATGTGCGACGGCTGGATCTGCATGGACCCTGCTGCTCGGTGATGATCCCGAGCACCGGAACCGGCCGTGTGCCCTCGTAGGATGGCAGGGTGAGCCTGCGGATCACCAACCAACGGATCTGGGTGATCCTCGGGATCATCAGCCTGTCATGGGGTACCTCTCCGATCGCGGCGAGGATCGGCATCGGTGAGGGCATCGGCCCCTCGACCATGGCCGCCGGAGGGTCACTGGTGGCCGCGGTAGCGGTCTGGCTGATGATCGGCCTCATGCGCCGCAGGAACCTGGTGGGTCCGGCTGAGCTCCGCATCGGTCTGGTGCTGGCGCTTCTCAGCGTGGCGCTGCCTCAGCAGGCCAGATACATGGCGCTGGCCAACGCTTCTGCCGGCTTCGTGACCCTGGTGAATGCCCTGATCCCACTCGGAACCGCCCTGGTTGCCCACTTCATGCTGACCAACGAGCGGCTCAACGTGGGGACCACGTTCGGCCTGTTGCTCGGCCTGGCGGGAATAGCGGCTCTCATCCTGATCGGGGATTCCGGGATCACCGATGGCGGCAACCCGACCGTTGGGGGCGTGATGGCCCTGACCAGCGTGGTCTGCATCTCGTTCGCAGGGGTCTATGCCAAGCGGTATGCCGGGCAGTACTCGGTGCTCGGCGTCACGGGCGTCCAGCTGGCGGTGGGAAGCGCCGCCCAGTGGGCGGTGGCGCTGGCCCTCGATGGTGCTCCGTTCGGCCACAGCACCGCCGGCCTCCTGGCGATCCTCTACTCCGGCACCATCGGGATGTTCCTGCCGCTCAGCCTCTACTACTTCCTGATCCGCCACGTCACGGTCGTTTTCTCGTCGGTCGTCTCCTATCTGATCCCCCTGGTGGCCGTCGTTGCCGGGGTTCTGGTCCTGGACGAGCAGGTCCAGCCCGGCATTCTGCTGGGCGGGGCGCTGGTGCTCTCGGGCGTGGTGATAACCGACCTGGTTCGCATCCGGGAAGCCGACCGGCAACAGGGGTGACCCCCGGCCTGGCCGGTTACCATCCGGCCGGTCATCCCGCTCTGGAGTCCGTGGGCGCTGTCCCTCCTAGCAACTCGGAAAGGGACGCGGTGAAAGCAGCAGTTGTCACAGGACCCGGCCAGGTGGAGTTTTGCACCGAGCCATACCCCACCCCTGGTCCCGACCAGGTGTTGGTCGAACTGGCCGCCTGCGGTGTCTGCACCTTTGAGAGGAGGCTGTTCGCCGGCCACAAACGTTGGTATCCCGTCTCTCCGGGTCACGAGATTTCCGGGTTCGTGGTGGAGGCCGGGTCGGGGGTGGACGGCCTGGAGGGCTCCCCGCAAGTGGGGGAAGCGGTTACGGTTGATCTGCTTACCCGATGCATGACCTGCGGACCGTGCCGGCGGGGTAGGACCGCCCTCTGCTTGTACCGCCAGGGTCGCTCCCTGTCGAACGGGACCTTCAGTTTCGGAGGGTTGGTCGAAACCATCGCGGTCGACGCCAAGGCGACCTACCCGGTCGGGAATGCTCCGATGCTCCATGCCGCCATGGGCGAGCCCATCGCCTGCACGGTCCACTCCCTGCGTAGGGCCGGTTTCGGGGCAGGGGACCGGGTAGCCATCATCGGTGGGGGGTTCATGGGGAGGCTCCACATGTCCCTGGTCCGCATCGAGGGCGCCTCGGCCGTCGGCGTGGTGGACATATCGCACGAGAGGCGCTGGGAAGCCGAGAAGGCCGGTGCCGACTGGGTGGCGCGGCCCGAGGCAGCCCGCCAGGTCGGTGGCCTCCAGGATGTGGTGTTCGTGACCGCCATGGGAGGTCTGGACCTTGCGGTCGAGATGGTGGCGCCGGGTGGATCGGTCGTCCTGTACAGTGCCTTCGACCCGGAGGCCATGGTTGGCGTGGCCGCTGATCGCGCTCACCGCGACGAGGTATCGATTGTGGGCGTGTACAGCCAGGAGCCCGAGGATTGGGAGCGGGCGGTGGCTGTTATCCGCTCGGGAGTCATGGCCGACGACCTCGACAACCTGGTAACGGCCCGGTTCCCGCTGTCCCGGGTGCACGAGGCCCTCACTCTCGTCACGTCGGAGCCCACCTACCGGGTGTTTGTCGAGAACGAGCCGGGCTGATGGAGGCCGAGGTCGTAGTCGGGGTGGACATCGGTACCGGCGCGGCCCGAGCGGTAGCCCTCGATCGAGCCGGAAGGGTGTCGGCCGGCTCCGAATCCCGGTTCTCTCCACCGCGTCTTCCCCGGGGTGAGGCGGATCCCTTCCGTTGGCTGGAAGCGCTGGTGCTAGCCGTGGAGCAACTGGCTGCGGGTACTCCGGCCGCCCTCGGGATCGGTGGCCAGGGGCCCACGACCGTGATGCCATCCGCGCGACGGGCACTCACCTACCAGCATCCGGCCGGTGCCTCCTCCGACTTTGCCGGCCAGCACCTGGCGCAGGCGGAGGAGATGTGGAGGCTGTATGGAGGCGGGAGCCGGCCGCGCCAGATGTGGGACTTCCTGGTGGCCGAGCTCGGGGGCTCACCTGACACCCAGGCCGTCTGGCCGGGCCAGGTTCCGTTGGAGGGGTTCGGAGATCCCATCCCGGTCGGGTCGGCCGTAGGGGTGACGGCGGGCGATTCCAGGCTGCCCGGTGGGATCGTGCTGGCTCCCGGCGCCAACGACGCCTTCCTCACCGCTTGGGCAGCCGCCATCGACCGACCCGGAAAGGGTTTCGATCCGGGAGGCCGGACCGGCGGCCTCGGCGTGGCCGCCTCAGCCGGTGACAACGCGTTGGCAACCGAGCACGGTATCCCGAGCCATGTTCCCGGCGTCTACCTGGTCGGCGGCCCGGCGGCTTCGCACGGCGCCATGCTGGACTGGTGGTCCTCCATGACCGGCCGGACGGTTCCCGACCTGATCGAAGCAGCCGCCGGCGTGGAACCGGGATCGGACGGGGTGATGGTTCTACCGTTTCTCGAGGGCGAGAGGGCGCCCCGCTGGGTGCCGGAGTTGCGGGCCGAGATACACGGACTCGGTTCGGCGTCCGGCCAGGGCGCGGTCGCCCGCGCCGTCCTGGAGGCCTCCGCCTACGGGTTGGCTCACATCGCCCGTGACCTTGCCCGAGTCGGCATTACCATGAACCGGATGGTGAGCTCAGGTGCCCCGTCACGAAGCAATCTGTGGGTTTCCATCAAGGCGTCCGTTCTGGGCGTGCCGGTCGATGTTCCGAGCTGTCCCGAGATGGCGGCCTACGGTGCGGCGCTGGCCGCGGGATCCGCCGTCGAGTGGTGGCCCCGGCCGGGCGAGGGGGAAGCCGGAGATTGGCCGGCGCCTGCGTTCACCACATTCGAGCCGGAGACCGTGACAGCGTACGCAGAGGGGCTGGACCGCTTCGTCGCACTCGGTGATGAAGCTGTCCGCCGGCTCCAACAGGGGGTCTGAGGCATGGGATCCGTGGCCTCAGCGGTGAGCGCCGGCAAGATCCGGCGTACCAGTCGCTTCGTGGGTCGGGACGGGCGTGCGGTGCTGGTCGCCATCGATATGCAGCTGGCCACGGGGTCCGGTCCGGCCCTAAACGTGGTGGAGGCGGTGGCCGCGGGGCGACCCGACGGCATACTCGCCACCTGGCAGATAGCCCGGCGCTACCCCGAGGCCTTCGCGGAGTGTGGTCTGATCCTGCGGGTGGACGGTGCCGCTACCCACCTCGATGGGCATGCGTCCGGCGACGGCCTCTCGCTGATGTATCGGGCCGAGCAGGCGGCGATGATCGGTGCGGACGCGGTCGTCCTCATGGTCTATCCGGGTATGCGGGAGGAGAAGCGTTCGCTGCGCCGGCTGGCCGGCCTGGTGGGGGAGTGCGAGCGGATCGGCATGCCGGTGCTCGCCGAGTCCATTCCCGGAGGGTGGAGTCAGGATGTGCCGTGGGATACGGAGAACATCGTCCGGAGTGCCCGTATCTGCGTGGAGATCGGGGCTGACGCCATCAAGACCATGGCTCCTACGCAGATCGAAGAGCTGGGTTACGTGGTGGAAGGATGCGAGGCGCCGCTGTTCGTGCTCGGCGGCCCCAAGAGGGAGAATGAGCATGAGATGGTCGCGTACGCGGCCGGCGTGGTGGCGGCGGGAGCGTCGGGCGTCTGCTTCGGGCGCAACGTCTGGGGAGCTTCGGATCCCAAGGTGATGGTCCGGCGCCTCGGTCGAGCCGTCCACGGAAACGGGGAGCGCGCATGAAGGTTTTGAGGGTCTGGCCCGTGCTCGGATTCCTGGCGGTCATAGCAGTCGCGTCGGCCTGCGCCGACACCGGAGATGGGTCCGGAGAGACGCTTCCGGCGGAGCGGGCAGCGGCGGACTTCAACGGCGACGGGTCGGTCCGGATCGCGGTGGTTACCGAGGGCGCCCGGGACGACGGGGCCTACTACCAGGCCCTGGTCGAGCGGGTCGAAGACCTCTCGGCAGCCGCCGGATACGAGGCTCCGCTGATCGTGGATCAGGTTGCCGCGGCCGACGCCCGGTCCGAACTGAACAACGTGGTGGCCCAAGGGGCGGACATCATTGCAATCGGCTCCAGCAACCTGGCCGATGGCAACGAGGACCTGTTCCTGGAGCATGAGGAGATCTTCTGGTACTGCAACTGCGGGTCGGGTTACCAGGACACCCCCGGCCTGCTCCGGAGCGCCGACAGCGGGGCCGAGTTGGGTATCTCGGCCGGGTATGCGACCGGTCTACTCCTGGATGCCCGGGACGCCGATCGGGCAGTGTTCCTGGGATGTTGCGACCTCAACTTCGAGGTCGAGTCCTTCCTGGCCTTTCGGCTCGGTCTGCAGATGGTGGACCAGTCGTTCGACGCCGTCTACGTGCCGACCGGCAACTTCCCCTTCGACTTCAACAACACCGCCGGAGCCACCGAGGCGTACAACGCGGCGGCGGCCGAGGGAGTAGCGGCGGTCTACCCGTTCCTGGGCGGTGCCCACGAGCCGATCGTCCGTCTCGCCAACGAGGACGGTCTGATCGCACTGACCGCCGGTTCGTCCAAGGGATGCGAACGCGATGACCTGGACTACGACATAGAGGTGATGTTCGATGCCGGCGACTACTTGGCGCCGATCTTCGACGAGATCACCGGAGGCACTGCCGAGGAAGGGGGCGCCCGGCGCTTCACCGTGGGAGTCGATCCTGAGGTGGGGGCCGCCTTGTGTAATGGAACGCCCGAACAGGAACAGGCGCTCGCCGATCTGAACGCCCGGATCGGGTCGGGCCAGTTCGAGGAGGAGATCTCCCGGATCCTCGCCGAGGCCTACGGCTTCTGAGTGCCCTCTCCGGTCCGTCCGTCGTTCACCGAGTGTGGCCTGACCCCTCCGCCGGCTGGCCGCGTTCCTGATCGAACATCTCCCTGTGGGGCCGGATGATCGACGACTTCAGGCTCGAGCCCCCTGTACTCGAGCTGGACAGCCTTACCAAACGCTTCGGTTCGGTGGTCGCCTGCGAGGATGTCGACCTGACCCTTCGAGCCGGCGAGATACACGGCATTCTCGGAGAGAACGGGGCGGGCAAGTCCACCCTCATGCGCATGATCTTCGGCCTGGTCGATCCCGACCAAGGGGTGATCAGGATCGATGGCCAGGCGACCCGCATAGCAGATCCGTCGGACGCCGTCAGGCTCGGGATAGGCATGGTCCACCAGCATTACAGCCTGGTCGACGCGCTTACCGTGTGGGAGAACGTCGCCCTCGGCGAGGTCGGACCACTGAATCCCGACAAGACCAAGGCCCGGGTACGGAGGATCTCCTGGCGCTACGGTCTCTCGGTCGATCCCGACGCCACGGTGCGCGACCTTTCGGCCGGCATCCGCCAGCGGGTCGAAATCATAAAGTGCCTCGGGCGCCGACCCCGCGTGATCATCCTGGATGAGCCGACTTCGGCGCTGACCCCTGCCGAGTCCCAGTACTTGTTCGACGTTCTCCTCACCGGCGTGCGGACTCAGGGATGGGCGGTGGCGCTGGTCAGCCACAAGCTCGATGAGATCCTGCGGGCAACCGATCGGATCACGGTGATGCGGCAGGGCGGGGTCGTTGACCGTCTGCTGACCACCGAAGCCCGAGTCCCGTCGCTTGCCCGGGCGATGGTGGGCCGCCCGGTACCGCTCCGTACGGTCACGGCCGCTTTCGAGCGGGATCAGGTCGCCCGGGATCTGCTCGACGCCGACCCGATGGACGAAGAAGAACCCGAGGGCCAGACCGCCGAGACGGACGCAACGGCGATCCCGGTCTTGCAAGTGGAAGACGCCTCGGTAAAGGGCGCGGATGGGAGGGTGCTGCTGGATGGCCTGTCGCTTGCCGTGGGCGCGGGCGAGATAGTCGGGGTGGCCGGCGTGGAGGGCAACGGCCAGACGGCCCTTGCCGATTTGCTGGCCGGCCTCCTCCGCCTCGATGACGGCACGGTCTTCGTTAAGGGCCGGAGGGTTCCGACCGGTGTGGCCGGTGCCATGACCGGGGCCGGTATAGCGGTCGTCCCCGCCGATCGTCATCGGGCCGGATGCGTGCTGGACATGACCGTGGCAGAGAACCTCATGATCCCCGCCATGCAAAAGATGCGACGCTGGGGCCTGCTCCGCCTGGACTCCATCCGGCGCAACGCACTCCGGCTGATTGACGAGTACGACATCCGGACGTCCGGTCCCGAAGCGTCGCTCGGTGATCTGTCGGGCGGGAACCAGCAGCGGACGGTGATCGCTCGTGCTCTGTCTGCCTCGCCCGAGGTGATGGTGGCCCACCAGCCCACCAGAGGTCTCGATGTCGGGGCGATCGAATACGTGGGGGATCGGATCCGGCAGGCGGCGGACCGGGGGATCGGGGTGTTGCTCCTCTCTACGGACCTTCGCGAGATACTGTCGCTGGCAGATCGGTTGGTGGTACTCCATCGGGGGTGCATCGTGGGCGAGATGCCTCGCGACCAGTTCGACCTGCCACGGCTGGGTTTGCTGATGGGAGGGACGGACGAGGAGGAGAAGGCCTCTTGAGCAACGATCCTCCGGCCCTACCCACCGACGCTCGCGGTCTCGCTCTCGGGGACCGGGGTCTGTACATGCTGTTGCTTTATGGAGTGAGCGTCGGGTTCGCGCTGGTGATCTCAGCGGGGCTGGTGGCTGTCACCGGTCACGCCTGGGGTAGCGTCGCCGGCGCCCTGGCGGACGGCGCCTTCCTCGCTCCCGGACGGTGGGGCCAGACGCTGGCGGTCGCCACGCCCATCTTGCTGGTGGCCCTCGGGATGGTGGTCGGGGTCAGGGCCGGTTTCTTCAACATCGGGCAGGAGGGCCAGCTTCTGATGGGTGCGCTGGCGATGGCCCTCATGGGCACCAGGCTTACCGGGCCGGGCCCTTTCCTTCTCGTGGGCGGGCTCGCCGCCGGCGCGGTGGCAGGCGGCGTCTACGCCGGGGTGGCCGCCGTTATGAGGTTCCGCCGGGGAGTCCCGGAGGTTATCTCCACCCTGCTCCTGGTGTTCGTGGCCTTTCAGATAGTCGGTTTCGCCATCACCACCGACTGGTTCCTGCGTGATCTCGACCCGAACCGGCCCAGCCAGGCCGTAACCAGCGCCGCCCTTCCCGGCTCCGTGCGCCTGCCGGTCATGACGGTGTGGGGCAACGAGGTGACCATCGGATTCCTCCTGGCCCTGCTGGTCGCCGGGCTGGCGGCGTTCGTCCTGGCCCGAACCGTGTTCGGGTTCAAGCTCCGGCTGCTGGGGAGCAATCCGAAGGTCGCGCAACAGGCGGGCGTGTCCTTCGGGCGCGCCGGAGCCACTGCCCTGTTCATCTCAGGCGCGGCTGCCGGCCTGGCAGGGGCCCTGATGCTGGCAGCCGGGGCGTCGAGCGCCCGCCTCACCGCCGGCTTCTCCAACGAGATCGGATGGCAGGGATTGCTCGTAGCGCTGGTGGCTCGCAACCGGCCTCTCCTCTGCATTCCTGTGGCCGTCCTGTTCGCTGCTCTCCGAACTGGGTCCGGGTTCCTGGCCGCGACCGGGGTGGATCGGACCGTGGTCGACGTGGTACAGGCCCTGCTGGTGCTGGCTCTGCTGGTCCCTCCGGCGGTCGAGTTCATACGGGACCGGCGCCGGGTCTCGATCGCGGCCCAGGCAACGGAACCGGCATGAGCGACGTGCTCGGCGCCTTGGGTGACGTGTTCACCAGTCCCGCCATGTACGGGAGCGCGGTGAGGCTTGGAGTGTTCCTGGCGTTCGCCGCGCTGGGCGAGTTGGTGGCCGAGAAGGCGGGGACCATCAACATATCGGTGGAAGGTTCCCTGCTGGCGGGTGCGTTGGGCGGGACGGTGGCCTTCGACCTGTCCGGTTCGACGGTCCTCGGATTGGCCGCGGGAGCGGTGGCCGGGGTATCGGTGGCGATGTTGGCGGCCAACATGAGCCACCGGCTCACAGCCGACCAGTTCGTGGTGGGAATCACGGTCAACGTTCTCGTGCTGGGCCTGGCCGGGTTCCTGGACGCCACCGTCAGTCCGCTCGGCGGACGGGCCGGGGTGGTTACCGTCCCGTTCCTGTCCGAGATACCCGTGATCGGACCCGCGCTTTTCAGCCAGACCTGGCCGACGTACCTGCTGTACGGGCTGGTTCCGTTGACCTGGTGGATCCTCTACCGGACTCGATGGGGTCTGGAAGTCAGGTCCGCCGGTGAGAATCCGCAGGCCGCCGACGTTTCCGGGGTGGACGTCAACAGGCGCCGCCGCCAGGCCATCTACTACGGCGGAAGCCTTGCCGGCCTGGGAGGGGCGTTTCTCATCCTGGGTCAGGTGGGAAGTTTCGATGTCGGGGTCGTGGGGGGCCGGGGCTTCATCGCCATAGCCGCCGTCTATTTCGGTGGGTGGACGCTCCGAGGGACGCTGGTCGGGGCGCTCCTGTTCGGGATGGCGGATGCCTTCCGCCTGGCCGTCCCGGTGCTGGGCTACCAAGTTAACGCCCAACTGCTGGCCGCTCTGCCGTATCTCCTAACGCTGGTCGTCATGTACTTCATCACCAAGCGGTTCGTCCAGCCGGCTGCGCTGGCCAGACCGTTCGTCAGGGGCTTGCGGTAGGAGGTTGTGAGCAACCAGTCGGCCCGATAGCCGGACACAGAGCTCCAGGTCAAGAGACGCGGGCCGACCCATCCCCGTTCGTTCAGCACCCTCCCGGCGGATCCTCCGGAGCCTGGTGCTGTCCCGTATCCTCCCAAGCGATGTTCTCCTACCACCGTGAGGTGCTCGCCAGGTTCCCGACTATCCGAGCCGGGGTGGTGCACGCTGATCGGCTGGTCAATGGTCCCGGTCCCGACCCTCTCCGGAAGGCGTTCCACGAACAGCAGGTTGTTTCGCTGGCCCGATTCGGCGGTAGGCCCATGTCCGAGATTCCCTCGATCCTCGCCTGGAGGAGGACCTTCTCGGCCTTCGGCGTCCAGCCGACCCGGTACCGCAACGCCGCCGAAGCGCTGATCCGCCGGCTGACAAAGGCGGGTGACATCCCGTCCATCAACCCTCTGGTGGACATCGCCAATCTGGTGTCGATCCGGTACGGGCTTCCGGTCGCGGCTATGGATCAGGCTCGGGTTGCGGGCCCGATCACCGTTCGTTTCGCCAACGGAGACGAGCACTTCAACGATCTGGGCAGTTCCAGGACCACATCGCCCGAGGCGGGGGAGGTCATATTCGTCGACCGGGCGGGCGCGGTGGCGGCGCGCCGCTGGTGCTGGCGGCAGAGCGCTCAGAGCGCCACGGGTCCCTCCACGGTGGTAGCTCTGTACACAGTGGAGGGTCATCACGAGGCCGCCGAGGAGGACGTTGCTTCCGCCACCCGTGATCTGGCGGCGCTCCTGGAGACCCATCAACCCCGGGCCCGAATCGAAACGGCGCAGCTGTCGCCATCCCTGCCACGGTACGAGCCTGCTCGCTGAACCACGGCCCGTGATCACGAACGAACGCGCCTAGCGTGAACACGCCGTGGATGAGTGTCACGGGAGTTCCGGATAGTGGTCAGGGGCCGGTCGCCCGCCCCGAACGGATCGGCTTGTTATGGATTCCCGCTCCGCTCGGTAGGATTCTCCGCAGACCGGCATCGAACGGAGCACACCATGGCACTACCCGAACGAATGGAGAGGGCACTCAACGATCAGATCACTCGCGAGCTCGGCGCCTCTCTCGTCTACCTCCAGATGGCGGCCCACTTCGAGGCGGAGGAACGTCCCGGCATGGCCAGGTGGATGGCCGCGCAGTCCATGGAGGAGTCCGCCCACGCGCGGATGTTCATCGACTACGTGGTGGACCGGGACGGGCGGGTGGAGATAGGCGCCATCGACGCTCCGGTCTCCAAGTTCGACAGCCCGGGACACGTATTCGAGGAGGCACTGCGGCAAGAGCGGTCCGTAACCGCGGAGATACGGAACCTCTACCGGCTGGCAACCGAGTTGGGCGACCTCGAGAGCCTCCCCATCCTGCAGGTCTTCCTGGCCGAGCAGGTCGAGGAAGAGGCGCTGGTCTCCGGGATATGCGAGCGTATCGGTCGGCTGGAGGGTAACGAGGTCGGCCTGGCGCTGATCGAAGCCGAGTTGGGTGCCCGCAGCGCCGGCGGCGATCAGGGAGGCGCTTGATCGCCCGCCTGGTCTGATCGGGCGATCCGAGAGTACGCGGATCGGATAGCGCCTGCGCCGTACTACCCTCGCATGTCGGGTGGTGTCGAAGCTGTACGGCCCGACGTCCGTGCGGCACAGAAGTAAGGGCCGAGCCCGGTCCCGCGCGGTCGCGGCTCCAGGTCGGTAGTCGACAGGACGTTCAGCCATGAAAGACATCATCCAAGCCACCGGGCTGGTCAAGCGGTACGGGGAGGTGGTGGCCCTCGACGGTCTGGACCTGTCGGTCCGGGAGGGGACCATCGTCGCCTTGCTCGGACCCAACGGTGCAGGCAAGACCACCGCGGTATCGGTTCTTACCACCCTGATCGAGCCCGACGAGGGCTCCGCCACGGTGGCAGGTGTCGACGTGCTGAAGGATCCGGCCGAGGTCCGCAAGCTGATCGGCCTCTCCGGCCAGTACGCCGCCGTGGACAAGGACCTGACCGGCTACGAGAACCTCGACATGATCGGGTGCCTGTACCACCTCGGCCGAAAGCGAGCCCGATCCCGGGCCCGTGAGCTCCTGGACAGGTTCGATCTGGCCGATGCGGCCGACCGGCCCGTCAAGACCTATTCGGGAGGCATGCGGCGGCGGCTCGACCTGGCCGGAGCGCTGGTGGCGGAGTCGCCGGTGCTGTTCCTGGATGAGCCGACGACGGGCCTCGATCTCATCAGCCGCAGGGAGCTGTGGAGGCTGATCCGCACCCTGGTCGATCAGGGGACCACGCTCCTCCTCACCACCCAGTACCTGGAGGAAGCCGACCGGTTGGCCGACGACGTCCTGGTCATCGACAAAGGGAAGGCCATTGCCCACGGCACCGTTGACGAGCTGAAGGACATGGTCGGAGGGGAGCGGATCGAGATCAAGGTTGCTGACAGAGAGGACCTGCCTGCGGCTCACGAAGTACTGGGTCGGGTTGCCGTCGGGGAGCTGCAGGGCGACGAACGGTCCCGCACGGTGGTCGCCCCCGTAACGGGAGGCGCCCGGGAGTTGGCCGGGGTGCTACAACTCTTCGAGAGTAACGAGGTTCCGGTCAGCGAGGTGGTGCTCCGCCGTCCCACCCTCGACGACGTGTTCCTGGCGCTGACCGGCGCTTCCGCCGAGTCCCGGGAGCAGACCTCCGAGCCCGCCAAGCCGGGACGGAGGGGAAGGGGGTCACGGTGAACTTCCTGACAGCCCTCGGCGACGGTCTGGTCATCGCGCGCCGCAACCTGATCAAGCTCAAGCGGGTGCCCGACGTGTTGGTGTTCGTGCTGCTCTCGCCGATCATGTTCGTCCTGCTGTTCGCCTACGTCTTCGGGAGCGCTATCGACATTCCGGGAGGGTCCTACCGGGAGTTCCTCATGGGTGGGATCTTCGGCCAGACCGTGATATTCGGCGCTACCTTCACCGGCGCCGGACTCGCCGAGGACATGCAGAAGGGCATCATCGATCGGTTCCGCTCGCTGCCCATGTCGCGGGCGGCGGTGGTTCTGGGACGGACCGCCAGCGATGTGATCTACAACGTCATCACGCTGACTGTCATGGCTATAACCGGACTCATCGTCGGATGGCGCATCCGGGGAAGCCTTCTCGACGCCCTGGCCGCCTTCCTGCTGCTCCTCCTGTTCGCCTACTCGGTCTCCTGGGTGATGGCCCTGCTAGGCCTGTCGGTGCCCAGCCCGGAGGTGCTCAACAACGCCTCCTTCATCGTGATCTTCCCGCTCACGTTCATCGCCAACACGTTCGTGCCCGCCGAGAGCCTCCCGACGGTGCTGAGGGTGTTCGCCGAGTGGAACCCGATCTCGTCCTTGGTCCAGGCGGTCAGGGAGCTGTTCGGGAACATCCCACCGGGCGCCCCCGAACCAGCATCCTGGCCGTTGCAGAATCCGGTGATCTATACCGTGCTCTGCGCGTGCCTGATCATCGCCATATTCGCGCCTCTCGCCGTGCGCCGCTACGTCCGGGTGGCCAAGAAGAGCTAGTTGATCGTGCTCAGTCTGTGTTGCGGACGGCGTGCTATGGCGCCGCCACCCAGACCGACCACGGGGGACTCGCGATTACTAACGAACCCGTATAGCGTGAACACGCCCTAGCCGGTAACGGTCCCGCCTCCGGTGGGATCGTCCGAACGCCGGACGACCGAGGCTCCTCCGGATGGCGGGTTTGGTGCGATGTCGTACGCTGGTGATACTGGCCGATGATGCGGGACTCGACGCCTCTGGCGGCCATCGACGTGGGCACCAACTCCGTGCACATGGTGATCGCCCGGCCGGTGGATGGCGGGACTCCGGAGGTTCTGGCCCGTGAGAAGGTGTCGGTGCGTCTCGGGCAGGGTGCCACCGACATGAAGCACCTCGCCCCTGACGCGATCGAGCGGGCGGTGGCGGCCCTCACCGAGTTCCGGCACATCGCGGACGCATACGGCGCGGAAGTTGTGGCTGTCGCCACCAGCGCGGTCCGGGAGGCCGAGAACCGGAGGGACTTCCAGCAACGGGTACGGGACGAGACCGGGGTGGCCGTCGAGGTGATCCCTGGAACGGAGGAGGCGCGGCTCATCCATCTCGGGGCGTTGAGCGCGGTGCCGGCGGCCGGACGGCCCCACCTGGTGCTCGACATCGGCGGGGGATCGACCGAACTGATCGTCTCCACCGGCACCGAGCCTCAACTGGTCCTCAGCGTCAAACTCGGACACATCCGCCTCACCGACCGCTTCTTCCCGGGCGGGATCATCCGCGCTGGGGCGGTGGAGGAGTGTCGCCGGCACATCCGGTCCTTCGTAGCGCCCGAAGCCCGCCGTGCCAGGGCTATCGGCTTCGACCTTGCGGTGGGGTGTTCGGGGACAATCGCCGCCCTGGCGTCCATGGCCGCATCGAGCCGGGGTAAGCGGCGGCCCCGTAGCGTGGCCAACACCACCATCGACCGTGACGAACTCGACAGAACTGTGGCGGAGGTCCTGGCCCGTCCCCATCCGGACGACCGCAGGGACGTCAGAGGTCTGGAAAGGACCCGCCGCGATGTGATCGTTGGAGGGGCCGTCCTGCTGAGCCAGCTCTTCGAAGACCTGGGGATGGAGTCCCTGGTCATATCGACCGGTGCCCTGCGGGAGGGTGTCCTGCTCAACAGGTTCAGCCGGCGGCAGGAGTCACCGGCAGACGGGCTCCACCACCTCGGGGACCTCCGGCGGAGCAGCGTCATGGCCCTGGCCCGGAGTTACCACGAGGATCTCATCCATGCCGAGCAAGCCACGGAGATGGCCCTACAGCTGTTCGATGAGACCCAACATATTCACGGCTTGGGCGATCGCGACAGCGAGCTTTTAGAGGCGGCCGGATTACTCCACAACATCGGGCGTTTCGTCGCCAGTTCCGCCCATCACCGCCACTCGTACTACCTGATCCGCAACAGCGAACGCCTGGCCGGATTCACGGCCGGCGAGCTCGAGTTGATCGCCTTGGTGGCCCGCTATCACCGCAAGAGCGCCCCCCGCCGGAGGCATGCGCGCTTCCGTGCCCTCAGGCGATCCGACCGGCGCAAGGTTCGGCTGCTGGCCGGGCTGTTGCGGGTGGGAATAGGGCTGGACCGCACCTACCGGCGGGCGGTGGAGACTGTCCATGCCCAGGTCGCCGGCGACACTATCGCCATCGATGTCGAGCCGGCAGACGGCCTGGATGTCGAGATCGAGTTGTTCAGCGCGAAGGCTCGGTCGAGCCTGCTGGCCGATGCACTGGGTTACCCGGTGGAGTTCAAGGTGAGCGAGCCGTCCGGGCCTCCGGGTGGCAGGGCGGGGGCCAGGCAACGCCACCCGTCGGCGTACGTTCCCGGAGCAAAGGCTCAGTAGCCGCCCAGCCGGCTGATCCCGTCCAGGGACGCGGTGGTGTATGCCTCGGCAAGGGTGGGATAGCCGATGACCGACTCCACGAAGTAGTCGATGGTGCCGCCGTAGGCGATCACAGCCTGGCCGATGTGGATCAGTTCGGCGGCGTTTTCGCCCAGGATGTGGACACCGAGGAGTTGGCGGGTGTTCAGATGGAACAGCAACTTGAGGAACCCGACATCGTCGCCCCGCATCAGGCTGCTCTCTGTCTCCTGGTAGCGGGCCTTGCCGACCTCGTAGGGAACACCTTCCTCGTTGAGCTGGTCCTCGGTTTTGCCCACCATGGCGACCTCGGGGATGGTCTTGATGGTGTAGGGGAGGAGGTCCTGGAAGTCGCTCCGCTCGATCCCGAACGCATGGCGGGCGGCCAGACGACCCTGCATGCGGGAGGTCGAGACCAGGTCCGGGAACCCGATCACCCCCCCCACCGCGTAGACGCCCTCTACGCTGGTCTGGTAGTTCTCATCGACGCTGAGGCGCCCCCGCGCGTCTGCCTCCAACCCGATCGCATCCAGGTTGAGCGATCCCGTGCATCCCGTGCGCCCCACGCAATACATGACCGCGTCGCTGATGATCTGCTTGCCGCTCTCGAGCTGCACCCGCACCCGGTCACCCACCTCGTCCCTCATGTAGTCGATGTCGAACACCACCTCGGTCAGGCGCAGGGTCACGCCGGTCTGTCGCATGTGGTAGGCGAGCGTGTCGGCGAGTTCCTCATCGGCGAAGGTGAGCAGTCGATGGTTCCGGTCCACGAGCGTCACCCGGGTGCCCAGGGCCGCGAAGGTGCTCGTGTACTCGAGCCCGATGGCGCCCGCGCCGACGATGGTCAGCGTCCGGGGCAGCTTCGGCAGGCTGAGCATGTGGTCGCTCACGAATACCAGCCGCCCGTCGGCATAGACGACCGGGGGCTCGGTGGAGTAGGAGCCCACCGCGATAACCACCTTGTCGGCGGTGATGGTGCGTTCGGTCCGGTCCTCCTCGGACCTCACCCGCAGCGTGTGGCGGTCGACGAAGGAGCCCTCGCCGATGATCGTCTCCACCCGGTTGCGGGCGAGCTGGCTCTGGAGGATGTCCGTCTGCTGCTGGATCACGTACTGGGTGCGCACCATCAGGTCGCTCATGGTGATGTTCTGCTTCACGGCGTAGGACTGGCCGTAGATGTTGCGTTCCCGGTAGCCCGTGAGGTAGAGGACCGCGTCCCGCATGGTCTTGCTCACCGTGCCGGCGTAGATGTTGATGCCGCCGATGCGGGGTGCCTTCTCGAGGATCACGGTGCGTTTCCCGAGCTTGGAGGCCTGGATGGCGGTCCGCTGACCGGCCGGCCCCGATCCGATGACCGCTAGGTCGTAGTCGTAACCCGAAATTGCCGATCCTTTCGCTCACCCGGAGCCCGCGGGCTCGGGATACGCCATCTGCTTGCGAGGTCCGAGGCTCCGAGCATCTCACCAGCCTCAAGTGTTGAGGCTAGCGTGCCGACTCCGGACGGTGCTTAATCCGGTAGCGGGTGTTAGCCGAGGATGACGAGAGACTCTTGGTTTAGGTGGACCGTGCGTCAGCTTTGATGCTCTCCGGAAGCTGTGTCGACACCCACATGGCGATTTCCTGGCCCGTTTCGCGGGGCGAACAGGCTGCACATGCGGATCGGATACGGCGAGCGCGATGTGCAAGGGCTACCGTTCAGCCTCGGAGACTCTCCCACCCTCTCCATCGTTAAGTCAGCCTGCGGTTGATCTCGGACCACTGACGTGCCCGGTCTGCCGCCATGGCCCTTCTGTCAAGTCTGGCAAGGTGCCCCATCGGGCTGGCACGATCCCAACTGTGCGGGGCAACTCCAGTCCGTTCACCCCGCACAACCCAAGTCAGCGGGGTGTCCCTAGAGTTCGAGTAGGGCTTGCTCGACCACCTCGGGAAGGGCCGGGTGGATGTAGTACTGGCCATTAGCCATCTGGTCGACAGTCAGGTCGAAGTGCATCCCCTGGATGAGTTGCTGGATGAGGGTGGAGGCCTGGGGGCCGATGATGTGGGCTCCGAGCAGCCGGCGGGTGTCGCGGTGCGCGATTACCTTGGCTGCGCTCTCGGTGTCCTCCATGGCCCACCCGTAGGCGGCGGCAGAGTAGGGCTGGACATGGGACACGTAGGGGAGGCCCTGGTCCCGGCACTCCCGTTCGGTCAGCCCCACCGCGGCGATCTGGGGATGGCCGAACACGGCATGGGGGATGAAACGGTGATCCACGGTGATCGGCGAGTCGGGATGAGTCAGGTTGTGGCGCACCACCCGAGCTTCGTGGTTGGCGACGTGCTTGAGTTGGATCGGGTTGGTGATGTCGCCCAGCGCCCACACGCCGTCCACATTGGTGCGGAGCCGGTCGTCGGTGATCACCTGGCCCCGGTCGGCAACGGCGAGTCCGCCGGCGGCCGCGTCCACCAGGTCCGAATTGGGCCTCCGTCCGGTCGCGACCAGGAGCTCATTACCCCGCAGGTCCGCGGTGGCGCCGCCGTCCAGGCCCGCCAGCCGCAAGACCACTTCGTCACCCTCCCGGCGGGCGCCGAGGATCCTGGTATGGGTGCGCACGTCGAACCGGCGCGAGTAGGCGTCGGTGAAGCGGCGGCTGATCTCTTCGTCCTCCCGCCGCAGGAAGCTGTCTCCACGGAGCAGGAACGTCACCCTCGACCCGAGCGCGCCCATCACGCCCCCCATCTCGGCGGCGATGTAGCCGGCACCGATCACCAGCAGCCGCTCGGGCAGCCGTTCCAGGCGCATGATCGTGTCGGAAGTGTGGTAGCCGACGTCTTCCAGGCCGGGTACGGGGGGCGATACGGCTCGGGCGCCCGCCGCCAGCACGATCCGGTCGGCCGTGATCACCTCGTCGCCGACCGCCAGTTGCCGGGGGGCCACGAAGCGTCCGGTGACCGGGTAGACCGTGACGTTGGGCAGTCCTTCCCGGTAGTCACGGCCCGACTCGGCGATCGGGTCGATCCGGCCGAAGACGCGGTCTCGGACGGCGGGCCAGTCGGCGCCGTCGAAGCTGGTGTGGATGCCCAGCCGCTCGCCCGTGGACGCCAGCTCGGCGACCTCGGCCGTGTAGACGAACATCTTGGACGGGATGCACCCCACGTTCAGGCAGGTCCCGCCGAACCGGCCGTGCTCCACCATGGCGACTTCCCAATCGTCGTGTTCGGGCCCGATCACCGAATTGCCCGAGCCGGCGCCGATTACCAGCAGGTCGAAACTGCGCACGATCTCCTCATCTCTACGGGTAGATGCAAAATGTAGACGCGGTTACCTGGTTTGACAGGTGATTACTGGAACTCCGCCGGGGAGGCGCGGGCCGTCACGGTGACCGTGATCCCTCCGGCGGGCGCGAACATTCGCATCAGGGTCAGCGGGACCGTCTCGGTTATCTCCACTACGATCTCGGACTCGCTCGCTTCAGGCGTCAGGTTCATCGAGGCGTTCCAGTCCGGCTGGTCCTCGGCGAACCGGAGGGCGGCCTCCTCGGCCAGATCAGGATCGAGCACCAACCTGTTCTGGTAGAGATCGGATTCGATCACCTGAGCGGCCCCGGCCACGGCCGACTTGTAGGCGATGCCGCTCAGGGTGCCGTGCCGGGAGAGCACCCGCCACAGGTCGAGGGCCAGGCCACCCGCGAAGAACAGCATGAGCAACAACCCCAGGCTCCAGAGGACCACGGCGCCCCGATCATCGGCCGGCCCGCACCGACCGGCCTCCGCCACCCGGCGCCTCATGGGCTCGGGATACTCCGGTACGGCTCCATCTGTTCCCGGTAGCTGCTCGTGATGGTCCACCAGCCCACCGTCCAGATCCCCATCACGTCAATGACCGGCACATCCAGTGAGACGCGGGCACTCACCACCCCGCCAGGCGCCCAGGCGCTCCGGCAGTCGATCGAGACGACGGTCGCGCCGGGAGCCGGGCCCCGCTCGCCCAGGACCTGGCGGGCTACGGCCTCGGCACGCTCCTGTCCTGTCGCCGGATCGAAGGCGGTGGCGCAGGCCCGTACCGCCTCCCTGGCAGCGGCGTCCGCCATGGAACGGTATTCCATCCGGATCGGGAAGCTGAGCAGCAGCATGGCGAACGGGATCAGGATGAACGCAGACACGAGGACCAGGTCGATGGCGCCCATGCCGCGTTCGCCCGCTATCCGCGACCAGAGGTCGGCCGGGCGTGTCACGGGACCGGCTCGGTCACGCTGGTGGCGCGCATCGTGAAGCTCCAGGAGGGTCCTAGCGACGGGAAGACCGGCCGGAGCCGGGCGGCGATCTGGACTGTCGTGAGTGCCTCTCTGCGGTCGCAATCCACCGCGGTGGAGTACTGGTAGATGTTGGCCAGGCCGGCGATGATCCCCGCCGCGGCTTCCTCGCAGATCCGTTCAGTCCCGCCGGAGAGAGCACCGGCGCGAGCGCCAGAGTCGGCGGCGTACTGGATCACCGAGCGGGTGTAGAGCATCAGCAGGCCGTTCATCAGGAAGGCAATCGTGATCAGGGCCATGCCCATCGCCATGAGTGTCTCGATGGCGGCGGCGCCGGACTCATCGCCGAGCCTTCGGGCTCTCGAACGCGTCCTGAACCACCTTCCGGTCATGTAGCAGCGGTAGCTGCGACTTGTTATCCTGAACAACATGGATCAGCGGCCAATCTAGTGTAAACAATTGCTGAACCACTGGAGCAATCCGAGACCTTTTTTCTCATTCTGCACCATGCCCACCAGTCGAGCTTGAGATGTTCGGGAAGTCCGGGCCACCATTAAGCTGTCTGGATGACTCCAGCGGTGGTGGATACCAGGGGGCGTCCCGTTCGTGACCTTCGGCTCTCGGTGACGGACAGGTGCAACTTCCGGTGCCGCTACTGCATGCCGGCCGAGATCTTCAACCGGGAATATGTGTTCCTGAAGCGCGACCTGCTGCTGAGCTTCGAAGAAATAGTCGTCCTCGCCCGCGCCTTCGAGCAACTGGGGGTGCAGAAGATACGGCTTACCGGTGGTGAACCCCTATTGCGCAGGGGCATCGAGAAACTGGTCGCCATGCTCGCCGGCGCCACCAGCTGCGAAGTGACCCTCACCACCAACGGCTCGTTGCTGGCCCGCAAGGCCGAGGGGCTGGTCGCGGCCGGGTTGGCCCGGGTCACGGTCTCGCTCGACTCCATGGACGAGGCCACCTTCATGGCTATGAACGACGTGGGCTTCCCGGTGGCGGCCGTGTTGGACGGGATCGAGACGGCATCGGCGGCGGGCCTCCCCGTCAAGGTGAACGCCGTCGTCAAGAGGGGAGTAAACGACGGTGGGGTGGTGGACATGGCGCGCCACTTCAGGGGCACCGGCCACATTCTCCGCTTCATCGAGTACATGGATGTGGGCGCCACCAACGGATGGCGGATGGACGACGTGGTACCGGCCGCCGAGCTGATCCGGACCATCGACGCCGAGTTCCCGATCGAGCCGGTGGCTCCCAACTACCGGGGCGAGGTGGCCAGGCGCTGGCGGTATGTGGACGGCGCCGGCGAGATCGGCTTCATCGCCTCGGTTACCCAGCCCTTCTGCGGAACGTGTACGAGGGCCCGGATCTCGGCCGAAGGACAGCTCTACACGTGCCTATTCGCCGTCAAGGGCACCGACTTCCGCCAAATTCTGCGATCCGGAGCGGATGAGGAGGAGATAGTCCGCACCATCCAGCAGATCTGGACGGCCCGGGACGATCGCTACTCGGAGATCCGCTCCGAGGCCACCGTAGCCCTGCCAAAGATAGAAATGAGCTATATAGGCGGCTAACTCATGCTGGGTAGACCGATACGGGACGTCCGATGAAAGTTACGTATGACCCTGAAGGGGATCTCATATACGTGACCGTGCGGCCTGATCGCGAAGAACGTGGTGGCCGTCGCCTGGACAGCAGCCGCATTCTTTATGTCGACGAGGTGGGCACGGCGGTCGCCTACGAGTTTCTCTGGGCGAGCAACGGAATCTCACTGGAGGGCATACACCCCGACGACCAGGACCTCATCCGCCAGGCCCTCAGCCAGACTAGACCCTACGACGGTACGCCGGGCTCGACCATCATCATGTGACTCCCTCGCTGCCGCGCCGCCGATCGCAGAATGAGAGGCATGCTATGAAACTCAGCGTCGACAGGGCGGCCGACGCCCTCTACCTACGTCTCGACGAGACTCCGATTGTCGGATCTGAGGAGGTCTCTCCGGGAGTGGTGTTCGACTACAACCGGCGCAACGAAGTTGTGGGCGTTGAGATGTTGAACCTCTCCGAGCGTTCCACCGTGCCGAACCTTTCTTCCCTGCAGTTCGAAACCGTTTGACACCGCAAATCCACGACTAGCAGGCTGATCTGCCTACGGAGTTGGCTCGGTGCCCGTGAGTTCCTTGCCGAGGAGGGCGAGGCGGCGTTGCGTCACGCTTGGATCGGTGGCTAGGACATATCCTTTCTGAGGATTGCCCTGGATGGCACCTACCAACGGGCTGGCCACGGCGTCGAGCACGGACTGGATCATGCCTTCGTTTGGTTGAGACAGGACCATCCGGAGGTCCCTAGCGGTGTGATACCCCAACCTGTGACCCCGGTCTGCCAGTTCCCGGCAGATTTCCGCTGCGAATACGCGCAGGCGTTCGGTCTCCGCGGCGCGTTTGTTCAACTCCGTGAGATCGGCTTCTCCGGGGATATCGAAGATGAAGCGGTAGTCAGCCAGTCCCTGTGGTGTCCGGGAATGGCTCCGGCAAAGCTCGGCGAGTTGATGGGCCGCGAGAACGGTCACCTCGTGACGGCTCAACGCTCAGCGACACCGAGTCCTTCGTCTGGTGGCTTGAGCGAGCCGACCGATGAGCCTCAAGGGTCTCGGCTAACTCCCGCAGCGGCGGGCGGCTCAAGACCGACGGCCGTCCGTAACCATCTGCCCGGTTCATCCGGCCGGCGGAATCCCTTTGGTTGGAGCTCGCAAGCCCCACCGAACGCCGGGTCTGACTGCGGTGGACAGTTGAGGTGTGGGCGTGGACACTGGCGGATCCATCTATCCTTCCCGGTCGGAATCACCCGCCGTCTAACCACCGGAGACTGCGCATGTCCGGGCTGCTTGCCTTCCACGCCCATCCTGACGACGAGGTCACTTCGACGGGCGGCGTCCTGGCGCGGTACGCGGAGGCCGGTGAGCACGTGGTGGTGGTCACAGCCACCGACGGCTGCGAGGGTGAGGTCCACAACTACGACGATCCCGACGAGATCCGGACTCGTCTGGTGGAGGTGCGGGCGCAAGAGATGGCCGAGTCTGTTTCGATCCTCGGCGTCTCGCAGCACCACTTTCTCGGATACCGGGACTCGGGCATGATGGGATCTGATCCCAACGATCACCCGGACTGCTTCTGGCAGGCAGACTTCACGGAGGCCACCGCCCGCCTCATCAATCACATCCGCCGGCACCGCCCGGACGTGATGACCATCTACGACCCGTTCGGCGGTTATGGACATCCCGACCACATCCAGGTCCACCGGGTCGGTATGGCTGCCTACTTCGGGGCCGAGGACACCGGCCGGTTCCCGCTCGAGGAGGGTGACGAAGTCTGGAGACCGGCCAAGCTCTACATGAGCACCTGGCCGCGCTCCCGCGTTCGGGTGATGACCATGGCCCGGCTCGAGGCCGGCCTGATCACGGAGGAGGAAGCTAAGGAATCGGAAGGCTGGGGTACCCCGGATGAGGACATCACCACGCTGGTCGACGTGAGGCGCTGGATCGACAAGAAAGTTGCCGCCCTACGAGCTCACCGCACCCAGATTCCTGAGGACTGGTTCATGCTGCAGGTTCCCGAAAAGGACGTGCCGAACGTGCTGGGCATCGAGGCTTTCCAGCGTGTCCACTCGAGGGTGGACGCCCCCTTCCGGGAGACAGACCTGTTCGAGGCACTCCGAGACGGGCGGCGGGTGACGGCCAGTTAGCCTGGCCTGGTATGGCTTACCGGTCGGCCATGGTGGCTGCATTCGCCGCCATCCTGATCTGGTCGTTCTCCTATCCGGTCGCCAGGGTGGGTCTACGCCACTTCGACCCGCTGCACCTTTCCGGGCTCCGTCTGGTGGTCGCCGCCCTGGCCCTTTCGGTCATCGCGTTGCCCCGCCGCGTCGGCCTTCCCGACCGAGGCGACCGGCTGCGGGTCGTCGGAGCCGGGCTAGTCGGCATGACCTTCTATCTGGCCATCCTCTACATCGGCCTCCAAGACGTGGAGTCGGCCTCCGCCGCCATCCTGATCGCCCTGACCCCGATCTTCGTGGCGGTGCTGTCAGGTCCGATGATCGGGGAGCGCCTGACAGTTTGGGGATGGTCGGGCCTTCTGCTGGCGTTCCCTGGGGCGGCGTTGGTGATCCTCGGTCAAGGCGGCGGTCTCGATATCGGCGGGTCCAGCCTTCTGCTGCTGGTCGCCGCCTTCGCTCACGCGCTATACAACGTGCTCGCAAAGTCCCTGGTCGCCCGGTACAGCCCTCTTCAAGTGGCCTCCTGGTCGATGTGGGTAGGTGCCGTCACCTCGCTGCCGCTGCTGCTCGGTGCTCCGGGTCAGGTTGCCGACGCCCCGTGGGACTCGTTGCTTTCCTTCATTTACCTGGGGGTGTGCGGCTCCGCCCTGGGCTTCGTCCTGTGGGGGCGGGCGATGGTGGGAGCTCCGGCCGCCGTCGTGTCGTCTGCGCTCTACGCCACGCCGCCCCTCTCCGCGCTCATCGGCTGGCTCTTGCTGGACGAACGACCCACTGTCTGGGTGGTGATCGGCGGTATGGTCGTCCTGGGCGCCGTGACGATGGTGATCCGACGCGGGGTGGCGCCGGTCCACCAGGGGTCCTGAACATACGGTGAGGCACAGGCCGGTGCCCGCCAGTCTGTTGTGTCAGCGAGGCTACGGCAGCCGCCTCAGCATTTGTCCAATTCGGCGGCCACCGCCTCTACCAGCCGCTCGAGATCCTCGATCGAGTTGTACTGCTGGGTGGAAATGCGCAGCAAGCTGGCGGAGGGGTCCGGCCAACTCATCACCATCACCTCGATGTGCCACCGATCTCGGAGGGTCTTCATTAGGGGGTTGAAGATGGTCCCGCCCTCCGAAGGTGTGCGGGGCAGCGGAACGGATGCGATCGCTCCGATCATCGAATCCGGCGCGGGCGTCTCGGTGTCCAGGAGTTCGATCAACATGTCCCGCCCTGCCAGGCACAGTTCCCGGTTGGACCGCCTGATGCCGTCCCATCCGTCCGGCTGGAGCCCCGCCATCGCATCCAGCGCGGCCGGGGTTGCCAACCAGGCGGTCGGGTCGTCGGTGCCTGTCCAGTCGAACTGGGTGTGGAGATGCCCGCCCTCCGCCGGCCAGCCCCCGTTGTAGCCATGGCTGATCACCGCCGGGTAGATGCGGTCCCGGCGGTCTTCCCGCACGTACAGGATGGCGGAGCCCTTGGGGGCGCACATCCACTTGTGGCAGTTGGCAGTGACGTAGGAGGCGCCGAGGGCGGTCAGATCGAAGTCGATCATGCCGGGCGCGTGCGCCGCATCCACCAACACCTGGACCTCCGGCTCCAGCGCCGCCACGATCTCCTCCAGCGGGAAGACGAGAGCGGTCGGAGAAGTCACCGCATCGACCATGAGCAGGCGGGTCCGGTCCATGACCACATCGAGGATGCTGTCGGTGACCTCCCGGGCTGATTGCAGCGGAAAGGGGATAGCGGCAGGCACCACCCGGGCGCCGGTACGGGCCGCCGTCACCATCGCCGCATTACGGCAGGCGTTGTATTCGTGGTCGGTAACCACGATCTCGTCGCCGGGCTTCAGGTCGGCTTCCAGCGACCGGAGCACCGAGTTCACTCCTTCGGTGGCGTTGTTGACGAATGCCAGCCCGGCCGGATCCGTTCCCACGAAACCCGCCACCTTCGATCGAGCCTCGTCGAGAGCGGGCTGGTAATCCGCCAGGAACCACCTGGTCGGGTTGGACTCCATGGCTTCCCGGAGGCGCCGTTGTTCCTCCAGGACGGGTCCGGGCGTGGCTCCGAAGGAACCGTGATTGAGGTGGATCACATCTGGATCCAGGCGCCAGAAACTCATGATCGCCACGCTACCGGCCTCCTGGGAGCACTTCCAAGACGACCGCGCCCGCTCGGAGCGCGGATACCGGGTTCAACATGGTTCCGACCCCGATAGAGTTGGTGGGGTCACGGACCGTGAAGGGAGCGTGGGCGTTTGAAGATTGACGGGTTCTTCCGGCAGTTACCAGACATCGATCCGGAGGAGACCCAGGAGTGGCTCGACTCCCTGGAGGCGGTGGTCGAATTCCGGGGTGAGGCCCGGGCCCGCTTCCTGGTTCGTACCCTGCTCAACCGTGCCCGGGAGATGGGGGTCGCATACCCGCCGACCGTCTCCACACCCTACGTCAACACCATCCCCGCCGAGGAGCAGGCCTGGTTCCCCGGTGACGAATACCTGGAGAAGCGGATCAGGCGCTTCATCCGCTGGAACGCGGCCGTGATGGTGGTCAAGGCCAACAAGGCCGTCGAGGGGATCGGTGGGCATCTCTCCACGTTCGCATCGTCGGCGGCCCAGTACGAGGTCGGCTTCAACCACTTCTTCCGGGGCAAGGCGGAAGGGCAGCCCGGCGACCATGTGTACATACAGGGTCATGCCGCTCCTGGAATCTACGCCCGGGCCTTCCTCGAGCGGCGCCTCGACAAGGAGCACCTGGACAACTTCCGCCGCGAGCTGTCGCCGAAGGGCCTGTCGTCCTACCCGCACCCCCGGCTCATGCCCGACTTCTGGGAGTATCCGACCGTCTCCATGGGTCTCGGACCGATCGCCTCCATCTACCAGGCGCGCTTCAACCGATACCTCCACAACCGGGGTCTCGATGACACCGCCGAGTCGCGGGTGTGGTGCTTCATCGGCGACGGCGAGTGCGACGAGCCGGAGACACTCGGGTCCATCTCGCTGGCCGCCCGGGAGCAGCTGGACAACCTGATCTGGGTGGTCAACTGCAACCTGCAACGCCTCGACGGTCCGGTGCGGGGCAACGGCAAGATCATCCAGGAGCTCGAGGCGGTGTTCCGGGGTGCGGGATGGAACGTGATCAAGGTGATTTGGGGGTGGGGTTGGGACGGGCTGGTAGCCAACGACGTGGACGGTGTGCTCGTAGAGAAGATGAACGAGACGGTCGACGGCGCCTACCAGCGCCTGAAGTCGCTACCCGGGGCCCAGATCCGGGAGGAGTTCTTCGGACCTGATCCCCGGTTGCGGCGCATGGTGGAGCACCTGACCGACCGCCAACTCGAGAAGCTGCCCCGAGGCGGCCACGACTACAAGAAGCTTTACGCCGCCTACAAGGCCGCCACCGAGCAGACCGGCGCTCCAACCGTGATCCTCGCCAAGACCATCAAGGGCTGGACGCTGGGCCCGGACATCGAGGGGCGCAACGCCACCCATCAGATCAAGAAGATGTCCAACGAGCAGTTCCGGGATCTCCGGGAGCGCCTCAGCCTCCAGGAGGACATCCCGGCGGAGCAGCTTGAGGACGGACGGGACCTCCCCTACTGCCGGTTCGCGAGAGACGCTCCCGAGTACCAGTACATGATGGACCGGCGGAAGGCGCTCAACGGGATGCTGCCCTTCCGGACGGTGCGGGTCAGGCGGCAGATCGAGTTGCCCGACCCCTCGATCTATGACGAGTTCCACGAAGGTACGGGTAACTACGAGGTCTCCACCACCTCGGCCTTCGTGCGGCTGCTCCGGGGTCTGGCCAGGGACGAGGCCTTCGGGGAGAGGGTGGTGCCCATCGTCCCCGACGAGGCCCGCACCTTCGGCATGGACGGGCTGTTCCGTGAACTGAAGATCTATGCCTCGGGAGGGCAGAAGTACGAGCCGATCGACGCGGCGCTGCTCCTGTCATACAAGGAGTCCCAGGACGGCCAGATCCTGGAGGAGGGCATCACCGAGGCGGGGTCGATGTGCAGCTTCATCGCTTCGGGCACTTCCTACGCCGACCGCGGCGTGATGACCGTTCCGTTCTTCACCTTCTACTCGATGTTCGGGTTCCAGCGGGTGGGGGATCTCATCTGGCAGGCCGCTGACGCCCGGGCCCGGGGATTCCTGATGGGCGGGACCGCCGGCCGTACCACCCTGGCAGGAGAGGGCCTCCAGCACCAGGACGGGCACAGCCTGATCCTTGCCTCCACCAACCCGGCGGTGGTCAGCTACGACCCGGCGTTCGCCTACGAGCTCGCGGTCATCGTCGAGCATGGCCTCCACCGCATGTGCGTCGATCAGGACGACGTCATCTTCTACCTCACCATCTACAACGAGAACTATGCCCAGCCGCCCATGCCCGACGGCGCCAGGGAGGGGATAGTCAGCGGTATGTACCGGTTTGCCGGAGTACCCGAAGGCTTGGAGCGCGGGGCGACGATCCTGTTCTCCGGGCCGAGTCACAGCGCCGCCCGGTGGGCCCGCGACGAGCTGGCCGAACGCTACGGGGTGGGGGCGGAGCTGTGGAGCGTGACCTCGTACGGGCGGCTAAGGGACGATGCCATCGCGGTGGAGCGGTGGAACCGTCTGCATCCCCACCGGGCGCCCCGAACCCCGCTGGTCACCGAGCGTCTCGGCGCTGTTGGCGGCCCGGTGGTGGCGGTGACGGACTACATGCGGGCGGTTCCCGATCAGGTCTCCCGCTGGATACCCGGTTCATACACGTCGCTCGGCACGGACGGTTTCGGACGCTCGGATGCCCGTGAGGACCTCCGCCGGTTCTACGAAGTGGACGGCCCGAACGTGGTGGTAGCGGTCCTGTCCCAACTGGCAGGGACCGGCGGGGTCGATCCGGGGGCGGTGGCGGCAGCGATCGATCGCTACGCCGTCGACCCCGATGCGGTCGAGCCCTGGCGCGCAGACCATTAAGCGGACGCAGTTTGGTGAATCAGGAGGCCCTGGAGTGGCATGACGGCGCGGGCGATGAACTGCTCCTACTGGCCCATGCCACCGGATTCTGCAAAGAGCTCTGGCGTCCGGTGGTGTCGAGCCTCCGGGATCAGGGCGCTACGGCTGCCGCGCTGGCTTGGGATGTCCGCGGCCACGGACGGGCGCCGGCACTGGAGCTTCCGGCGTCGTGGTGGACATTCGGGAGGGATCTCGTCGGCCTGATCGATAGCCTGGCCGGCGCCGGAAGGCTACCGGAATCGTTGGTGGGCGTAGGCCATTCGATGGGCGGCACCGTGCTGGTCCTGGCCGAGCTTCTGCGTCCCGGTACCTTCACCGGGCTGGTGCTGGTCGAACCGGTCCTCATCCCGCCGCCCTTCGTGCGCAACCCCGAGTTCTCGCTGGCACAGGGAGCAGCCCGGAGGCGCCCGGTCTTCGGCTCCCGGGACGAGTTGATCGAGAGCTACCTGGCCAAGCCGTTGTTCCAGCGCTGGCACCCGGAGGCCTTCCGGGCCTACGTGGAACACGGCTTCGAGGAGGTAGCGGAAGGGCTGGCGCTGCGCTGCCGACGAGAGGTCGAGGCGGAGCTGTTCGCCACCGGCGCCGAATGCGGCGCCTTCGCCCGCCTCGACGAGCTGGCCACTCCGGTACGGCTCGTCGTCACCGACCGGGCCGGCGAGCTGGGACCCTCCCTGGCGCTGCTGCCGGAGGCGCTTCCCAACGTCACCACCACCTACATGGCGGGCCAGAGTCACCTGGTCCCGGTGGAACGCCCCGACCTGGTCGCCTCCGAGATAGCAGACGCGCTCAAGACCTTCTCGTAGCGGTGGACGTAGGCCGCTAACGGCGCTGTTTCATGTAACTTGGATCCGATGACAGCGCATGAGACGAGACGAGCATGCGGCAGGTTCGTGACTACCGCAAGCGGATGCGTGAACAGGGCATGCGCCCGATCCAGATGTGGGTAGTCGACGTACGTGCCCCGTCATTCGTGGCAGAAGCACACCGGCAGTCGGCGGCCGTTGCCGGAAGCGACCGTGCTGATGACGACCAGGCGTTCATCGACGCTCTCGGCCTTGACCTCCAATGAGGCAGGGCGAGATACCGACGGCGACGGGCGGTATTCGCTACGCGGGCAACCCCGGCCCGTCGTGATCGTCCTAGGACGATCACTTTCGATGCCGCCAACTTGGTGACGGTGTGTGCTTTCACGACTCATCGACCGAGGCGCCCTGATCTGCCTATCGGTTACTCCCGATGAGAAGAACGGTCTGCACGAACGTGCAGCCTGATGGTCGACAGGACCACGTCTCTCCGACCAAGACAGGCGATACGGGACCGGGCCGTGGCCGTAACCTTAGGACCTAGAGAATACTAATATCCGCAATCGAAGTGAGGTGATAGCACCACTGATGGATGACAACATGAGCCCATTGCCTAATGTCGCCTATTTTTTTGTCTCTTTACCAGAGCGGCTTGCTGTCCCAGATGGTTGGATCATCCGCCTAGTAGAAATGGCTGATGGCAGTCGCGTCGGAGCGCCATTTCAGACTGAAGATGGACTTGACCGCAAGATAGTAGGGAGTCTGTTATTCCGCCAGATAGATGATGAGGCAAGAGGCAATCCCGTGATCTTTGCCAGACCAGCCTTTATAGCAGCGGCGAAGGCTTTCGCTGGCTCAGATGCGGACATCAATCCAGAGGATGCTCAGATTCCTAGTGAGGCACACGAGAAAATAGTTCCACAGGCTACGGCCTCCACGGTTGTGGAAGTCGCGGTCCTATGTGAAACGGATGTCGATATCACCGAGCTAGAGGAGGCATTCAACTACGGTCTCGAACAGATTCGAGGAATTCAGCAGATGTATTATCTTGTCTCTCAAACACCTGTCACGCTAGTTACGAGAGAGACTCTCCCGATGGCAATTCCGGTCGCTATTACAGCCATGACCCTTGGTGAATCATGTGAACTGCGTCCGTCTAGTCAGCCAAGTCATTTCACTTTTCTAATCAATGACGTCTCATCCTCCCTAACGTGTATTGCTCCATCAGATGAACTACCGGAAGAAAAGCTACAACAGATGACCCTCGATGTACGGTTGTGGCCTGGGCCATTCGCGACATATGCTAACTTTCGCCGGGAAACATCTATCGCACAGCGAGATGGGAATCGGTTAACAGCCTCTGTGCTCAATGGAGCTGCGGCGGAAGCGCTCTTGCGCGAGCTTCACCTAGCCATAATGTGGGATGAAGGCTTGGAACCTAAGGAGGCGGTGCGAGAGATGCGTGCTATGAGATCCGTTACTAGACTAGCAAAAGGAGCGTTCCACAATCGTCTGGGTGGTAATTGGACACTCGACGGTAAGGGGCCTGTGTCTGAATGGAAACGTCACGTAGCTGACCTCCGTGATCAGATAGTCCATATGGGATATGAGCCGAATGCGGCCGAGGTACGCCGTTCACTGGATGCAACTTACCATCTCGAGCGTTACGTAAGCGACCGTCTTACCGGCGTAGTTGACAAATACCCGTTCGCTACGGTGTTTCTGCGTGGTCACGACCGGATTCGAAACCTAAGCAAGACCCGTCACTTAGCATGGGAACGAGGGACTCAGAGCTTTTTCGGATCAGACCCGGTAGAAGCCTTTAAAGTGTGGAGGTACGAAGTCGAGCGGTTCTTGGCACCTGACATGCCTACCGTCGGAGACACGACACGAGGCAAACTTGTACGCGTTGATTACATCAATGGCGAGACACGCTACTGGTTGGCAGACGAAGAAACTGGACTTGCCTGTCTAGCAAGACCACCTGACGATGTCACATTGCGTGCAATAGAGCCTTTTGATGTAGAGGATACGGCTGTAGAGCGATCAATCGCAATAATGCACGTTGAACCAGTTCCAGCTGATCGTCGGTCTCGATGGTTCCCGCTGAGGGAGGTCATACCATCGATTCCCTATCGCCGTTTCGCGTCCTGCTTAGTGCCACCAACATAAAACACACTTCGGAACGCTGAACCTGGTCATTTCCGAAGTTGAAACCGACTCAAGGCTTCGTCGTCGCGGTGAACTCACACGGGTTCAGGACCGTGAGCCCCGGAAACTCTCCGAAGTCTCTGGTGTTACGGGTCGCCAGGACCGTGTTGTCTCGCCATGGCGGTGCCGCCGATGAGAGCGCACTCACAGGCGCCGGATCCTGTTACATGGAGGCAGGCGGCCAATCGCGCCATCGTGGTGCTCACTGGCGGAATGTGTCCATCGAAGGCCTCGTACACATCGTTATCGAGCCACCGTCGCAGTACGGCGCCAGACGCCGGGTCGCGACCTTGGGCCAGCAACACACCGAGTTCGAGCTCATGAATGGTGATGGTCGACATGTAGCCCAAGCCGTGGTCGACTCGGGCCACGCAGGACGCACACCAGGATCGGCTCGGCAGGAGTGGATCTCGCGGCTCTCCGAGACGACAACGGTTGTAGGCGAGCTACATCACTCAAAGGCGGCAGGTCTCGCCGGATCGCCAGGTCTCGGGAACTCCACGTCGAGCTTGCCGATGCCCGACGTTCTGCACAGTATGTCGGCGAAGTGCAGCCTGTCGCTGGTAAGTTCCCGGTAGTGCTCGTAACTCATCAGCACGTGGGACGGGCACCCGCGATCGGCGATATGGACGGTGCCAGCTTGTACGGCCCGCTTCGCCTCACCAGTCGCCTCGTTGAACTCCCGGCTGCTCATGCTGTGCACATGTCCCAACACTTCGACCTACCTCCCGATTCGGGTGGAAACGTTCCTACATACTGTACGACCACGGCCGGCCGGACCGAAGCGGCTGCGGCCGTATGTCCTGTGAGGTCGGTTGTCCCGCGCAGCGGGTCTCCTGATGGTTGTCCCCGAGCGTCCCTCGACCATACCTCTGCCAGCTGGCCCCGCTACCGGCCTGCCGCTTGCCCCTGTGCCGGTCGCAGCAGTACCGCGAAGCCAGCCATCCCGCCATAACCTTCCCCGCCCGGCGCACCCACCATGCCCGAAGGGGTGTTGCCGACATTGCCCCGATTGCCGACGAACACAAAGCCCCCTGGTCCAGATAACGGTGCTTCCACGGTCACAATTACGTCGCTTCGTTCGCTGGGCCGCACTGCAAAATCATGCCCAGCCAAGGCTTCAAGAAGGTCGCTGCATTGCTTGGCATTCGTACGACACGGCGCGTCCGCACTCTCGGGCTTCTCAAGGTTCGCGCCGTCGTGGTACCGAATCAAGGCTTCGGCGAACTCTCCGAGATGCATCTTGGTGTTTCCGAGGGCAAGCGCGGCGTCGCTTGTTTCGCGTAGCGACCATGCTTCCTCGAAGTCCCGTGAGGCTTCTTGGAAGCGTCCCCGCGCGTACTTCGAGTTTCCGCGGTTGAACAGCACATTTCGCCCGTCCCCGGAGTCAAGAGCCGAGGACTTCTCAAGAGCTAGGGATCGGTCAAAGTCTGCAATCGCCTCTGAGTGTCTCCCGACCGCGGCATGCGCGTTGCCGCGGTTGTAGTAGATCGGTCGCAGCATCCAATCCTTGAACTCTTGCGTGGGCGTGGACCCTTCTAGCTGGGGCATCGGCCGATCAATGTTCTCGATGGCGCGCGTGTAGGCGGTCGACGCCTCGTCAAACCGCCCCATCGCGGAATACGCGTCGCCGATCAAACAGTGTGACTGGGCCACATCGGGATACGCAGAAGCATAGGACTCGTAGCTCGCGAGGGCATCCGCGTACCTTTGCATCCGGTAGGCATGGGTTCCCAGCCGTAGGTGCTCTTCAGGCGTCAGCCAGTCCATCAGGAGCGGACGGGTTCTGCTGTTTGCACGCGCCAACCCCGGCAGATCACAGAACAGTGATTCGCGAGACAGCCCGAGGCGTTCCAGTCGCTCCTGGATCGGCATCTTGGATTGCGCTGGCACGTCGACATACGGCACATGCTGATCGAGGATCGGTGGTGGGTTGCAGATCACGAAAACGCTTTGCTGCGCGACGATCCGCGCCCCCAGCGATCGGTCGGGCTCGTAATACACTGCCTGGCCTGTGTCGAATAGTCCTTCAGAATCGAGTCCTCGACCATCGACGGCAACCAGGGGATTTGCGATGTCCAAGGCGAACACCCTGCCGTCGCTATGGGGTTCACCGTCACAAGCAAACCAGAGCGCAACCAAAGCGCTGCGGGTGAAATCCAAGAGTCCGGTCCCTGCGCCGAAATGCTGGAGAACGGACAGCCTCTGCAGGGGCGTCATTTGCGCTCCCTCAATAATCTCAGCTCTTCTGCTGATGTCGCGGTGATAGCCAGACAGCAACTGCTTGAGATAGCCCTCATCGCTCAAGACAGACTCACCGTGTGTCTCGACGAGACGGTGGACCGCTCCCGAACGCAGAGGCCAGCTAGCATCGGCTTGGCCCCTGAAGGCAGGACCGACCATGCCTAGCGCCATGCGCTCGATCTGGTCGATGATGTCGCAGGCATCCGTGTCGGTGGCCTCCACCAGGCTCATGGTACATGATGGACTACCCGACCTCGCGGGACGCCGCCGACCCGCGGGTTAGCGATTCTCTACCAACCCTATGCATGCTGCGACTGTCCCGCTTGAGGACGGGTACTGGGAACGTTGGGTGACGAAGCGACAGGCGGTGAACCAGCCTGGTCAGGTTCGACGGCCGGGTTCTGGTCGGAGGGCGTGGCCGGGTTGGTTACGATTCCGGGTCGGCTGGGGAGGTCGTCCTCATCGACATCGATTACATACTCGAACGGAACCGCGCCTGGGCGGAACGGCAGACTCGGGCTGACCCGGATGTGTTCCGCCTCCTTGCTCGGGGGCAGCAACCGGAGATGCTCTGGATCGGGTGTTCCGACAGCCGGGTGTCACCCAACCTGATCATGGACCTGTCACTGGGGGAAGTGTTCGTTCACCGCAATGTTGCCAACCTGGTCGTCCCGTCGGACCCCAGCCTTCTCGCGGTGCTGCAATTCGCGGTGGAGACGCTCAGGGTGCGCCGCGTGGTGGTCTGCGGACACTACGGTTGCGGTGGCGTGGACGCATTCCTGGACGAGCATGCCACCGGCCCACTAGGGGAGTGGCTCGATAATCTCCTCCCGGTGGTGCGCACCCACCGATCAGACCTGGCGAAGCTACAGGGCGATGCTCTGTGGCAGAGGTTGTGCGAGTTGAGCGTGATCGAACAGGTGCGCAAGGTCGCGGCCACCGACATCGTGTGCGACGCCTGGCGTGCCGGCGCGGACCTTGAGGTTCATGGCCTGATCTACCGCATCGACGATGGCCGTCTGGAGCGGCTATGCCGGCAAACCGGCCTCGGCGGTCTGGTGCTGGACAGTGGGCGGTGGCAGTGAAGTACGATCTCGATACCCTTCGGGGCGACTTCTTCGGCGGGCTCACCTCCATGGTGGTGGCGTTGCCGGTGTCACTGGGATTCGGCATCGCCTCGGGCATGGGGGCGGCCGCCGGGCTCTACGGCGCGATCGCGGTGGGGTTCTTCGCCGCGGTCTTCGGCGGGACGCGCTCCCAGATCTCCGGCCCGACCGCGCCGATGGCGGTGGCGATGGCCGTGGTTCTCACCACCCATGCCGACACGCTCCCCGAAGCGCTGACAGTCGTCCTGCTAGCCGGGCTGCTCCAGGTCCTGCTGGGCCTGTCGAGGATCGGTCGGTTCGTCGCCTATACGCCCCATGTGGTGGTGTCCGGCTTCATGTCGGGCATCGGTGTCATCGTCATCGTCCTCCAGATAATGCCGTTTCTCGGAGCGGACTCCGCCTCCGGAGGAGTCATCGGAGCGCTCCGGGCCCTGCCCGACGCGCTAAGCAACGCCAACACGAGCGCGTTGGCCATCGCAGTCGTAACGCTGGTGGTCGGATTCCTCTGGCCGCGGCGGCTGTCTCGCTACGCGCCCGGACCTCTCGTGGCGCTGATCACCGGGACCCTGCTGGGTGTCCTGTGGCTCTCGGACGCGCCGGTGATCGGTGAGATCCCGACCGGGCTGCCGGGCCTGGTGTGGGAGATGCCGGCCGCCGGATTCCTGGTGACCGCTCTCCAGCCGGCGCTGATCCTGGCCCTCCTGGGCTCGGTTGACAGCTTGCTGACATCGCTGGTGGCTGATTCACTCACGGGCCAGAGGCACAACCCCGACCGGGAACTGATCGGTCAGGGAATCGGCAACATGGTTGCCGGGCTGTTCGGGGCGCTGCCGGGCGCCGGGGCAACCATGGGGACGGTCATCAACATCCGCTCCGGCGGGACGACCCGGGCGTCCGGCGCGCTGAGAGCCCTGCTCGTGCTGGCCGTGGTTCTCGGACTGGGGAGGTTTGCAGAGCCCATCCCGTTGGCTGCGCTGGCGGGGGTGCTGATGAAGGTCGGCTGGGACATCATGGACCGGCGCCTGCTGGTCCGGATCCACCGCTTGCGTTCCCAGCACCTGGTTGTCATGTTGGTGACGCTGGTCCTGACCGTCTCGGTGGACCTGATCACCGCGGTGGCGATCGGCTTGATCGCCGGCGGTCTGGCGCATGCCCGCCAGCTGGAACGCCTGGAGTTGGACAGCGTCATCTCGGTGCCGCTGCTCGACCGGACCTTCTTCGGCGAGGACAGCGAGTTGGGAACCACTGATAGGTTCTCTGCCCGGGTCGGCATGGTGGCTCTAAGGGGTAGCTTCACCGTATCGTCGGCCAACAAGCTGGTTAGCGTCATCGGAGCCGAGATCGGAGACCATGAGGTCGTCATCTTCGACTTCTCGGATACGACCTACATCGACGACAGTGCCGCAATGATGATCGAGCAGCTTATCGAGGTTGCTTCCAGATCCGACACCGCATGCGTGATGATGGCGCTGCCGGACCCGGTGGCCAGGACATTGGAGGCGCTGGACGTCCTGCGGGGAGTACCCGCCGATCGGATTGTGGAGACTCGGGACGAGGCCCGTGTCGTGGCCCGGGAGTACCTGCTCGCCTGAGTCCGGGCGCGCCGGCTCGATCAGCCGAGCGCGGCGCCGACCGCCAGACCGATGCCTAAGAGAAGATGGAGCCGGGCGGTCCCCTCCAGCACGCGGATGAGGGCGGGACCGTCGGAGTCGGATCGGATGGTCCGGACCAGCGGCACGGCCAGGGGAGCGGCCAGCAGCGCCAGGGCGGTCCACCGGGGGGCCAACCCGAGGAGGGCCCAGACGGTTGCCAGCCCGAAGGCGCCGCCCACCAGCGCCACGTAGAGCGTCCGGGCATGGCGCCTGCCCAGGATCACGGCCATGGTCCGTTTACCGACCGCCGAGTCGGTATCGATGTCCCGGATGTTGTTGGCCACCAGGATGGCGGAAGCCGTGAAGCCGACCGGGACAGCCAGCAACCACGCCTCGGCAGGCATGGTCCCGTCGTGCGCGTAGCGCGTTCCCACCGTGGCGACCAGCCCGAAGAACACGAACACCGACACCTCGCCCATGCCCCGGTACCCGTAGGGGGAGGGACCTCCCGTATAGGTCACGGTGGCGATGAGGGCCGCCACACCCACTACCAGTACTGCCCAACTGGTGATGGCGGCGATGTAGATGCCGCACAGTGCTGCGATGCCGAACATGACCGCGACGCCAGCCCAGACCCGGCGGGCCGGGAGCAGTCCTGCCGCCACGACACGGGTCGGTCCGATCCTCGTCTCCGGGTCCGCGCCCCGGAGCGCATCGGAGGCGTCGTTCGCGAAATTGGCGGCGATCTGGAGGGCGAGAGCGCAGACGAGGGTGGCCAGCAGCGCATCCAGCCGGAAGACCCCATCCCCGAGGGCCAGGCCGCCACCCACCAACACCGGGGCCACGGCAGCAGGCAGCGTGCGGGGCCGGGCGGCCATCACCCAGGGTTTGGGACGTACGGCGTTCATGCGGGTAGTTTCGTTAGGCATGGCAGCGGAATCCAAAAGTGACCTCCGGCTCCGGCATGGTCCGATCGTGCCGGCCCGGGAGCTACGGTGGGACTTCGGCCCTGCTTCGGGTCCGGGTGGCCAGCACGCCAATCGCTCGAACACGAGGGTCGGTCTCACCCTGTCGATCACCAGGTCCACGTCCTTCAGCAATGATGAGAAACGGCGTGTGGAAGATCGCCTGGGGGCGAGGTTGCGGTCGGGAACGCTACGGATCGTGGTCGACGACCACCGCTCGCAGTGGCGGAACCGCCAGGAGGCGTTGCGGCGGATGGCTGCGCTGCTCGACAGCGCTCTGGCGCCCCAGCCACCGGTCCGGCGGGCTACCAAACCCGGCCGGTCCGCCCGCCGGAGGCGTCTGGAGGCCAAGCGGCGCCGATCCGAGACGAAACGTCTCAGGCGCCCACCTGACGACTACTAGGTGTGTACACGCTATGCGCGCTCGCTAGTCATCGCGGGTCCCGATCAACTAGCCCTTGATCGGGAGGGTCATACCGGTGGGCCGGGAACGGAGCCCGCGTTGAGCAACCTCCGGCCGGATGTGCTGAGCAGTGCGGCCGCCACCCCGACCACGGTGACGCCGCCTCCGAATAGATGATTGAGGGTCATCGCCTCTCCCAGGAACACCCACGCGATCGCACCGGCGAGGAACGGGATGGGCAGGTGGATGAGAGGAGGGATGTTGGCGGGGAGCCAGCGGAGGGACCAGGTCAGAAGCAAGGCGCTCAAGGTGCTGGCCAGGGCCACCACGCCAAGCACGCAAAGGAAGTCGGTCCGGGTCATCTCGCCGAAGTCGTGACCGGTTACCAGACCGAAGATGGTTACGAAGACTGCGCCGGAGAAGACCGTCGCGATGTGCAAGGGGACCGTGTCGAGCGTCCTCCGGCCCACCTTGGTCACCACGAACTGCGTGGCTAGAAGCACCACCGAGATGACCGCCAGGGTCACGCCCACCGGGTCGCCGTTCGGGCCTGACGAGCCGCCCAGAACGACCACGGAAGCTCCGATGACGGCTACCAGCGTCCAGAGGCGGAACCGGATACCGGGTCGTTCGCCGAATAGGGGGATCGCCCAGAGCGCGATGAGCACCGGACTGAGCAGGAGGATCAGCGATGTGCTGGCCACCGATGTCAACTTGACAGCCTGGATGAAGGCAAGCGTCGATGCGCTGCTCAGAAGACCCGCTACGAGGGGTGGCCACCACTCCCGCCCCCTGGGCCAGCGGAAGCTCAGGCGCCGCAGCGCAGCCGATCCCGCCAGCGTCGCCAGTATCGTGAGCCAGCCCCGCCAGAAGGTGAAGACCGGCGCCGACGCGCTGGAAACCTGCACCAGCACCGGGCCGACGCTGTAGCCCACGATGGACGCTATGGCGGCATATAGAGGGCGACGGTCCATGGACCGTTCAGCCGGAAGTCGGGATCGGTCGGGAGGTCGGCTGTTCGAGGTCGGCGAGGCGGGTCCTGGCCAGCTCCACATAGGTCGGGTCGATGTCGTAGCCGACGCCCCGGCGGTCGGTGGCCGCGGCGGCCACCAGGGTGGTCCCCGAACCCATGAACGGATCAAGGACCAGATCGTCCTCGTACGTGTACAGCTGGATCAGGCGCCTCGGGAGCTCCACCGGGAACGGGGCGGGGTGCCCGACCTGGGTGGCGGACTCGGGCCGTATCTCCCACACGTCCAGCGTCGCCTCCATGAAAGCGTCCCGGCTGATCGTGGAGCGGTGGGGAAGCCCGGCGGCCTGCCGCCGGGCGGGGGACAGGGCGCGGTCGAACCGGCCCTTGCTGGCTATGACCACCCGTTCGGTCAGGTCGCGTAGGACCGGATTGGCCGGGCTGCGCCACGAACCCCACGCACAGGACCCGCCGGCGCCCTTGGCCTTGGTCCAGACGATCTCGCCTCTCAGCAGGAGGCCCAGATCGTCCTGGAGGATGCCGGTCACGTCCGCGCTCAGGCTGCGGTAGGGCTTGCGTCCCAGGTTCGCCACGTTGACGGCCATCCGCCCGCCCGGTTCCAGTACCCGCACGCACTCGGTAAACACCTCCCTGAGGAGGCCTAGGTAGTCCATGTACGACTCGGGTACCCGGCGACCGGCCACCGCCTTCTCGTACTCCTTCCCCACGAAGTAGGGAGGCGAGGTGACCACCAGGGCCACGCAGTTGTCGGGAAGGTGGTGCATGCCGCGGCTGTCGCCCAGGATGGCGCGGGGCTGGTCGAAGCCCGGCACCGGCACCACCCGGTCGTCGTCGGAGATGTCGGGCGCCGGGAAGCGATCGTAGAAGGCGGAGGAGTCGTGACCCTCACGCCGGCCCGAGCCGAAGGCCGAGGTCGCCGTTCCCTTTCGCGGTCGCTCCATCCTGCCTTACATATCCCGGTGCCGTCCCCGGCGAGTGTACCGCTCGGCCTCTATCGTGCTTACCTGCATCGAAGCGTGGGGCCGGACAAGGAGGTCCAGATGGAAGCATTGGTACTGATCGGGCGGATCCTCTTCTCGCTGATCTTCATCGGGGCCGGCATCGGGCACCTGGCCGACGCGGAGGGTTCTGCCGGGTATGCGGAGTCGAGGGACGCACCCTCCAGCGGAATAGTCATCCGGCTCTCGGGTGTGCTGATCGCCGCGGGTGGGCTGGGTGTCATGTTCGGCGTCTGGATGGACCTGGCCGCGCTCGGGTTGGCCGTCTACTGCCTGCTCACCGCGTTGCTGGTCCACCACTTCTGGACGGACGAGGCGAGCGACCTGCAGCTCGAGATGTCCATGTTCATGAAGAACGTCTCCATGGCCGGCGCTGGCCTGATCATCTTCGCGCTATCGGCGGGTGGCGTCGACATGGGTTGGCAACTGGGGTCGCCCCTCTTCGAGCTGTAAACGGCTCTCAGTCGTCGGAGGGCGGATGCTGGACCGCTATGCAGCCGACCACGATCTGGTTGAAGTCGACGGCCGCTCCGGTCATCATGCCCGACTCGTCGGACGCCAGGAAGGCCACCGCCCTCGCCACCTCAGAGGTCTTTAGGAGCCTTCCGAAGGGCTGGCTGGCCTCGGCCTTCTCGAGCCATCCTTCGTCTCCGGCGTGGAAGCCGGTCCTTACGGCATGTTCGCCGGGGGTGTCCGTCCAGCCGATATTCATGACGTTGACCCGGATCCGATCCCAGAGCACCGAGTTGGCCACGTTCTTGGTGAGGGTCACCAGGGCGCCCTTGGTCGTCGCGTAGACGGTCAGGTAGGGCGGACCGCCGTGGGCCGCCACCGAGGCGATGTTCACGATCGAGCCTTCGATGCCCTCGCGGCGCATGAGGCGGATGGCGCCTTGCATGAGCAGGAACGGGGCGCGGAGGTTGACCGCCGTGAGGTGATCGAACAGATCGACGGTGGTGTCATCGACTGTGCCGCGCTGCGTGTCGCCGGCCGCGTTGACCAGAACGTCGATCCGCCCGAACTCCCGGTCGGTCATGTCGATCAGGTTGCCAACCGCGCCCGGATCGGCCAGGTCGGCGGCCGCGAACACCGTCCGGCACCCGGCATCGTTCAGGCGGGCGGCAACCGCTGCGCCTCTCTCCTCGTTCCGCCCGGTCACCACCAGCCCCGACAGGCCGTCGTCCACCAGCCGGACGGCGATCGCTTCGCCCAGGCCCTGGGTGCTACCGGTTACCAGCGCTACCTTGCCGCCGAAACGTCCCATGAACGCCCTCCTAGTGTCGCTTCATCGGGCGCCGGCAAGACGGTCGAGTACGCCGGGCCAGGCGTCCGGATTGAGGAGATGGGGCGGTCGCTGCCCGTCCAGCACCATTAGAGCCTGGCGAACGGCCATCCTGAACATGCGCTCCCGGGCCTCCGGGGTAGCCGAGGCCACGTGGGGCGTCACTATCACGTCCGTACGGTGCAGTAACGGATGATCGGGGTGGAGGGGCTCGGGGTCGGTTACGTCCAACCCGGCGCCCGACAGGTGCCCGCTGTCCAGGGCGCTAGTCAGGGCATCGTGATCGACCAGTCCTCCCCGGGCGGCGTTCACGAACAATGCGCCCTTCTTCATGGCGGCGAAGGTACCGGCGTTGAACATCCTGTAGTTGCCGGCGCTCATCGGGATGTGAACCGAGACGGCATCGCTCCGCCCTAGGAGTTCCTCCAGCGTACGGGCCCGTTCCACTCCCGGCGGAAACGCCTCGTCCGGCAGGTATGGGTCGTAGGCCAGGATTCCCATACCCAGGGCTAGCCCGACGTCACCGACCCTGCGGGCGATCCGTCCGTATCCCACCAGGCCCAGGATCTTCCCGTCCAACTCCATCGCGCCGTGCTTCGAGAAATAGTTGCCAGTGCCCGCGCGGAGCCGGCCGCTGGACCGTACGAGCTCCTTGGCGGCGGCGAGGAGGAGGGCCACGGAGTGCTCGGCAGTCGGCACCGTCGGGCCTTGCGGGACGTTGCACGCCGCGATCCCGCGGCGGGTGGCGGCTTCCAGATCGACGGTGTCGTAGCCGATACCGGTCCGGAACACGCCCAGGAGTTCAGTGGCCCGATCAAAGAGGGTGTCGTCGTAGACGAGCCGGGCGGCGATGGCGGCCTGGGCGGTCGAGATTCCCGCCTGAGGGTCGTAGTCCCGTCCCGGACCCAGCATGTCTACTGACGGAGGCACGAAGGGCATCAGTTCCGGCGCCACTCTGCGCTCGAACCAGATCCGGTAACCCAAGACTTCGCTCCTCGAACGCGTAAGCACTTGCTTCGAACAGAAGCGGAGAGGATACCGTACCGCCTCCGTCCGGGCACCGGCGCCCGTCCCTCAGAAGGCGTTCCTCCACTTAGGTCGGCGCAGGAACACCACCAGCGGGGTCGCCGCTACCCCTACCGCGGTTACCAGGAAGAGGGACCTAGGTCCGACGGCCTCGTAGATAGGCGCGGCGGCGAAGGCGCCCACGGCGGCCAGCACGAACCCGTATGCCTCCACGAGGCCCTGCGCCTCGGCCGCTTGGCTGGCAGGCGCGGCCCTGGCCACGGCGGCCTGACCGGGGAGGGTCACGAAGGCCCAGCAGGCGGAATGCAGGGCGCCTACCACCAGGAGGGGGACCACCGCCGACACCAACCCGTAGCCCGCCAGTAGGGGGAGTCCGATCACCGCCGACACCAGGCCCAGCCGGATCGGGTTCACACGGTCCGACAACCGGCCGCTGATCGGTGTGAGCACGATCGCGGGAAGGGCTATCACCAGGAATCCCACGCCTATCAGCCACGGGCGGGCCCCGAGGTCGGTCATGTACCGAGCCCAGATCGCATCGATGACGCCGACGTAGAGCCAGTTGGAGGCGGCCAGAAGCAGCCCCGATAGGAAGCCCGGCAGGGCTGTAAGGCGGCGCCGGGTGAGCCTCATGGTGGGCCGCTCGTACTCTCCGGGCCGGACCGCCGGCAGGGCCAGGAGCACCACCACTCCCGCCGCGGCGGGCACCAGGAAGGGAATGGCCCAGCCGAGCTCGTTCAGCACCCCTCCGAGCACCGGCCCGATCAGGATCCCCGCGAGCATCGCCACCATCAGCGAGCTCAGGGCCTGTCCATGGCGGTCCGGAGACCAGCTCAGCATCACCCGCCGCGCTGCGCCCACCGAGACGCCCTCGGCGATGCCCATGAGCGCTCGCGCCGCGACCCATTGCCAGAGGGCCACCGCGAAGACCATCCAGAGCAGCGACAGCACCAGCAGGAGGCACCCCAGGGCGATCAGGCGCCGCTCCCAGCCCCGGTCGGCCAGCGGGGTCAGCCAGATGTTCCCGAATAGGGTCATCGCGAAGGGTATGCCGGCGAGCAGGCCCAGGGACCAGGTGGGGAAGCCGTACCGGTCCTGGATGACGGCCAGGAGCGAGAAGATGACGCCGATACCCGTCGCCAGAGTGCCGATGTAGCAGAGAAGGACTATCCGGGGAAGCCGGTAGGAGGAGGGGAGGCGGGTGGGCACGCGCCGATCATCCTAACCCCGATGGCGGGTGCCATGGGAGTTGTTCAGCCCGGGCAGCGGCCCGAGGGGGACTCCGTTGTCGAGTCGATTGACTCAAGGAAGATGTCGATTTCCTGCGAAGCGGTGGCGTAGGTCATCTCATCGAGCCGGGCGGCGGCGTAGACCACTCCGATCATCTCGTCCTGATGGTTGAGCAGCGGTCCGCCCGAGTAGCCGGCTCCGGCATGGGCGCGAGCCCGGACGTTGTCCCGGCGTACCGAAGTCTCCTCGTCGTAGATGTTGCGACCCACGGCGACTATCAGATCGGCGTCGGCGAACGGAACCTCGGCCCTCTCCTGATCCGCGCGGAGCCGGATCAGGCGTCCATCTTCTCCGGCCACGGCTCGGGCAACCGTGAGGATGGGTCGGTCCACGGACGGCGCCCGCAGCAGGGCCAAGTCTCGATCGAAGTCGATGCCGACCAGCGTGGCGGCGTGCTCCGAGCCGTCCTCGAACGTGACCGTCAGGCCACCCTCCGAGCCGGCCACGTTGTGTGCGACCGTTACCAGGTAGTGCCGGTCGATGACCACCGCCGAGCCGACCATGTCCTGGTCACAGACCCGACCGCGCAGTTGAGCGATCGCATCGAACGGGTCGGAGGCGATGTCCGGCTCCGGCGATCCGCACGCGGCGACCAACAGTGTCAGACCGAGGGCGAGGCGCCTCACGACGAGGAGGAGCACTCCGGTCGGAGTCCTGCCGTCAGGATGTGAACGGTGATGGGCGCCTGCTCGAGGAGTTCCGGAGTACGGGGACATGTGTTAGCCCTGGTCACACGGGCTCGCGGATGAACCCCCTAGGACGGACGCTTCGGGCACCCTCCTAGAGTAGGAGGTGAATGGATTCGTTAGAGGCGTCGCTCGATCCCAAGCCGAGTGTGGAGTTCGCCATGGTGGCCGACTCGGTCCAGGCGGTGGGTGGCAAGCTCTACATCCTGGGTGGAGGCTGGGAGTTGCTCTACGTAGAGTCCTTCCCGGCCCGCCATCCGTCCGTGGGTATCGGAATCCGGCTGCGCGTTCCGTGGCCCTTCGCTGACTCCTTCAAGCTGTCGGTGGACATGAGGGATGAGGACGGCCGGAGCCTCCTCGGGGGCAACCGCTTCTCCCGTACAGTCCGGGTCCGTCCACCGGTCCGGGGCCTCCCAGGAGCGGGAATGAGTATGATCCGGGCTTTCACGTTCAACAACCTGGTATTCCCGAAGCCGGGTGGCTACTCCTTTGCGATCTTTGTGGAGGACGACGAAGTGTTCCGGATCCCCTTTCGGGTTCTGGAGCGGACCCGCCGGGTGCCCGGGGCGCGAGGTAGCTGAGGTCTGTCTGTCAAACAGCTAGGAGTGTCCTCAACGTACCGCTGCGGGTAACACGACTAGGGGATCAGAACTGCTCGATCCTTCCGTCCGTCCGGATGCGGGTGGTGCGGCCCGAGACCAGTAGGTCGTAGCCTTCACGGGCCACCACCAGAGGGCAGTTCCGGTCCGGATAGAGTTCGGCGGACACGATCAGCCCCACTACCAGGATCGGGTCGACATCGCCGAGCACCAGCCCGGCCGGGGCGGTCATGCGCCGGACGGACTCGGCTAGCACCGCGGAACCGCCCGATGACCCCCTGCCACCGGGAAGGACGAGAACCCGGCCGGCGGTCGGCTGTCCATGCTGGGGATGGTGGAGGTCGACAATGGTTCCGTCGCGCGGGTCGATCCCTCCCCACCAGCTCAGTGGTTGGTCGAGAACCAGGCTTGGGCCCTCGGCGACGCCCGGAACGATGGGGGTACCTCCGACGCTCACCACGGCTGCTCCTCCCTGATCACCCGGCCGGCCACCGCGGACTCCACGCAATCGGAGGTGGAACCGAACACCACATCGACGCCGAGGTTGCCGGGTGCGTAGTAGGCCCATTTGGCGGAGTCGGTCATGGCAACATCCGGACCGGCGGGGAGAATCGAGGTCACGTAAGTGCAGGTGTCCACCACGAACACCACGCCCCTCTCCTCCAGGCGCTTCACGATCTCGGAGGACGAAGCCAGGACGTCCCTTCCCGTGTTCACGTAGAGCTTCACATCGGGGTGAATCCGGCGACCGGCCAGCAGGTCCTGGAGCCGGACGATCTGGCGGGTCGAGTAGTGGGGCGTGCCCAGGTTCACCGTGTGGATGGTCTCCGCATCGGTGCTCGACAGCGCCTTGTAGGCGCGGGTGATCACGTCCGGAGTGACCTTCACCAGGCGGGGCGCGATGCCACCGGTGGCGCTCGCCAAGGTGGGCGCCTCGGGCGTGATCCCGACCACGTGGACCATGCCGACCGCTCCCGAGGTGGCCGCCCCCGCGCCCAGTAACTTGAGTTGATCCTCCGTGGCCGATTCGATGCCGGTGACGGCGGGGACCTCGGATCCGGCCTCGATGCCGGTCAGGAATCCCAGTACGGCGAAGAACTCGTCGGTAAGCCGTGCCTCCTTCGCGATCCCAGAGACATCGATCCGGACGCTGGCGCGCCGGTGCCGGTCGAGGTAAAGACCGAACTCCGGCGCCCGGCCGGTGACGGCGGCGGCCATGTCGGCGAAGTCGCCGAACCGGGGTGTCCGGGCGCCGAGCACCGAGTTGGCGAACACGATGGCGTTCGACTCTCCCCAGGCGACGCGATCACCGAAGCCGGGACGATCCGCCAGTTGGTATGGGGCGCACGTCCAGGTGGGGGAGGCTCCCATGTCGAGGTAGGCCGTCATCATGGTCAGGGCGTCACTCCGGGTCGCCTCATCCCCACGGAACAGGTCGGGATGGAGCAGGTCGAGCGAAGAGACGTTGAGGGTGGTGGGTACGGCCACCCGGCCACCCCCGTCACGCAATCGTGTGGCGAAATCGAGGCTGGCGCGCCCGAGATAGAGCGTGCCGTCGATGTGGGCCCCGGAGATGTCGATCATCCGGCGGGCCCCGGTGGCGCGGGCCATGCTCACCAGTACCCGCATGGCGAGTGCCTGTGCCTCGCTGCCCTCTCCGCGCAGCATGGCCTGATCCTGGCCGGTCAGTAAGGGATCCATGTACGTCCTGTGTGGTCGGCGCCCGGCCGCGGATTGTATTGGTGCGGCCGGCCGGGACTTGCCGGTTGCGGTGGGAGGCGCCGGTCACCACTACCCTCGGCGGTCGATGCCGCTTCCGCAGTCTTTTCTTGATCAGTTCGACGAGCCTTTCGGCTTCATGGACTTCGCCTCGATCGGCGCCATGTCGATCCCGGCCCGGGCCGGGATCGGAGAGATGGCTGACGCAATGTCGGGCAGCCGGGGCAAGCTGGTGCCGCTGGTGATGGAGCGGGTCGAGACGGCCCGCCGCCTCGGTGCCCGGTTGGTGGGGGTCCCCACCGAACAGGTGACCACGGTGCCCAGCACCTCCGCAGGCCTCTTCGCGGTCGCCTTCGGCCTGGCCGGCGGTTCGGTGGTGGTCCCCGAGACCGAGTTCCCCGCCAACCTCTACCCCTGGGTGCGGGCCGCTGAGGCGGGACGCATCGACCTGAGAACGTTTCCGGTTCCCGAGGGCCGGTTGACGGCCGATCTGGTGGCGCGGGCGGTCGATGCCCGCACCACGGCAGTGTCGCTCAGCTATGTCGACTACCGGACGGGCTACCGGTGCGACCTGCCCGCCATCCGGGAGGCGGCCGGTAACGCGCTCCTGGTGGTCGATGCGGTTCAGGGCCTGGGCGCCCTGAGGTTCTCGATGGAGGATGTGGATGTGATGGTGGCGGGCGGCCACAAGTGGCTCCGGGCCGGGGGAGGGGCCGGACTGCTCGCCGTATCCGAGCGGGCTCTGGAACGACTCCGTCCTACCCTGACGGGGTGGCTCGGGGTCGGTGATCCGTTTGACACCTCCGCTCCGCTCCCGCATCCGCCCCTGGAGGGCGCCGACCGGTTCGTCATGGGTAGCGCCGGCTTCACCGCGGTCGCAGCCCTCTGCGAATCGTTACGGACACTGCAAACCGTTCCGATGGAATACGTGGAGGCGGCGGTCCTCGCCCGATCCATTGCTGTGGAGGAGGAGGCTCGCAGGGCGGGCGCCCGGGTACTGAGTCCGTGGATGAACGATGACGAGCGCAGCGGCATCGTCAGCTTCACCCCCGCCGGCGGGCCGTCTGAGGATGCGTACGCCCGCCTCGTGGGGGAAGGCTTCTCGCTGACCGAGCGAAACGGGATGCTGCGGGTCGCGCCGCACGCCAGCACCCACCCCGACGCCCCCGCGGCCATGGGCAAAGTGCTGGCCGGATGACTAGCAGCTAAGCCTTTCGGCCTCCTCAAGCTGTCCCACGGCTCGGGCCGCGCCTTCCAAGTCACCCTCGACGATCACGGTGGCCACCTCGCCGGCGGACTCCGGATACGGCTCCTCACGGTGTTCCGCCCCCACCCAGATCACCCTTCGTACCCCGGCGTTACGGGCCGCCTCGGCCCATCCGGCCAGGACGTCATCCGGGTGTTGGGCGAAGGCCCGGTCGCGGCCGTCGTAGGCCGCCTCGGTCACCAGTACCGCACAGAAGCAGTAGAGAGCCGCCGCTTCCACGTGCGAACTGTCGGACACGTCCCCGATTGCGACCTTCACGCCTCGTTTCTTGAGGCGGTCGGCGTCAGCATCATGGGTGATGAAGGCCCGAACCTCGGCTGCCGACCGGCAGACCGTCGAGATGATGGCATGGCCGATACGCGTGTCGGCTCCCACAACTATGACTGGCATGATCACCCAAACTATCAGCTGGGGGATTCGGGCCTGGCCCGCACGGGTGTGTAGGTGTGTGCACAAAGACGGGATGGGTTGGCCCCGTCCCTGTATTCTGGGGTTTGTTGCCGGCTAGCGGACCAACTGGACATTTCACAGTACCCGCCTAGCATGACGGATTCGGCCCTCCGCCCGAGGAGGCCGTCCCGGTTGGACTCGTGACCGACCAACACCCCTCCCGACGCTGCCGGAGGATTCGTAATAGGGATGCGATGGGGGAGAAGAAGTTGATGCCCGGTTTGTACCGGAGCCAATTCGAGCATGAGGCTTGCGGAGTCAACTTCGTCGCGGACCTGAAGGGGAGGCGAAGCCATCATCTCGTCGCGCTGGCGATGGGGGCGGCGGAAAGCATGACGCATCGTGGTGCGACGGGGTCCGACCCCGATACCGGAGACGGGGCCGGCATCCTGCTGCAGGTTCCCGATCGGTTCCTGAGGGCCGCCGTTCCTTTCGAACTGCCGCCGATCGGTCGCTACGCCACGGGTATCGCCTTCTTCCCAGACCACCATGATCTGACTGCGGAGGGAATCCGGAGGGTCGAGGAGATCGTGGCCGACGAGGGCCTCGAGGTGCTCGGCTGGCGGGAGGTGCAGACCGATCCGTCCGTGATAGGAAGCGATGCCCGCAAGACGATGCCGGCCATGCACCAGGTGTTCATCGACGGGCGGGGCGCTTCCGGGATGGCGCTTGAGCGGCGAGCCTACGTAGTACGGAAGCGGATCGAGCACGAGGTGCGCCTGCGGCCGGGCGCCCAGGGCCCGCGGGAGGCGATCGGCGGGGCGCCCACGATGCACGAGGGTGTCTACTTCGCGAGCTTGTCGGGCAGGACGCTCATCTACAAGGGCATGCTCACCGGGTTGCAGCTACCCGACTTCTTCATCGACCTGCACGACGACCGGGTCGAGAGCGCCATCGCACTGGTCCATGCCCGGTTCTCCACCAACACCTTCCCGATGTGGCCGCTGGCCCATCCCTACCGGATGATCGCCCACAACGGCGAGATCAACACCATCCAGGGCAACCGCAACTTCATGAGAGCCCGCGAGAGCCTCCTGGCCACTGACCTGATACCGGACCTCGAACAGGTGTTCCCGGTCTGCACCCCTGGCGTCTCCGACACGGCCGGCTTCGACGAGGTGCTGGAACTGCTCTACATGGGCGGGTACTCGCTGCCCGAGGCGGTCCTGATGATGATCCCCGAGCCGTGGGAGAAGCACGAGAGCATGGACCCGGCGGTGCGGGATTTCTATCGCTATCACGCCTCCCTGATGGAGCCCTGGGACGGTCCGGCGTCGATCGCCTTCACCGATGGGCGGCAGATCGGCGCGGTTCTCGATCGCAACGGGCTGCGTCCCTCCCGCTACTGGGTCAGCGATGACGACCTAGTGGTCATGGCCTCGGAGGTGGGCGTCACCGACGTTCCCCAGTCCCGCATCGTGGAGAAGGGCCGGCTCCGCCCCGGGAGGATGTTCCTGGTGGACACCGCCAGGGGCCGCATCGTCCGGGACGTGGAGATAAAGAGCGAGCTTGCCACGGCTCGGCCCTACACAGCCTGGCTGGGGGAGGGCCTGGTCCGGCTCCGGGAGCTTCCCGATGTGACCGCGGATACGCGTGGCGACCTTCCGGTGCAGGAGCGGCTCCGAGCCTTCGGCTACACCCACGAGGACCTGAAGATGCTGATCGCGCCCATGGCCGCCGGGGGCGAGGAGGCACTCGGATCGATGGGCACCGACACGCCGCCCGCGGTGCTGTCCGAGCGCAGCCGGCTCCTGTTCGACTACTTCAAGCAGCTGTTCGCCCAAGTGACCAACCCGCCGCTGGACGCCATCCGGGAGGAGTTGGTGACCTCGATGCGGACCACCATCGGCCCGGAGTCCAACCTGTTCCGTCCGGGGCCCCACTCCTGCAACATGATCGAGCTCGACAGTCCCGTGATCGACAACGGGCAGCTCGCTTCCCTGCTCCGCATGGACGAGGTCCCGGCAGTGGGGGGCAAGGCCGCCGTGGTGAGCTGCCATTTCAGCCGCGACGGTGGGGGCGACTCCCTGTGCCGAGCCCTTGAACGGGTGTGCGCCGAGGTCGACAGGCTGATCGAGTCCGGGGTGTGGGCGATCGTGCTCTCCGACCGGGACGTGGGCCCGGACCGGGTCCCGATTCCGTCACTCCTCGCGACGGCCGCCGTTCACCACCACCTGATCCGCACCAGGAACCGCACCCGGATCGGCCTGATCGTCGAGACCGGGGACGCCCGGGAGGTCCATCACCTGTGCCTCCTGCTGGGGTATGGCGCCACGGCCGTCAACCCCTACATGGCCTTCGCCGCCATCGACCACATGATCGAGAACGGCAGTCACGGCCTGGCCGGGATGGACCCCGCCAAGGCCCATGCCAACTACGCGAAAGCGGCCGGCAAGGGAATCCTGAAGGTGATGTCGAAGATGGGCATCTCGACCATCGCCTCCTACATCGGGGCACAGATCTTCGAGGCGGTGGGGATCGGCGCCGAGGTGATCGACCCCTACTTCACCGGGACTGTGAGCCGCATCGGAGGTGTCGGCCTTGACGTGATCGCGGCCGAGGCGGTCCACCGGCACCACAGCGCGTTCGCGGACAACCCCGGCGAGACCGCCCACCGCGACCTGGACGGAGGGGGCGAGTACCAGTGGCGGCGGGAGGGCGAGTACCACCTGTTCAACCCGGAGGTGGTGTACAAGCTCCAGCACTCGACGCGGGCCGGTCGCTACGACCTGTTCAACGAATACGCCCGCCTCGTGGACGAGCAGGCGGAACGGCTGGGCACCCTACGGGGTCTCTTCCGGTTCAAGACCGGGGAACGCACCCCTGTGCCCATCGAAGAGGTGGAGCCGGCGTCGGAGATTGTGAAGCGGTTCACCACGGGCGCCATGTCCTACGGGTCCATCTCGAAGGAGGCGCACGAGACCCTCGCCATCGCCATGAACAGGATCGGCGGCAAGTCCAACACCGGCGAGGGCGGTGAGGACCCGGTCCGCAACATCCCGGACCCCAACGGTGATCTGCGGCGCAGCGCGGTCAAACAGGTGGCTTCGGGCCGGTTCGGCGTCACCTCCGAGTACCTCGTGAACGCCGACGATCTCCAGATCAAGATGGCGCAGGGCGCCAAGCCGGGGGAGGGAGGCCAGCTTCCCGGCTACAAGGTCTACCCATGGATCGCCGAGACCCGGATGTCCACTCCGGGCGTCGGGCTGATATCCCCCCCGCCCCACCATGACATCTACTCGATCGAGGACATCAAGCAGCTCATCCACGACCTGAAGAACTCCAACCCGGAAGCGAGGATCCACGTCAAGCTGGTGGCCCAGATGGGTGTCGGTACCGTGGCGGCCGGGGTGGCCAAGGCCAAGGCGGACGTAGTTCTCATCTCCGGGCACGACGGCGGCACCGGAGCCTCTCCCCTGACCTCCATCAAGCACGCCGGCGGCCCCTGGGAGATCGGCCTAGCCGAGACGCAGCAGACACTGTTGCTGAACGGTTTGAGGGACCGGATCGTGGTGCAGGCGGACGGGCAGCTGAAGACCGGCCGCGACGTGGTGATCGCCGCGCTGCTGGGCGCCGACGAGTACGGATTCGCCACCGCGCCGCTGGTGGTCTCCGGATGCATCATGATGCGGGTCTGCCACCTCGACACGTGCCCGGTGGGGGTGGCGACCCAGAACCCGGACTTGCGCAAGCGTTTCAACGGTAGGGCGCGCTTCATCGTCAACTTCATGCGTTTCGTGGCCGAACAGGTGAGGGAACTACTCGCCGAACTGGGCTTCCGCAGCCTGGACGAGGCGATCGGCCATGCCGAGCTGCTCGACGTGCGCGAAGCCGTGGATCACTGGAAGGGCGACGGTCTCGACCTCTCCCCGATCTTCCATGTGCCCGAGCTGGCTCCCGGCCAGGCAAGGAGGCAGACCACCGAGCAGGACCACGGTCTCGCCCAGGCCCTCGACCAGACGCTCATCCAGCTCGCGGAAGGGACCCTGGCCGGTGGTCCTCCGGTGACCCTGGACCTCCCGGTCCGCAACGTGAACCGCGCGGTGGGAACCCTGCTCGGTTACCACGTCACCAGCCGTCACGGAGCGGCCGGGCTCCCGGATGACTCCATCTCGGTGAACTTCACCGGCATGGGCGGTATGAGCTTCGGGGCTTTCCTACCCAAGGGCGTGACCCTGAGGCTGGTCGGGAGCGCCAACGACTACGTCGGCAAGGGCCTGTCCGGAGGTCGGATCGTGGTCACACCCCCGCCGGAGGCCCCACTGGTGGCCGAGGAGAACATCATCGCGGGGAACGTGATCCTCTACGGCGCCACCTCGGGAGAGATGTTCCTGCGGGGCGTGGTGGGGGAGCGCTTCTGCGTCCGCAACTCGGGCGCGGTGGCCGTGGTGGAAGGGGTCGGAGACCACGGTTGCGAATACATGACCGGTGGGCGAGCGGTGATCCTGGGCCGTACAGGCCGCAACTTCGCCGCCGGAATGTCCGGCGGGATCGCATACGTCTACGACCGGGATGGCTCCTTCGCCGGCCAGGTCAACACCGAGATGGTGTCGCTCGACCCCCTCGACAAGGATGATCTGGCCTTCCTCCGCACCACGCTGGGCGCCCACCTCGAGGAGACGGGTTCCGCCGTGGCCGCCCGGATACTGGATCGATGGGACCGGGAGGTGCGCCGCTTCGTCAAGGTGATGCCGGACGACTACAAGCGGGTGCGTGAGGCGGTCCGGCAGGCCGAGGAGACCGGCGAGCCGGTGCTCGATGCGATCATGGCGGCGGCCCATGGGTGATGTCCGGGGCTTCCTCGCGCACGGGCGCCGGACCCCGGTGCGCCGCCCGGTGGGGCTCCGGGTGCTCGACTGGAGAGAGGTCTACGAGGAGTTTCCGGTCACGCAGGTCCGGGATCAGGCCTCCCGGTGCATGGACTGCGGGATCCCCTTCTGCAGTGGGGGCTGCCCGCTCGGCAACCTGATTCCCGACTGGAACGACCTGGTGTATCGCGACAGCTGGCGCCAGGCCATGGATCGGCTGCATGCCACCAACAACTTCCCCGAGTTCACCGGGCGTTTGTGCCCGGCGCCCTGCGAGGCGGCCTGCGTGCTCGGCATCAACTCCGACCCGGTGACCATCGAGCAGATCGAGCTGGAGATCGTCGAGAAGGCCTGGGCCGAGGGGTGGGTCACCCCGGTGATGCCCACCACCGTGACCGGCCGCAGCGTGGCGGTGGTCGGATCCGGACCGGCGGGGTTGGCGGCGGCGCAGCAGCTCACCCGGGCCGGCCATGCCGTCACAGTCTTCGAGCGGGATGACCGGATCGGGGGGCTGCTCCGCTACGGCATTCCCGACTTCAAGATGGAGAAGCGGTTCCTAGATCGACGCCTGGCCCAGATGGAGGCCGAGGGCACCCGGTTCCGGGTGAACGCCGACGTCGGGGTCGACCCGCCCGCCGACCGGCTCCGGGACGAGTTCGACGCCGTGATACTGGCCGGCGGTGCCACCTTGGCTCGTGACCTGCCGATCCCCGGTCGGGACCTGGACGGCATCCACCAAGCGATGGAGTACCTGACGCCGTCCAACCGGTTGCAGGCGGGCGACCTGTCCGAATCCCCGATCTCCGCCCGTGGCAAGCGGGTGATCATCATCGGCGGCGGCGACACCGGCGCGGACTGCCTCGGTACCGCCCACCGCCAGGACGCGGCATCGGTGCACCAGTTCGAGATCATGCCCCGGCCTCCCGATCAGCGGGCCGATTCGACACCGTGGCCGGTCTGGCCCCTCATGTACCGCGTGTCGGCCGCCCACGAGGAGGGCGGGCAACGCGAGTTCGCCATCAATACGGAGGAGTTCGTGGGCGACTCCGCCGGACATGTCACCGCGCTTAGGACCCACCGGGTCGACATGACCCTCCGCGACGGTCGGCCGATCTTCGAGCGAGAGGACGATTCCACCGAGGAGTATCCCGCCGACCTGGTGCTCCTGGCGCTGGGCTTTGCCGGGCCGGATCGATCACCCATGCTGGAACAGCTGGGCGTGGAGATGACCGACCGGGGGAACGTGGCCCGCGACCATCGATGGGCCACGAACGTGGAGGGGATTTTCGTGGCAGGTGACATGGGCCGAGGCCAGTCGCTGATCGTGTGGGCCATCGCCGAGGGTAGGAGCTGCGCGGCTGCGGCGGACCGTTATCTCATGGGCGACACCATGCTTCCGGACCCGGTCACCCCGACCGACACTCCCTGGCGCTAGCCCTGACTATTGACATTCCCCAATCCGGCCGTACGTCGGCGCTTCAGCCTTGTGCGTCGTGGGCCGGGTCGTACTCTCCGCTTCGGAGCCGGGCGGGCTCCACGGCGTGCCGACCGAAACGGACTCTCAGGTCGTCCACGGTCTCCGCCAGACTTTCCCAGCGCTCCTCGTGGCCGGCCATCATCTGCCGGGGCGCGTCGCCGGGTTGCAGACCGCTGACCGCGACGCCGAGAAGCCGGACGGGCCGGTCGCCCACGCCCGTCCGGTCCAGCAGCCGACAGCAGGACCGGTAGAGCTCCCGGGCCACATCGGTCGCGGACTGCAGTGTCTCGGCGCGGGTGATGGTCCTGAAGTCGGGAAACCGGAGTTTGAGAGACACCGTGCGTCCCGAAAGTCCCGCCCGACGTAACCTCCATGCGACCTGATCGGCCTGCCGCAACAGCTGGGAGCGCAGCGCCTCGGTACCGGAGATGTCATGCTCGAAGGTTTGCTCGACCGAGATCGACTTTGCGTCGCTGCGGGGTTCCACGACCCTCTCGTCTATTCCGTTCGCCAGGCGGTGGAGGTGAGCCCCGGTCGCCTCTCCCAGGTGGCGGCGGAGGACGGGAAGGGGCACGCGGGCCAGTTGACCCACCGTGCCTATCCCCATCGAGGCGAGCTTGCTCCGGGTGGCCTTGCCGACCCCCCACAACTCCCGCACGTCCAGGCGTTCCAGGAACGCCTTCTCGCTTCCCTCGGTGACGATGAGGACGCCGTCCGGCTTGGCGTATCCGGACGCCATCTTGGCCAGGTACAGGGAGGTGGCCGCGCCCACCGATGCCGGGAGGAGCAATTGGCTCCTGATCCGAGCCCGGATGGCCTCGGCCACCGCGCGGCTGTCCGGGTAGTGCCGGCGCAGCCCGCGTACATCGAGGAAAGCCTCATCGACCGACAACCCCTGCACGAGGGGAGTGAAGTCCCGGAATATCGAGAAGACCCGCTCCGAGATCTCGCCATAGCGCCGGTGGCGGGGTGGCACGATCACCATTCCCGGACACGCCCGCCGGGCGGTGCTCATCGGCATGGCCGAGCGAACACCGGTAGCTCTGGCCTCGTAGGAAGCGGACGCGACCACTCCTCTCGGTCCCTCGCCACCGACGACCACAGGCTGTCCCACAAGCCCGGGGTCGTCGAGTCGTTCCACTTCCACGTAGAACGCATCCATGTCCACATGGAGAATGGGCTCGGCGATGCGCGGCTCGTCCATGTGCGTCCAACACTAGGCCCTTCGACCTCGTGATCATGCCAGCGTCTCCCCACATCCGATCAACTAGGAATCGGGTTTGGATTTTGGGGCTCTGGTTCCGGCCGCGCCTTGGTATCATCTGTGCAGATACCATCCGAACGAACGGGCCTTTCACCCGTAACGGAGGCCTCACCATGACGACCACAGTTGATATCGACCTCGGCGCCTACGAGTTGGGCTGGAGCGACCCGGAGGACGATTACGTCTTCAAGCCCGAGAAGGGCCTCTCGGAGGAGATCATCCGAGAGATGTCGTTCATGAAGGGCGAGCCCGACTGGATGCTCAACTTCCGCCTCAAGGCCTACCGGCGGTTCCAGCAACGACCCATGCCCACGTGGGGCGGCGGCGGTCTGCTGGAGGACATCGACTTCGACGACATCTACTACTACGTCAAGCCGGCCGAAGACCAGGCCAGGGACTGGGACATGGTGCCCGAGTCCATCAAGGACACGTACGAGAAGTTGGGCATTCCCGAAGCGGAACGCAAGTTCCTGGCCGGAGTCACCGCCCAGTACGAGTCGGAGGTCGTGTACCACCGCAACCGGGAGAACCTGGAGGAGCTGGGTGTCCTGTTCATGGACATGGACACCGCGGTGCGGGATCATCCCGACATCGTCAAGGAGTACTTGGGGACGGTGATCCCGCCGAACGACAACAAGTTCGCCGCCCTGAACTCGGCGGTCTGGTCGGGGGGTTCGTTCATCTACGTCCCGCCGGGAGTCCATGTGGACCAGCCTCTCCAGGCCTACTTCAGGATCAACTCGGAGAATATGGGCCAGTTCGAGCGGACCCTGATCATCGTGGATGAGGGTGCTTTCTGCCACTACGTTGAGGGGTGCTCGGCGCCTGTCTACACCACCGACTCCCTCCACTCGGCCGTGGTCGAGATCATCGTCAAGCGGGGCGGGCGCTGCCGTTACACGACCATCCAGAACTGGTCGAGCAACGTTTACAACCTGGTAACCAAGCGGGCAGCCGCCTATGCCGACGCCACCATGGAGTGGGTCGACGGCAACATCGGGTCCAAGCTGACGATGAAGTACCCGGCGGTGTGGCTGATGGAGCCCGGGGCGCACGGCGAGGTCTTGTCGATCGCGTTCGCCAGCGAGGATCAGCACCAGGACGCGGGCGCCAAGATGGTCCATGTCGCTCCGAACACCACCTCCACCATCCTGTCCAAGTCCATCTGCAGGGAGGGGGGCCGGGCCAGCTACCGAGGTCTGGTGAGGGTGGAACCAGGTGCCGAGAACGCCAAGGCGTTCGTCCGCTGCGACGCCCTGATCATGGATGACGCCAGCCGCTCCGACACCTACCCCTCCATGGAGATCGAGGAGGCGAAGACCGAGATCGGTCACGAGGCCACGGTGTCCAAGGTCGGGGAGGAGCAGCTCTTCTACCTGATGAGCCGGGGCCTTACCGAGGACGAAGCCACGTCGATGGTGGTGGCCGGATTCATCGAGCCGATCGTGAAGGAACTCCCCATGGAGTACGCGGTCGAGATGAATCGGCTCATCGAGTTGAACATGGCGGATGCCGGAGCGATCGGCTAAACCTAGTTGCTAGTCGGTAGTTGCTAGTCACTAGTTATCTACGCCAGATTATCGCTGGTTATATCGTTCTAGTGTCCGCAGGCTGTCCAAGCTACCCATCGCGCTGGGGCGAACCCTCGTGGAACAGCAGGTGGGGGGCGAATGGGACAGCCTTGGTTGGTACGTACCAATGGCTAACAGCTAAAAACAGCAACTAGCAACTAGCAACTAGAGATCTATCAGGTTCTTCAGCTCGTATGCGTTGCTGGGATGCCGGAGCTTCGAGAGGGCTCGGCGCTCGATCTGGCGGATGTGCTCCCTGGTCATACCCAGCCTCGCGCCGATGTCGGTCAGGGTCAGCATCTGGTTTCCCGCCAACCCGTATCGGTTGACCACGACCGTGCGCTCATCGGTGGTGAGCATGCCCAGAGCCTCTTCGATCCGGGCTCGTCTCACCGCCGCGGCGGCATGAGCGAATGGATCGATGGCGGTCTTGTCCTGGACGAAGTCACCCAGCACCGCGTCTCCATCCTCGCCGACCGGTCGATCTATCGAGGTGGTGCTGGTAGGGGTGGCGAGGGCGGTCGTCACTCGGTCGATGTCGAGACCGCTGGCGGCAGCGATCTCCTCGCGGGTCGGACGGCGTCGGAGTTCCTCGGTCAGCGTGTAGACCGTCTCGTTCACCGTTCTCACGATGTCGACCATGTGGACCGGCAGGCGGATGGTGCGAGCCTGGTTGCCGAGCCCCCGGGTGATGGCCTGACGGATCCACCAGGTGGCGTAGGTGGAGAACTTGAAGCCCTTGCGCCAGTCGAACTTCTCGACAGCCCGGATCAAGCCGAGGTTGCCCTCCTGTATCATGTCGATCAGGTCCATGCCTCGGCCCGAATAGCGCTTGGCGATCGAGATGACGAGGCGGAGGTTCGACTGGATGAAGACGGCTCTGGCTCTCTCGCCCTCCCTTACCAGCCGGCGTAGCTTCAGCCGGTCGATCCGGTCAAAGTCGGGCGTGGTTTCGAGTTTGTCGCTGGCCTGGCGGCCCAGTTCGATCTTGAGAGCCAGGTCTACTTCGTCCTGGGCGGTCAGCAGGGGGTGTGCCGATACCTCGTCGAGGTACAGGTCCACGCCGTCGGTCGATAGCGGTGTCTCCCTCGCTGTTAAGACCACGCCTTCTTACCCCCTCTCTACGGGTACGAGGCAACGTATCACCCCGGCAGCGATTTGGCAATGCGTTCTTTTGATTGTGCGGTGCGCGTGAGACAGATTCAATGCCTTGCGAGGATGCTCAAGAAGGAATCCGGATGGGATCGCCGGCTGGCTGACTACGTGGTCAGAGCGCGGGTGGATGGCGGGCGAACCCTCTTCCACGGGGTTCTTGAGTGCTCTCGTGGACGGCCCGCTCCGCCGTTAAGGCGTGGCGTGGGGACGTGGCTGTTGCCCGGCCTGGGATCGGTCCTCCTGACCGCCTGCCTGGCGCAGTCGCCGGTTGTGGTCGGGGAAACGCCGATCCCGCCGCCTTCCGAGGTCCCGACCGTGGCGATCCTGGTCAAGGACGATGTGGGAGCCCCGATCGTCGGTGCGATGGCCGACACGGAGTACGGTCCGGAGGTCACCGATGGAAGCGGTCTGTTTCAGGTCCGTTGGGAAGGCCGGTCGACCTCGGCCTCTGTGCAGGCACCGGGATTCTTCCCGGGAGCGGTGGTAGTCGATGCCTTCAATGACGAACCCGTGGAACTGGCCCTGCGACCCGTAGTCCTGCGGGGTGCGGTAGTGGATCACCAGGGATTCGGGTTACCGATCGCTTCGGTTTCGCTGGGTGACATCAACGTGATGACCGACGACCAGGGTAGCTTCGAGATATCACGGGCTTCCCCGGGCACCATCACTGTCGAGCGCCCCGGGTGGGTCACAACCGAGTTTGCATGGGATGGGGAGATACTTGTACACGAGATCATCCTGGAGCCGTATCTGATCCGGGCTCTACATGTCGGACATACCGTGTTCGTGGATGACGCGCAATGGTCGGAGCTTCTCTCGATCGCAGAGGATACGGTGGTCAACGCCCTCGTAGTCGATGTCAAGGATGAGTCGGGCCGGGTGCTCTACGACACGGAAGTGGATTTGGCCCGCGAGATCGGTGCGGTGGACGTCTTGTTCGATATCGACCGCGTGGTAGCGCAGATGGACATTAGGGGCCTGTACAAGATCGCGCGACTCGTGACCTTCCAGGACCCCATCGCCGCGCGGGCGGTGGTCGATATGGCGGTATATGACACCGCCACCGGCACGTCCTTTCGCAAACGCAACCAGTACTTTCTCGACCCGACCGATCCACAAGCCCGCGAATACGCCTTGCGGATCGCCGAAGAGGTCTGTGCGGCCGGGTTCGACGAGATCCAGTTCGACTACGTCAGGTTCCCCGATGGCTATCCGGCCACGGCGGTCTTCGACCTGGGTGACTCGGAGGACATCCGCATAGGGACGATCACCAGCTTCTTGGACCAGGCCGCCGCTCGCCTCCACCCGCTCGGCTGCCTGGTCGGGGCCGACATATTCGGCTTCATCACCACCGTGATCGGGGACGGGGGGATCGGTCAGGAGTTCACAGCACTGTCGGCCACCGCCGACGTGGTATCGCCCATGGTCTATCCGAGCCATTACTCGACCGGATGGTTCGGTTTCGATACGCCCAATGACCACCCGGGAGAGGTCGTGGCCGGAGCGCTCGACGCCGGTCTGAGGCGGCTCGAGGGCCAGTCCATCATCCGCCCCTGGCTTCAGGACTTCTACTACACACCGGAACAGGTGCGAGAGCAGATCGATGCTGCCGAGGCTCGCTCGCTGGGTTGGATGCTGTGGAATGCGGCCAGCGTGTTCAACGTGGAAGCGCTTGACCCGGAGAGCCCGTGATCAAGGCCCCAGACGAAGACTCGCTGAACCCACCTGCGCCAACGGCGGCGTTCGATCGGCTCCAGGCCGAGTTGATCGAGTGCCGGCTGTGCCCCCGTCTGGTGGCTTGGAGGGAAGAGTTGTCGGTCACGAAGCGGGCCGCCTACGCGGACCACGACTACTGGGCCCGACCCGTGCCGATGCTGGGGGGTCCTGAGGCCCGTTTGCTGATCATCGGCCTGGCCCCCGGCGCCCACGGGTCGAACCGTACCGGGCAGATGTTCACCGGGGACCGGTCCGGGGAGTGGCTGTTCCGGACCCTCCACCGGGCGGGATTCGCCAATCGTCCGGTCGCGGGCCACCGGGATGACGGATTCCGTCTGATCGACGCCGCCATCACTGCCATCGTCAGATGCGTCCCACCGCAGAACCGGCCCACCCCGGCCGAACGGGATGCCTGTGCCTCCTGGATCGAGCAGGAACTCGACCTGTGCCGGCGTGTCGAGGTGATCGTGGCGCTCGGCGGCATGGCCTTCGACCAGACCCTGCGCATCGGCCGTCGCCGAGGGTGGGATATCCCGGTTCCCAAGCCGCGTTTCTCCCATGGTGTGGAGGTGCACCCCGGTGCAGAAGCCCCCACGATCATCGGCTGCTATCACCCCTCCCAGCAGAACACCTTCACCGGGAAGCTGACCGAGTCCATGCTGGACGCGCTGTTCGACCGAGCGGCCCACCTGATCGGTAGTTAGTGCTGCGAAACAACCAGGCGTGCTCTGGCGGTCATAGGCGTCCCGTGGTGCGACGCCACAACACACCGCCACTCCACAGACGAACGCTGTGCCTTTGGCCAGTTGACGGCGGATAGATAGCATCGGTTTACCCGTTACCATCCGTCCGCCGGATTCCGGAGAGAAGGATCTCTACTTGTCCTCACCCCCGACAACCATGACCACTGCCGCCGAGCCCGCCTGGCTGGCCGGCCTGCGCGACCGGGGCCGCCAAGCCTTGGCGTCAGCTGCCATGCCCCTCCCCTACGACGAGGACTGGAAGTACGTGGACATCGACTTCGACCTGGACGACTTTCGTCCTGCCGAGGGACCGTCCGGAGGCCTGGATCGCGACGTGTACCTCGAAGAGCTGGGAGAGGCAAGTAGCCGTCTGACCATGGTGGACGGCACCGTCGTGGACATCGAGGCCGGCGAGGTCGAGATTCATCGGTCAGCTGACATCCCGGACGGTCGGTTGGCAGGTCTCTACGGATCGATGGCATCCCCTCAGGTGGACGTGTTCGCGGCCGCCAACCACGCCTTAGCGCCGCCCGGTGCGGTGGTGGCGATCCCGGCTGGCAGGACGCTCACTGCGCCTGTGGTCGTCGATATCCAGGCCGTGGCTGCGGGGGCGGTCAGTTTCCCGCACGTAACGGTCGTAGCAGGGCCCGATTCGGAAGCTTCGGTGGTGGTCCTGTACCGCTCGGCCCCGGGTGCCGAACTGCTGATCAGTCCCATAGTGGAGGCGCTCGCGGATCGCGGCGCCCGCCTGTCCGTTTCGGTGGTCCAGAACCTGTCCGGTGCGGCCCGCATCGTGGCGCATCATGAGTATGTCGCCGAGCGGGACTCCACCCTCCGGATCGGAGAGGTCGGTCTCGGAGGGCTATATGCACGGCAACGGCTGGGGATCTCCCTGGACGGGCGGGGATCGTCGGCCCAGGTGAGCGGCATCTACTTCGGCGATGGCTCACAGGTCCTGGACTACCGGACCCACGTCACCCACCGGGGTCCCCGCACCACGTCCGACATATTCCTCAAAGGCGCCGTCGCCGATGACGCCCAGGCCGTCTGGACCGGGCTCGTGAGGATCGAGAAAGGTGCCGAGGGCACTTCCGCGTTCGAGACCAACCGGAACCTGGTGCTCTCGGACGGCGCGATGGTCAACTCGGTTCCGAACCTGGAGATACTCACCGACGATCTCCAGTGCGGGCACGGGTCCTCCTCGGGTCCGCTGGACGAACAGCAGCTCTACTACCTGATGAGCCGCGGGCTGCCCCGGAGCCCGGCCGAGCACCTGCTGGTCAGAGCTTTCTTCAACGAGATACTGTCGGGCTTCGCCGCGCCCGAGCTGGCCGCGCCATCGCGGCGGGCTGTGGCCACCAAGTTCGCCGGGGCGCAACAGCGGGCTGCGTCCTGATGGCATGGCTGGACGCCGGCGGCGCCGAAGCCTTCCCTCAGGGTGGATCCAGGGTGGACCTGGCCGGTCGTACCCTGGCCCTGTTCCGGATCGGGGACGACTTCTACGTCATCGGAGACACCTGTAGCCACGCCATGGCGTCCCTGTCCGAGGGTGAGCTGTGGGATTACGACGTGGAATGCCCGCTTCACGGATCGGAGTTCGACGTCCGCACCGGAGTGCCACGGAACCTACCGGCCACCCAGCCGGTGGCCACCTACGATGTGAGGCTTGAGCAGGGTCGCGTGATGGTGGACGTGGATGCGGGCGGGGATTCCGCATGAGCAGGACTGCGCTTCGGGTACGGGATCTCCACGCTTCCATCAGTGGGCTCGACATCCTCAAGGGAGTCGATCTCGACGTTCCGTTCGGCGAGATACACGCCATCATGGGTCCCAACGGGTCGGGCAAGTCCACCCTCTGCCACGTCCTGGCGGGAAAGCCCGCCTACGAAGTGTCCGGGGCCATGGCAGTGGATGGGGCGTCGATCGTGGACCTCGACGTCCATGAGCGGGCTCAGGCCGGTCTATTCCAAGCCCTGCAGTATCCGGTGGAGATTCCCGGTCTCGATCTGGCCGTGTTGGTCGAAGAAGCAGCGGTGGCACTGGGCGCCGGTCCGGAGGAAGCGAGGGAGCGGATCGCCACCCAAGCCAGGCGCCACCGAGTGGAACGGTTCCTTGCCCGGTCCGTGAACGACGATCTGTCCGGAGGAGAGAAGAAGCGGTCGGAGATGTTCCAGCTGGCGGTCCTGGAGCCGCGGGTGATAGTGCTGGACGAGATCGACTCCGGGTTGGACATCGACTCGGTTCGGGAGGTCGCCGGTGCGGTTGACGAGGTGCGGAGCGACGAGGTGGCCATCTTGATAATCACCCACTACAGCCGCATCCTCAACTACGTCAGGCCCGACCGGGTGCACATCATGATGGACGGCCAGATCGTCGACTCCGGGGGGCCGGAGTTGGCGGACGAGCTGGAGGATGGCGGGTACAGGGCCGTGCGATCTCGCCTGGGCATTGCGGCTCCCAGGGCCTCGAGCAGGACGCCCAAGGCGAGCGAGTTCTTCACAGACACGCCTTTCGACGTATAGACGGGTAGTCCCAGGGGACCGAGGCTCTGCTGGCCGCTAGCCCCCATCCCGGAGGTTGGGCGACGAGGCTGGAGTGGACGGAGCTGGTGATTCCTGGTTCTCGGGGCTCTGGGGCAGTCGCACCGTCATGATCGTGTACTCGTCGGGTTCGGAGACCGGTGTGATTTCCCCTCCGTGCTCCCGGACGATGTCGTGGGACAAGGTCATCCCCAGTCCGGTGTGCCTGTTGCCCGCCTTCGTGGTGAAGAAGGGGTTGAAGATCCTTGACATGACCTCCATGGTCATGCCCACGCCGTTGTCCCGGACCCGGATGGACGCACCATCTTCGGTCTGCCGGGTTTCGATGCCCATTTCGGGCTCGAACCCGTCACCTGAGGTGGCGGCCCGTTCCGCCATGGCGTGGCAGGCGTTGGTCACCAGATTGGTGAACAGGCGCGCCAGGTCCTCCTCCACCCCGAAGATCGGTCCCAGGTCCGGATCGAGGTCGAAGCGGACAGTGGCGTCGAAGCCCGGGATCTGGGCCTGTACCGCATGATGGGCGAGGCGAGCCTGTTCCGCCAGCAGCCGGTTCAGATCGACAGAACCGAAGGTCCCGGTGCTCCTGCGTCCCATGGCCAGCATGTCGGCGATGATCCGGTCCGCCCTGTCCGTGTGCGCGACGATCCGTTCCATGTTCTCGCCGATGGCTCTGGTCAGCTCGTCCATTTCGTCCGGATCGTCGATCTCGGGCTGTCGCGACATCTCCCCGACCTCGTGGACCATGGTCCGGGAGGAACTCGCGAAGTTCCGTATGAACTGGAGCGGGTTGCGGATCTCGTGGGCGACACCGGCGGACAGCTCTCCCAACTCGGCCAGTTTCTGCTGGCTGATGATCCGGTCCTGGGCGCTCTTCAACTCGTCGAGGGTGTTTTCCAGGGCGACGTTCTTCTCCCGCAGCTCGTCCGAAAGCTCCTGCACCAGGTCAAGCTGCATCGCCCGGATGGAACTCTGCCTCAGCGTCTCGAGGGCCTCGCAGGACTTAGAGACCTCGTCACGGCCTCTGGGTTCGATGCTGTATTCGTAGTCACCCATTCCCAGGCGTCGGATCCACGCTTCGACGGCTACGGTCCGGCCCCCGACGTAGACGAGGAAGACGGTCTTCGCGAGCGTCACCCCGAGCATCGTTGCGGCCAGGACCCTCAACGTGAGGTTGCCGTGTAGGGCAGCCTGGACATTGGTGGCTACCAGAAGGCCTATGACGACGAGCACCATGAGCAGGTACTGGACCGAGTAGCGCCTGAGCGACAACTTGGAGAGTCCGAAGGGATCGTTGGACTCGAGAGGCTGGTCGAAGAGCGGGTTCTGTCGGATCATCGGGCTAACTCTCTGCGCGTGTCTTGGCGTGATCGTGCCACCGTCACGGGAGCGCTCAGCGGCTCCACCCCCTGTGGGTCGTCGACTGTTGGCCGTGGTTCGCGGTGGTTCAGCGTCCGTGGCCGTCCCAAGTGAACCGCACCAAGAGCGCCGGAGAGTGTCTTGCCTGAGTCCTGCCAGTGGTGCCGGGGCGTTTTCGGGATGGTAGTTGACCTCGGTTAGCCGGCGGCATGTGCCCGATGGGGTTGTGAGAGGCCTTCGGTGGTGGTACCGGTCCACGTACTTGAGGATGGCCCAGTCGGCTTGGTCGGGGGTGCCGATTCTCAGGGTCCTTTCAGGACGCACTCAGGGCAATCACAGACCGGGGTTCCATATTGATCCGGACAGATGCGACAGGAAGGACCCGGAATGCGATTAGCGGTACACAAAGGAGCGGCGGCGCTGGTGGTCGGTGCCGCCGCCGTAGCCCTGGCCCGGGCCGACCCGGTGTCGGCCGTAGAGCCCGGTGAGGCCGGCAACGACAGAATCGGGGAAGGGGCGCAGGCTGACCGGCCGCAACCCCTTCTCCGAGAGTGAGGCCGAGCCGCCCAAAACGAGGCCAACCCGGGTTCACCCTGCCTCCGGACTCGCCTCCTCCCGCTTCGCCGGGGGCAGGGTGAACCCCACCTCAGCACCGCCGTCAGCGGAGTTCCTGGCGAAGACCTCTCCTCCGTGGGCGCCGATCAGGTGGTCCACTATCGCCAGCCCCAGCCCGGATCCGGGCATCGTACGGGCCTCCGCCGACCGGTAGAACCGCCGGAAGACATGGGGCAGATCCTCCTCGGGAATGCCGGGGCCGTCGTCCCGCACCGTCACCGTTCCGTTGTCGAGCACGATAACCACCCGGCGATCCGCCCACTTGATGCCGTTGTCGACCAGGTTGCTCATGGCGCGCTCCAGCTGGGTCCGGCGTCCGGCTACCACGACGCTCCCGCCCGTGACGGTGACCTCCTTGCCGGGGAGCCGGACGTACCGAGAGCGGAGTTCCCGCGCCAACGTCCCCAGGTCGACCTCCCGGATCGGTTCCGCGGCATGCCGCACATCTGAGGTCAGGTCGACCATTTCGGCGGCGAGCTGAGCCAACTGGTTGGACTCCCGGAGCGCCGCCTCGATCAGCTCGTACTGTTCATCGCCGGTGAGCCGGTCGTCCTGGCGCCGCAGGACCTCGAGGTTCGTCTTGAGGGCGGTGATCGGAGTCCGGAACTCGTGCCCCGCGTCGGAGACCAGGCGCTGCTGCTCCTGGCGCGAGACCCGGAGCGAGTTGAGCATCGACCGGAAGGAGGTGGCCAGGCGTCCGATCTCGGCAGGGGCCGAGATGTCCAGGCGCTCCGCGGCGGACAGGTCCTCGGTGGAGGCGACGTGCTCGGCTGCGTCGGTCAGATCGCTGATAGGGCGTACCGCTCTTGAGGCCATGATCCATCCGGTGAGCGCCACCAGCAGGACTCCGATGGCGCCGATGGAGATGAGCTGTCGGGTCAGAGCCGCCAGGTTGCTCTCGAGTTGGGACTGGTCGGTCAGTATCTGGAACGCGACGACCGTACCTGGAGCGCTCTCCCGCAGCTGAACCCGAACCGTGATCATCCGGTACGGCGTTTCGCCGATGCGGACGTCCCGGAGGAGCGCCGGCCTCGTGCCGGCGACCACCTCCAGGTCGGCAGCGTCCACGGGTGGCGTGACGCCGGCCGGTCCCAACCGGAGCAGGACGGCGCCGGTCTCGTCGAAGGCCTGGACGGTGGCGTCGTTGACGATCCGGGGCAGTGTCTCCTCTCGCCGTTCCTCGCCCTCCTCGAAGCCCCCGGTCAGCTCGTGCACCTGGGTGGCCCGGTCCCTGAGGTCCTCGTCCATGGCCCCGCGCAGCCGGCCCTCCACCGAGAGGATGGCTGCCAGGGTGAGGAGGCCGATGGCGAGGGCCGCCACAAGGCCCAGCCCCACCGCCCATCGCCAGCGCAGGCTCATGGCTCCCTTGCCACGTAGCCGACGCCCCGCACGGTGTGGACGAGGCGAGGCTCCCCGCCGGCCTCGAGCTTGCGCCGCACGTAGCCGATGTAGACCTCCAGCGGGTTCGAGGAGGTCTCGAAGGAATACCCCCAGATGCGGTCCATGATCACGTCCCGGGACAGCACGATCTTGCTGTTGGCCAGCAGTAGCTCCAGCAGGTCGAACTCGGTCTTGGTCAGGTGGACCTCGCGGTCCCCTCTGTAGACCTGCCGGGTGGCGGGATTGAGGGTGAGGTCTGCGAGCTGGAGGGCGTTGTCGATGTCCGAAGCCCCGCTGCGGCGGAGCAGAGCCCTGATCCTGGCCAGCAACTCGTCCAAGGCAAAGGGTTTGACTAGGTAGTCGTCGGCGCCGGCGTCGAGGCCCTCCACCCGGTTCGAGACGTCGTGGCGGGCGGTGAGCATCAGGATGGGTGTCCTGTCGCCGAGGGCCCGGAGATGACGAGCCATTCCCAGTCCGTCGAGACGAGGCATCATGACGTCGAGGATGATGGCGTCGGCGGGCTGGATGGACAGCTGTTCGAGCCCCGCCATGCCGTCTCCGGCGGTGGTGACCTCGTATCCCTCCAACCGGAGGGCTCTACGCAGGGCCCGGCGGACCTCCTGGTCGTCCTCTACGACGAGAAGCCTTCCACTGCTCACGACTTCAGGTTATACCGGCTCGGTGGTGTGGCAGAGGTTCGTTTCAGGAGGCGAGCCGGTCGATCCGGGCGGCCAAGTCGGTGTCCTTGCGGGTGAGGCCGCCCTCGTCGTGGGTGGTCAGGGAAATGGTGACACGCCGGTAGCGGAGGTCGATGTCGGGATGGTGGAAGGCCCGCTCGGCCACCACCCCCACCGCGGCAACGAAGCCGATGGCCGAGGCGAAGTCGGCGAGGACGAAGGTCCTGGAGATCGTCTCATCCCGTATCTCCCAGCCCGGATGGGACTCGAGGAAGGCCTGTCTCTCGGGTCCGCTCAGGAGCGCCATCCACCCACGATAACCCGCATTCTTCATATGCACGGGCAGAGGTCCGGGTGCCCTTCACTTCGTTTCAGGCAGCCGGCCATCCAGGCATGAAGAACCGGGTTAACACCGTATCCGGTGGCGGGCCGGGTACCCTCGCCGGACACGCGCTCTGGCTGCGATCCGGGGAGAGAAATGTCGATCCGCCACGATCAGGGAATCGTCCTGCGCGGCTACCCGTTCGGTGAAGCCGACCGCGTCCTGGTCATCATCAGCCCCAATCATGGCCAGGTGAGAGCGGTCGCCAAGGGTGTCCGGAGGACCAGGAGCCGGTTCGGGGGCCGGCTCGAACCCCTCACCCACGTCGATCTGGTGCTGTACCAGGGCCGGAACCTCGCCACGGTGACCCAGGTGTCAGTGATCGAGGCCTTCCCCAGACTCCGCCTGGACCTCGACGCGGTGATGGTGGCCGGCACCATGGCGGAGGCGGTGGGCAAGGTGGTGGTCGAGGAGGAGCCCTCGCACCGGATATTCCTGCTCCTCCTGCGGGGGCTGCGCGCCCTGGAGGAGGGAGCCGGCGGCATGGACCTGCTGGCATCCTTCCTGCTCAAGCTGTCGGAGGCCATCGGCCAGGCCCCGGCCCTCGAGCATTGCGCGGCCTGCGGCGCCCGGAACCGCCTCGGCAGGTTCAGCATGGCGGGCGGGGGTCTGATCTGCGAGCGCTGTGACGCCGGAGGAACCTTCCGGCTGAGGGAGGGCCTGAGCGAGCATCTGGTCCGGCTGTCAGCGGCCGATCTGTCCGGCTTCACTACCCCCGACAGCAACCTCGCGACCGACGCGGTGGGGCTGGTACGGAGGTTCGTCGAGTACCACATCGAGTCCGGGCTGGCCGGCCTCGCCTTCGGTATCGGTAGGGGATCGCGGTGAGAGAGGGATCGGCGGCGGGCCCTGCCCCCCTCGACCTGAGCCGGCTGGACCGGCGTCGGCTGCCCTCCCATGTCGGTCTGATCATGGACGGAAACGGACGCTGGGCGCTGGCCCGCAACCTGCCTCGCACCGGCGGTCACGCAGCTGGCGAGACCGTGCTGTTCGAATGCGTGGAAGGGGCGCTGGAGATCGGGCTGAGTTGGCTTTCCGCCTACACGTTCTCCACGGAGAACTGGACCCGCCACCCGGATGAGGTCTCGTTCCTGATGTGGTTCAACGAGGACATCCTGCTGCGCCGGCTGGACTCCCTGGCGGACATGGGGGTCCGGATCTGCTTCGCCGGTGACCTGGCTGATCCACGCATTCCTGATCGCAACCGGGCGCTAATGCAGGATGCGGAGCAACGCACCGCCGCCAACCGCCGCCTGAGCCTTGTGCTGGCCTTCAACTACGGGGGACGGGCGGAGATCGCCCGCGCCGTCCGGGCGCTGGCGACCGAGGTATCGGACGGGGGCCGGGAACCCGGCGAGATCACCGAGGACGACATCGCCCAGCGCCTGTACGTTCCCGACATGCCCGATCCGGACCTGATCGTCCGCACCTCGGGCGAGATGCGGATATCCAACTTCCTGCTCTGGGGCAGCGCCTACTCCGAGCTGTTCTTCACCGAAACGCTGTGGCCGGAGTTCGGCGCCCAGCATCTGGTGGATGCCGTGGTCGAGTACCAACGCCGCCGCAGGCGCTTCGGCGGCGCCCTACCGAACCGGTCCCCCTAGTCTGCCGAACCCCGCGTTAGGACCGGCGCTCGCGGTGATAAACCCACCCGTTCGGAGCGAAGGGCGAGAAAGTGTCACAGCCCTTAGATACGTTGCTTATCGCCAAGCACCTACACCAGCCGCAAGCGTCTCACCGATCGGACCGGTCTGGCCCGCAGGGAACACACAGAGGCTCCAATGGGGCGAACCCGCCATCACCCGGCTCCATCCCGGGCATGGCCCAACACGCCCCAAAGCCAAGGACAGGTGGTGGCGGGGGAGGGCCCGGTGTGGAGCACCGTTTTTCGCGAGTTTTGGAACTTGAGGCAGAGGACGCCATATATGACGCCCTGAGCCTCAAGTTCAGCGCCTGCACCGTTCTCGATGCACAGGACATCATGGGTGGTGCCCTGTTCCTCAGGTTCAGGGCGTCATGGGTGGTGCGGTGTTCCTGAGGTTCAGGGCACCGTGTGTGGCGTTCTGATCCTGAGGTACATCCGATGGCCGGAGCTGCCGGGTATGGAGCCAGGGCCGGGTACCATCGTCCCGGTCCCCGTACCCATTTCCGGCTGAGGTTTCTGATGGCCGCTCCGAGTTTCGAGACGATCGTGAACCTGGCCCGCAAACGCGGCTTCGTTTTCAGGGCATCGGAGATATACGGCGGTCTCCGGTCTGCCTACGACTACGGCCCTCTCGGCGTGGCCCTGCTCCGCAACGTGAAGTCGGCTTGGTGGCGGTCGATGGTGCAGCTTCGTGACGATGTGGTCGGGCTCGACTCCGCGATCATCCAGGCGCCCCAGGTCTGGGAGGCTTCCGGGCACGTGGGCCAGTTCAACGACCCGCTCGTGGAGTGCGGCAACTGCCATGCCCGGCACCGGTTCGACCGGCTCGAAGACCCGGACCGGTGTCCCACCTGCGGCGCCCGTGGCACCTTCACCGACGCTCGTGACTTCAACCTGATGTTCAGGACCCACATGGGCCCGGTCGCCTCCGACTCCAACCTTGTCTACCTGCGCCCCGAGACCGCTCAGGGCATCTTCACCAACTTCGAGAACGTGCGACGGGTGGCCCGGCTCAAGCTCCCCTTCGGGATCGCTCAGCTCGGCAAGTCGTTCCGCAACGAGATCACCCCGGGACAGTTCGTCTTCCGCACCCGGGAGTTCGAGCAGATGGAGATGGAGTTCTTCACCCATCGGGATGATGCCGACGATTGGTACCGATACTGGGTGGAGGAGAGGTATCAGTGGTACTTGGACCTGGGCATGAACCCCGACAACATCAAGCTGCGCAGCCACACCGAGGATGAGTTGGCCCACTACGCGGTCGCCACCCAAGATGTCGAGTACCGGTTCCCGTGGGGATGGGACGAGCTGGAGGGCATCGCCAACCGGACCGACTTCGATCTGCGCCAGCACTCCCAGGCCTCGGGAAAGGACCTGCGTTACTTCGACCAGGCGGCCGGCGAGCGCTTCTTCCCCTACGTGATAGAGCCGGCGGCCGGAGCGACCCGGGCGGCCTTCGCCTTCCTGATCGACGCCTACCACCAAGAGACCGTGCGTGATGCGCCCCGCACCGTGCTGAGGCTCGATTCCCGCCTTGCTCCGATCAAGGTGGCGGTGCTGCCGCTCTCCAAGAAGCCCGACCTGGTGGAGGTGACGGATCGGGTGGCCGAAGCACTCCGTCCCCGCTGGGACATCGAGGTCGATGTCACCCAGGCGATCGGGAGGCGCTACCGCCGCCAGGACGAGATCGGGACGCCTTACTGCGTGACGGTCGACTTCGACACTCTGGATGACGGGGCGGTCACGGTTCGGGATCGGGATACGATGGCACAGGATCGGATCGGGATCGGGCAACTCTGCGACTACCTGGGCGAGCGCCTCGGGGCGGGCTAGCGTGACTGATCTTTAGGAGAAGGCGGATGGTTAGACGGATCGGTGTCGCGCTGGCGGTGCTCGTCCTGGTCGTTCTGGGCGCCGTGGCTTACGTGTGGTTCTCCGGGGGCAGTGGTGAGCCCAGCACCGAGGTGACCGCTCCACCGATCACCTCACGGGTCACGACGATCGTGGCGACCACGGCGACCACGGCAACCACGACGGCAGCAACGGACGCCACCTCCGTCTCGGAGGGCACCACGGCGACCACCGCAGTTGTGGAAACCACCGAGCCGGCAGAGGTCGCGGATGCCTCCGCCGTCCTCTACAAGATCGACAAGGCGGAGTCCTCGGTCAGTTTCGAGATTGACGAGATCCTCGGGGGCAATCCGTTCCGGGTAGTGGGAGTCACCACCGAGGTCGCGGGCGAGGTCCTGATCGACTTCGGCGACCCGGGCGCCTCCCAGCTGGGGACGATCGTCATCAATGTCCGCACCCTTGCCACCGACTCCAACTTCCGCGACAGGGCAATCCGAGGGCCCATCCTCGGATCGTCCCGCGACGAGAACGAGTTCGCCACGTTCGAGCCGACTGACATCGAGGGATTTCCCGACAGCGTGACGATGGGCGATCAGGTCCCGCTCCGTATCACGGGCACGTTCAGCCTGAGCGGTGAGTCCCGGCCGGTGACCTTCGACACTGAAGTGACTGTGGTGTCAGCCGACAGGGTCGAGGTGACGGGCGCGGCCACGGTACTGAGGTCCGACTTCGGCCTAACCATCCCGGACGTTCCTAGCGTGAGCGACGTGGCGGACGAGATACTGCTGGTGATAGATCTGGTGGCTGTCCCGGCAGGAGCCTGAGCCCCCGGGCACCGGCTCGGAGACGTACACTCGCAAGGTATGGCAGCCGATCGCGACGACCTGGAGCGTATTCGCCAAGCGGTCAACCTGGTCGAGTTGTTCGAGGGAGTGACCACCGTCAGGAAGGTTCGGGGCAGCTTCAAGGCCCTATGCCCCTTCCATACGGAGAAGACCCCCTCGATGTCGATCGACCCGGTCCGCGGGCTCTACCACTGCTTCGGCTGTGGCGTGGGCGGGGATGTCTTCACGTTCGTTCAGGAGACCCAGGGGCTGTCGTTCGTCGAGGCGATGGAGGTGCTGGCGGACCGGGCCGGCATCGTCATCCGGCGCGACCCCCGGGCGGCGCAGCAGCGGGAACGGCGCTCCCGGCTGGTCGAAGCGGTGGCCGAGGCGGGTCGCTACTACCAGGACCGCCTCAAGTCCGCATCCGATGCCGGCCATGCCCGGTCCTACGTGCGGGGACGCAACTACGGCGTTGAGGTAGTGGACCAGTTCGAGCTCGGCTACGCGCCCGACCAGTCCGAAGCCCTCGTCTCCCACCTGCGCGGCAAGGGGCACAAGGATTCCGACATCCTCGCGGCCGGCCTGGCGAGAAGGGTGGGCCGCGGGCGCCTCATCGACCAGATGAGGGGCCGGTTGATGTTCCCCATCCACAACGTGCGCGGGGAGATGGTCGGGTTCGGAGCCCGCCTCCTGCGTGGCGAGGGGCCCAAGTACCTGAACACCCCCGAGACCCCGCTCTACAAGAAGAGCGAGCTCCTGTACGGCCTGGACAAGGCTCGGTCCGCCATCAGCCGGGAGGAGCTGGGGGTGGTGGTCGAAGGGTATACGGACGTGATCGCCTTCCATCTGGCTGATCTGCCCCTGGCGGTGGCCACCTGCGGGACGGCGCTCGGTGAGGCCCATTTCGACCTGCTTCGCCGCTTCTCCAGCCGCATCGTGCTGGCGTTCGACGCCGACGCGGCGGGCGCCGGCGCCGCCGTGCGCGGGGACGATCTGCGCATCACGTCCGAGCTGGGTCTCGATCTGCGGGTGGCGATGATGCCCGAGGGCCGTGACCCGGCCGACCTGGTGTTCGAGGACAAGGGGGACCTGCTCCGGGATGCGGTCGACGGATCGGCGCCGATCACCGAGTTCCGGCTCAACCGGCTGCTCGGTCAGTACAACCTGGGGGAGCGGAACGCGCGCAACCAGGCGTTGAAGGCGGCGGTGGAGTTGATCGCCCGCCATCCTGACACGGTGGCTCGTCACCAGCACGCTGTCTATGTCGCAGCGCGTACCCACATGGAAGTCGATCTTGTCCTTGCGGAGATCGAAAGGAACGCCACCACCGGCAGGGGAGGCCGGTCTCAGGGTCACCCTCGCGCTCATGGACGGCCCGCCGTGACCGGGCCCGTCGCCTCCGGCCCGATGGATCGGTCGGAACGGGACGTGCTCCGCCACCTCATGGCGGGGACCGCGGAGCGCGAACGGGTGAAGCCGGAGCTGTTCGACGATGATCAGGCCGCCGAACTGGTCGAGTGGTTGCTCGAGGAGGGAAAGCACCTGGAAGAGGGCACTCCGATCCCGCTGGACCGTCTCAAGGATCAGGCCATGTCGGCTCTGGCTCATCGGCTGGCCTTAACTGATGCGCCGCTGGAGCCGTTCGATGATGTGATGACCCATCTCGAAAGACGGAAGGTTCATCGCCGCAAGAACGAACTTCTGGTGATGCTAGGAGAGATGGATCCAATACAAGATCAGGAAGCCTATTCCCAAGCACGTGACGAACTGTTAGCGTTACAGAAAGAAGGATTCTGAGGCGGTTTAAGGAGTAGGTTTGGGCTCGGACGCGCAGGAGGCGATCAAGGAGCTGCTGAAGCGGGGGAGGCGCCGGGGGTTCCTCACCTCCGCCGAGATCAAGCGGGAACTCGAGGTGGCAGAGGCTTCCGCCGCTGCACTCGACCGGGCGCTTGCGGCCGTGCGCGGGTCCGGAATCGAGGTGGTGGACGATGATCCGGACCGCCTCCGGGACGATCCGGAGCCCGGAGATGCCGAGTTGCTGTCCGACCCGATCGACCAGTACCTCCGCCAGATCGGCCGGGTCCCGCTCCTCACCCCTCGCCAGGAGGTCGACCTGGGCATGGCGAAGGATGCCGGAGTCGAGGCCAGAGCCAAGCTGGCCGAGTTGGACGCAGCCGGAAGGTCCCGCTCGGATACCGAGTACTGCCGGCTGGCCGCCATAGCGCGCCGCGGCGAGCAGGCCGAGGAGCGGCTGGTGAAGGCCAATCTCCGCCTGGTCGTCTCGGTGGCGAAGCGATATGTCATACCGGGGGTTCCGATGCTGGACCTCGTCCAGGAAGGCAACGTGGGCCTGATGAAGGCCGCCGCCAAGTTCGACTACCGCAGGGGCTACAAGTTCTCGACCTACGCGGTCTGGTGGATCCGCCAGACGGTCGGCCGGGCCCTGAACGAGCACAAGAGGATCATCCGGGTCCCGGAGAACCTGGCGCAGCAGGTTAGGAGACTGGACGTCGTCCGGCGGAGGCTCTACCAGGAGTCCGGTCGCGAGCCCACCACCGAGGAGTTGGCCGCCGAGATGGACCTACCCGATGATCGGGTCCTGAAGCTGGCCGAGCTCTCCAGCGGGATGCTGTCCCTGGACGCCAAGGTGACCGACTCCGACGATCTGACCCTCGGGCACTTCGTCCAGGATGAGGATGCGGCGGGGGCTCCGGCAGATGGTGCGGTCCTCACGCTCCTGCAGGAGAGCGTGGCCCTGGCGCTGGAAGGCCTGGACGAACGGGAACGGAAGGTCATCACGATGAGATTCGGCCTGGCCGACGGCCGGATCAGGACCCTCCAGGAGGTCAGCGACCGGATGGGCGTGACCAAGGAGCGGATCCGCCAGTTGGAGGTCCGAGCCCTGCGCAAGATGCGCAGCCAGCCAGGCGGCCGCCGCATGCAGAGCTACCTCCGCGGCGCCTGATCCGCCCAGGATTCCGCCGACCGGCTGGTACCATGGCGGGCCGATCCATCCGGGGTAGCTCAATTCGGCAGAGCAGCGGACTGTTAATCCGTTGGTTGTGGGTTCAAGTCCCACCCCCGGAGCCCACATCTCATAGCGTTTCCCGTAGTCCCGGCTCGTTTCGCGACTACACAATACTCCTAGGTCAGACGCCCTTTCTGAGCCATATTTCATCTGTGCGCAGCCCAGACCTGCCATGCCGCACGGGTTGCTCGGCGTTCCGTCTTGTCTGGAGTAATTCCACTCTGGTGTGGGACACAAAGGGGGATGATCAGAGGGGCGGAAGGGGGGGAATGGCCAAACTGGCAGCAGCCAAGGTGCGATCGGAAATCAGACCGGGCAACACGGCGACCGGCACAGCGCTCGAACTGTCTAATTGCCTGTGAAGTCCGTAGCCGCTAGTCATCTTCTTCGTCCGCCGCCCTATAGTGTCAAGCCGACACGATGCATCTCTACCCACTCAAGGACCCTCGTTAGGCCCCAACCTCGCTGTCCGTCACCGGTGCAACTTACCCCTGCCAGAGTCGAGTAACCGGCGGCTTCGACCCTCTAAACTGGAGTGATGGTCAAGACACCGAATCCGGCGTGGCTCTCAACCGCCATCGTGGCGCTCGCGATCGCATTGGTCGCCGTCGCTTGCGGGGCCGACGATGAAGCCGAGCCCACGGCAGTCGCGACCCAGCCGACGGTGGCGACAGTCGCGACCCAGCCGACGGTGGCAACGCCGCAAACCACTCAGACTCCCACTACGACTGCGCCGCCGACAACGACACCGCTGGTCGAATCGGCAGGCTCTCTGGAGGACCTGTTCATCACCGACACCACAACCGGTCGCGAGGTCATGGGGCGCATCTCCCAGACCGAAAGAGACTGCCTCCTCGCTGCGATCGGAGAGCAACTGTACGGAGCCATGCTGGAACTCCCCATGAAGCGGCTCGTTGGGGAAGTCGGGACTTCAGGCGCGGGTTCCTTCCTGGGTTGTCTGACCGACGACAACGTTGTGCTCATGGGCCTGGTGCTGATCGACTCCCATCACGGAAGAACCGATCCCGAGGCGCGCGAGTGCTCGGTCGACGCCGCGCGAGAGAACCCCGAAGTAATTCGCGTCCGGTTCGAGTTGCTGCGCCCCGCATTCGAGGCGACCGACGCCGATGCCCTATTCGACTCCAGCAAGGAGATATTCGACTGCCTCAAAGTGGCAGACCAGGTGGACGTGCTCGTCCGTCTTACAACGAGACTGGACCAGGAAGACACGTTCACCGGGCAGGACATCGTAGCGATGCTCCCCGAAGAAGAGGCGTCCTGCATCCGAGAACGGGTCGGCGAGGAACTGTTCGCAGTGTTCCTGGGCGCCACGGTCACGGAAGCGTTCGCGCCTGCAGTGTCCCTGCTCGACTGCCTCACCCTGGCGAGCAAGACGGCCCTCTTCGCCGCGTTTAGCTCATCGAGGGTCGATGGCCTGCGCGAGGAGGCCGGGGTGTGCATGGCCACCCTTGTCGCGGATAGCCCTCACATCCTGGCGCTCGGGTTTGGCGCGCTCGACGTGGACGAACTCGAAGAGAGCGAGCTCGCCCGGCTCGGCAACGAAGCCGCGAGGCTCTTCGACTGCCTCAACGCCGAAGAGGTCTACCAAGTGCTGACGTTGCCCGCCGTCGTTGAACAGTAGAACACCGGGCTATGCGGTGCAGGTGGGAACGGGACCAACCATGGTCCCGAGCCAAGTTGGGACGCTTCTTTACCCTCAACCCGTGGTCAATGAAAACGTCGGCCAGGGTCGCTTCTACGGCCGCTCGCTCCGCTTTCATCGTCTCGCGATCACCGGAACCGCTGTAGCTGTGGTCGAGATTGAGTGACAGGCGGGCCGCGTCAAGGACATCTCGTCTACTTCCTTGATTCCGGCGTCCGTGATGGCGAACCCGGGCTGGGTGTTGCTGATGACGGTGGTCCGTACGAACAGGGCCGGTCCGAACGGACTCGGCTCGTCACGCCGCTGCACCACGTGGTAGTAGTTGGTGTCCATGAGCACGTAGGTGCCGGCCTGTATCTCGGTGAAGACCCCCAACTCGTGGTCGATGTCATGCGTTCCCGTACCGCCTCCTGACACGATCTCGGGGTCGAGCCCCTCGGCCCGGAGCCGTTCGGTCACCCGCACCACCGGTTCCAGCACCTCCAGTCCCCGGGAACGGCGAGTCTCGAGATCGGGCCCTGCGCGGAAACATCCGTGGGGTGGGTGAAGTCACTCATGGTGACGGGGTGTCCGTTTCGGGTTCGTTTTCCTTGGTTTGGGCCGGGGTTGATGGGGGAACAGGCGCGAAGTAGCCAACGACGATGAGGAGCACGCCGACGCCGAGGAAGGAGACCACCCGAGCGACGGTGCCGGTGTTGGCTAGGTCGAACAGGAAGAGCTTGACGACCACGATTCCCATTAGTGAGGCTCCACCCACCCAGACGGCGCGTCGCACGAGGCGAACGCCGGCCACCATGCCCGAGAGCCCCGCGACGCCCCAGACGATGGATAGGGACGCATGCAGTACGGTGGAGTCGATCATCGCGTCGAAGTCGAATGGAACGTTGAGCCAGTGGTGAACGGTTCGGGCTACGGCCATGGTCAGCAGGATGATCCCGACGAGCGTCAGTCCCGGGATCCAGGATTGTCCGATGAGGTCTTCGAGTGGATGGTCCTTCTGTGCGTCGGCGAGCTTCTTCCACATAAGCACCACCACTACCACGAGGGCGGTGAGGATCTCCAGCGGGTTGAGCAGTGGCAGGTAGGTGATGGGCGGTGCCGCACCGTCCGAAGTGAGGTTGGTCCAAAGGGTCATGATGGCCACTGCCAGGAGCGCGGGGCCTGCGCAGGCCATCAGGTAGGTGCGCCAGTGGGTACCTAGAGGCCAGGCCACCGCTCGGTGTGCGACCAGCGTGACGACCACGACCGCGAGAACCGTCGCCAGGGCTGCGGTGATGGGCCACACATCGGAGGCAACTTGGCCGATCTGCCAGTAGACCTCCCTTCCCAGCAGGATCACCATTACCCAGTAGCCGGCGGTGTGCATGACGGAGATTGCCCACGGGAAGGCCCCTTCCCGCCAGCGGACCACCGAGTAGTACGACGTCATGGCAACCATCCAGCCAACCCATCCGTTCATCCCGAAGGGATGGCTCTGCCTTATGAGCGCCAGGGTTAGGAACAGCACCAGGGCGGGGAGGAGGGCCATCCCTACAGTTCGGAGTCGCATCCAGCCGATAATCGGAGCCGCCAGGGCCAGACCACCGAGCGAGACCGTCACGAACACGATCGACACGGTCAACCTGCCGTCCGGTGGAACGTGGACCATCGTCTCCAGGAGCCCACCGAGGATCCACCACCCGGTGCCCCACACGAGCGCGAGCCAACAGAGGGCCCGGGTGTCATCCCGGTCGTCTCCGCTCAGGTCGAGAAGCCGGCCTGAGATCAACCCCACTACCGCTAGGAGCGCTGCTCCGAGGAAGTACCCGTTGAGGAGCGGAGCCAGATCGGCTGCGTCAAGGTCCGACGTGATCAGGTGGCCGAGGAAGACCAACCCACCCATGGCCTGCAGGAGACTGCCCGCGTAGGTGGCGAGACGACGTTGGTGCCGGACGCCGAACCAGACGAGGACTCCACCCTGGAGCACCCACGCCACAGAGGTGTATTGGGCCTCGAGTGCGAGCGGCACAGTGATCGCCACGAAGGCCACCGAGAGACCGGCGTAGGCATCTCGAAGCGGTCCGGACTCCTTGCCGTACCGGTGAGCTATGAATGCGAACAACGCCAGGATCGCGGCGAGGACCCCGGAACTCACCGCCGCTCCGTACTCGAAGTCTTGGGTGAGGACCACTTGGAGGCCAAGGGCGACAAACGGAAGACCGAACACGAAGGGACTGGTCATCCATGCCTTCACGTCCGGCGGTTGGCGGGCGGCGAACAAGATAGGGATCGTCATGTACAGCAGGACCAGCAGAGCGATCAGGGGCTGGGTGGTGGCCCAGTCCTGCTCCGAGTACCGGTTGAGGAGCCAGAACGCCGACACACCCAGCGTGAAGCCCAGACCCAGCAGGTTGAGTTCAGGCCAGATCCTGAACCAGGCGACCACCACGATGGCCGCGCTGAGAATCAGGTAGAAGCCGAATACGAGGACGTGGTCGCTGCTGTCTGAATAGGCGAGGATGGGAGCGAGGAAACCCCCGATGATGCCCAGCACCGCCAGGGAACGGGCGTCTTCGAGTACCGCCAATACTCCCGCCCCTGCGGTGATCAGCACGACCGCGGCGGCCGACGCCGACGCCGGCAGCAGGTCGTATACGGCATGGGCCACGTAAGTCGTCAAGTAGAGAACCGCGATACCGCCCCCTTGCAGGCTTAGGCCGTAGATCGGGTTGCGGCCCCGCACACGCCATCCCACCACCAACAAGAGCACACCGAACACGGCGACCAGGACATGCCGCACCTCGATGGTGAGGGTGATCCAACCCTGGTCCAGCGCCATACCAAGCAGGAATCCCAACCCGATGAGCGACAGCAGAACCCCTATCTTGACAGGCACGTTGCCGGTCGTTGCCCAGTTCTTGATCGGATCGAAGATCCGACTACCGACACTCGTCGAGGTGTAGCCGGCTGCCGGTACTCGGACGCCGGTCGGGATGTCGGCGGGTCGCGAGGGAATCTCCTCGATCGGCGATGGTGCGGATGGAACCGTTGCCTCTGACAAAGGAGACGGAACCGGGACCTCCGGAACTGCGGCGGCAGGAGCCGCCGCTGCGCGCTCCTCCTGAATAGGTTCGGCCGCCGGTGCGGGCTCGACGGTGTCGGGCACTCCCCGTCCGGTCACGGGTTCACGTCCTGACCCCGCCAACCTACGACGCAACTCCATCACGTCTGCAACCAAGAACCCGACCAGCCCACCGAAGAGGAACCCTCCCTCCCCCTCAAGCATCCGAGCGCCCAGCGCCATGCCGAGCACGACGAAGAAAACGGTCACTGCCAGATGCGACCGGCTCAAGCCCGAACTCCTAACCGCTTGCCCAGACGACCCCCGGTTCCAGGGGCAACGACTCGGCCTCGAGAGGTGAAAGCTCCAGTAAATTCGACGAATGGTCGACGTCGAGGCCCAACCACTACGCCCTCGGCATCGAGGTCCACGTCCAGCCCACCGACTATCTCGCGGGTTTCAATACCAGGGAACGGCTTGAACTCGATGTAGAGGCTGGCGTTTTCCGAGTAGTAGTGGAGTTTCATGGCTCGTCCTGCCGGAACCGGCGATCGAAGAAGGCATTGTGGATCGTCTTGCCATCCTCCAATGTTATCGGACGGTCGCGTTGGTGGACCTAGCCGCCTTGGCTGTCCGCAACGGCTCCAGTGGCGGAAACGTCGCCGGATATGCCCGAATCCTGATTGGTGCTCGGGCCGTTCTTCGAACAAGACCCCACGATTGCGCCGGAGCGGGCGTTGTTGACTTCCGACCCCGACAGGTGATGGCGCCGTTGATGCCCAGTGTGCACGAGTGATCCCCGCCCAGGGCAATGCGATGAAGTTCCTGCTGTGCGTCCGTTTGCCCAGCCGAGTTCCGCCGCCAGATTATCGAGTTGGAGACAGGCCGCATCTACGGACGAATCGACTTCGACAGGTCGACAAGTCATATACCTGGTGGATGGCCCCTCATTGTTGGGAGCAGAGGGCGAGACAGGTCCGAGACGGTTTGGGAGAGCAGGTGCTTACTCATAGGTCTCCTTGAAGTCCCGCTTCAGCTGCCTATGGACGGCTCCCATCATCTGCCGCGCCTCTTCGTCAGACCGGAAGTCAATCCTGACATGAGCCGTACAACCGCTCCCGCCTTCCTCGAACCGGAACAACGGAGTAGGACGCAGCGAACCCTTACGCCTCCGAGATATCACCGCCCGGCACCCGCCCGAGCAACGCTCCAGGCAACCTTGAGACGGAGTAGGAGAGCAGTACTCCATCACAGCTTGCTCCCGCGTGAGAGCGAGTCCCCGCCTGATCTTGTGGCCATAGTCCAGGATCTTGAATCCCACATCCTTGATGAAGACCCTCGCTCGGTCCAGGCAGACTCCAGCCCAGGAGATGGCGGTCCTCACAATCCGCTTCGTCACAGGTTCACCCTCTTCCCGCATCCACGAAACTTGCGCTGCTGCTTGTGGAACTGTCGAGCGTTCCGAGCACTCTAACGCCGGCAACTCCGACCTGTTCAAACTGGAACTCCGCCGCGGCGAGGCCGTCGGGGTCTGTACCGATTCGATCTCAGCCGATACTGGTCTCCTCTTTTTCGATCCAGCATCGAACATCGTTGCCCGTGATATCCAGCGGCCCCCGTAGGCTCGATGGGAGCCCAGTGGATCGCTCAGGTCGTGTTCGGGGCGCCGTCCGCAGGCACCTATCACCTAATTGTGTACGAGGCCTCCGACACTCGAGGCGGCGACTACATCCGCCTTGCTGTCTTATCCGTTGGTCAGGTCTCGGTAGAGGGAGTGGTAGTGGCCACCTTGGCTGATCGGTGCTTGGCTCGCCAGTTCGATGATGAGCGTGGGCCCTTGTATTCGGTAGTAGACCGGGCCTTGGCTGTCGGGTCCTCCGTTCCATGCAAAGTAGGTGTCGTGGAGGCCCGCTCGTATCTCGGCGAGTCTGGCTTGGCTGCTGGCTGGGTCGACCATGCCGACCCAGAGCGCGATGGTGTCGAGCAGCGACTGTTGCTGGGTGTCGCTCCAGGCGGAAACGGGTGCTCCTTCAGGAGCCGGTATGAGTCCATCCTGGCCTGCTCCCGTCGACACTTCGGGTCTGTTGTCGACAAAGGCGAGTTCCTGGGTGTCCTGGTCCAACGAGTTGAACAGTGACAGCCCTGCCCGAACGTGTGAGTCGAGCGGCGCGATGGCGGGACCGTCTTCGGTGTAGGACGAGGGCGCCACTCCTAAGAAGGTGGGGGACATGTAGCTTCGACCGTCCGCCACTGTGACGTTCAGCGCTAGATGATGACCTCCGAACTGCCAGCCCCAGACATGGTCGCCGGAGGGCTGGCCGAAGAACGCGATCCAGTAGTTTTCGGGACTCCACCCGACCAGGGGTGCTCGGATCGATGCGGAAAGCTGCCGCTCCGCTCCGACTATGCCGGCAATGAGGGCGTATCCGTGGTGGCTCAGCGCGACCGAGAGGAAGTCCACCAGGGCGACAGTCTGTTCGTCGTCGAGATCGCCGACTCGAACGCCGTTGAGGTCGAAGTCCGTCATACCGACGGGCAGGCTCGACCAGTTAGAGCGTACCGGGTCTGCAAACTCGTACATTGCCGCAGCCTTCTGCTCGTTGCGGAGCGTGGCGATGAAGGCTCTAGTGGCTTCTACCGGCGACCTGTCCGTGCTCGGGGATGTATCCGTTGAATACCACGCGCCTGAACTCGACCGCGCAGCTAAAGCAGCCATAAGAAGGGATGCCAGCAGCGGTGTTCTCCAGGTCGAACGAACCTCACGCGACCTTCCTCCGCCCATTCTCTTCACGATTGACTGCATCCCTTATCCATAGATGAGCGTTAGCTCCACTGTTGGTAGCAGGTTGGAGTCCCACCCCCGGAGCCCACGCCTCACAAAGCTCCGGCCTTGTGTGGGCCGAGTCCTGCATTCCAACGAGCATACCGAGTACCAGGCCTTCGGAGGATGTCCCTTTGCGCCGCCGCGACCGGCCTTCGTATATGGCGTTGACCAGGGCTTGCAACGCTACGAATGTGACTCCGGTCTACAGCCCCAGGACCAATCCCTCGCCGAACGTGGAAGCGCCGGTGCCGCGTGCGATCGTCGCCAGCACGGTCGCCATCACCAGGTAGGCGACGAAGGTGATCACGAAGAAGACCGGCTTGGGTCCGTCGGACGGCGGCTCGACCCCGGCCGCTTCCATCCACTTCGTGCCCATGACCTTGGGTTGGTACCAGATGGCGGCCAGGCCGAAGAACACGATGGCCGCGACGATGATCGCCGGCCAGTTCAGTCCGCTGAATGGGAGCCGGTCCCGCGGGAAGATGTCGTCCCGTTCGGTGGAGAACGTCTCACCGATCATCCGATATTGGTGTCGGTGATTGCTCGGAATGCCGGGACGGTGCCTGGTGTCGTCCGCGGCCTCATTGATGGCCAGATGTTCACTGGTCCGGGCGGCCGCTACCGGTTAGTTGACCCCGTCGCTACCACCTCCCGGTTGCCAGCCCCCTCCGGCCCGGCCGGGATGGGGTCCACACGAAGGGGGAGAGGGTCCGTCGGGTGGGCTGGAATAGGGGCCATGGGGCGGTGAAGGTGAGCGCGGCTTCGCCGTTGACTCTGACCGCGTAGGTCTGGCCCGTTTCGAGCGAGTTGCCGAGGTCCAGGATGCTGTCCAGTTCCAGGCTCTTGTCCGAGCAGTCCATGGCCCAGCGAGTGGGCGCTGGGATCCAGGCTGTGACAGGACCCTGAGATAGCAGCCATGAGGTGAGATCGCTCCGCCAGAAGTCTCCGGGAGCGGGAGGCGACTGGGGCTAGCTGCCGGCGTGTACCCAGCGCACCCCTTCGGGCGGTCGCGGCCAGCAGGTGACGGTGTCATCGGTGGCGACCGCGCACGAGTGTTCGTCGCCCAGGGCCAAGGCCTTGAAGGTTCCCGCCGGGGCGTAGGTCTGGCCGTTGGTGTTGTTGCCCCAGCACGTGATGGTGCCGTCAAGCGCGATCGCGCAGCTGTGGGCGGCGCCGGCGGACAGGGTCTGGTAGGTACCGGCCGGCGCCTGGGACCGGCGGTGGCTGTTGTTGCCCCAGCAGGTGATGGTGTCGTCGTCGGCGATGGCGCAGCTGTGGTCGTCGCCTAGGGCGAGGGCCTTGTAGGTTCCCGCCGGGGCGCGGGTCTGCCTACTGGAGTTGTTGCCCCAGCAGGTGATGGTGTCGTCGTCGGCGATGGCGCAGCTGTGGTCG
>VXMM01000034.1 GCA_009841105.1 Acidimicrobiia bacterium | reverse complement strand
ATGGATCAGGACCCGTTCGCCCGCTTCCAACCCCGAGTAATGGAACGAGAGGGCGGCCGACACGAAGGCGCTGGGAACGGTGGCCAGGGCGGAGGGGGACACTCCTTCGGGCGCCGGCGCCACCAGCTCCTCGTGCGTGACCATCTCGGGGGCGAAGGCGCCGAACCCGAGCCCCACCACGTGGTCGCCGATGCCGACATTGGAGACCTCGGAGCCGGTGTCGACCACGTAGCCGCACAGCTCCCGGCCCAGATCCCCCTCCTCGATGAAGCCGAGCGAACGGAAGACATCCCAGAAGTTGAGACCGGAGGCCTCGACCGCCACCCTCACCTCCCTGGGCGCCAGGGAGCGAGCGGGCAACATCTTGATCTGCGGTCGGTCGAACACGCCGTCCCGGTCCGGCTCCAATACCCAGTTCGGCGCCTCGGGCAGGGCCAGCCGCCCGGCCACGGTGTCGGGCCGGACCAGGCGCGCCGCCAGGCGGCGTCCCGACCGGTGGGCGATGTGGTTCTCGTGGTCGGGATACAACAGCTCGTCAACGAGGCCGGACATCGGGTCAGTGCGGTCCGGGTCCAGGTCGATCATGCGCGGTTGGAGATGGGCGGCTTCCAGCGTTACCACCTTGCCGAGACCCCACAGGATCGAGCCGGACAGCTCCCCGAGCCGCTCCCGCTCCAGCACCTGCGCACCGCGGGTGACGAACCACACACCGTTGGCCGGGGTCGTGTCCGAATCAGCCACGCCCTGTACCAGTGCCAGCGCGCTCGCTCCGGCCTGCCGTACGTCCCCCGCCATCTCGGAGGTGGTTGCCTCCGGCCCGCTCCCTGCGAGGCCCTGCAGGTGGACCACCCCGGTGAGGGACACATCCTGGGGTAGGTCCTCGATGAGCGATCTCCACGATTCCCGGCACTCCGGATCCAGGGCCTTCCTGATGACCGAGGTCCTGGCCTCCTCCGACTCCTCGCTCTCCGGCAATCCGCCGCCCGCCAGCACGACCGTCTGGTTCCGCGCTGCCAGCTCCTGCGCGAGCTCCTCGGCGGCTCCGTTGCCCCCGGAGGTCAGTACCCATACCCCGGGAGGCTCCTCCACCTCCGCCGGGCCCTGCGCGACGATCACGCCCTTGTCGAGCATCTCGAACGAGAAGGAATCGTCGACCCCCAGGACCTCGATCCCCTCGAAACCGGCATCCCCGAGGGCGCGGCGCCACACGTCGGGGGTCGCCAGGGCGTGGTGGGGGCGGTAGTGCTCGTCGGCGAACCGCCACCAGCCATCAAGCTGGCCGAAGGTGAGGTCCATCCAGCCCAGGCCGCGCAGGTTTTCGAGCGCCACCAGCTGACCCGACGGAGCGAGAAGGGTCCGGCAGTGCCCCAGCGTCTCCTCGAGGAAACGCGTGGCGTGCAGCACGTTGGAGGCGATGATCAGGTCGTAGCCATGGGAGACGAAACCCTGGGCGACAGGATCCTTCTCGATGTCCAGTGGCCGGTACTCGATGCAGCCGTCCCCGTCGCCGAATCTCTCTTCCGCCTCGGCGAAGAACCCCGCCGAGATGTCCGTGTACGCGTAATCGAACCGCCCGGCGGGAAGCTCCGGCAACACCGACGCGGTGGCCGATCCTGTGCCCGCCCCGACCTCCATCACCCGCAGCCTCCGTCCCTCCGGGAGCCGGGCCAGGAGCGCCCGGACCGCGTCCCGCAACAAGGCATTGGCGGCGCGCGCCACCGGTGCCTTGAGATACAGATCGGCCGCGGTGGGTTCCCCACTGCTGAAGAGGAGGGTCAGCGGATCCGCCTGACCGCGCAGCGCATCGGCCAGAGCCCCGCCCGACCTGCGGAACAACCCGACCTCGGTCTGGCCGTGGGAGTACAGCCCCGCCATGTGTTCGGCGAACGCCTCCGGATCGGGGGGTAGTTCCTCCGGCAACGGATCGTCGGGTCCCAGCACCACCTCGAACCCACCGTCCGTCTCGGTCAGGACCCCGGACTTGGCTAGCATCTCGAGCATCCGGCGGAAGAGGCGCCGGTGTTCGGGGATCACCTCCAGGCGCTGTCTCAGCTCCTCGGGGTCGACTACCTCGCCTGGTGTACGGCGCCAACCCAGCTTCTCCAGGTTGAAGAGCGCGTAGGCACGCGACCACCGTTCCAGGTCGGCCAGCAGGCTGTTCCTGCTATCGGGATCGACACCCGCCTCCGACAGGTACTCGGGGAAGAGCGCCGAGCCGGCTGCCACCTCGGCAGGGGTCGGAAAGAAGTCGGCCGGCTGCAGACCCGACTCGAGGGAGCGATCGCGCCAGACGACCTCGTAGAGCAGGTCCTCCACACCCTCGAACGCCGACAGCAAAGCGGCCTTGGTGGCGCGCTTCACCGTGTACCCGTCCAACCTGCCGATGAGGATCCCGTTCGGGTCGTAGATGCGCATCTCGCCGCTGAGGACCTCCGGCTGCCTGCCCGAATCCGTCTCGGTACCCTGCGGGGCCTCGTTCATGCGCACATGGCAGAACACGCGGTCGGGAAGTCCCCCGGCCAGCCACAACCCGTCCCAGCCGAACGGTAGGTAAGTCGCCTCCTCCGGGCCTCCGACCATGTTGCGGGCGATGCCCACCACCTGGAAGCAGCCGTCCAGCACCAGCGGGTGCACATCCAGACGGTTGCGGCCCAGTACTTCCGGCAGGAGCACCTCACCGACCGCCTCGCCCGGCCCGGACCAGACCCTCCCCAGCGTCCGGAACGACGGACCGAGGTCGATTCCGGTTTCGGACTTGGCGCGGTAGTAGCCAGGGACGTCAGCCGGCGCCAGACGGGCTGCCACCTCGTCCAGATCGATCCTCTCGCCGGCTCCCGGCATCGGGGCGCCGGCCGACACCCGGCCCTCGACATGTAGCGTCCACTCCCCTTCGTTCCCCCTGCTGTAGATCTGGACGCGGCGGGACGGAGATTGCTTGGGGTCGTCCAGCACGACCTGCATCGTCCGGCCTTCCTCGCCGGCGCCGTTCCCGGAGGCCGGTTCGGGAAACACCAGCGGGTTGTGCAGCTGCATGTCCTCCATGACCACCGAGCCGCCGCCCTCGGCCACCGACGCGGTGGCCGCCATGGCGCCGTACAAAGCGCCCGGCGCTACGAGCCTGCCGAAGACCCGGTGGTCCTCCAGCCAGGCCGGATCCGACGGGAACACTTCCGTCTCGAAGGTCACCTCGCCTCGCGCGGACTCGTACCGAACGCCCAGTAAGGGGTGACCGGCCTCCGTGCGCCGCCGCTTCGCCGGTTCCAGCCAGTAGCGTTCGCGCTGGAACGGGTAGCCCGGCAGCGAGACCCTGTGCCGCGTCTCACCGGCGAACAACCCCTCGAAGGAGATCTCCAGCCCGGCTGCATAGGCTTCCGCCACCGCATCCACGAAGCTGGTGGCCGGCTCGGACGATGAACCCTTCCGGGGCGGCCGCCGCATGCTGGCCAGCACGACGGGAGCCCCCGAGGCCTTCCGTTCATCGGACCGGTCGGGCCAGGCCAGCGTCGCCATCGGACCCAGCACCGCATGTGGTCCTACCTCCACCACCAGGTCCACGTCGAGTGCCCCCAGAGCCCGGACCCCGCCCGCGAACGCCACGGCCTCCCGCGCATGGCGCCTCCAGTAGGAGCCGTCGAGCGCCGCACCACGCTCGACCGGCCCACCTGTGAGGTTGCTGATAACCGTTACGGCCGGGGCCTGTATCGCCACGCCGTCCAGCGCCGCTTCCAACTGGTCGAGGGCCGGCTCCACGAGCGCGCTGTGGAATGCCCTGGTCGTGTTCAGCCGTCTGGCCCTGACTCCCTCCGAGTCCAAGCGATCCAGGAGGGCATCGATCCCCGAAGCCGGACCGCTGATCACCTGATGAGCGCCGTTGTAGGCCGAGACGCTCACGCCGGCGCCGTTCGTTGATCCGTCCATGCTGCCGACCACCGACTCGACCCGTTCGGCCGGCGCGAAGACCGCGGCCATGGCGCCGGGACTGGTCCCGGACAGCAGGGAACCGCGCGCCGCGGCGAACCTCATCCCGTCCTCCAGGCTGAAGACTCCGGCTGCTTGTGCCGCGGCCAGTTCGCCGACGCTGTGCCCCATCACCACGCTCGGGCGGACGCCGGCACAGGCCCAGAGCGCTGTCAGCGCGCACTCCAGCGCGTAGAGGGCAGGTTGCTCCCACGCCGTGTCGCCCAAGTCCCCCTCCGCCGACGGCCGACCGAACATCACGTCGAGCAGCGAGGCGCCCCTCGCTTCGCGGAACACCTCCTCGCAGCGATCCAGCACCGCCCTCGCCACCGGCTCGCTCTCGTACAGGTCCCGGCCCATGCCGGCCCACTGGCTCCCCTGCCCCGTGTAGACAAAGGCCACCCTGGTCGCGGCGCGGGCCTCCGAGCCCTCGGCGTCCTCCGCCAGGGCGGCCAGCCCGGCCCGCAGCGAGTCTGCGTCCGTGAAGGCGAGGCCGGCCCGGTGGTTGAAGTGGCTGCGGCCGATACCCGCTGTCCAGGCCACATCCGCCAGGCTCGACCCGGCGGTCCGGTCATCGAGCCAGGACAGGTAACGCTCTGCAAGCTCGCCGAGTGCCTTCCCGGACCTGGCCGACAGGGGCAGGAGACGGGTCCGGCGATGACCGAGGTTTTCGGCCGGCAACGGGATACCGGCCACCGGTGGAGGCAGGGACACCGGTACGACCTGCGCGGCGCCCGCTGTCCGGGGTTCTCGGCCGCGTTCGGCATCCGGGTCGCGATGCTCCTCCACCACGAGGTGGGCGTTCGTCCCGGATATGCCGAAGGAGTTCACCCCGGCCAGCCGCGGTCCTGGGTATTCGCTCGGCCAGTCCATCCGGCAGGAGGTGACCTTCAGGGGCAGCCGGTCCCAGTCGACATCCGGGTGGGGATCATGGAAGTGCAGGTGCTTGGGGATCACGCCCCGGTTCACCACCAGCGCCGCCTTGATCAGTCCGGCGATGCCCGCGGCCGACTCAAGATGGCCGATGTTGGTCTTGACAGAACCGATGAGCAGGGGCCGGCCGGGCCGGCGTTCTGCTGCGAAGACGTTGGCCACGGCATCGATCTCGATCGGATCGCCCACCGCGGTCCCGGTGCCGTGCGCCTCCAGGTAGTCGATCTCCGACGAACGAACGCCCGCATCCGATAGGGCAGTCTCCATCACCTGTTCCAGCGCGGGCGTGTGGGGGACGGTGAGGCCGGTACTGGCGCCCCCGTGGTTGACCGCCGCACCCCGGATGACCGCCCAAACCCGGTCGCCGTCGGCCACTGCCTCGCTCAGCCGTTTCAGGACGACGACCCCGCAACCCTCACCCCGCACGTACCCGTTGGCGGAGGCGTCGAACGTCTTGCACTGCCCGTCCGGGGACAGCATCATCGCGTCCGCTCTCAGCTCGTAGATCCGGGTATTGAGGATGGCCTGGACGCCGCCCACGATGGCCAGATCGGCCTTGCCCTGCTGGAGGTCGGCCACCGCGTCGTGCGCCGCCACCAGGGACGACGCGCAGGCCGCATCCACCGCCTTGGCCGGCCCCATCAGTCCCAGGACGTAGGAGACACGCCCGCTGGCGCCGTTCAGGTTGGTGCCGCTGAGGGCGTACAGGCATGCGGCCGCCTCGCTGGGCTTGAGCGCGTCCACGACCATCATCCGGTACTCGTCGTTGCTGATCCCGGTGTAGACACCCGTGCGGGTCCCACTCAGCCGGGCCGGATCTATGCCAGCGTCCTCGAGCGCCTGCCAACTCACCTCCAGCATCATGCGCTGCTGCGGGTCCAGGAGTTCCGCCTCGACCGGGGAGATACGAAAGAAGGCGGCGTCGAACAGGTCGATTCCCTCTACGAAAGCGCCGAAACGGCATGCTTCGTTCCGACGCTCGGGGTCGTCGAACAGATCAGTCAGACGTACCCCACCGGAGCCGGGGATTCCCTCCGTCACGGTGTTGCGGCCCTCCGCCAGGACCTGCCAGAAGGACTCCAGGTTGTCCGCGCCGGGGAACCGGCACGCCATACCAACGATTGCTATGGGCTGCCCGGCCGCCGGTCGGTCTGGATTGGCCATAACGGCTACTGTATACTGGCTAAGACAGCACGCGATCTGAAGGGTACATAATCCATGGCATCTACCGCAGAACGGCTTACGACTCTGGTCAACGAGAATATAGAGGTTGATGGACAGCCTCTTTCCATTCCGGATGATTTGAACATCAGCCTGATCGATTCCGGCGTCTCCTCGATGGATATCGTTGCCCTGGCCAAGCTGGTGTCCCAAGAGTTCAGCGTCGAATTCACCGTTGAGGAGTGCACCTCCCTCAAGACGCTGAGCGAAGTCGTGGGCTTCCTGGACGGCAAGGCCGCATAAGCTCCGAACATCAGCGTAGAAGAGGCCCACATCCCGGGGTCTCTCGGGCTAGTGAGTTTGTCCGGCTGTGGTAGGCGGGCGCGTACCACCTCCCGGATCGGATGCCTAAGTAGTGCCGAGCGAGTCGATGAACTCTCGTGTCATCGCCGCACATTCTTCCGGCCGCTCGAGTGGAAGAAAATGAGTGGCGTCCGGGAGAAAGTCGTAATCGACGCTCATTATGTGGCTGAGGTCGAGGGTGGGTAGGTAAGAGTACGGCACCAGCGGGTCAGCCCCTAAGACCTTGGTGGGGCAGGCAAGATCGTTGAAGTCAACCAGCACCGAGTACGAGCTTGCATAGTCGATTATCCGTGCCTCGTATTCTCGGGGGCATCTGAGCGTGTACATATCGCCGGCGCTCTCCTTGCGGAGGGTCGTCCTCGCCATCAGGTCAAGTACCCCGGGGACTACCTGAGCGAAGGCAGGCGCGAAGCTGAGCAAGTCCGCGAACTGATCGTACGAGCTGAACCGGTTCGCACGACGGCGCGCCATGGCAGCTGTCTGCGAGGCGGCTATGTCGAACTCCTCGTAGCTCCTGCCAGGCGTGCATAGGGGGGGATCCAGCAGGATCCGTGCGGCGAAGCCGCTCCCCCTTGTAGGTGACAGGAGGCTCACCAGGCCGGACAGCGAATGGAAGATGCCTATCTTTGGTTTCCGGCCGAAAACACTATCTATGGCTTCCAGAACCTGATCATGGTCCTTTATAAAGGTGGGTATGTTGTGATACTCGATGTGCCCTACGTTATTCCAGCCATGATTGCGCAGATCATAGATTATGAGATCGAAATCTCTTGCCAAGATCGACCAGAAGGGTAGATAGAGGTCAATGGCCAGCCCGTTGCCGTGGCTCATAACGAGCCGTGGACCCGAGGGATTCCCATGGCGACGAAGGGTGGTCCGGGTGCCGTCCTCCATGGGAACACTCTGCACCGAGTTCGGCTCCGGAACCTTCCACATAATGCCTGACCCTAACGTCCTACAATCGGGACGATGGCCGAGCCCGACCGCAGACCGATCGACTACATCGCCCTGACCAGGGAGACCTACGCCGGGCTGGGCTACCCGCCGTACCGCTGGGCCCTCAACGAAGATCCGCCTTCGTGGGCCACGCTCGACAGGCCGCTCTCGGAAGCCCGGCTGGGGCTCATCGCCTCCGGTGGTATCTACCGGCACGGCCAGGTGGCCTTCACCCACCGCGATGACGTGACCCATCGGGAGATTCCCACCGATGTGGACACCGCCAAGATCCGGGTGACCCATTTCGCCTTCGACCCGGCCGCCGCCCGGCGGGATCCCAACGTGGTCTTCCCGGTCGACACCCTTCGTTCCCTGGTCGCTGAAGGAAGGGTGGGGGAGCTGGCGCCGCTGGCGCTCACCTTCATGGGTGGCATCTACTCGCAGCGCCGGCTGGCCTCCGAATTGATCCCGGTTCTGGTGGACCGCACCCTCGAAATGGAGGTCGACGCGGTGCTGCTGGTGCCGGTCTGACCGGTGTGCCACCAGTCAGTTGGGCTGGTCAGCAGGGCGATCGAGGCCAAGGGCGTGCCCACTCTGTCTATGACCAGCGCCCACTCGATCACCGCATCGGCCAACCCGCCGCGGGCCGCCTTCACCGACTTCCCGCTGGGTCACACCTGCGGACCGCCTGACCAACCGGAGATGCAGCGGTCGATCATGCGCGACGCCCTGGAGCTGTTCGAGACCATGGAGCAGCCGGGAATCGTGGAGTTGGGCTACGCGTGGCCGGCGCTGTGGAAGGAAGGGGCGCGGCAACCGGTGGATCATCGCACCCCTCGTTACGACACCCCCCAGTACCAGAATCAAGATGACCAAGCGGCCGCGGTGGGCGCACACGGGGTCCGGGTCGCCTGCCGGGCCGCCGCTCCGGGCGACGTACCCCGCTCCTGATGGTTTCCGAGCTGTTCGACCCGGCAGCCTGGTACGAGGTCGAGGGGTTCGCCTTCGACGACATCACCTACCACCGGGCGGTCGACCAGGGAACGGTTCGGGTTGCGTTCGACCGACCCGAGGTGCGCAATGCCTTCCGGCCGCAGACGGTGGACGAGCTTTACGTCGCCCTCGATCATGCCCGCCAGTGGAGCGACGTGGGGACGGTCCTGCTGACCGGTAACGGTCCGTCTCCCAAGGATGGCGGCTGGGCATTCTCCTCCGGAGGGGACCAGCGCATCCGCGGTAAGGCCGGTTACATGTACGCTGAGGGTGAGCGCGCCGCGGACATCGACCCGGCCCGCCTGGGCAGGCTCCACATCCTCGAGGTCCAGCGCATGATCCGGTTCATGCCCAAGGTGGTCATCGCGGTGGTGCCGGGTTGGGCGGTCGGGGGTGGCCACAGCCTCCATGTGGTGTGCGACCTGACCCTGGCCTCGGAAGAGCACGCCGTCTTCAAGCAGACCGACTCCGACGTGGCGTCCTTCGACGCCGGGTTCGGCTCCGCCTACCTGACCCGCATGGTCGGCCAGAAGCGGGCCAGGGAGATCTTCTTCCTGGGCGCCGACTACTCCGCCGCCGAAGCCTTTGACATGGGGATGGTCAACAAGGTGGTGCCCCATGCGGAGTTGGAGACGACCGCGCTGAAGTGGGCCGACGCCATCAACTCCAAGAGCCCCATGTCGCAGCGGATGCTCAAGTTCGCCTTCAACCTGATCGACGACGGTCTGGTGGGCCAGCAGGTCTTCGCCGGCGAGGCCACCCGCCTCGGCTACATGACCGAAGAGGCCCAGGAAGGTCGGGACGCCTTCGTTGAGAAGCGCTCCAAGGACTTCTCACGCTTCCCCCGTTACTATTAGTTTCTAGTTGTTAGTCACTAGTTGCTAGTCCCGATTATTATTGATGGGAGGTTTGTGCGCGTGGCGGGACTGGGTTCTCGTTGTTCTTCGGAGTGATGCCGTCTGACAGCCCCATCCGCCGACCGGGTGACAAATCAACCGCTGGGTGAAGGCCGGCCACCTCCGGAAGGAGGTAGTTGAGGTGGCCTGATCCGAGCCGGGGGTGCTGGGCACATGAATAACCAGTGTTAGTTCTAGTTGTTAGTTACAAACTAGAGACTAGAAACTAGGAACTAGTGTCTTCGGTTTTGGCCTGTTGGGCGAGGTAGAGCCAGCCGAGACCGTGAATGGCGACCCCGATACCCAGTACGAGGGTGACTATCCAATGTCCGAGGATGGCGGCGCCCAGGGCGGCGAGCACCGCTAGCGTCACGAGCGCTGCCCGCACACCGTTCAGGGGTCCATACATGCCGTGCCAGTTTAGGATGGCAGCATCAGTACCCCAGCAGGCATCCGGTAGCGACTTGACGGCAGGATTGCCGGAGCATGGGTCACGGGGGAGTGGTGTTTGCGGCGCGGACCCGTCCTCACATGGAGACTGGAGACGATGATGGACAACGAAGTCTGGAGATGGGTGTGGACCGGCCTGGCCCTGCTCATGGGTCTCGGGGAGATCGTCACGGCCGGGTTCTTCCTGCTCCCGTTCGCGATTGGCGCCGGCCTGGCCGCCGTGGCCGCCTGGGTAGGCGCGGCCGACATCGTCCAGTGGTTGCTCTTCTTCGTTGGCACCGGGCTTTCCTTCCTGTACGTGCGCCGGTTCATGAGGGCTCAGGATGAGGACGGGGGGCTGGTGGTGGGGCCCGGTCGCTACGTCGGGATGGAAGCCCTGGTGCTGGAGACGATCGACACCGGCGCCAACACCGGGCTGATCAGAGTAGAAGCGGAGGAGTGGCGCGCTACCAGCGAAGGAGCGCGCATTGACGAGGGTAAAAGGGTGAAAGTGGTGGCCCTGCGAGGCACCCGCCTGGTAGTAAGCGAAGTCGAATAGACCACTAGAGAACAACATAGAAAGGAAATCCGATGGAGGTAGCGGGCGTCTTGCTTCTAGGCATCATCGCCTTGGCGGTGCTGCTGATCGCAGCGAGCGGGTTCCGGATCGTGCGGCCTTACGAACAGGGCCTGATCGAGTTCCTCGGCAAGTACCAGAGGACCGTGTCGCCCGGGCTCCGGTTCGTCGTTCCGTTCGTGCAGAGAATCCTGAAGGTGGACATGCGGGAACAGGTGGTGGACGTGCCACCGCAGGAGGTCATCACCAAGGACAACGTGGTGGTCACGGTGGACGCGGTGATCTACTTCGAGGCGACCGATCCGGTGAAGCTCAAGTATGCGGTTGGCAACTTCATCCTGGCCATCACCAAGCTGGCGCAGACCAACCTACGTAACGTGGTCGGCGACCTCCAGCTGGACGAGGCCCTGGTGTCTCGCGAGGTGATCAACAGCAAGCTCCGCCAGATTCTCGACGACGCCACCGACAAGTGGGGGACCAGGGTGGTCCGGGTCGAGATCCAGCGCATCGAGCCACCCCCGGACGTGACCGAGGCCATGCATCGCCAGATGAAGGCGGAACGAGGCCGCCGCGCCGTGGTGACCGAAGCGGAAGGCGACAAGCGATCCGCCATCCTCAAGGCCGAGGGTGTCAAGCAGGCCGCGATCCTCCAGGCCGAGGGCGAGGCCGAGGCCATCAAGCGGGTGGCCGACGCCGACAAGTACCAGAAGCTGACAGTGGCCGAAGGTGAGGGACAGGCCATCGAGAGGGTCTTCCTGGCGATCCACAACGGCGATCCGACCGATGACCTGATCGCTATCAAATACCTGGAGGCCCTGCAGGGCATCGCCGACGGCCAGGCCACCAAGATTTTCCTGCCGCTCGACACGTCGGGGGTGCTGGGCGCGGTGGCAGCGATCGGCGACATGTTCAAGGAAGGCGCAACCGAATAGTTGCTAGTTACTAGTCGTTAGTTGCTAGTTATGGTTAGCTACGAATACTCAACTAGAGACTAGCAACTACAGACTTAGAAACTAGCTAAAGGATCTGGCTGAGGAACAGTTTGGTTCGGTCGTGCTGCGGGTTGTGGAAGAAGTGTTCCGGCGTTCCTTCCTCCACCACCATCCCGTAGTCGAAGAAGAGGACTCGATCGGCGACTTCGCGGGCGAAGCCCATCTCGTGGGTGACCACGATCATCGTCATACCCGACTCGGCCAGTTCCTTCATCACATCCAGGACTTCTTTGATCATCTCGGGGTCGAGCGCCGAGGTGGGCTCGTCGAAGAGCATGATCTTCGGGTTCATGGCCAGGGCCCGGGCGATAGCCACCCGCTGTTGCTGGCCTCCCGATAGCTGGCCCGGGTACTTGTGTGCCTGCTCGGGTATGCCCACCCGCTCGAGAAGCTTCATGGCGGCGGCCTCGGAAGCCGACCGGGTCCGGTTGCGAGCCCAGATCGGCGCCAAGGTGATGTTCTGCAGGACCGTGAGATGGGGGAACAGGTTGAACTGCTGGAAGACCATGCCGACCTCGCGGCGGATGGCGTCGA
>VXMM01000043.1:69437-86536 GCA_009841105.1 Acidimicrobiia bacterium | reverse complement strand
CCCCCCGCGGGTCCGCTCCCGAATTGATCCCGGTTCCGGTTCCCTCGACGTCGAACAGCAAGAAATCGGCGGTGTTTGTGACTGCCGGACAGTGTGCGGCGGGTCTGTGACATGTTCAACCCTCTTGTTCGGGCACAGGGCCCGCACCGCTCACGACGGTTACAGGTCACGGTCGTGGCGAACCAGAGACACGGGACAGTGGGAGAAACGGGTGAGGCTGTTCCCCCGCCTTCGTGACAGCGGAGGAGGACCCCGACGCGGCAAGTGGGACCGGGCCGGTAGCGCCCCGGCGGTCAGAAGATGGTCTGGCCGGCGTCCAGGTAGACGGTGGATCCGGTGGCCATCCTGGAGTCCTCAGAGGCCAGGAAGACCGCCGCGCCCACTATGTCCTCGGGAACCCCGATGATCCCCAGCGGGATCATGGACAGCCGGTACTCGCGGAATTCGGGATCCGCCAGATCCGCCCGGTTCAGGTCCGTCTCGATCAGTCCCGGAGCGATGGCGTTGGCGCGGATCCCGTGGGACGCCAGCTCGAAGGCCAACTGCCGGGTGAGCATCCGCACCCCTCCCTTTGCCACGCAGTAGTGGGCCAGGTCCTTCCCGGCCAGCGTGTCGCCCGCCGAGGACATGTTGATGATGACGCCACCATCACCCTGGCGGACCATCTGCCGCGCCGCCGTCTGGGAGCACAGGAAGAACCCCTTGAGGTTCACCTCCATGATCCGGTCCCACTCCGATTCCTCGATATCGAGGAAGTGCGTCCGGATCAGGATGGCGGCGTTGTTGACCAGGATGTCGATCCGCCCGAAACGGTCCACGGCCGCGCCGATCAGGCCGTTCACGTCATCGGATGACGAGGTGTCGGCTCGAACCGCGATGGCCTCGGCGCCCGCCGCCTCGATCTCGGCCACCGCCGAATCGGCGGCACCCTCGTCGCTCCGGTAGTTGACCACCACCTTGGCGCCTTCCCACCCGTATCCGACGGCGATCGCCCGTCCGATGGAACGAGAGGATCCGGTGACGACGGCGACCTTGTCCTTGAGTCGCATGGTCGGGGCCTCGCTATTCCAGTTCGAACCCGGGCACCACGAAGCTGCCTCGGTCGATGATCTGGGTGTCCCCGATCCAGATGGAGTGGTTGCGGGTCGGAATGTCGAAGTGGAAGTTAACCCGGTTGTTGCCTCCGAGCTTGCGGAAGAAGTTGGAGCCGAACGCGATCAGCATGTTCCCGTAGTAGCTCTCGGTGTCCATCACGCCTCCGCCTTCCCAGAAACGGAGGCCGAGGGCGTTCCAGTTGGCCCGGTGCTCGTACCCCCAGCCGATGTGGGACAAGCCGTAGACCCGCTTGTCCTTGGGCATCTCGAAGAAGTCCTTGAGAAGCCGGGCGTCGGCGCCCCCGTCGATGGAGACGATGTTCCCCTCCCGTAGCTCCATGCGGATCGGTTGTTCGACGTACTTGCCCATCGGCAGCAGCGCATCTCCGGCGTCCACCACCAGGGTGCCCTCCGCCGAGTCCTCCAGCGGCGCCACCCCGCACTGCCCCGACGGCCAGTGATCCCACCGTCCCGGTTCGTCGGTGTAGCCGTACTGGCACCCGAGGGGCCGGCCCGCGTAGCAGACGGTCAGGTCCGTTCCCGCTTCGGACTGGACCCGCATCGTGTCCGACGTCGCCATGTACCGCACGCTGGCCTCGCCGCGCTCGCGGATGATCGGAAGCGGGAAGAGGCGGCGCAGGTGGTCCTCGGGCTCCTCGATCATCAGGGACCGGACGCCCGACTCCAAGGCCTCGTTGTGGGCGTCGGAGTAGATCCAGTGCGATCCCATGCTGGCCAGGAACCCCACCACCAGGTCGCACCCCTTCCAGGCCTCGACGATGGTGCGCGACTTCATCCAGGAGTCGTCGGCGGCCACCATGATCTGGAAGAAGTCGCCTCCCAGCACCTTCACCGCTGCCATCAGGGCCGTGACATAGGCGGGGTTGCTCTGCGTGTTGGTGAATGCCATCACGGTCTGTCCGGGGCCTACCCCGCACAACTCCATGTGGTCCTTGAACATCGGTACCAGATCCGCGCCGGCGGCGGCAGTGGTGGGAACTCTACGCAACGGCGTTCTCCTTTCGGGCTGACGGGAAAACTCAGGTTGATCCTATCCGGTCGGATTGGCGGCCGGGCGGGCGGCGAGTGCTGAGGAGGATGCGTGAACGCGGAAGTCGGTCGCTCGACTCCCGGTTCAGGTGCTCCAGTAGGTCCGGTGGATCACGGAGGCTTCGTCGATGAGAAAGGGGCCCTCCACCTCAACCTCGCGGTGGCCGCTCTGGAGTACGGCCCGGCAGCCCACCCCGGTCATGGTCGGGTTGAGTTGGTGGCCGCCCGTGTACTCCAGCAGATCCGCCTCGCTCATCCCGTAGACCAGGCGGTTGATCCCGCCCCAGTACATGGAGCCGCTGCACATGGCACAGGGCTCGCAGCTGGTATAGAAAGTGGCTGTGGCGATTTGCTCCGGCGTGAGCCTCTCGACCGCCATTCTCATCAGGTTGGTCTCGGCATGGTTGAGCGGGCTCTTGCCGGTGATGTCGCTGTTCTCCGCTTCCAGGAGGACGTTGCCGTCCGGATCGGCCAGCAGCGCCCCGAAGGGTAGGTTCCCGTTGGCGACCGACCTGACGGACACTTCGATCGCCCGCCGCAGGAGCCGTTCGTCCTGGGCGCTCAGCCAGAACTGGTCGTAGTACCCGATGTGGACCGCTGAGGCTTCCTCGACCAGATGGGGTCCGATGACCTCGATGTCGCGTTGGCCGCTCTGGAGGATGTTCCGGCAGCCCACCCCCCGCATGGTGGCGGTGCCGGGATCCTCACCGGTGATCTTCAGCAGATCGAGTTCGCTCATCCCGTAGACCATCCGGTTGAGTCCGCCCCAGTACATCGCGCCGGCGCACATGGCGCATGGCTCGCAGCTGGTGTAGAGGGTGGCGGTGGCTATCTGGTGGGGGTTGAGGGTGGTCACCGCCATGTTCATGAGGTTGGTCTCGGCGTGGTTGAGCGTGTTCCTGCCCGTGACGCCGGTGTTCTCCGCCTCCAGGAGGATGCGGCCGGCCGGGTCCGCCATAATGGCGCCGAAAGGCGTGTTCCCGTTCGCTACCGACCGGGCCGACACCTCGATGGCCCGCCGGAGCAGTCGTTCGTCCCGTGGGCTCAATGCTGACATGGGCGGGAGCGTAGCCGGATGGGTATTACGAGGCCGGGATGAGACCCAGCACGTAGGGCGCGGTGATCGGGGTGCGGTTGATCTCGGCTATTCCGATGTCGGACAGTGCGTCCTCCGCGGCAGCGGCGATGGCCGGGGCCGGGCCGATGATCCCCGCCTCGCCGGCGCCCTTGGCGCCCCAGGGCATCTCGGGGGCCGGCGACTCGAAGTGGAGCACCTGCATGGCCGGGATCTCGGTGGCGCCGGGCAGGTGGTAGTCCAGGAAGGAGGTCGACTGGGGGTTTCCCCACTCGTCGTAGTGGAGCTGCTCGAGCAGGGCGCCGCCGATTCCCTGGGCGATCCCGCCCACGACCTGTCCCCGGACGATCTGGGGGTTGATGACCGTCCCGCAGTCATGGGCGACGATGTACTCGAGCACCCTGACCTGCCCCGTGCCGGTATCGACCGACACCACCGCAGCGTGGCTGGCGTTGGTGTAGGTGGCGGCGGCGTTGACCCGTCCGAACTCGTCCGGAACGTGCTCTATCCCCGGCGGTTCGTAGGTGGCCGACGCTTCCAGACCGGGCTCCACCCCCTCGGGCAGATCGACGGTGCGGATGTTGGCCGCCGTGGCCACCTGCTGCCAGGTGACCGAGGCGCCGGGGCTACCCCGCACGCTCAGGGCGCCGTCGTAGACCTCGATGTCCTCCGGGGAGGCCTCGAGCAGATGCCCGGCGATCCGGGTCGCCTTGTCCAGGAGCAGGTCGGAGGCGATTCGGAGGGCACCCGACGCCACGTTGGTGCTCCGGCTTCCCCAGCTGCCCAGCCCGTAGGGGGTGCGGTCGGTGTCGCCCATCACCACCCGGACCTGATCGCGGCGGACGCCGAGGGCTTCGGCGGTGAGGGTGACCAGCATGGACTCCAGGCCCTGGCCCGATGTTGAGACCCCCACCGACACCACCACGGTCCCGTCGGGGTTCACCCGCACCGAGCAGGAGTCGAAGGCGGTCCAGTGTCCGGTGGTCATGTAATACGTGGGCGTGACGCCTTCGAGGTAGTTGACCACGCCCGACCCGACCTTGATGCGGGAGTCGTGCGCCAGATTGGCCCGCCAGTGCTCCACCCGCTCGGCCGTGACGCGCACCGTCTCCTCGAAGGCTTCCCGGTGGCTTCCCGAGTCGATGATCGCTCCGGCCGAGGTGGTGTAGGGGATGTCGTCTTGGCCGATGAGGTTGCGGCGCCTGATCTCGTTGCGGCCGATTCCCAGCCGGTCGGCCGCCTTGTCCATGAGGCGTTCGATGGCGAAGGCGGCCTCCGGGATGCCGAAGCCCCGGTAGGCGCCGCAAGGGGTCTTGTTGGTCGCCACGGCCACGAGGCCCACCGACTGGTGGGGGATCCGGTAGGGGCCGGTTATGTGGCCGATGGCGGTGAAGGCGGGCGAGAATCCGTAGGGGTACATCTCCGCGGCGCCCAGGTCCTGGATGGCCATTCCCCGCACTGCCCGGAAGCGCCCGTCGCCGTCAACCGCCGCTTCGATGTCGAGCACCAGGTCCCGGGCGTGGCAGGTGGCGAGAAGGTGCTCCCGGCGATCCTCGATCCACCGCACCGGCCGACCCAGCCTCATGGCCAGCCACGGGATGGTGACCTCTTCGGGGTAGAACTCGGCCTTGACGCCGAACCCTCCGCCGACGTCCGGGACTATCACCCGGATGTCGTTCTCGTCCAGCGGGAGGCAGTAGGACAGCATGGTGCGGGCGATGTGCGGGAACTGGGTGGTACTCCAAACCGTGAGCCGGCCCTCGCGGAACTCGGCCACCACACCCCTCGTCTCCATCGGCACCCCGGTGTGGCGCCCCACCTCGTACCGTCCCGAGACGGTCATCCTGCCGTCGAACTCGGCGTTTGCATCCGGGTTGTCGACCGGGAAGTCGATCACCACGTTGTCGGGCCAGTCGGGATAGAGGAGCGGGGCATCGGGGGCGAGGGCTGCGTCGGTGGTGACCACCGGATCGAGGGGGTCCAGGTCGACCTCCAGCAGCTCGCAGGCGTCCTCGGCCCGGTAGCGGTCGTCGGCGACCACCACCGCGATGGGCGCTCCGACGTACCGGACCCGCTCCCTGGCGAGGGGGAAGATGCGGACCGGCCGGGCATACTCGTCGAAGTCGGGGAAGGGCGAGACGTCCGTCATGTCCGCCGCGGTGAACGGTCCCGATACGCCCGGCACATCGAGGGCGTCCCCGATGCCCACCGCCTCGATCCGCGCATGGGGGAGCGGGCTCCGGTAGAAGGCCGCCTCCAGCATCCGGGGCAGCGAGATGTCGGCCGCGAAGCGCGCGGCTCCCGATAGCAGGCGGTCGTCCTCGACCCGGGCCACCAGGGCGCCGATGTGGGTGGGACGGGCGGTCATCGGGATCGACCCCATCCGGCCATCACCGCGTCGACGATCCCCTCGTAACCGGTGCAGCGGCACAGGTTGCCGGCCAGTAGATCCCGGACGCTCTCCTCGTCAGCGTGCTCGTCCGGCTCGACGCCGGCCAGGGTCATCAGGAAGCCGGGGTGCAGAAGCCGCACTGGAGGCCGTGGTGGTCCTTGAAGGCCTGCTGCATCGGGCTGAGGCCGTCCTCCGGGGTGATGCCCTCCACGGTGGTCACCTCGCGCCCATCAGCCTGGACCGCCAGCATCAGGCACGACCGCACCGGCCGGCCGTCCACCAGCACCGTGCAGGCGCCGCAGACACCGTGCTCGCAGCCGAGGTGGGTCCCTGTGAGGCGGAGATCATCACGCAGCAGGTCGGCCAGGAGCCTGCGGCTGTCCACGGTGCGCTCGACGGTCCGGCCGTTCACCACCATCGACACCGCCAGGCGTCCGGTCGGGTCGGGTACCGGCTTCATGCGGCCATCTCCTCCACGATGCGGCGGGTCAGCTCGCCGGCCACCCGGGCCCGGTAGGCCGGATCGGCGTGAACATCCTCCGAGCCCGCCTCGGCGGTTGCCGTGGTGATGCGCGCCGCCTCGTCGAGCGCCTCGGGGGTGACGTTCTCGCCCTCCAGCAGGCGCTCCACCTCGGGTAGGCGCTGGGGGACGGCGCCCACTCCGAACAGGGCCAGGGCGACGTTCGCCACCGTGCCGTCATCGGTGGCGGTGAGCCTTCCGGCCGCACCGGCGATGGCGAAGTCGCCGGACCGGGGAGCGATCTCCGTGATGGCCGTCCGGGCCGCAGTCCCGGCTGGGAACCGGACCTCCAACAGCATCTCGTCCGGTTCCAGAGCGGTGGTGAACGGACCGAGGAAGAACTGGTCGGCCGGGATGATCCGCTCGGCCGTCGCCGACCGGACCACCATGGTGGCGCCGAGTGCCAGAGCGACCGCGGGCAGCTCGGCTGAAGGATCGGCATGGGCGATGCTCCCCACCACGGTTCCTCTCGCCCGGTTCTGGAGGTGACCGACCAGCGGCAGGGCCTTGGTTAGCAGCGGGCAGTGGCGGGCCACCTCGTCCGAGGTCTCGGCGGCGTGCTGGGTCACGGAGGCGCCGATGCGGAGTACTCCGTCCTCGACTGTGAGGTGGGACAGTTCGTCCACCATGGCGATATCCACCAGGACCTCGGGCCGGGCCAGGCGGAAGTTCAGCAGCGGTATCAGGCTCTGGCCGCCCGCCAGCACCCGGGCGCCGCCGTCGTGCTCGGCCAGGATCCGGAGCACCTCGTTGAGGCTGCCCGGGCGGGCGTAGCGGAAGGGCGGGGGTTTCACCTGGCGCGCCCGGGATGGTGGAGCGGGATGGCCATGATCGAACGGGTTTCATCAGTTTGCCGGGAGCCGCTGGCCGGCTCGCGAGCAAATTCGGTCTTGACTTGGCTCAGCACGGTCGCCACTCTACAACCGGCGTCTAACAGGCACGCATGCGACAATGCGGGATCACGGGCAGGGAGGATCTCGGACATGGCGGCGGATCAGGAGTGGAGGAGGGCCCGGGCCAGCCGGTTCCGGCCCGACGGCATCATCGGCACGCCCTTCCACGGGCGGACCGCCCGGAGCAGCGCCACCCCCTGGTCCTCCAACTGGGCCGGTTCCCAGGCTGTCAGCTGACGAGACCCCTCACAGTCTCTCGCTTTCCTCAGTGGGCAGCGGCTGTCACCGGTGGACGGTGAAGGCTCGGCGGAGACCCGGTCCGTAACGGTAGACAGAGAAGTCGATGTCGAATGCCACGGCCTCGTGGATGCCGTGGCGTTCCATCACCGCCCAACTCGTCCTGTCGACCATCGAGAAGTCTTGGTCGTCGAACAGGTCGGCGATTCGCAGCGCGGTCCTTATGTCCTCCGGTGCGGCCGTGAGGACATCGGCGAGACCGCCGTCCAGGATTGTCGCCACCAATTCATCCGCCGCGGCGCGGTGTCGCCGGCTGCGAGCAACGGCCCACGTTTCGACGAGCACGTGGTCTGTGGTCGCGAGCCGGCCTGCATGTTCGCCCAGGATCCGTGCGGCGCGTTCATGGGAGGCGTCGTCGGCCGCTGCGACCGCGTACCACGCGCTGGTGTCGACGAAGACGCGGCTCACTCGCGGCTTGCTCGGGTCGGCTGCCTGGTGAACCTCTCGCTGAAGGCTTGCCGCACCATGATGTGCTTATCACGGGCGATGTCGGTCGGCTCCGCCCCTTTCCCCAGGATGCCGACGAGTGGCGAGATATCGCAGCCGGAGGCCCGCTCGCCGATGTCGTCCGCGCGGATCAGTTCCCGGATGTAGGCCGATACGCTCAAGCCTCTCTCGGCTGCGAGGCGCCTCGCCGCGGCTCGGAGGTATGCGTCCAGCAGGATGTTCGTGGGTTTCGCCATTTCTGCCATCGTAGACGTGATGCATATACTACGCAACACATCCTGCGCGTCATCTGGTAAGTTGGCGCGCGGCTGGCACACCCGGAACCCTGATGGATCCGGCTCCCCCGACGATGGCCGACCTCCCGTTCCTGGGCCTGAGGAGGCGCTGAGCCCCGCCCGGCCGGTGGCCTGTATTGATGTCATCAAGTAGGATCATGCTCTCATAGGCGGAGTCTGGAGGCTCGATATGCGGAAGTTCAGGGCGGTGACCTTCGCGCTCCTTGCGTTGGCGCTGGTTGCCGGTGCGTGCGGGGGCGACGAGGCGGATGAGACGACCACCACGGCTGCCCCGGCGACGACGGCGGCGCCCGCCACCACCGCTGCTCCCGAGGAGCCACTGCGGGTCGCGTTCATATATGACGGCGAGATCGACGACGGCGGGTGGAACGAGGCGCACGAGAACGGTCGCCAGTACCTCATCGCCAACATGGACGGGGTCGAGACCACCTACGTGGAGAACGTGTCGCCCGGATCCGAGTTCCAGGCCGCCTTCGAGGACTTCGGCTCCCAGGGCTACGACCTGGTCATCTGCACCACCTGGTGCCAGGACGACGTCCTCACGGTCGCTCCCAACTATCCGGACACCGTCTACCTGTCGTGGGGTGGCTACGAGACCGCCCCCAACGTGGGCCATTACGACGGCGCCACCGAGGACGGCCGCTACCTGGACGGCCTGGTGGCCGGCTCCCAGCCCGGCGTGGAGTTCATCGGGTACGTGGGCGGCTTCGCCATCGAAGAGGTGGTCCGGGGCGTCAACGCCTTTATGATCGGCGCCCGGGAGATGAACCCCAACATCGAGATCCAGGTCGTGTGGGTGAACAGCTGGTACGACCCGCCCGCCGAGCAGCAGGCCGCCCAGGCCCTTGTGGACGCCGGAGCCGACCTGCTCGCCGCCGAGGTCAATGCCCCGGCCGTGGCCAGCGTGGCCGAAGCGGCCGGGATCCCTTACATCCACTACGGGATCGACGGTTCGGGAATCGCGCCCAACTCGTGGTTGTCGGGATTCACCTTCGACTGGGGCCCCTACTACCTGTCCCAGGCGCAGGCCCTGGCCAACGGCACCTGGGAACCCGCCCTCACCTACGGCGGGCTCAGGGACGACATGATCGGCATGGCCCCCTTCGGATCGGCGGTGACCGACGAGACCATCGCCCTGGTCGAGCAGCGGCGCCAGGAGATCGTGGACGGCACGCTGGACTATTTCGCTGGCCCGATCACGGACAACCAGGGCAACGTGGTCATTCCCGAGGGCGGAACGATCCCATGGGAGGAGCGCACCCTGTGTTGCCAGTGGCTGATCGAAGGAGTCATCGGGGAGATCCCCGCCGGTTGATCGTGCATGGCTGAATCGGTGCCGGAGGTTCCCTCCGGAGAGGCGGCGCGGCTAACGGGGATTACCAAGCACTTCTTCGGGGTGGCCGCCAACGAGGACGTCGACTTCGACCTGCGGTGGGGCGAGATACACGCCCTGCTGGGGGAGAACGGGGCCGGCAAGTCGACCCTGTGCTCGGTCCTGGCCGGCCTCTACCACCCTGACAGCGGCGAGATCCACCTGGACGGGGAACCGGTGGATCTCAGTTCCCCCCACCAGGCTCTGGACCACGGCGTGGGCATGGTCTACCAGCACTTCCGTCTGGTGGACCGGTTCACGGTGGCCGAGAACCTGACCCTGGGCCATCCCGAGACGGGCTTCTTCACCTCCCGGAGGTCGCTGGAGCGCCAGGTGGGGGAACTGGGCCGCCGGTACGGTCTCGAGGTGTCTCCCCAGGCGGCCGTGTGGCAGCTCTCCGTCGGCGAGCAGCAGCGGGTGGAGATCCTCAAGCTCCTCTACCGCGGGGTTCGCATCCTCATCCTGGATGAACCTACCGCCGTGCTGACCCCGCAGGAGTCCCAGAACCTCTTCCACACGCTGCGCGCCCTCGCCGATGACGGGCAGGCGATCATCTTCGTCACCCACAAGCTCGACGAGGTGATGGCAGTGGCCGACCGGGTGACCGTGCTCCGGGACGGCCGGAAGGTGGGCGCCATGCCAACCTCCGAAGCGGATCCGGCCACCCTGGCCAGGATGATGGTCGGGCGCGATCTGTCCGTCCCGGAGCGCCCCAGGACGGCGCCCGGCGAGCCGGTCCTGTCGATCAAGGGCGTCACCGCCGAGGGAGACCGCGGTCTCGAGGCGATCCGCGACGTGGAGATCGAGGTCAGGGCCTCCCAGATAGTCGGCGTGGCGGGTGTGGCCGGAAACGGTCAACGGGAGCTGGCCGAAGTCGTGACCGGGCTGCGCCGTCCCAAGCGGGGCCAGATCATCATGGGCGGCGTCGACATCACCCGTTCCAGCACGCTGGACCGGATCAAGCTCGGGCTGGGCTTCGTCCCCGAGGACCGGATGCGGACGGGCATGGCCGGCGGGCTCCCGCTGGCCGCCAACCTGGCCCTCAAGGCCTACCGGCAGCCTCCCCTCTCTAGGGGTCCGGTGCTGTCGAAGCAGGCGGTGGAGTACCGGGCCCGCACCCTTGAGAAGCAGTTCGACATCCGCGGCGTCCGGGGAGCGCTGCCCACCAGCCTCCTGTCCGGCGGCAACATCCAGCGGGCCATCCTGGCCCGGGAGCTCTCGGCCCAGCCCCGGGTGCTGGTGGCGGCCGCCCCGACCCGCGGCCTGGACGTTGCGGCCATCCAGGCCATCCGCCAACTCCTGATCGAGGAGGCCGAGGCCGGGACCGCCATCCTGATGATCTCGGAGGACCTGGAGGAGATACTGGACCTGTCCGACGAGGTGATCGTCCTGTACGAGGGGCAGGTCATGGGCCGGCTGCCGCGCGACCGCGCCGATCCCGACCTGCTTGGGATGCTGATGGCGGGCCGCACCGTGGACGCGGCGTGAACCTCTCCCTGGGTTCCCGCCGGCTCACCGTGGAGAGCCGCCCGGTTGCCTCCCGCACGGTGAGGTTCCTGGCGCCCACCTTCTCGGTGGCGCTGGCCTTCGTTATCGGTGCCCTGATCCTGCTGGCAACCGGCCAGGACCCGGTGCTGGCCTACACCGAGATGATCAGGAAGGGATTCTTGGGTCGTCTCGCCATCACGGGGACGCTCATCATCGCCACGCCGCTCATCTTCACCGGCCTGGCCGCGGTGGTGGCCTTCCGCATGAAGGTCTGGAACATCGGCGCCGAGGGACAGTTCATCCTGGGAGCGGTCGCTTCCAGCGGCGTGGGGCTGTGGGTGGGCGACCAGGTGGGCGGTCCGGCGGGGATAGTGCTGATGCTGGTGGCGGGAGCACTCGCCGGCGCCCTCTTCGCGGCCCTGGCGGCGTTGCCCAGGGCGTATCTCAACACGGACGAGGTGATCTCCACCCTGATGCTCAACTTCGTGGCGCTGGGCATCATGAACTACCTGATCTTCAGCAGCTTCAGCTTCTGGCGCGATCCGGGGCGCGCCACCTTCCCGGTGGGCAAGTTCGTGGAAGACGTGCTGCTCCTGCCCCGCATGGTGGGCCGGCTCCATGTCGGGCTGATCATCGCACTGGCGTTCACCGTGATCATCTGGTGGGCGCTGCGCTACACGAAATGGGGGTTCGAGGTGATGGTCACCGGCGACTCGCCCAGGGCCGCCCTCTACTCGGGTATGCGGGTGGACCGCAAGATCCTGTCGGTCCTGATGGTCTCCGGCGCCCTGGCCGGACTGGGTGGAGGCATCGAGGTGGGGGGAGTGTTGGGCAATCTGGATCCTCGCGCCCTGAGCCTGGGTGTCGGGTTCACCGGGATAGTCGTGGCCGCCCTGGCCCGGCTCTCGCCGTTCGGGGTCATCCCGGTCGCCATCCTGGTGGCCAGCTTCTCCAACGCCGCCCCCGGCCTGCAGGTGCTGGGCATCCCGTCGGAGATCGTCATCCTGCTGGAAGGGATCCTGTTCCTTTGCATCGTGGCGGGTGAGTGGTTCCTCCGTAACGCCATCCGCGTGGAGCGGATGGCGGGGCCGGCCGGGGCGGAGGCGCCGGCGTCATGAACGAATCGGTCCTCCTGCTGTCGCTGGCCTCGGCGGTGGTGATCGGTACGCCGATCCTGCTGGCCGGTCTGGGGGAGATGATGACCGAGCATTCGGGGGTCATGAACCTGGGCATCGAGGGGATGCTGCTGGGGGGCGGCGTGGTCGGTTTCTGGATGAGCACCCAGCAGGCCTCGCTGCCGCTGGCCATGGCGGTCGGAGCGGTGGTGGGAGCGCTGTTCGCGCTGATCCACGCCTACCTGGCAGTGACCCTCCGCGTCAACCAGATCGTGTCCGGCCTGGCCCTGGTGGTGACAGGAACGGGGTTTGCCAGCTTCGTGGGCAGCCTCAACGACTCGGCCCTGATCTACTCCCGGCCCGTTTCCAAGTTCGAGCCGGTGTTCGGGGAGGCGATGCGGGATCTACCGCTGGTGGGTCCCCTGGTTCTGGGCCACGACTGGGTGGTCTACATGTCGTGGGTGCTGGTGGCCGTGGCCGCCTTCTGGTTGTTCCGCACCCGGGCCGGCCTGGCCGTGCGAGCCGTGGGAGAGGATCCTGCCACCGCCGACACGGTGGGTATCTCGGTGGGTCTGACCCGCTACGTGTACACCATGATCGGCGGCGCCGGCGCCGGGATGGGAGGCACCTACCTGATGGCCGGCATCTTCTCCACCTACCAGCACGGGATCTCGGCAGGCCTGGGCTGGATAGCGTTCGCGCTGGTCATCTTCGCCGGCTGGAGGCCCTGGCGAGCCTTGGTCGCGGCCTACGTGTTCGGCGCCCTCCGCAACCTGGGTTTCTCGCTGCAGATCGTCGGCGTGGACATCCCGCCGGACGTGCTGAACGTATTCCCGTTCTTCCTGACCATCGTGGCGCTGATGATCATCTCCGCCCGGCCCGCCGCCGCACGCCGGTTCAGCGCCCCGTCGGCCCTGTCCGTTCCCTACTCCCGCGAGACCCGCTGAGGCGCCGCCCCTCCCGGAACCGACCGGCCACACCCTCTCGGGTCCATGCTCCAGGGGTCCCCAGGATGTCGCTGAGAGGCACCGGCCCCGTTTCTGACCACCGGAGAAGGAAGAGCAGCCCACCCCTTTGGGCAAGACAGGACAGAACGTGTCACACCGCTCCTATATGTTGCCTATTGCCAAGCACCTACACCGGCCGATGGCGTCCTGCCGATCGGTTCGGCCGGCCCGCAGGGAACATACCGAGGCTTCATGGAGCGACCGCCTACCCGGCTGCCGGCCGGGCATGGCCGACCACGCTCCGAACCAGGAAAGGTGGTGGCGGGGGAGGGCCCGGCGGGTGCCACCCGACTCGCCGCGATTTTCGCGTTCCGCGCCCAGCGGGATCCCTATCGGGCGCCGGTCATCCGCCAAGCGGTGAGGCTCGTTACAGACCGATGGGGTCAGTTGAACTGCTTGGATTCGGTTGATCCCACCAGCGCGAGGGTGGAGGCCCGGCCTCCCGTGGTGACCTGCATCACCTCGTCGAAGTAACCGGCGCCCACCTCGGCCTGATGCTTGGTCGCGGTGTACCCGAGTGGCTCCGAGGCGATCTCGGTCTGCTGCAACCGGCTGTAGGCCGCCATACCCGAGCGGTCGTAGGACCTCGCCAGGTCGAAGGTGTGGTAGTTGAGCAGGTGCCACCCGGCCAGGGTGATGAACTGGAACTTGTAGCCCAGCGCGGCGATCCGATCCTGGAACGTGGCGATCTGCTCATCGCTCAGGTGGTGTCTCCAGTTGAAGGAGGGGGAGCAGTTGTAGGCCAGCAGCTTGCCCGGGAACCGGGCGTGGATCGCCTCCGCGAAGGCGGCAGCCTCCTCGATGTCCGGTCTCGAGGTCTCGAACCACAGCAGATCCGCTAGGGGCGCGTATGCCAACGCCCGCTCCGTGGCGGCCTCCATCCCGCCTCGCACCCCGTGGTAACCCTCCGGAGTGCGCTCCCCGGTCAGGAACCTGCGGTCCCGTTCGTCTGCATCGCTCATCAGGAGCCCGGCGTCGCGGGCGTCGGTCCTCGCCATGATGACGGTCGGCACGTCCATCACGTCGGCCGCCAGCCGCGCCGCCGTCAGCGTGCGGGTGAACTGCGAGGTCGGCACGAGGACCTTCCCTCCCATGTGCCCGCACTTCTTCTCGGAGGAGAGCTGGTCCTCGAAGTGGACACCGGCTGCGCCCGCCTCGATCATCGCCTTCATCAGCTCGAACGCGTGGACGGGGCCGCCGAATCCGGCTTCCGCGTCGGCCACCACGGGGGCGAACCAGTCGATGCCGTCCTCACCGTTGATGGACGCGATCTGGTCGGCCCGGGTGAGGGCGTTGTTGACGCGCTTGACCGCGCTCGGGACGCTGCTGGACGGGTAGAGGCTCTGGTCCGGGTAGGTCTGCCCCGACAGGTTGGCGTCGGCGGCGACCTGCCAGCCGCTCAGGTAGAGGGCCTTGAGCCCGGCCCGGACCATCTGGACGGCCTGCGCCCCGGTCAGGGCGCCGAAGGTGCGGATGATGGGATCGGTCTCCAGGAGCTCCCACAGCCGTTCAGCGCCGGCTCGAGCGATGCTGTGCTCGATCCGGAGGCTGCCCCGGAGGCGGAGTACGTCAAGAGCGGTGTACGGGCGCTCGATGCCCTCCCACCTTGCCTCCTGGTCCCAACGGGCTTGGAGAGCGGCTGCTCTCCTGAACCTGTTCCGGCCATTCGCAGACATGGCTCCGTCCCTTCCGGGGTACCTATCTCGGACTGACGTGCGCTCCCGCTGCCTGCGCGTGGCGCCGCGACGGGATCGCTCCGGGTAAGCATGGTGGGGTCGGGCGGAGTATGCGGTGTTTTCAGCGATAAAGCCAGCCTGTTTCTTCCGATCAAAGTGATAGGCTATAGCTATCGAGTCTGGCGGTGTGAGTGGAATTGAGAGAACTGGAGTCCTTCCTGGCCGCGGCCCGGATCGGCAGCTTCCGCGGAGCCGCCCGCGCCTCCTTCGTGAGCCAGCCTTCGCTCAGCGGCCGTATCAGGTCGCTGGAGCGGGATCTGCGTACCCCGCTCTTTCACCGTATGGGGAGGGGTGTCCGGCTGACCGAGGCCGGGGAGGCGTTCCTGCCCTTCGCCGAGCGGGTCCTCGAGTTCCTGGACAAGGGCCAGGAGGCGGTCCGCCAGACCCTCGACGAGCAGCAGGGAACCATCACCATCGGTTCGGCCCGCACCATCGGGACGTACATGCTTCCCCCTACGCTCGACCGCTTCCAGCGTCGCCACCCGCAGGTCTCGGCGCGCATACGGACCGGGCGGTCGACCGATGTTCTCGCCATGATCGTCGACGGCGTGGTGGATGTCGGTCTGGCGCGAGGACTGGTCCATCCGGACGTGCATTCGATCTATCTGTATGACGAGGAGATCGTGCTCGTGACCTATCCCGACCACCCCTTCGCGGAGAAGGGGTACGCCCGGATCTCGGAGGTGGCGCGCCAGCCCCTCATCCTCTACGACCCCAGCTCGACGTACTTCCTGCTCATCAACCAGGCATGTCACGAGGCGGGCATCGTCCCGCAGATCGAGACCACCCTCGACAGCATCGAGGCCACCAAGCGCATGGTGGCGCTGGGCCTCGGTATTTCCTTCCTGCCGCGCAGCGCCATCCGGGGCGAGGTCGAGATGGGAAGGCTCTTGCCTATCGGGATGGCCGAGAAACACCGCGTCTACCTGCCCACGCACGTCCTGGTACGGCGCGCCCAGCACTACAGCCCGCCGGTGCTTGCCTTCCTCGGGCTCTTGCAGGAACTTCACGGATGCGACCTGTCCGGCGTGGTCGGCAAGAAGGGTTGAGGAGATCGCAGTTCAGGAGGCTGCCGGCGTGCTCGGCCGTCCCGCCAACCTGCATTATGCTGTGGCCCGGGTTGAGGGAGGCGTCCCCCTCTACGTGTTGTAGGCGAGTTCCTTGAGCCAGCGCCTGTACTCGACCGCCACCCGGTCGGAGCCCTTGATCTGGACCTCCGCCGACAGATCCATCGGGAGTTCCTCCGGCCGCTGCGACTGCACGATGGGGAGGTCCTGGCCGATGACCAACTCGTTGAATTCGAGCATGTCCCGGTCGGTCTGCTCATCCAGCGAGTAGTCGCGGCCCATGAAGGTGAAGCACCGCGACGTCTTGCGGCCGGTCGGGCACACCGTGAAGAACAGCAGGTACCTCTGCTGGAGTTGGGGAATCCACTGATCGAGGAGGATCGTGTTCGGCATGAACAGGCGGTAGTCGATTTGGACGTCCACGGGCGCGCCGCCGGACTCGAGGCCCTTGTTCTTGCCGGAGTCGGCGGGTTCGGCCATGTGGGGGTGGTCGAAGCGGAGTTCGTGGCCCACCCGGCCGATCCCGTGATCCGGGACCTCAGGGTGGTTCCGGTCACCCAGCACCTGGTCGTGGACCCAGGCGAAGTGGGCGAAGTCGACGTAGTTCTCGATCCGCCGCGGCATCGAGCAGTTCCAGTCGTACGAGGGCACCTCGATCACCCTGAAGCCCGGATCGTCCCTATAGGGGAACTCGGGGAGCGGGAATCGGGGTTCTCCTGACATGCATACCCAGATCAGGCCGGCCGCCTCTGCCGCCGCGTAGCGGGTCAGCCGGGCCCGCTTCGGGATCCGGGTGCCGAACCGGGATGGGATCTCGGTGCACATGCCATCCGCCCCGTACTTCCAGCCGTGGTAGGCGCAGCGAAGGGAGTCGTCCTCCACCCAGCCGAGCGACAGTGCGGTGCCCCTATGCACGCACAGGTCGCGAAAGGCCCGGACCTCACCGTCCAGCCGGACCAGCACGATCTGCTCGTCGAGCAGCCTGGCGGAGATGGGCTTATCGCCCAGCTGCGAGGTGTAGGCGACCGGATGCCAGTAGTCGAACAGTGCCTGGTAGAGACGCTCCTCGTCGGAATGCCCGAAGCGAATCTCGTCCTCGGTCACGCTGTACTGGTCGGAAACGGTCATATCGGCCTCACATTCCCCGTACTCAGATGCCCGAACCGGTGCCGAGTCTACGAACCTGAGGCACAGAGCGTCATATTTGGTGCGGTGTTCCTCAGGTTCAGGGCGTCATGGGTGGTGCCGTG
>VXMM01000043.1:0-69427 GCA_009841105.1 Acidimicrobiia bacterium | reverse complement strand
GCGTCATATTTGGTGCGGTGTTCCTCAGGTTCAGGGCGTCATGGGTGGTGCCGTGTGCCTCAAGTTCGGGTGGTGTGGTGTTCTTGAGGCTGAGGGCGTCATATTTGGTGCGGTGTTCCTCAGGTTCAGGGCGTCATGGGTGGTGCCGTGTGCCTCAGGTTCGTGGACTGCAGCATTCTTGATGCACAGGACGTCACCGGTGGTGCGGTGTTCCTGAGGTTCAGGGCGTCGTGTCGGACCCACGGCGCCAAATGCGAACTCGGGTTGGGTTACCCTCGGGCGGTTGGCGCATCCCACCGGCGCCCCGGCGACAGCCCTGGAGACCTTGATGCCAAACGCGGACTCTCGGAAGAACGGGCGCTACCTGGTGATGCCACGGGGTATCAATGTGGGTACCCGCAATCGCGTACCGATGGCGGTGCTCAGGTCGAAGCTGACCGACGCCGGCTTTTCCGATGTGGCGACCGTTCTCGCGAGCGGGAACGTGATCGTCTCGACCGAATCGGATCGTCCCGCCGAGGTAGCGGCCACGGTGCGGCGGTTGCTCAACGACGCGTTCGATGTCGATGTTCCCTGTATAGCGCGAACGGCCGACCACGTTCGGGGGGTGCTCGATCGCAATCCCTTGGAGAAGGTCGTCTCCAACCCGTCGCGCTACCTCGTGATTTTCCTGTCGGAGGAGCCCGATCCCGAGTTGGTAGGTGCGCTGCTGGAAGAGGACCACAGCCCTGAGGCCATCGCGATCGAAGGTACGGAGGCGTACGTCTGGTCCCCGGATGGCGTCGCGGCTATGACCCTCTCGTATGCATACCTCGAGAGGCGGTTGGACGTGGTGGCTACGGCACGCAACTGGAACACCATCAACAAGATTGTCGCCAAGCTTTGACTGCTTGGCAGATGGGCTGGAGGTTCCCCAACCTTCGAGCACGCCGCCGGATATCCCGTCTTCGCTCCTCCTCCCGGGCAAACGGGTAACGGTCGGGCGATCCACGTGGCCTCGCCCCGGCTTCGGGAAACACCGGTCTACGATCATCGACCAGGACCCGGCACGGGCTCGACGGTAGGGAGGTTCATGGCGGATCCGGTGCCACCGCAGCGTTGCGACCTGCTCCTCGAGGGCGGGATCCTGGTGACCCTGGATCCGGGCCGGCCCGTGATCGAAAACGGGTACGTGGCGATCTCGGGCGAGCAGATCGTGGGAGTCGGGGAAGCGGGCGCGGCCCCGGAGTACCGCGCCGACCGGGTGATCTCGTGCCGCGGCCGGCTGGTGATGCCGGGTCTGGTCGACTGCCACAACCACCTTTTCCAGTCGCTGGGCCGCACCTTGGGTGACGGTCTACCGGGCTGGGAATGGCTGAGCACGTTCATGTGGCCCTACGCCGCCGGGATCACGCCGGAGGAGACGGTGGCGGCCGTATACCTGGCGGCGGTAGAGGGGGCCCTGGCCGGTACCACCAGCCTGCTGGACCATCACTACGGCCGCACCGACTACGAGACCACCTTGGCGGTGGCGGCCGCCCTGGAGGAGGTCGGTCTCCGGGGAGTGGTGGCGCGCGGCGTCACCGGCGGCTACACCGCGCTGGCCGAGCGCCAGGGCCTGCCCCGGAAGGCCTTCACGGGCAGCGACCGGGAGGAACTCGACACCACCGAGGCATGCATCCTGGCTCGGCCTCCCGGCTCCCGGGTGGCTATCTGGCCGGGCCCGATCAACACCGTCTACACCGGCCAGGAACTGCTGGTCGCCGCGGTCGAGACGGCCCGCCGTCACGGCACCGGTTGGCACACCCATCTCAGCGCTCCCCGGAGCGATCCCGATGTCTACCGGGAGGCATACGGCGTCCGTCCGGCCATATGGCTCCACAGCCAGGGGCTGATCGGCCCCGATGCCGTGCTGGCCCACGCCACCTGGCTCGACGAGGCGGAGATCGAGGCCATCGGATCCACCAGTACCGCCGTGGTGCACTGCCCGATGTCCAACCAGTACGTTCCCTACGGGGTGATGCCCATGCGCCAACTCCTGGACGCCGGCGCCACCGTCGGGATGGGCACCGACGGCTCCACCTGCGGCCACCGCCAGGACCTCTTCGAGAACATGAAGATGCTCGTGCTCATGCACAGGCTGGCGGAGCTCGAACCCGGCGCCTCGTCAGCCGCCGAGGCACTGCGGATCGCCACCGTGGGCGGCGCCGCGGCCCTGGGCATCGACGCCGGGCGGTTGGTCCCCGGGGCGCTCGGCGACGTGATCGTGCTGGATGCCACCCGACCCCACCTCACCCCGGTCCACGACCCGAGCGCCGCCCTGGTCTACGCCGCCCGGGGCAACGACGTGACCATGAACATCGTGGGTGGCGAGGTCATCGTGGAGGATGGTCGCTGCACCCGGGTGGACCAGGACGAGGTCATGGCGGAAGCCCGGGTCAGGGCAGCGGAGCTGATCGGACGGATCGGTCTGGCTTAGTCCTCCGGCACACGGTCAATCCCCGACGAACGACGAGCGCCCCCTGCTCCATCTGGAGCCGACCTTGCCGGGAGGGTTCATTGTCGTTGGGACTTCTTAAACTCGATCCGTCATGACTCAGGAGCCCCAGCCCCGCGCGATTGTCTATGTCGACGGGTTCAACTTCTACTACGGCGCGTTGAAGGGCACAGCCTCTCGGACTCTCCCAACGCCAAGACGCGTACATCAGGGCTCTCCAAGCACATTCGGGCGCGGAGGTCCACTACGGACAGTTCAAGCAACGGCACAAGACCCGTCCGCTGGCCGACAAGCTCAAGAAAGGCGTCGTCGAGTTCGTTGCTGTCGTCGACACCGAGGAGAAAGGCTCCGACGTCTCACTCGGAGCGCATCTTGTGTGGGACGCTTGTCACAAGGAGATGGACGTGGCTCTGGTCATGTCGAATGACGGTGACCTCCTGACGCCGGTTCAGATGGCTGAAAGAGCAGGAATCACTGTGATTACCGTCAACCCGCACCAGCTGCGTAACCAGCCACGTCACTTGTTCGGCACCGACAAACGCACGTTGAGTCGTCGACTGCTCGCTCGATCCCAACTGCCAGATCCGGTCTACGATGCTCAAGGCGGTCAGATTCGCAATCCTCAAGAGTGGGCACAACGCGCAAGGACCCGCCGAAGCGGGCCCTGCTGGCCTAGTCCCCTGCGAAGAGACGTAGGTGGGTTCTTCAACCATTATAGAGAGCCGCGATGACGATGGGAGCCAATCTCAGGGACTCTGCTCGGCGGCTCTCGTCCTCACCCGATTGCGGGCTCACCCTGCGCGGTGGCCGGAGGCAGCCTGGGGCCCTGGAAGCCAGAGCTAGGGCGGCGGACCCGATCGGGCGGATGGCTTGGCGTAGCCCCGCACCGCAAGGCGCCGCGGTGCGGGCCTGGCACAATGGCCCACCGACGATGCTGGGACGTTACAGCATTTACAATTATGATAACAACTGCTGACCACGCCTGTCATCAGTTTATGGTAGAGTAGGATCGGAACTAAGAAGCTGAAGGAACGGCCACGATGTCCTCTCCAGCCACCGAGGGTTATGCAGATGCTGCCGCGGCACGAGCCGAAGCCGCGAGCGAGGCCAGAATCGAGCGGGCAATCAGCAACCAGACGAAGTGGATCATCACCACTCTGGCCGCCGCGTCGATCGGGATAGTGAGCATCGTCATCACCGTGGTAATCGCGCTGGCCGACTAGGAGACAGACACGGGTGGTTGGCGAGACTCTCTGACTTCCCCGCCGTGGCCACCAGAGAAGAAGGCCGCCGCAAGTCGCGAAAATCCGGTGCTCCGCACCGGGCCCACCCCCGCCGCCACCTGTCCGATTTGGGCGTGTGGATCGGCCATACCCGGCCTGGTGCCGGGAGTCGGCGGATGCTCCACTGAGCCTCGTATGTTCCCTCGGGCCGGCCGTTCCGATCGGTCTCACATCATCGGCCGGCATTTGGTGCTTGGCGATGGGCAACGTATCTCGAAGCTAGGACAGTTTCAAGGCTGTTCTGCGAGAACGCGAAAAATACTCGGGTCGAAGCTACCGCTAGGCAGACCAGACCCGCTTGAAGAGGTCTATCCAGTTGTGGCCCATGATGCCGGCGATGGCGCCGGCCGGATAGCCCCGCCGGACCATCTCGTGCCGGATGCTGGGAATCTGGGCGGGAGAGGTCAGGTCGACGAGGCGGGGGTCGGCATCCATCGGGTAGTCCTCGACAGTCCACGCTCCGGACTTGATCATGCGCTCGACCATCTCCATGCCTGACTCGCAGAAGTCCAGCCCTAGCCCCACCTGGTCGGGTCCGATCATGTCCACCAGGTAGTCGATGTGATCCACCAGGTCCGATACCGTGGCGCCCTTGCCGCCCGGCTTCACGAAGGCCGGGAATGTGACGACCCCGACCAGACCGCCCAGGTCGGCAACCGCCCTTATCTGCTCGTCGTCGATGTTGCGGCGATGGGGGGTGACCGCGGCCGGGTTGCAGTGGGAGAATACCGGCGGCGCCGAGGTGATCCGCATGGCGTCCATGGTGGTGCGGCGCCCTGTGTGGGAGAGGTCCACCACGATCCCTAGCCGGTTCATCTCGCGTATCGCCCACCGCCCGAACGCGGTAAGCGGACCGTCCCCGGTGCTCAGGCATCCGTCTCCCAGCGAATTGGCGAAGTTGTAACACAGCTGGACCATCCGGAGTCCCAGGCGGTGGAAGGCTTCATACGTGGCGAGGTCCTCGCCGAGGGGGGCGCCGTTCTGGAAGTGGATGATCACCCCCAACTTGCCGGGATCGGGGAACCGGTCGAAGTGGGAGGGCTCGGTGACCGCCACCAGCCGGTCGTCCTCGTCGATCCAGCGGGCCCATTGATCGAGCAACTCCCTCGTCTCGGAAGGGGTCTCCCAGTTGGCCACGGTCGGCGCCGCAATGTCGACTCCTCCTTCGATATAGAGGTCCCACGCTTCGGGGTCGGTCATCAGCGGGCAAACCGCGTCCACAACCGTCATAATCGATCCACCTGTCGAGATTGCCGGGTACCGAGCCAAGCGAGGGCTCTCCTGGTTGCCGAATTGTACAGAGGGGGGTTCCTGCCCGCTTCTGACGCCTGGTGAGATGCCACTTTTGTGCCGTTTTCACGCCCCTTCGCTATGGTTACCTGCGGATGTCCGCACGGTTAACGGGGTGGATGTCTGCGCTGGTAGTCGGCCTGTGGACGCGACTGCCCCCTTGGACCCGGAAGCGGAAGAAAGCAAGGATGGAAAACATGATCAGATCTCGTGTATGGGTAGCGGCCCTCCTGGCGATGGCGCTCGTTGCGGCCGCCTGCGGAGGGGATGACCCCGAACCCGCGGCCGCCCCCACCACCGCGGCCGCCACAACTGCTACCACTGCCGCCATGGCGGAGGAGACGACCACTACGGCCGCCATGGCGGAGGAAACGACCACCACCGCGGCCGCAGAGGTAACGACCACCACCCAGCTGACGGGAACCGAACTGGCCGGCGGCGAGGGCAGCTGCGCTCCCGAGTCCGAGGCCGCTCCGCCTCGAGGGGTCGACCCCGTGGACGGAATGACCATCGTGCGTGCCATCAGCGGTGATGTCTCGACCATCGACCCGCGGCGTAACTTCGAAGCGCGCGCTTCCGAGATGGTTGCCAACATGTACGACCAGCTCACCACCTTCCATCTGGTGCCGAACGCCGACGGCGTGCTGGTGGCGGATTCCACCCGTCCCCAGGGTCTGCTGGCAGAAGGCTGGGACTTCAACGAGGACTGCACCTCGGTGATATTCACCCTTCGCCAGGGTGTGAAGTTCCACCACACCGGCAACGAGATGACCGCCGATGACGTCCGGTGGAGCTTCCTGCGGGCGGCCTACCTGGACGCGGGCGGCTGGTTCGACCATGCGGTGATCGGTCTGTACGACTTCGGTTCGGAGTCCGACATCGAGGCCGCCATCACGGTCATCGACGACTACCACATCCGCTTCGACTTCAACAAGCCCACCCCGTTCCCGCTGCACGTGCTGTCCAACGCCGGAGTCACGGTCTATGACTCCGAGGTGTTGATGGCGCACGCAACCGATGACGACCCGTGGGCCCATGAGTACCTGAAGACCAACGACGTAGGCACCGGCCCCTTCTACCTGGAGAAGCTGGAACCGGGCGTCGAGATCGTGCTGAAGCGCAATGACGACTACTTCCTCGGACCGGCCCAGGCGGAGCAGATCATCCTGCGGGTGATCCCCGACGCCGCCCAGCAGGCCGCCCTGCTGACCGCCGGGGAGATCGACTTTGCCGAGGCAGTGCCGGTCACCGCCATCCCCGACCTCCGCGACCAAGGCGTGAAGGTCACCACGGTGGGCGGTAACAACCAGGCCGTCATGTACATGAACCCGACCCGGGCCCCGTTCGACGACCAGAACGTGCGGCAGGCGATCTCGTACGCCTACCCGTACGATGACGTGCTGGAAGGCGTCTACTTCGGCGCGGCCAGCCGCGGCGGCGGACCGATCCCGTCGACCACGCCGTCCTACGACCCGGACGCCCCGTTCTACAGCCAGGACCTGGACCACGCCCGCGAGCACCTCGCCGCCTCGGGCTATCCCGACGGCTTCAGCGCCGATCTGTACATAGATGGCACGCTGGCCTTCGCTCCGGAACTGGCGATCGTGGTGCAGGCGTCGCTGGCTCAGATCGGGATTGACGTGAACATCGTGAGGCTGGACTCCGGGCAGTTCCGGGACAACGTCTTCGCACAGGATGAGGACGGAAACCGGATCAACCCGATGGACTTCTTCCTGTTCTACTTCGGGTCCGGTTCGTGGGTGAACGAGCCCCAGTACCACATGGAGCTGTTCTGGGAGCCCAACGCCTTCGCCATGCGGAGCAACTACGAGAACCCGGAGGTCACCGAGAGGCTGAACGCCGCCAAGTTCCTGAGCCCGGCGGATCCGGCCAGGGCCGAGCTCTACCACGAAGTGCAGGCGCTCATGCTGGCCGACGCCCCGGCGGTGTGGCTGGCCGAGCCCCACCACATCGTGGCGTCTAGCCAGGACGTCCTGGGATTCATCTGGCGACCCGATCAGATCAACCGTTACTACTACGTGACCAAGTCGGTCTGATCACCCGGTAGCTCACCGGACGAAGAAAACGGACGAAGCCGCCGGGCCGGTACTCTGGCCCGGCGGTTTCCCCATGGCGGGGCAACTGGCGTAGCGCCGCGGGAAGGTTCGGAGTAGGGAGAAGATGCTCTCTTACGTGACCAGAAGGCTGGCAGCCCTCATCCCGATCCTGATCGGGGTCACCCTGCTCGCCTTCATCGTCTCCCATGCCCTTCCCGGGGATCCGGCCCGCCAATACGCGGGCATCAACGCCTCCGAGGCCCAGGTAGAGGCCATCCGGGAGCGCCTGGGACTGAACGAGTCGCTGCCCGTGCAGTACTGCGTCTACATGATCGGCGACACGTGTCTGGGGGGATCCGGGAAGGGCGGGCTGATACGCGGAGACCTCGGCGAGTCGATACGCACGGGGTTCTCGGTCGCTCAGGACGTAGGCGCCCGGCTGCCGGCGACCATCGAGATGGTGGCCGCCGGAATGCTGTTCGCCCTGCTCGTGGCCCTGCCCCTAGGGGTATGGGCGGCGGTGCGAAAGGGCAAGCTACTCGACAGGTTCTGCCGTTTCATCTCGACCCTGGGGGTAGCGGTCCCCGACTTCTGGCTGGCCATGATCCTCCTGCTGATCTTCTTCATAGTCCTCGAGTGGCTACCGGGACCGGTGGGACGCCTGCCGATCGGCGCGACGCCCCCCGAAGGTCCCACCAGCCTGTACGTGATCGATTCACTCGTGAGCGGCGATTGGGAGACATTCCGGACGGCGGTCAAACACCTGATCCTGCCTATGGTGGCGATCGGGTTCCCGGCCGTCGCCCCCATCCTGAGGCTCACCCGCAACGCCACCCTGTCGGTGCTCAACTCCGACTACATAGCCTTTGGCCGTGCCGCCGGCCTGCGGGGGGCGCCGCTCTACCTGAAGTACGTTCTCCGCAACGCGCTGCCGGGCGCGGTGACCATGACCGGACTGATCGCCGGATACATGATCGGCGGGGCGGTGCTGGTAGAGAGGGTGTTCTCCTGGCCGGGGGTGGGTCTGTACGGCTTCAACTCCCTGGTCAACACCGACTACCCGGCCATCCAGGCGTACGTCCTGCTTTCCGCCGTCACCTACACGGTGGTGTTCCTGGCGGTCGACTTGGTGCAGTCGCTGATCGACCCGAGGGTGAGGCTGAAGTGACCGCCCGCAAGTACGACGCGCGGCTGATCATCGGGCTGGGCATGTTCGGGTTCATGGTGGCCGTGGCGCTTTTCGCCCCGCTCATCGCCCGCAACGATCCGCTGGCGATCGACCTGGCCAACCAGTTCGTCCCACCGTCGGCGGACCATTGGTTCGGAACGGCCAGCCTCGGTTTCGACGTTTTCGCTCGAGTCGTATACGCCGCCCGCCACGACCTGCTGATCGCGGTCTCCGCCGTGGCCCTCTCCATCGCCATAGGTCACCCGATCGGACTGCTCGTCGGTTACGTGGGTGGGTGGGGCGACTCGGTGACGATGCGCTGCCTCGATGTGATCCAGGCCTTCCCGGCTCTGGTGCTGGCGATCGGCGTGCTGTCCGCCCTGGGCCAGGGAGTCCGCAACCTGATCCTCGTGATCGGAATCGTGGGGGTGCCCACCTTCGTCCGCCTGGTGCGGGCCGAGGTCCGCTCCCTCCGGGAGCACGCATACGTGGAGGCCGGCCGGGCGGTTGGCAACTCCCGGTCCAAGATACTGGTGCGTTACATTGCCCCGGGTACGGTCGGCACGGTGGTCACCCAGGCGGCGGTCAGCTGCGGCTGGGCGATCCTGCTCGCCGCCGCACTCGGCTTCATCGGCCTGGGCGTGCCGCTTCCCGAACCCGAGTGGGGGGCGATGATCGCGGAAGGCATACCCGAGATGAGGAGGGGAGGTAGCTGGTGGATACCGGTCTTCCCCGGTATCGCCATCGCCATAACCGTCTTTTCCCTGAGCCTCATCGGTGAGTCGGTAGCCGACCTGGTGGAGCCCACCCGGAGGAAGTCACGATGAGCGCACTTCTCGAAGTCCGGGGCCTAGAAGTGGGTATCGAAGGCCTTCCCATCCTCCGAGGCGTGGACATGGAAGTGAAGCCGGGGGAGATCCTCGGAGTGGTAGGCGAGACCGGGGCAGGCAAGTCGATGACGGCCCGGTCCGTTCTCGACCTGCTGCCGGCCAAGGCCACCGTCTCCTTCGCTTCCTGTACTTTCGCCGGTCAGGACTTCATCCCCCCCAAGGCCCGCCAGGAGGCCCGCGGCCACCGGATAGGTTTCGTGCCCCAGCGGCCCCGCGGCAGCCTCAACCCGGTGTTCCGGGTCGGCAACCAGCTGTCCGGCACCCTCCGCCGCCTCAGGAACATGGGGAGGCGGGAGGCGAAGGACGAGGCTCTCGGCCTGTTGCGCTCGGTGCGCATCACGGATCCGGAGCGGGTGTACCGGTCGTTCCCCCACGAGCTCTCGGGAGGCATGTGCCAGCGGGTGTGCATCGCTATCGCCTTGGCCGGCGAGCCCGAGCTCATCATCGCGGACGAGCCCACCACCGGCCTCGACGTCACCATCCAGGCCGAGATTCTCCGGCTGCTGGGAGAGGTGATCTCGGAGCGCAACGCGGCCGGGATGCTGATCACCCACGATCTGGGGGTGGTGGCGGATGTCTGCGACCGGGTGGCGGTGATGTACGCCGGGCGGGTGGTGAACCTGGGCACCACAGCCGAGATCTACCGCGAGGCGCTGCACCCGTACGCCAACCGGCTGGTTTCCATCGCTACCTCGCTCGACTCGGGCGGCACCCCCCGGGAGGTCCCCGGGCGGGTCCCCAACCCGGGCGACCACCTGGCCGCCTGTGCCTTCGCCCCCCGCTGCTTCCGGGCGGGGCCCGGCTGCTTCGACGAGGAGCCTCCCAGGATCGACCGGACCGGGCAGATCGCCTTCTGCCACCATCCCGTCAACGCCGGGGAGGTCATGCGATGACCGGCGCCGTCGACACCCTGGCGATCCGGGACCTCACCAAGGTCTTCAGGATCAGGACCCGCGGCTTCCACCATGCCGACCTCAAGGCGGTCGACGACGTCACCCTCTCCATCGCGCCCGGACGGACCCTGGCCGTGGTCGGGGAGTCAGGATCGGGCAAGACCACCCTGGCCCGCCTCATCCTCCGCCTGCTGGAACCCACCGAGGGAACGGTGCTCCTCGAGGACACCGACATCACGGCCATGAAAGGGGCCGAGTTGGAAGACGTGCGGGGACGGATGCAGATCGTCTTCCAGGACCCCTACGACTCGCTCTCACCGTGGCAGACGGTGGGCCGGACCGTGGCCGAACCGCTGCTTCTGCACGAGGACCTCACCATGAAACAGGCCTCCGGGCGGGTGGCCGACATGCTGGAGCGGGTGGGTCTCAGCCCCGAGCACGCCCGTCGCTACCCCCACGAGCTCTCCGGGGGCCAGGCCCAGCGGGTGGGCATAGCCCGGGCGATGATCACGAGGCCCGCCTTGGTGGTGCTGGACGAGCCCACCTCGTCCCTGGACATGTCGGTCCAATCCCAGATCCTCCTGCTGCTCCAGTCCCTCCAGGAGGAGATGGACATCTCCTACCTGTTCATTTCCCACGACCTGTCGGTGGTCCGCTACATAGCCCACGACCTGGCTGTCATGTACCTGGGCAAAGTGGTCGAGTCCGGACCGGCCGCTGAGATATTCGCCTCGCCCCGCCACCCCTACACCGAGGCGCTACTGCGGGCCGCTCCCCGCCCCGACCCCGCCCACAAGACCGACCACGTCTTCCTGGTGGGCGAGCAGCCCTCCGCCCTGGACCGGGCCCCGGGATGCCCCCTCTACGGGAGGTGCCCGATCGCCGAAGATGTCTGCGCCGACACGCCCCAGGAGCTGGTGGACATCGGCGGCCGACACCGCGTCGCCTGCTGGAAGCGGACTTGAAGCTCCGGGCAGCGACCGACATCGGCGGCACGTTCACCGACGTGGTGGTGTTCGACCCGGACCTGGGACGGTACACCACCGCCAAGGCGCCCAGCCGCGGCGACGATCTGGCCGGAGGGGTAATGGACGCCCTCGCCCTGGTGGTCGACGACCCGTCGGGAGTGGAGTCCTTCGTGCACGGCTCCACGGTGGGCCTCAACGCCTTCCTGCAAAGGCGGGGGGAGCGGGTGATGCTCCTCGCCACCAGGGGCGCCAGCGACATCTACCACATCGCCAGAGGCAACCGCCTGGACATGTTCAACATCCGCTACCGCAAACCCGTGCCCCTGATTCCCCGCCGCGACATCATTCCCATTGGCGGTCGGCTCGACTCTGACGGCAACGAACTGGTCCCCCTCGACCACGAAGACCTGCGCCGGGCAGCCGAGCGCATCCGTTCGGAGCAGGTCCGCTCGGTGGCGGTGGGTTTCCTCTTCTCCTACGTCGACCCCTCCCACGAGTTGGCGGCAGCGGAGATCCTGGAAGAACTGCTGCCCGAGGTGTCCATCTCCCTGTCCCACCAGGTGGCCGCCGAGTGGCGGGAGTACGAGCGGACGGCCTCCACCGTGATGGACGCCTACATCGCCCCCTCGGTCTCCCGCTACATGGCCGACCTCTCCACCCGCCTGAGCGACCGGGGGATGGAGGCCCCTCTCCGGGTGATGCAGTCCAACGGAGGTGTCATCTCGGCCCGCTCCGCGTCGGAGAGGCCCCTCCAGACCCTCCTGTCCGGCCCGGTGGGAGGCGCGGCGGGAGGCGTGGCCCTGGCCGAGGTGCTGGACAGGCCCAACCTGATCTGCATCGACCTGGGCGGGACCAGCTTCGACGTGAGCCTGATCACCGCCGGCCACGCCGACAGCTCCCCCTCGGCCCTGCTGGAGGGCCTGCCCGTGCTGATGCCCGTGGTCGACATCCACACCATCGGGGCCGGAGGCGGATCCCTCGCCTACCAGGAGGCCGGAGGCCTGCGGGTGGGACCCGAGAGCGCCGGCGCCCATCCCGGCCCCGCCTGCTACGGCAGGGGAGGGACCCAACCCACCGTCACCGACGCCAACCTGTACCTGGGCAGGATCGACCCCGGATACTTCCTGGGCGGCAACCTCACCCTCGACATCGCGGCGGCGCGACAGGCCCTCGAGGACCTCGGGGCCGGCTTGGGACTGGACGGGGAGAGGCTGGCGCTGGGGATCATCGAGGTGATCAACGCCAAGATGTCCCAGGCCATCCGCACCCTCACCGTGGAACGGGGCATTGAACCGAGGGAGTTCAGCCTGGTGGCCTTCGGAGGCGCCGGACCCATGCATGCCGTGGCCCTCGCCCAGGAACTGAGCATCACCGAAGTGATCGTCCCCCCCGACCCGGGCGGCTTCTCCGCCTGGGGGATGCTCCAGTCGGCCGTCCGCCAGGACTTCAGCGAGGCCTTCTTCCAGGACTTCGCCGACCTCGACACTACCGAAGTCGAGACCCGGTTCGCCGCACTAAGCGAGAATGCCGTCTCCAGCCTGCTCGGAGAAGGCGTGGACCACGACCGCATCTCCCTCGTCCAGCGCCTCGACATGCGCTACCAGGGACAGGAGCACACCCTCACCGTCACTCTCCCCAACGGAGCGTCCCCCTCCGGTGACGGCTACCTGGCCGCCGCGCGCCGGAGGTTCGAGGAGACCTACCGCGCCCGCTACGGCCACTCGAACCCCGATGCCGCCCTCGAGACCGTCAACCTGAGGCTCACCGCCCTGGGCGACGTGGGACGCCCCCTCCTCCAGGCCAACTACCGCCCCGACCACCCGTCGGATGAGCCGTCCAAGACCACCCCGGTCCTATTCGCCACCGGTTCCTACCCCACCGCCCGGTTCCACCGCGAGTACCTGATGCCCGGCTGTGCGATCGAGGGCCCCGCCATCGTGGAGGAAGCCACCGCCACCACCGTCATCCCCCCCGAAGGCACCGCCACCATCGACGAGTACGGCTGCCTCGTGATCAAGGCCCCTCCGGTCTAGGGCGTTCTCAACATCCCTGACCAGGCCAGATGCGGGTTTGAGAGACAGCCGTGCCGGCGGACACCGGCCAGGCCGGGCAGTTCCCGTTCCGGATCGGTGACCGCCTGTGGGCCTTGCCCATCGGTGCCCTGTGGCCCGCACGGGAAACGCCGGGTAAGGCCGGGCAGCGACCGTAGCCGGAGGATGAACCGGGATTACCGGACACCGCGATCCCGGGACTACGGTGATGCGGAGCGGGCGGTAGCCCGCTACTCCAAGTGAACGGTGCCCTGACAAATCGGAGCCCGACCGGTATGAAACCCGACCCGATCACCATCGAGATCCTTCGCAATGCCTTCATCATGGCCGCCGAGGAGATGAACGCGGCGCTGATCCGCTCCGCCTACACGCCGGTGATCTACGAGTCGAAGGACTGCGCGGTGGCGCTCATCGACAGCCAACACCGGGTCCTGGGCCAGTCGTCGGGGGTGCCGCTGTTCCTGGGCAACCTGGAGGCCTGCACGATCGCCACCGAGGAGATGTTCGGGCGGTCCGTATGGGGCCAGGGCGACATCTGGATCATGAACGATGCCTACCTCACCGGTACCCACATGCACGACGTCACGATCTTCGCCCCCATCTTCTACCGGGGCGACCTGGCCGGCTTTGCCGCCTCCCGGGCTCACTGGCAGGACATCGGTGCCAAGGACCCCGGGGTGCCCATGGACTCCACGGAGATCTTCCAGGAGGGGGTCCGCCTGCCCCCCACCATGGTGGTGAGAGCGGGCAAGCCCGTGCAGGCCATCTGGGACATCGTCGAGAGCAACGTCCGGTTCCCACGGGCAGCCATCGGCGACATGCAGGCCCAGTTCGCGGTGGCCTCCATCGGGGAGCACCGTCTGGGAGCCCTCTTCGACCGCTACGGGCGCGACACCGTGGAAGCTGCCGCCGAGGAGATCTTCCGCCAGAGCGAGCAACTCGACCGCGAAGCCATCCGAGCCATCCCCGACGGTGAATACACCGCCGAAGGCTTCCTGGACTCGGACGGGGTGGGGGACGACCCGGTACGAATGAAGGTCAAGATCACCGTGGAGGGCGAGCGCCTGATCTTCGACCTCACCGAGACCGACGGACCTGGCCGAGGTCCCATCAACTGCGGGGCCGTGCAGACCCTGTCCGCCTGCCGCCTGGCCTTCAAGTACCTGTTCAACTCCCACCACCCCGTCAACGGAGGCACCTTCCGTCCCCTGGAGGTGAAGACCAAACCCGGCTCGATCCTCCATGCCCGGCCACCTGCCGCCTGCCAGTTCTACTTCACCCCTCTGGGTCTGATGGTCGACCTGATCTCCTCCGCTCTCTCACCCGCCCTGGCCGAAACCGTACCCGCCGCCCATTACGGCGACGGCATGGTCTTCCAGTTCACCGGCATCAACCCCCGCACCGACGAACTCTTCCTCGACAACGAGCCGCATGTGGGCGGGTGGGGCGCATCGCAAGGCCGCGACGGCGAGGACGGCATGATCTGGACCCTGTCCGGCAACTTCCACGACATGCCGATCGAGGTGTTCGAGTCCAAGTATCCCGCTCTCATTACCGAGTACGGCTACCGCCAGGACTCCGCCGGCCCCGGCAAGTGGCGGGGAGGCAACGGCATCATCCGCGAGTACCGGATGACCACCGACACCGAGATGAGCCTCTGGTTCGAACGCTCCGGCAACCCCGCCTGGGGACTCTTCGGCGGCAAGGGCGGAGCACCCCCCGAAGTGGTCATCAACCCCGGAACCCCCCGAGAGACCCGCCGCCTCAAGACCAACCGCATGCCGCTCCGCAAGGGAGACAGCGTCCGCTGCTACACGGGCGGAGGAGGCGGCTACGGCGACCCCCTGGACCGCGACCCCCAAGCCGTCCAGGACGACATAGCCGACGGCCACATCTCCCCCGCCTACGCCCAACGCCACCACCGCTACGACACCCGGAAAGCCACCCAGGTTTGACCAAAGGTTCCTGATCAGGGCGAGGTGTCGAGAGCTATGTCTCTCCGAATCTCTCGAACCGCTCCGTGGCATCGGCATGGGCCGCCAGGGCCGCCTCATCGAAGTCGGCCCGCGGTCGGGGCTCGAGGTCGAAGTTCCCGTACTCGTCGGTTCCCCGCACCAACATGGCCGACTCCCGGACCCCCACGGTCTGCCGCACATGGGTGCCCAGGTAGCGGAAGGCGATCCCGATGCGACGGCCGGATGAAGCGTTGGGCCGGGATCCGTGGACTACCAGGACGTGGTGTAGCGAGGCTTCCCCGGCAGCCAGCCTGAGATCGACCCCCTCGCTCTCGTCGACCTCCACCATCACCTCCTGCCCCCGAGACAGCAGGTTGTCCTCTCCAAAGGTGTCGTGATGCGCGAGCTGGCCCCACAGGTGGCTGCCCGCCACGACGCGCACGCACCCGTTCTCGACAGTGCTGTCGGTGAGCCCCAGCCAGGCCGTGACCACCTCCGGAGGTTCCAGTCCCCAATAGGTCGAGTCCTGGTGCCATGACACGAACCCCGGATCGTGCGGTTCCTTGATGAAGAAGTCGGTCGACCAGCACAAGATGTTGGGTCCGATGACCGCTTCGACGGCATCCAGGATCCGCGGATGCCGAATCAGCCGATCGAGCCAGGTCCACACCAGGTAGGTCTTGAAGCGGTACTTCTCGGGCAACCCTTGGTGCTCGGTCTCGAAGGCCTCCAGGCGCCGGCGGCACTCCCGGGCTTCATCGGCCGAGAGGACGGGGATCGGGAAGTAGTAGCCGTCCCTACGGTAAGACTCGCTGATGCTGCCATCGGACATGATCGATGTTCTCCTGCGTTAGCCGGCGGCTAGTTCGAGCATGCGTTCGTACATGGCCCGGCCGTCGAAGCCGGGGTTGCTGTCGACCCAGTCGTCGACCACGCTGCGGGTGGCCTGTTTCCATTCCTCCAACGGGCCGTCGTCGAGCAGGGTCTTGACGATCCCGGCTTCCGCGTTCTGCTGGGCTGCGGTGATGCTGGCCCGGTCATAGAAGCCGGCTGCGGCATCGGAAACGGTCCTGGCGGACACATCGTCTATGGCTGCCTGCTGGTCCGCCGACAGACTGTTCCACGTTTCGAGGTTCATCACCAGGAACGAGGCAAGGACGTAGCACCTGCACTCGGTGCCACTCGCGATAACGTCGGTCAGGTTGTGGGTGGCCAGAGCCGTGTCGACCGTCAACAGACCGTCGATCTCGCCGGCGTCGATAGCCGCCCGCATGTCAGGAGCGGCCATGCTCACGGGGATGGCGCCCAAGGCTGTGATCACCGCGGCCTGTACGGGGGTCGGCGATCGCAGTGTGAGCCCCGCTAGGTCGGCCACAGACGATGCGGCGCCGTCCACCAGCCACAGGTCGCCCGGGCCGCCTGTCCACAAACCCAACACCTTCACGTCGGCGTACTCGTCGCGCAAGGCTTCGAACCCTTCGTACAAGGCCCACAGCGTCTCGGTGGCTTGCGCGCCGCTGTCGAAAACGAAGGGCATCTCCACCACGTCGGTAGCCGGGAACCGCCCCGGCGAGTACCCCTGCAGGGCCCATCCGATGTCCTGGCCGCCCGCGGCCACGCTCGCGTATGTCTCCGCCGCTGCGCTGAGAGCCTGTTCGGGGTGGAACTCCACCCGCACGGTGTTGCCGGTAGCTTCCCATACGTCTTCCGCCCACTGGTCGAGGACCCCGACACGTACCGGGTGATCAGCCGCGAACGGGTACCCCAGACTGAGCGTCACCGGCTCGGAATCCTCCCCACGCGCACAAGCCGCCGCCACAACCACGGACGCCACCAGCACCACCAAAACCCGCCACCGACCAACCATCAAACCTCACCCCTGAACAATTGCGACACGCCCCCGGACCCTACCCCCGCGACAGCGGACACCACCACCTGACGTCGCCACCGAGTGGACCGCGCCGACGTCTTCGGATGTCCAGTAGGACGTTGGTGCCGGCTGCGGTGATCACCGTCCTCGAATCTGTTCGATGGAGGAGAGTCGGAGTCCCGGGCGGAAGAAACTGGGATATGTGTGAAACCGGGAGTTGATTACGCGTGTAACCGGGAATCGGTCGCGTGCGTAACCGCGAATTGGGTGTGTCGGGTACCCCCTCTACCGGCTCTCGACCTGCGCGACCGCGAACGCCACCGAGAGTGGGCATCCCGTGTTTGGCCAGCCTGGGCTCCAGGAATCCGGCCCTGGCTGTTGGCCTGATTGCCGTTCCGGCCGGGATCAGGCGCGTGGTTCGGCTCCGGCCCGTACTGCCTGGTAGACGGCTTGGGCGATTCTGGTGCCCCACTGTGATCGCGGACCGGCGAACCGCTCCGCTGTGGCCTCGGCCGGCCACGCGATCGTGACCGCGTCGGTAGCGGTCCCGGTTCCGGGCACCCTGTGGGCAGCCAGCGCCTGGGTCTTGGCCTCTGTGGCGGTGATCACCGCGTTTACTGCTGCGCCCGGATCCAGTGCGACCGGCAGCTGCACCACGAGGTTGATCGTGCCTCCCGCGGCTGGCGTCTCCGTCGAGAGTGACTCCGCGGCCCAGGTGGGATGGCTGATCCCCACGGTGGCATCGACCACCACCCCTCCGGAGCTGCTGCGTTGCCGCCGGCTCAGGTCCACCGCCGTGAACATCGCCACCCCGGTTCCCAGCAGACCCAACTCGGCCGCCACCTCCCCGGCATGGTCGGAGAGATCCGTCCGGTCGTAGTCCGACCCGACGCCGATGTTGAGCACCCACTCCGCCATGCTCGGTCCACCGCCCACGGGCGCCGACGACAGCATCGACATCGGAGTTCCCCACCGCCACACCAGCACTCCCCGATGCTTGCTGGTTGCAGGGGCCAGGAAGGGCTCGACTAGAAGGCTCATCTGTCACAACGGTCTACGGCGTCTCGCAGTTCGCACCATCGCAGCGGCGTCGTGAGATTTTCGAGCGTTGACACCCGTACGGTCTTCTGGGCGCCGAGTCGGTCGTCGAGCCTCTCTGTCGGGATCACCCAGAAGGTCCAGCAGGCCGGATCGGCAACGTTCTCGTCCGTCGCAGGCACTGCATGGTGAAGGCAGAACACGTACACGTCGGCAACACGCCTGGGCGGATCGAAACTCTCCCAGGTGTCGGTAGCCGCGTCCCAAGCCGTCTTGCGGGGAGCGATCCGAAAGTTCGGCGTCGACCGGTTAAGACGATTCCAACTCTGGCTGAGACCCGAGGTCTTGACCTCGATCTTGAGATCCCCGTACCGCAGATCGACCGAGTCCCACTCGACTCGAGTAACGCCGTCGTTGATCACGCCGAGAGCTTGGCCGACCAGCCACTCCGCAAACCACCCCCTGGTTGTGTTGTCGACGAGGTTCCCGACAGCCCATTTCCGGAAGCCATCGATATCTAGAGGGGGATCGACCATTGCAACCGATCCTATCGACGGGTTTACGCGATACCTACAGGTCGGCGTCCTGGGTGGTCTTGCCTTGGCCGATCAGGCGCATGTTCACGGCGAAGTACCTGACGCGGTCCGGGTCCTGTCCCCTGGCGAGCGCCAGGTGGAGCGCGTAGAGCTGGAGGGGCATGAGGTGGGTCAGCGCAGCTACCTCCTCCACGGGTTCCGCCAGCGGCGCGACCGGGAGCACTCGATGGCCACCGAGGTCCGAAGGCGCGAGTTCCGACACGATGACCGGGTCGCCGCCCAGGTCGGAGACGCCGTCGGCGATCACCACCGCCTTCCGGTGCGACGCTCCTCGCGAGGTCACCACCAGGACCGGGTCTCCCACCTCCAGGATGAACATCTGCTCGTGGGCGTACTCATCGAGTTGCTCGCAGATCGCCGGTACGTAGCCGGTCTCGTAGAGCTTGGCCGCCCCGGTTAGGGCGGTGGCGTGATGGGGCCCGGCCCCGAGCAGCACCCAGCGGTCCCTGGACCTGTGCCGAGCCGCCAGCTCCTGAGCCGCCGGCCCCGCCATCTCGATCGTGTAACGCATCGCGGCTGGCGCGCTGGCGATCGCCCGGTCGATCGAGGCGGTGTCCCTGGACCGGAGGGCGGCGACGCGGGCGGCGAGCCCCAGGGTCGAGGCGATCATGGCGGTGTGGCTGGTGGTGTGCGACGCCGCCACCGGCGCCTCGGGCAGGGTGGTCACCAGCACGTGATCCGCCAGTTGCGCCAGCCGCGACCCTTCGTGGCCGGTGACGGCGAGGACCGGGATACCGCGGGCTGCGGCGGCTCCGGCACAGTCCACGGTCGACTGCGACTCCCCGGAGTTGGAGTATGCCAGGAGGATCCCTCCGCTGATCTCGTCCAGCAGGTGGGCCTGCGCGTCGAATGCCTGGTGGACGGCAGCCGGTATCCCCGCCCACCGCGACATCGCGTAGCGCCCCACTATCCCGGTGAACCGCGAGTCGCCGCATCCCGCGAAGTGGAGTTGCTTGGAGCCCTGCTCGGCGATCCACGCCGCCGCCCTCCCCAGGCGCCCGCCCTCGTCGCCGAGGTTCAGGGTGGCCACCTCGGGCTGGCGGCGGATCTCGCGCCACATGTGCAGCTCGGTGTGCTTGGTCTCCGTGGTCCGGTCTGAGGTACTCACTTGCATCCCCTCACTCATCCTCGGATGGCCGGCCGGTCTCCGGCACGAACGCCACGGCCTCGATGATCACGTCCACCCCCTCCGGCAGGTCCGCCACCGTGATGAACGTCCGGGCCGGGTAGGGCTCGCTGAACGCCTCGGCGTAGGCCCGGCTGACCGCCTGGAAGTCGCTGTAGCGCCGGGCGAACACGCAGCAACGTATCACGCAGTCCATGTTCGAGCCGCCGGCCACCACGATGCGCTCGATGTTCTGCATGCACATCCTCACCTGGGCCGCCACCGGGCCGTCCACGATCCTCCCGGCCTCCGGGTCGAACGGGAGCTGGCCGGACGTGTACAGGATGCCGCCGCCGGCGGCGCCCTGGGAGTACGGGCCCTCGAACCCGGGATAGAGCGGGAGGTCAACGGCTGTCCGGCTCATCGGTCATCCTTTCATGGCGCTTTCGGCGAATCCCTGGACGATGTATCGCTGGAGGAGGAGGAACAGGATCAGCACCGGGACCGTGGCGATGGTCGCCCCCCCGAGGATCGCCCCCCAGTTGGGCAGCTCGCCGGGGACCACCGTCTGGGCCAGGGCCACCTGGATCAGCTGCAGCTCGGGGCGCTGGATGATCACGAGGGGCCACAGGAAGCCGTTCCACGACCAGAGGAAGGTGATCACCACCAGGGTCGCCAGGGCCGGCTTGATGTTCGGGAGGAGGACGTCGAAGTAGACCCGGAAGTGGGACGCCCCGTCGACCAGGGCGGCATCGTCGAGCTCGCGGGGGACGTCGTCGAAAGCCTGCCGCAGCAGGAATAGGCCGAAGGCGCTGGCGATCTCCGGCAGGAACACCGCCGGCAGCATGTCCCCGAGCCCGAGGCGGCTGGCCATGAGGTACATCGGGATGAGGATCGACTCGAAGGGCACGAGGAGCGTTCCCAGGATGATGATGAACAGCACCCGCCGCCCCGGGAAGCGCAGGCGGGAGAACGCGTAGGCGCCAGTCGAGCACAGAACCAGGGTCAGGATCACCTGTGACACCGCCACGATGGTGGAGTTGATCAGGGCCCGACCCATACCGAGGCGGCCGAACACCTCCCGGTAGTTGTCGAGGGTGGCGTCGAAGGGGAGGAACGTGGCCGCGGTGACCGGCGAGGCGTCCCGGAAGATGGCGAACTGCGGCTTGAACGACGCCGCCACCACCCACCACACCGGGGCGATGAACACCAATGCCACGGCGATGCCGAGCGCCACCCGGAGGTATCCGGGCACCGGAGCGCTCAGCCGCATCGGAGCCTGCTCCGCCTCCCGCCGGCGGCGCATCAGCTTCAGCCCGGCCATCAGGCGTCCGTCCTAGACAGCAGCCGCCGCTGGAGGAGGGCCACCACCAGCACCGTGGCCAGGAAGACCACGGCGATGGCCGATGCGTAGCCCGGGTCCAGGAAGCTGAAGGCCTGCTGGTAGAGGTAGTACACCACGAACAGCGTGCTGTCGCTCGGCCCGCCGCGGGTCATCACGTAGGCCGGGGCGAACTGCTGGAAGCTGAAGATGGTGATGATGACCACCACGAACACGGTGGTCCTCGACAGGAGCGGGAGGGTCACGAACCGGAACCGCTGCCACGGTCCGGCGCCGTCCACCGCGGCGGCCTCGGCATAGACGGTGGGGATGGCCTGCAGGCCGGCCACGAACAGGATCATCGTGAACCCGATCTGGTACCAGATGATCATCAGCATCAGCGACGGGAGCGCCTGCGACGTGCTGGTGATGAAGTCGAGACCCTCGAAACCGAGCCGTTCCAGCACCCCGTTGAATATGCCGTTGGCCGGGTCCAGCAGCAGCCGCCAGATCGCCGTCACCACCACGATCGACATGGTGACGGGGGAGAACACGATGGTGCGGATGCGGCGGATCCCCCGCTGCGAGCCGCGCAAAGCCATCGCCAGCGCCAATGCCAGCGGGATCTGGAGGACGAGCATGCCTATCACGAAGGTGGCGCTGACCCGCATCGACTTCAGGAACCGGTAGTCGGACGCCAGCCTGACAAAGTTGTCCGCGCCGATGAACTCGCGGTCGTCGGGACGGAGCAGGTTGAACTGCTGGAGGCTGGTCAGGACGACCTCGGCGATCGGTATGAGGCGGAAGACCACCAGCAACACCAGGAAGGGCCCCAGGAAGCCGGCCACGGTGATGAAGCGGGAGTACCGGGCCTTCTTTTTCGGCTTGGACATGTCGGCTCCAGTGGGGCGTGGAGGTGTGTGTGGGCTGCGGCTAGTTCATCCGTCGGTGTCAGCGGACCCCTGCGCGTGGAATATCTCGGTGAGGAAGTCGAGGAAGCGCTCGCGATCCGCCCAGACCGCCACCCGGGCGTTCTTCGGTTGATCCGCGAGGAAGATGTGCGGCCGCTGATCGACGACCGTCCGACCCCGGGTGAGGGTCCCGTCCAGCTCGATCTCGACGTTGGCCCGCTCGAACCGCACCAGGTCAGGATCGACCAGCGCGCCCACGGCCAATGCATCGTGCACGGGAGCGCCGCCCCCCTCGACGGGCATCCTGGACTCGTACATGTGGATCCGCTCCGGCAGGAACGCGGCGGCGGTCAGGGCCGCCGGAGTCCCGGCCTCGGCCCAGCGGGCCACGTGGTCGGAGGTGACGGGGGCCATGTGGGTGGCGTCCAGCGGGAACAGGTCGATCGGCACGCCCGCCCGGAACACGACATCGGCGGCCTCGGGATCCCAGAAGATGTTGGCCTCGGCGCTGGCCGAGATGTTGGTGACGGCGATGCCGCCTCCCATGATCGCCAGCCGCCCGATCTTGGAGACGATGCCGGGACGCATCCGGAAGGCGAGGGCGAGGTTGGTCAGCGGGCCGACCGCGGCGATGGTGATGGGGGTCTCGGCGCTCGTCAAGGTGTCGACCAGGAAGTCCACCGCGTGCTGTGGCTCGGCCGTCTTCGACGGCTCCGGCAGGTCCAGATCCTGGGGCCATCCGGCGGTACGGTCGATCTGGCCGATGAGAGGACCGTCGGCCCCCCGGTACACCGGGACTCCCGAGATCTGAGCGCTCTCGAGCACCTTGAGGGTGTTGAGCGTGGTGACCTCGATGGGACAGTTGCCGGCGACCGTGGTGACCGCGATCAGGTTCAGATCTCGATGGAGGGCGCCGACGAGCAGGGCGATGGCATCGTCAGAACCCGTGTCGCAATCGATGATCAGATCTTCCGACACTGGCCGTTCCACTCCCGAAACTCTCCCCTCTGAGGCTATCACTTCGGGTACGAGCCGTGCTCCGATTACCCGGTCAAGTCAGGTCCGCGACCCCTCACACAACCCCGCCTGGGCACGCCCAAAAAGGCCGTCGCGAGGGCAATCCGGTCGCCAGGAGGGCGCCGAAAAAACGCCTGGACAAGAGAGGTTCAGCCGCCAATTCACACCCTGATGGCGGGCAGCGAACCCCGTTGGATTGTTTCTTGAGAAACTCTAAGGATCGAGGGACGCCGATCTCGGGCCAGGGTTATGGTTGACCCATCCCTTGATCGAGAGATGATGGCAGGCATCCCAGCCGATCCGACAGGTTGCTGCGTTCCCCGAGCACTCCCACGCGAGACGTTCCGGAAGCCCATCGCAGCGCACTCGTCGGGCTCCTCGATCCGCTATCACGCTCGACGGGAGGTATAGCCAGTAGTGCGGTCCGCGTTCAGGTGGACGGGCACGATTGAGGGGAGGCCCAGGGCCATGTGGAGCAAGAGGAAACTGAGAGCCGCTACGTTTGCGGCTTTGGCGCTAATGCTGGTCATGTCAGCGTGCGCGGAGGAGGAGGCCGCTCCCGAGGAACCTGCGGAGACTGCGGCCACCGCCGCGGCCACCACCGCGGCTGCTGCGCCCGCCACGGAGCCGGAGGGGTGCGCCGAGATCATCACGCTCCGGCTGCTCCGGTGGCAGGGAGACACGCTCGACATCGCCATCGCGGACTACATGGAAGCGGAACCCTGCGTGGAGATCGCGGTCGAGGAGGTTCCGTTCGGCCAGCTCTACGAGAAGATCAGCATCGTGGCGACATCGGATGATCCGCCCGACATCCTCCTCTACGACGGGCCGTTCACCCAGTCCTACGCGGAGGCCGGGATGCTGCTGCCGCTCGATGACTACATCAGCGACGAGCACCTGAACGACATCCTCGAGGCGACCCGCTCCGAGCACAGCTACCAAGGCGTGTTGTACTCGCCCGGGCTGGAGCAGTCGGCGATGGCCCTCTTCTACAACAAGGACATGACCGACGCCGCCGGCATCGAACCACCGCAGAACATAGAGGATGCCTGGACGTGGGAGGAAGCCGTGGCGGCCTTCCAGAAGATCCAGGACGAGGGGATCGCGGAGTGGGGCCTGGCCCCGTCAGCCTTCGGCGACGGCACGCCCGGTTTCGCCTACCGGGACCTGATCATGACCAGGTCGATGGGTGATCCCAATGCTGCCATGGGCTCGTCTGCGTACAACACCTACTGGGCCCTGTCCGGTGACGGGTGCTCGGTGGACGGGTACCTGAACACGGCGGAGGCGATCGAAGGCTTGGAGTTCTACGCCAGCATGTTCAACGAGTGGGAGATCACCCCGAAGGTCGGGATCCCGAACGCCCTGCTCGACGGGACCGCCGCGTTCGGCCTGGAGCCGCCCTTCGTGGCGGGAGTCCTGGAGGCCAACGCCGACTTCGAGTGGGGTATCACACCGGTGCCCTACTTCAACACGCCGTTCACCCATACGGGAAGCGTGACGGTCGGCGTCAGCGCCAAGACGAAGTACCCAGACGAGGCTGCCGCGTTCGTGATGTTCGCCACCAACCCGGAGCAGTCCAAGAAGTACTCCGACAATTACCAGTCGCTGCCGGTCCGCCAGTCCATCCTGGATCAGCAGACGTTCTTCGAGGTGTACCCGCAGAGCATCTTCGCCGAGTCGCTCGCAGTGGCCGGGCAGCCCCGGCCCCCGACCCCGGCGTTCACCCAGTACGAGCAGATCGTGACCACTGCTCTGGGCGACATCGCCCTAGGCGCCGACCCGCAGGAGACCATGGACCGGGCCGTAGCCGAACTCGACCCGATCCTGGCGCGCTACTGCTAGGAGAGCATCGATAGCCTGAGTCCCCGCATGCCCGGCAGCACCCAGTTGCCACGGCATGCGGGGATAGGCGGAGGGGTAGGCAAGCGCGAGCGCTTGCGTATCGGCTGCTAAGTCGTTCACTGTCCCGCGGCTAGTGATTCAGCTTGGAGTTCCTGTCACGCTCAATCGCGGATGTCGATCGGGATGGGTACTCCTTGAGGTTGGGGAGAAGGCACATGAGGGAGAATCGTCGCGCAGCTTCGACACTCCTCATCGTTGCGGGCCTCGTCAGCATCGCTGTTCTCTATGTGCTCTCAGGGATGGGCGCCGAGAACGACCAGAAAGAGGCAGCCGAACCGTCCGCTGCCGTTACCGACACCGCCGCAGCGGCCGGATCCGACGGGGACACAACACCGGGAGCGCCGGTCACCGACACCACCACAGCCCCGGCAAGGGATGACCCGGCCACCCGCAACACAACCAGCACCACAACATCCACCACACCGGTACTCACCACTACAGCCCCGGCGCCCGAAGACTCGGCCACCCGCAGCACAACCAGCACCACGTCCGCTCCGACCACGACCACCCAGCCGGCATCAACAACCACCGCCGTCTATGTGAGCTTGTTCGAGCGGCGGGCAAGCCACCCCGCCTGGGACGACCGGCTACCCAGCACCCGCAAAGGACTCAAAGGAACCGGCTGCCACGGCACCTTCCAATACAAGATGATCTTCACCCCCCTCCACTCGACATCCTTTCGCACCCTCTTTGGGGTCTACGAATCAGCCCACGACAAAGTTATAGCCATGGCTTTGCAAGACCCGACCTGGGAACCCACCCCCGGAACCGCCCTCCACGACGCGTTGGCAAACCTTGGGGTGTCCTCCGCCCAGGACATACGCGACATGGGCGACGAAGTCGAAGTCCGCTGGTACGCCTGGTGGGTCCGAAGAATGATCAACAGGAACGGAGACCCCACCCACCCCGCCTGCGCATCCATCCTCGCTGGCGCCAACGCAGTCCTCACCCCCTACCAAACCACCACAACCACCACCACGCCATAACAACGCCAAGCCCAGGTGTGACGCGGGGCGCTTCAACCATAGAGGACTCACAGAACGTAGATAACTCCAAACACGAGAAGTCTGTCTCCATGACTCTTGTCGGCCGACCATGTGTCGAGGACGCGGTCAAGCACCGCTCCGTCTGCCACGGCGCTCAGGCCTATGTTGCTGCGTCTGGACTCCCGGACTCAGCGCGCATCGCCTCGATCATGGCGCGCAAGTCGTCGGGCGTTAGCCCGGCAGGTGGGCGATCCCCGGCCGCGAGCTGCTGCCGCATCGTGTGTTCGGCGGACAGGAAGGCATCGTCATATTCGGAGAAGTCGAACCGGGATCGACCGGAGGGTCCGACTCGTCAAGGTGAGTCCAGTCCCCAGAACCCATTCTGCCTCTCCGTCCGCCGGCCTTCCGACATAGAGTAACGATCCATGAGCGCTGTGGATAGAGGCATCGAGGCGTTGATATCGCAATCCGCCAGCGGGTTCCGGGTGTTCATCGACGATGAGTTCGTGGCGACGGCCGTGCTGCGATTCGACGTGGCGAGCCGGACCGCGTCTGCGATCAGGGACATGCTCCCGCTGGAAGCAACCCTCATGCATGTCACGTGCTCCGGTGAGGGGGTCTTCTTCCCCGTCGACAAAGAGCTGGCGATCGACACGATGCCAGGCAGGGCAGGGTCCGATGGGGTGACGGACGGCGGGGTGGTCGTCCACGGCCCCCGGCTCGTCCAACCCGAGAACCTCACTGTGTACCTGTCGCAGGGTGACTTCGTCCTGACTCCCGACAAGGCCTGCATCATCGCCTACGGGAGACGGTGCGTGGTCCGCTCCTATGTCGGTGACCTGCCGAGCAACGCCTTCGCCTACATCCGAGATCCGGACGATCTCGACCGGCTCGAGATGCTCGCCAAGCGGACCCTCAAGGACGGAGCCAAGACGATCCGGCTCGAACCGGAGACCACCCGGTGACAAACCGGCCGGACGTGTGGTCCGTCGGGCTGATAATGGTCGACGACCTCTACGTCGAAGGCCAGTCGAGGACCATGGGGCTGCTGGCCGGCGGAGCCGCCTACGCCTGCGTCGGGGTTGCCTACGCGGGCGCCCGGGCGGGCCTCGTGGCCCGCGCCGGCACAGGCATCGATCCGGATGCGCTCGCCCAACTGGAGCAACGAGGCCTGGTGCTCGAAGTGAAGCACGTGGCCGCCCCGAGCATCCACGAGCGCGTCTACGTGTCGGCCGCCCGGGAGACGGTGTACGAGTGGGAGAGCGGTTCGGGTGACTATGAAGGCACGTGCCCGAGGCCCGGCGACTTCACCGCGGATCTCGCGCCGGACCAGTGCGTGCACATCGCGCCCATCCCTGTGCGATACCAGGCCGAGTGGATCGCATTCGCCGCCGGGGCCGGGTCGATGATCATCCTCGACCCGCACACGGAGGACGCCGCCGCCGACCCGGACGCCTACACCGATCTCATACCCGAATGCACCGCCTTCCTGCCCAGCGCGCTGGAGAGCGAACGCCTGGCCGGGCCGGACCACGAGCAAGCGGCCCGGGACTACGTAGCGGCCGGCGCCCGGATCGCCGCGGTGAAGCTCGGCCAGGAAGGGTGCGTGGTCGCCACCGCTACCAAGGTGGCCCACATCCCGGCCCGGACGGTCCACCGACCTACGGACACGACCGGCGCCGGCAACGCGTTCTGCGGCGCGTTCTCGGCAGCCGTCGCCCAGGGCCGCAGCGCCGTGGAAGCGGCACAGTTGGCAGTGCGAGCCGGAGCCCACATGGTCCGCCACGTCGGCACCGTCGCTGCTCTCGACGCGCTGCCGTCAGAGCCCGGTCCAGGACAATGAGCAGCACCCCGACAGGACCAGACGATGGATGACCCGAGACCTTCCTACGACGGCGCCAACCTGGCGAACCTCGCCGCCGAGTTGGAGATCCGCCTCACCGGCCGTTCGCCGACCCGAGGTCTCCGCCCCGAACTCGCCGAGCTGATCCCCCACACGCGGAACTACGTGCTCCTCATCATGGACGGCCTCGGCGACCTGCAACTCTCCCACCCCGCCGCAGCCACCCTCCGCCGGCATCGTCGAGCCGCCCTGTGTGCACCGTTCCCCACCACCACCTCGGTCGGGCTGTCCGCGGTGGCCACGGCAATGGCGCCCATGCAGCACGGAGTGATCGGATACACCCAGTGGATGCCCACCATCGGCACCGTCGTGGACATGCTGGAGTGGGTGGACTTCGCAACGGGACAACCCGTCGACCTCGACCCGGCCGGCTTCCACCCCACCCCCAACCTCCCCGAACGCCTCAGCGCCGCCGGCGTGAGAACCGTGCTCTACCAACCCACCGAGCTCCTGGACACCCCTCTCAGCAACATGGTCTGCCGCGGCGCGGAACGCCACGGATACACATCCCCCTTCGACATCCGCCCGCCGGCCCCCTCCGGCGACGGCGACCGCACCCTGACTGTCGTGTACACGGCCCCCGTGGACACAGCCGCCCACGCCTACGGCCAACGATCCCAGGCCTACAGCGCGGCCCTCTCCGAAACAGGTCAGGTGTGGGAACACCTCAGACGTACCTTCCCCAGCGACACCACCCTCATCGGATCAGCCGACCACGGCCACTGCGACATCCCACCCGAAGGCAAGATCTACCTCGACGAGGACCTCACCGAAGGCATGACATGGTGGGGCGACGGCCGCGTCTCCTTCTTCTCCGGATCCCTCGAACCCATACACCGGATCGCCCGCCGGACCAACGCCCAGTTCGTCAACGCCGACCAACTACACCATTGGCTAGGCGGAGGCCCCCCACACCCCGCCGTCACCGAACTCCCGACCGCCGCCCTCCTAGCCCCACCGGGAACGGTCATCTTCCCCCAACACCTCCCCAGCCCCTACATAGGCCACCACGGCGGCATCACCCCCCAAGAACTACTGATCCCCCTCCTAGTCGCCTAGACCGGCGCCCGACTCTCCGCCAGGCGGGTGAGGAGTCTCGTTCGGCCACCAGGGGAATCGAACCGTTCCCATGCGTTAGCGAAGTCGGCCCGGCGCGTCGCAGCCCGGCGGTCCTGGTCGGCGATCAGCAGGTCCAGTGCGATGAGCTGGCCCCGGTTGCCGCTGCGCGTGGGTAGGCCTTCCGCGTAGCGGCGAAGCAACTGGCCGGCGACGCACGCGTCCTGGAACTCGCCCAGCACATCCTGGAGTTCCATCAGCCGGTTGGTTTCCGCTTTGAGCAGTTCGCCGTAGGTCGGACGGAAGAACTCGAGGAGGTAACGCAGCCGCTTGCATCGGATCCTCAGCGCATGCAGTGACTCGTCGCTGGACGCGGATGTGATCGCACGACCACGGCGCACCACTCCCTGGTCGCGCTTGCCGATGAGCAGCTGGGCGGCCTCGCCGACCGTGATCGAACCCAGGGTCGCCATAACGGGCGCAGACGGACCCCGTTCCAGCCGCTCCGCGAAGCCCGCCTTCAAACGCCCGTACCGCCGGCCGGCCAGGCAGGCCAGCAAATGTCTTCGCTCCTCCCGCCACCGATCGGCCAGATACCGCTGGTAGTCGTCCAGGTGCGCAGCATCCTCCTCAGGTATGTCGGACAGGAAGTGCGGGAGGTTCCCCCTGGCGACGTCGAGGTCCCGCACACCACCGAGAGCGGATGCGAGCCACTTGAACTCGCCGTTGAACGAACGGATCGAGGCGGGCAGCACCTTCTTGAAGGCTCGAAGGGCGGAACGGAGGCGGCGCGTGGCCACCCGCATCTTGTGTACCCCTTCGGGGTCCAGACCTTCCCAGGCCTTGGGCTCCTGGGCGATCATCTCCTCGAACTGCTCGAGCAACCGGCCATAAGCCAGGTGGATGGCCGGATCGGTCGGCCCGGGCGCCCGTTCCCGCAACATCTCCACGAACGGGGTGCTCGCCGGCAACCCCACTTGAGAAGCCTGCGGGGGCGACAGGCCCGCGGTCTGCAACCCTCGTTCGAACTTGCTGAGACGGGCCTGCAGTAGGCCGAAACGTTGCTGTGTCTCGGCGGCCAACTGCCGCAGCGACTCCTCCTCACCCTCCTTCAGCTCGATTTCCAACTCCACGAACGCCAGGCGGCCTGGCGCCGGCTTCTTCACGGGGCCAACGGCGGTGATCACCGTCTGATCGATCCCCACTTCCACCAGCGCACCATCGGACATCCGGATGTCGAAGAGGCGACGGTGCGTCCGCACGCGGAAGAGCTTCCGCAGATCCCCCGACTGGAGACCGCCGGACCGGGCAGCGACATGCTCGGCAACCAGAGGGTGACCGCCGTCCTGCGGAAACGCCAATATCCGACGCTCGACCTCCCGGCGCCTCTGCACAATCCCGTCCCCCAACTTGGTGGACTTCAGCATCATGCTCCTGTCCCCCGAGCAGTCACGCCACCGATAAGTCCACCCCGCCCTAAACAGATGCCAGCCAGGCGTATCCCAGTAGTAATCCACGACATCCACGACCGAGTCCGACCGTACGTCATACGAGTCGAGAGAGTCAACCAGATCGCCAACCTGCCCAGCGTCCTCGATCAGGAACTTCGCCTCGACCTCCGCACGAGCCCCCTCAAGCGGTAAGGACGTGCCCTCCCCGGGCGTGTCTCCCTCCGGTGACTCCGGGACCGATCCCAGCCGTGAGACCATGGCGCGGTCTCCTGTTCCGACACGTATGAGTCTAGGAAGCTAGAGGCACGGAGGTTGCATAGTTCGAACTCCCAGCGCTGAACCGAGGGAGCGGCTTTCGGTACCCCTTACCTGCCCCGCCGGATCCGGCTAAACTCGAGTGCCTTAAGCACAATTGCCCTTAGCTACAATCTATACAGTTTGTTACATGTTGTTATGGTTCACCACCAACGCGAAGGGGCCTTCCGACTTAGACCTCACGCCAATATCAACACCAGACATTAGATGGGTGCGTTGTTCTCTCCCACCTCCTCCACGATGTTGTTCTGAACCAAATGCGAAAACACTTTTCGTGCCTCGTACGCTGGAGGACCCGATAGGCGTACGCCGATCTCAATATTGCCATGCAGCCCATGGAATGTGAAGTTCGCCGACGTGACTAGCAGGTCTGTACCATTTACCAGAAGGCACTTGGCATGCATTGAGGCGTAGGGAGGACCATCTTGCCGTTCTGGATCCTGGAAGACTCGAACTCGGGCGAGACCGAGTCTCAGAATCCGTTCCACTGTACCTCTTGTCCTGTCACAGATTACAATGAGGTTTGCTCCCGCAGCCTCTGCATCGATTAAGAGGTCAATTATCTTCTGATCATTTAGCTCGTAGCCCAGTAGAATCACCTCTCTCACAGGGGGCCTTAGCATTTCCATTAGCACTTGGTCGGTCGTTCTAGCAATGCCCGGGATCCCAGGCGGTAGTGTGGCAACAAGCTCGGCATCTATAGAACCACTATCTAACTCTTCGTACTGCACTCTTAGCGCCTGTAGGCACATCGTGAGAGTACGCTCTGGATCGGCATACCTTCGCCTTTGGAGACTCTCGATCAGCGCCTTTGCCATGGCCGAGTTCTTAAGGTCACCGCCACCGTGTTCAATTGGAGCGAACAGATCAACGTTGGTATCGGACCGAAGTGCCGCTTCCAAGTTCACTAGATCGCGAGGAAGCCCCACGAGGCTACCGGCGAAGTTCGTGTAGGTAGTCTGCAAAGTACCCTAACTCAGGGTTTCTTGCTGTGCCGACGAGTGTGGCACGATCAAGGCACGAGTTGAAGTCCTCACAGGACGTCTCGGATGCCAGCATACAGGCATGACAAGCGGCTCCATTCGAAGGCTCAGTACTTGCATGGACCCCTTCAATACAAAGCGGATCAGAAGAGCACCATGACATAGCCGATAGGCAGTCTTCAACAAGAGGAACCAAGGCTTGTGGGTTAGCTTGGCGAGCCAGACCACCTAAGGTCCCGTCGGCGTCTGGGGATGATGTGAATACAAGCAGCCCCGCCATGTCCCAATCGCCTGAGTCGACGTACAGCCTCTCCCTAAGTGATGCGCTACCGTATCCGCAGCTAAGGGAAAGTTGGCAAATCAGGGCATGCGAGAGGCTGTGTACGAGCAATAGACGAGGCGTCAGAGTCCTGGGTGGTATCCCAGTTCCCCGACTCTGCCATGCCTCGGTGTAGGTCTGCTGGAGCATAGCGACTCGCTCCAGTACGAACTGCCTCTGCTCCCATTCGCGTACTCTTTCGATGTCGAGTTGAAGGAAAATCCCCTCACCTCGGTTTTCCACAGCGGGAAGCCAGCCGAGGGATGTCATAGACAGTTGGGCGATCCTCCGATCAGAACCTGGTGTTGGCGGGAAAATGCGGGTGAAGCCGCAGTTGACTCTCACTTCACGAAGACGTGTCGCGCGAACTACCTTTTGCAGCCATCCGGCGAGTTCAGGTGGTGGAGACAAAGGCCTAATCTCGAACTCGGTATTATCGCCAAAGGGCACCATGTGCCGGACGAACTGTTGATACTCTTCGAGACGCAAGTTTCGATCTGGTGATCGAAGGCGCCTTATACGGTCCTCTATCTCTTCTGCTAGTTGGTCCTCCGTCATATCTACTAGACTGGATAGACGCAAGGCACTTATCAGAAGGCGTCGGGCCTGGGCGTCGGGTGCCTGTTCTAGCATCGACCACCGCATTCCGATCTTTTTTTGCAATCCATCTGACCATGGTGGGATGTCCAAGGCAGATTCAACTACAGAGAAGTAGATATTAGAGGCTCCGCGCTGAACCACTCTCGGATTGGCAGAGCAGGACTCACCAGCATCCGTGCCGAGCCAGGGTCGACGCCCTTGGCACTGGGGTGGGATAGCACGCGGCCCAAAGCAGCCCTCCATTGATCGTCGAGCGTCGCATCCGAGGCACTGAAGTATGAGCCCGGCTAGGCCGGCAGTTGCACTACCTGACAGCTGTAGGTCATGTTTTTGCGGACACTGTTCATCATGATTGACCCACCACTCCCAGGGGAACTCGTCCAAGTGACCTCTGTCACAGATCACAATAAACCTGACACGCACGGTATGAACTCGATTACGCCCACCTGCCTTGTCGCTGCACGGCGCGCAGTACAGCGCAGGGTCGCCTGGATCCTCGGCCCAGCGCCTAGTTTCTCCTATCACGTGGCACTCAGGACACTGCAACCATCTCGGATACCTTACCCCCACCAACTTGCCGGCTTTTGGTGAGTATTTGCCTGGGGCGATCTGTGGCGCGACAGGGGGTAAACGAAATCCGTCAACGTTCAGTTGCTTCTGCAATCTTGGCTCGAAGATTGTCTGCGGATTACCAATTCCTGCTGGCGCAGCCCAGCGATCCCACTCTTCAAGACCTCCGGCTACGACAGACACGCCGGCGCCGCCATAACCACCCGCCCGAAAGTCGATGAGAGCACCAGGCCCGTGAGAGGTAATCACCTGGCTGCGCCGGACATCTCCCAACTCGTTTCTCATCTGTCTCTCCTGGCCCTCAGCAGTGACCGAAGTATGAACGGGGTCCCTGCCTCGACGTCACGCATTGAGTTTGGGGTTGGCCAGAGAGCTCTTCGAGCGCCATCTGAGTCGAGGTCAGGGTCCGTGTCCGAGTTTGCCGCGAACTGCTCTGCCGACATAAGGAGACTGGTCCTCCGCCGATAATCATTCCAATAGACCTGAAGATCTGGGCGGCTCGCCCATTGGTCAATCAGCTGTGTTAGCTTCCTGGAGACGGCTACGCGTTCACCTGGGTCGACGCGGGCTACTCGCTCTTCGATGAGGGAGGCGAGCTGTTCGACCTCAGCCCTTCGAATATCGTCGAGGACGGGGCGCCTGTCCATGCCGAGAATTCTGTGCCTGCACAGAGCCACCAGAACCGCATGTAGCGCCTTATCCTGTGCCCTTGACGCGAACGGGGTGACGCTTGTAGCTTCGATATCTCTATAGAATGAGCGATGCCAGGTCTCAAACGTCTCGTAGTGGGACCGATCTCGCGCTCTCATATTGTTATACATCGTGACAATTAGTCCTGGTACTTCCCCTCGTCCTACACGACTGGTAGCCTGGATATACTCAGAAAGTGATTTCGGCTGGGCGTTGACAACCATCAGACCAAGGCGCGGAATATCGATACCGACAGAGATCATATTCGATGCGAGTACAAGCGTTACTGATTCTGGATCATTCGCATCAACTGCTAGCCGGTCGAGCATATCGCGAATCTCGTACGACGGCACTCGACTCGTTAGTTCCGACGGGACGCCCACTGGCCTGGGGGATTCACATCTGCGGCCGCCAATCTGTCTGATGGATACTGGTACGTCATCTTGCATTAGCACAAGGGCGTGTCCAAGCTCCCGTAGCGAGTTGAAGTAGACGACCTGGGTCCAGTAGAAATTCCTTTCCTTTGGTGAGGCACTAGGATCAGTGGCCGCCTGTAAGAGGGAGGCAGCAAGAGCCTGAAGCATATACGTTGCTGAGCGTCCTGCTGTTGTGACACCAACGTAAAGCCGACCGGGACGAGTCTCGTCAATCACTGCAAAGCCCGAGTCACCAGCATCTAGCCCTGGCGACGGAAACTGATAAGTGTCCCTATCAAACAAGGCCCTGATCTGATCCTCTGCCCTGCGAATAGTGGCGGTGGAGCCGACAATTTTCGGACGAACATTCTCTCTACTACAGAGTTCGTCGATCGCAACCTCGTACAAACCTGCAACCGAGCCCAAAGGACCTGAAATGAGATGTAGTTCGTCCTGAATTATGAGATCTGGTGGAGCACCACCGCCCGTCCTACCCCCAAAGAGCACCCGGGTGTTCATGTTCCTCACTATCTGAGCAAACTTATCAACGGTGCCTATTACCAGAGAAGGCGCGTGCTGATAGACCTCCTCATCTATAGTCCAGATTGGCAGATATTCACCAGAGGACCTGAGTACACACTCGGAAACATCGGATGAACATTTGACGGTCGATCCGGAGCGCAACACTTTCCATTCGAGTGTCGCGCCACAAGCCGGGCAACTGGTCATTTGCCGGGGAGTGCTGAGACTGTCGGAACTCTGGTCGACTGCCTCTCGAAGTGTATTTGGTGTTGCGCTACTACCAACCCAAAGACCAATACCAATGGCAGAACGACCTAGGTTGGGAAGGTTGGCTCCCTCCGCCTCAGAGTCACGGCGAAGAAGCTCACATGCTAGAATAACCGCGGCTGCTCGCTGGAACTGTTGAATAGTCAGTAATCGCAGAGTATATCGCATTAAGACAACAACTCCGGTGCCGGGATCGTTATCGGTCGCTCGCAGTCTACGAATGAAGATAATGAAGGCAGTGAGTGCGAGGTAGGCTTCCGTCTTTCCTCCACCCGTCGGGAACCAGAGCAGATCCATAATTGCTCTAGCTGGATGCTGTCGGTCGGCGAGCGAGGACAACACCAGGAGCTGAAAGCCGATTTGGAACGGCCGCCATACAAGGGGCTGCCCCGGCTGCCGCCAACTGAATTGTAGGCTCATCGCTCTTTGCGATAGTTGGAACGCCGAGCGGATGTCCGCATCGTTACGAATACGATGAACGCCCTCGTCCATCCGATCAGCACTTTCTTTACATTGATCCAAGTGCTTCCTTGCCTGCGGGCGCAGGATCTCAGGAAGCCGGCGTACTCGCTGCTCTTGCTCGTCTATCCACCGCCTGTAGGCTGCCACAATTTGAGCCAACGCCCCCGCGAGTTCTACATCAGCAGCCTCCGCAAGCCATGCTGCATCTAGAGGGCGCGACGCATCACCGTCCCGAAGGGCGTCAAACACGTCATGGCCCTTATCGCTGATACTTGCGACAGTAGCCGAGGGAATCCACTCAGTCTTGAGGCGGACTGAGCCGTACGATTCGTTGACAGAAACAGCCGTAGCGGAGCACGTATGCCCGACGACGTACTCGGTGACGTCACGATAGATAAGCGCCGCACTCCTGCTGTCGTCGTCCATCGCTACACGCCGAGATGGACGTTCCACGAACGACCCATCCCTCACCTCGTCGGCTGATAGCTCTACCTGGAAGAAATGCTGTTGCTCACTCATCACCCAGGATTCTCCACGGTACCTTTGGTTTGATAGCGCGGCAGTTACAGTCAGTACTCCGGCATAGGGTGTCACGAGTACATAGAGGTCAAGGCCGTCGATACCAGCATGTGCGAGATTAAGCCGCGTTTCTCCGGAAAGGAGTTCTACGACGACCGTTGTACGATACGGAATTCGTCGCCATCGTTCATACGCCCGGTGGGCCGGAGGGCCCGAAACCTCTTCACCTTCTTCATCAATAGCGAAGCGCTCATAGGATGCACACCGAATACTAAATGTTACAGCCGAGGTTACGTCGGAATCATCGGGGTTCACGGCGAATGACATCCCGGCGACGGAGGGCTTCAGTACTGTGTACAAGGGAACACCCGATGTATCGGGGTCAGAAGCAGAATCCTCCTTGATATTAACTGCCAGATCACGGTCTTGATCTTCTTCAGGCGTAATCGGTGAGTCTTGTGGATATAGAATTCCTGTGCTATAAAGCTGTGTCGGCCGATCCGACAGGACCTCGTACTCTGATTGTGGCCCAGCCAGATCTTCTCTGAGTCGCAACGCAATCGTGTCCCGAAATAGTGGTTGGGAGGTCACCATCTAACATACCTCTTCTTACGGTACAGAAACTGTACCACGGTAAGGCCTTTGATTACCGGTGCGAGAGCGAACCCACTGTTGCTGTGTGGAGGGCCGATCGACTCCTTCTCACTATCGGACAGCGCGACCGTAGTCACTCCAACAAGGTGAATATGTTCCATATAGTCACCCGGTCTGAATTGGTCGGCAGTGTCAACTTTGGACCAGAGTTCGTGCAAGTCATAATGAAATGCCTGGCCCAACTGAGCTATCTCGATCGCCTTAGTAGTAATCCTGGCTGTCTCTGGCTCCAGTACTAGTCTGAACTTGAAATCGTGAGTTGGTCGGCAAATAGCCCTCAGAGGTAGAGTCAGGTGGACGGATTCTGCGAGCACTCGCTGTATCTCGCCAGTTGTCGTCCACCCCAGGTGGGCGAGGCGGTCGATGTCACCGTCGCGTCCGACCTCGAAGTGTATTCTGGGTGGCTGCTTGCCATTGGAACGGAGTCTCCTGTATATTCGCCCAGATTCCATGTAGCGTGCACCGGATCCTCCGTTACTGGCCGTGATGAGGGTCTCGCGCGCCCGAGTAGCTCCAACATAGTAGACGCGGCCCTCTTCACGTTCTTCAGCCCGGGAGTCGGACTCTGACCTGCGCCGTACAGCAGGACATACCAAGGCTACACTATCTGCCTCACGGCCCTTTGAGGCATGAATTGTACCAAGGATCGGACCGGTCATTCCCAGGTTCGGAAGGCTCAATTCGATCGGAGGATGCGTGCGTGACACCAGCTTACGAAGGTAGGTCAAGTCGACAACGTTGTTCCGCCCTCCAGCTGCTAGCTGACGCAGAACGGTCCACGCTTTGTCCTTATCCTCTCCTTCAAATGGGGTTGGGCTGACAGCAGCGCGCTGATCCCAGAGGACATCAAACTCTCGCCTCGTGACCAGCGGCTTGCCAAACTCAGCAAACATCCAACCGATCCAAGGATGTACCATTGTAGGAACGCCCGCCATTCGAAGCCGGTGCTGTACTCCATAGCTAGTGCAATATGACGACGCCAGCAGAACATCTACTCTGCGCCGAAACAGGACCAGGAAGGAATCACTCCCGTGATCTGCCAGATACTTGGCAACCTCCTTGTGCGAGGTAGAACCCAGGTTGTGCAGGGCAGTGTCGTGAATTGTTGACACTATGCGGTCGACATCGCCGGTGTCACCCGCAACTCGCTCAACTTCATCGCGAGTCTGGTAGAATACCTTCAAGAGGTCGTGGTTCTGGATCCGATAGACATGTGTTAGTTGTCGAGGGACCAGTTTTCGTGGACTGTTGCGTTCTAGTTGGTCCAATAGCGAGGCTTCGTGTTCCGTGTTCTCTCTGTTATCACTCGTGAAGCCATAGATCGCCTGGGCAGGATCTGCGAGAATCGTCACTCCACACTCCTCGGACAATGACCGTAGAATCTCAATGACTAGGTCCGCGCGGATCCCCACTACGTCCTGGGCCTCATCGATGATTAGATGCTCAACTCGGTCCATGAAGTCGAGGAGGTCTGGGTTGTCGTTGCGGAACAGATCCACTGCCTGGGCGATGCTAAGCTCGTAGGAGTTATCGGCGAGGGATGTTTCAAAAGGCTTATCGTCGAATCCCGCTCGGAGACTCCATGCGTGAGAATCGATTGTCGAAATACGAACTGCCCGGGCACTCTCTCGTGCCATCGCGTAGGACACGATCCGCTCTCGGAGTTCAGCAGCCGCAGTCCTCGTGAAGCTGATCAGCAAGATACGAGAGGGTTGAACACCGTCGTCGACTAGCGAAGCCACACGTTGGCACGCAACAGCAGACTTACCAGCGCCTGGACCCGCGACTACTAGCTGCCAACTCTCGGGGTCATCCAGGATGACCTCAAGTTGCTCCAGATCCCAGTCTGGTATGGGCCGAGCAGTCGCGGTCAAGACAGACTCCCCCTCTGGCCGGTCGCTGTCGATCCGCGCTGGGAGTCCAGTACTTCGGCAGTTGACTGACCGGGCACGAACGTCGGTAGCGCGGCAAGACTCTGCTTGGCCGCCGCGTCGGACAGCAAACGCGACTCTACATACACGGCTACCCCCGAAATCCTCATCGCTATATCCCATGTCCATGAACACATTTGCGAGCCGTTCTACTAGTACTTCAATCTGTATGTGTCCGGCGTTCATAGGCCAGGCCATGATCAGAAAATCCTTCAAGATAGAAGTACCCATCCTCCCACCCAACAACGAGAGCGAGTCCGAGTATCCGATAGAGGGCTCCGGGACTTCTTGCAACCTGACGGAGCACACCTACCGGCACTCCATCCTTGATACACTGAATCAGTCCAATGTTCGTATACTCCGAATCCCGTTGGTTCGGGTCGATGTTTTCCTGGAAGTAGTCATAGGACCAAGTACCATCGCGACGCGGCCTAGGATCACCGTCCGAGTACGGGCCGTCGAGACTTTGCCGCACGCTGAGCGCGTAGGTACTCCAATGTGGTTTGTAGATACCTTTAGCTTTGGTTGCTAGCAGTGTCCCATCTGAGAGCGACCCTGGCCACGAGTGATCCTGACCTCTATGGGACACAAACCAACGAAGAGCTGCCTGATGCTGCTCCGTAAGTTGCGACAGAGCCTCTTCGACACTAAGCATGGCACCTTCAGATCGGGTCCTGGGGAGACGAGTTGCCTCCGAAAGCCAAAGGCTGTGGAGTGACAGCGCATGCAGTCAAGCGAACATGAGAATCTGATGCAAATCAACTCATGTTCGAGTGTCGGCCGAGGAGTTGTCACTCCACAGCGCGGAAGGGCACTAGAATAACTGTTCAAGTCGTGGCCCCAACTGAGTACAGGACTCGTAGCTAGGTGTCAATTGTTTAATCTGTATATTGGTGGTGAGATACGGGTGAACCCTCCCTAGAGCTGTAACTCTTTATAGCTACGATTTAGCGATGGGTTTACGTAGGCTATAAGTGACATTACATTCTTACGAGTCGATGTGCAATATTCTGAACCAGGTCAACATGTACAGCGTTGCCGAGCGCCTTGAACGTAGCCACCCGAGATTCGGGAAGATGAAAGGAATCAGGAAATCCCTGTAGCCTTAATCCTTCACGTCGAGTCAGATGCCGTTGCTCAGGTCCAAGGATGGGAATCTGGGTTGATGTCATCGCAACTAATGACGGGCTGTTCGTATATCTCTTTGCCCGAAGACCTGAAGGCCGGAATTGAAGGATGTGGTTCCACAGATTCCTGGATTCTCCCTGGCAATTCCATTCCAGCTTCCGGAGAGAAGGTGGAAACAGCCGGAGTTCCTCGACCCAGTCAAGTGGAAGCTCCTTCCGTATCGAAGATAGCCAGGTTCGGTTGGCTTCGATGAATCGTACCTTCCAAGGAGGGAAACGCTGGACGCGTCTTCGGGCGTAGCTCGGGAGTAAAAGGAAATCGTCCAAGGTGACAGCCGCCCCGTTCTTGGGAGCGACATCATTGGCAGCGTTGAGAAGCCGGGCCCAAGGAGTAGCATGCTCGAAGGGATATGTAGCGTCGATCTCATCTGCCCAGATTGGGAATGAGGGTAGAGTGAATCTTTCTTCTGGTAGCGCTTCCAAGAAACTGTTCCAATGCTCAATACACTGGCGATGCTGTTCGGCAATTCGCGTTTCTTCAAGATCGCGCTCCGATAATTCATCTAGGGGCTGAACGACCTTCGCCATCGATGTCTTTGCCTTTCGGTTCCTGGGAGGAAAACTGTTCCTAGGTACACCTAGGAGAGAGGCTACGGCAAAGAAACGTTCGCGATGGTGCGGATAGTCTAGGTGATGGGGCGAAAGTAGTCCTTCGCCGCCGCTGGCAACATGCTCGGTAGCCCTGATCTCGTAGCCGAGTTGGCGCAGACTATTCCTGACAATACGCCAGGTTCGACCCTTGTCATGGCGCTCGAAGTTGCCAACATTCTCCAATATGATATAACTTGGTGTGTGCTGCTTTACGATGTCCAGAATCTCGTGAAAGAGGGTACCAGATGTCTCGTCTGTGAAGCCAGCTTGTGTGCCGGACTTTGAAAAGGGTTGACAGGGAAACCCGGCACAAAGAATATCATGAGGAGGTACCAATTTCTTTGATACGCGGATGTCATCGTGGATTGTGGGTCCGTACGGAAAATTTCGGGTGTAGATCTCTTGTAATTGGGGATCGACCTCGCACGCGAAGACACAGTCGTGTCCGAGACGCTCGAGCGCAACCCGAAAACCGCCAAGACCAGCGAAAAGGTCAATGAACTTCAATCCGATAGCCACCTTTGTACGATGGTGTTATCCTTACGATAGTCTCTCTTTGTTCGTGAACTCTCAGACACGCCCTGGTCATGAATCGTAGAAGGGTGTTAGCCCTCAAACAGTGCAAGACATCCCGCTGATCGACTGGAGGGCGTCGCCCAAGTGCCAACTGAGAGCGTAGCGGCGAATGCAGCGGGGAGAGGAATTACGATGAGGTCGTCGACCTACAGGTCATCGGCTGTCCGTCCCTGCCGGGACAGGAGATGTAGCCGCGGTCGGGATTGATGCCACGCTGGACCGATCACTGCTCCCTGCTACCCCCGGCGTGGGTACGGTAGCCAACTCGTTGCGGACAGGCGCCTCAGCGCGGCCGGAAGCGGTGACGGTCACATTGATCCAGCCTGCCGCTCGCGTTGGTCGCGGCAACCGTTCGAGTCCTTGGTTTTGACCCGAGCGAGGCCTTGGCCGGAATAGGACGAGGTCCTCGATGAGGCTTGTGGGTCCCGGCTGTGGTGGCGCGCACAGCGATTAGGTAGCGTGGCCCCGATGGATCTTGCGGGTGGCCATGAGCTGATCCGGGTTTCGGGGGCGCGGGAGAACAACCTCAGGGATGTGTGCGTCGAGATTCCCAAGCGGCGGTTGACGGTGTTCACGGGGGTGTCGGGGTCGGGGAAGAGTTCCCTGGTCGTCAACACGATCGCCGCCGAGTCGCAGCGGTTGATCAACGAGACCTACAGCGCCTTCGTGCAGGGGTTCATGCCGGCTCTGGCGAGGCCCGATGTCGATGTGCTCGAGGGGCTGACGACGGCCATCATCGTGGACCAGGAGCGGATGGGGTCCGACACCCGCTCCACTGTGGGTACCGCCACCGATGTCAACGCCATGCTGCGGATCCTGTTCTCCAGGTTGGGGGAGCCGCACATCGGGCCTCCCAATGCGTTCTCGTTCAACGTGCCTTCGGTGCGGGCATCCGGCTCGATCACGATCGGGAAGGGTTCCGGCAAGACCGTCCGCAAGACCTACAGCCGGGCTGGCGGGATGTGCCCGCATTGCGAGGGCCGGGGCACGGTGTCGGACATCGACCTGACCCAGCTCTACGACGACTCCAAGTCGCTGGCCGAGGGGGCCATCACCATCCCGGGGTACAAGAAGGGCGGCTGGGCAGTCAAGGCGTTCACCGAGTCGGGGTTCGTGGACCCGGACAAGCCGATCCGTGACTATTCGGAGACGGAGCTGGCGGACTTCCTGTACAGGGAGCCGACCAAGGTCAGGATGCTGGACATGAACGTCACCTACGAGGGGCTGATCCCCAAGGTGAAGAAGTCGTTCTTCTCCAAGGACCGGGAGTCGATGCAGCCCCACATCCGGGCGTTCGTGGACCGGGCCGCCACCTACATCGCCTGTCCCGACTGCGGCGGCACCCGGCTCGCCGAGGCGGCCCGCTCGTCGAGGATCGGGGGGATCAGCATCGCCGACGCCTGCGAGATGCAGATCAGCGACCTGGCGGAGTGGGTGCGCGACCTCGACGAGCCCGCGGCGGCGCCGTTGCTGGAGGCGTTGGGGCGCACGCTGGACTCGTTCGTGGAGATCGGGCTGGGCTACCTGTCGCTCGACCGGCCGTCCGGGACTCTGTCGGGCGGCGAGGCGCAGCGCACCAAGATGATCCGCCACCTCGGGTCGTCGCTCACCGACGTGACCTACGTGTTCGACGAGCCGACCGCCGGGCTGCATCCCCACGACGTACAGCGCTTGTGCGACCTGCTGCTGCGCCTGCGTGACAAGTCCAACACCGTGCTGGTCATCGAGCACAAGCCGGAGGTGATCGAGGTGGCCGACCATGTGGTGGATCTCGGTCCGGGCGCCGGGAAGGCCGGCGGGGAGGTCACCTTCGAGGGCTCGGTGGAGGGGTTGCGGGCCAGCGATAGCACCACCGGGCGGTACTTCGGCCACCGGGCCTCGTTGAAGCCGTCGGTGCGGATGTCTTCGGGAGTGCTGGAGGTGCGCGGCGCCAGCACCCACAACCTCACGGATGTCGACGTGGACATCCCGCTCGGGGTGCTGGTGGCGGTGACAGGCGTGGCCGGGGCGGGCAAGAGCTCGCTGATCGGTGGTTCGGTGTCCGGCCGGGACGGGGTGGTTACGGTCGACCAGAGCCGGATCCGGGGGTCCCGGCGGAGCAACCCGGCCACCTACACCGGCCTGCTGGGTCCGATCCGCAAGGCGTTCGCCAAGGCCAACGGCGTGAAGCCGGCCCTGTTCAGCTCCAACTCCGAGGGCGCCTGCCCGAACTGCAAGGGGGCGGGCGTCATCGACTTCGAGATGGCGATCATGGCCACCGTCCCCGTCATGTGCGAGGAGTGCGGGGGCAAGCGGTTCCAGAGCGCCGTCCTCGACTACCGGCTGGCCGGGAAGGACATCAGCGAGGTCCTGGCCATGCCGGTCACCGAGGCCACGGACTTCTTCGCCGGGGGCGACTCCCGGGTCCCGGCGGCGCATCGCATCCTCGACCGGCTGGCCCGGATCGGTCTCGGCTACCTGTCCATCGGCCAGCAGCTGACCACCCTCTCCGGCGGCGAGCGCCAGCGCCTCAAGCTGGCGATCCACATGGCCGAGAAGGGCGGGATCTACGTGCTCGACGAGCCGACCAGCGGGCTCCATTTGGCCGACATCGACCATCTGCTGGCGCTTCTCGACGGGCTCGTGGATTCGGGCAAGTCGGTGATCGTGATCGAGCACCACCAGGCGGTGATAGCCCACGCCGACTGGGTCATCGACCTCGGTCCGGGCGCCGGCCAGGACGGGGGACGGGTGGTCTTCGAGGGCACCCCGGCCGACCTGGTCGCCGAGCGGTCGACTCTGACCGGACGCCATCTAGCCGGATACGTGAGGGGTCCTCCACAGCAAGCTTACGAGCACACTCCAACCGCAAGGACTACCATTTAGAACGCGAAAATAGCAGCGCCGCGGAGAGTCCCAAGGCCCACATCCAATTGCTGATTGTGCTCGGAGCGTAACTAGCGTGGGTACCCGCCCGAACCGAAGGACAACCGGAATGCCTTCAACCACCGAGACATCGGAGAATCAAGAGGACGTGACTCCATCCCAGGCAGAGATCAACCACGCTGCGTACCCCAAGTACCGCGAAGAACTGGAACGGAACCACACCGGACGCATAGTCCTAATGCACGACGGGGAAGTCGTCCACATTTTCAACGACAGGGCCGATGCCTACCTGTTCGGACACGAGAAATTCGGGTTCGGCAACTTCTCCATGAAACAGATCGGCGAACGGCCAGCACATCTAGGCATCATGGTCCAGGTCATGAACCCAACCTGATGCCCACCTGCACCATCCCCATGGTCAACAACCGATTCCTACCCGTGGCCGCTGTATCCCTGCCCGCACCCGCGCATCCGGTCAATCGTCGCTACCACGCCCTAGTCGACACAGGGGCAATGAAGACCATGATCTCCGCGCGAGTAGTCCAGGAGGTAGGCCTCCCACAGGTCGACATCGGCACATACTTCGACGTCAACGAGAACGAGGAAGAAACCGGCGTCTACCGACTGCGAATGGACCTCCCGATTGACCTGCCCCACGGATCAGAGCTACGAGGGGCAGAACTCGACGCCTTACTCATGAAGGCCTCCCCGCCGGCCTTCGACATCATTTGGGGCATGGACTTCCTCTCGATGTTCCACATCACGATGGTCTTTGGCCAACTACACATAAGCAGCTGAGGGAGCGCCCTTGCGAGGGTTGTATACCGTAGCGTGGCCCCAATGCGGGTAGCGGGTGGGCATGATCTGATTCGGGTGTCGGGGGCTCGGGAGAACAACCTCGGGGATGTGAGCGTCGCACATGACGGGGACGCTGGCTCAGCGCCACCTCCGGGGGCGCCTGCCTGAACTGCAAGGGGCGGGCGTGATCGACTTCGACGTGCTCGACGAGCCGACCTGCGGGCTCCACCTGGCCGACCGGGGCGCTCCCCGGTGGCAACGAATGGAACTCGAATGACGGGACGCGGTCCGTGGCCCGGCCGCAAACGGCTCGCAGGGTTCCTGGCCGCAGCGGTGATGGTGGGATGGTCGGTGGCGCTGTCCGGTAGCGCGGTCGCCAAGGATGCGTGCTCGCCGGAACGCGCCGAGGTGACATTCTCGACCGTGCCGGACACGACTGCTTTCGGTTCGGGGACCATCGCCTACAACAGGCAGAGACCGGATGGCAGCCGGGCCGGGATCTGGGTGGCAGACGCGGACGGCGCGAACGCGCGGCGTCTGACCGAAAGCGGTTTCCTTCCCGTGTGGTCACCCGGCGCGGACCGTATCGCCTACGAAGAGTGGGACAGTGGCGGCGTCTGGGTGATGAACGCGGACGGTACCGACGCGCGGCGGCTGGCCACCGGTTCGAATCCGGCCTGGTCACCGGACGGGGACCGCATCGCTTACGAGGAATCGAACGGTGACGGCGTCTGGGTGGCAGACGCGGACGGTGCCAACGCGCGGCGTTTGACCGCGGCGGGTTGGAAACCGGTGTGGTCACCGGACGGGGACCGTATCGCCTACAGCGACGGTGGCGTCTGGGTGATGGACGCGGACGGCGCCAACCCCCGGTTGCTCGCCGACGCGGGATCGGATGCCGCATGGTCGCCGGACGGGCGCCGCATCGTCTACTACCAGTCGGGCGTGGATTCCGGGGTGTGGGTGGCGGACGCGGACGGCGGTGATCGGCGATGGCTGGCAGGCGGTTACGACCCGGCCTGGTCGCCTGACGGGAAGCGCATCGCCTTCGCCGACGGGGGCGAGCTCTCCGGGATCTGGGTGGTGGACACGGACGGGGGCAACCAGCGGCAGTTGACCAGCGGCGGCTCGGGCCCGCAGTGGTCTCCGGATGGGAGCCACATCACCTACCTGGATCTGCGGCGCGACCAGTACGTCTTCGACCTCTGGGCGGTGGACCTCGACGGCGGGGACCGGCGGCGGCTGGCCTTGAAGGGACACGATCCGGCCTGGTCGCCCGACGGACAGCGGCTCGCCTACTCGATAGCGGTCGAGCAGGTTCCCGAGATTTGGGTGGCGGATGCCGCCGGGCACCGGATGATCACCGACGGTTCGGGGCCGGTGTGGTCTCCGGACGGAGGCCATATCGCCTACACCAGGTCGGATGGGGAAGGTATCGGGGTCTGGGTGATGGGCGCTGATGGCAGCGACACCCGGCGGCTGGATCGCAGAGGTTCGGAACCTGCTTGGTCCCCGGACGGGCGCCTTGTCGCCTACGCCGGGGAGGGCGGAGCGGTCTGGGTGGCGGATATGGATGCCGGTACCGGGCGGCGGCTCACCGACGACTGGCGACCGAACTCCAGCTACGGCGGTCTGAACCTGAGCTGGTCACCGGACGGAGCCCACATCATCTACCACCGATGGGTTGCCGACTCCGGTCGCGAGGTCTGGATCGTGGCCGCCGACGGCGGCGACCTCCGGCGGGTGATCGAAGGTTCGGATCCTGCGTGGTCCCCGAACGGGCGGCGCATCGCCTACGAGAAGGCTCTCGACTTCACCAACGAGGTCTGGTTGACGGATCCCTCCGGCGACAGTCCACAGCGGCTGGCCGACGGTTCGAGCCCGGTGTGGTCTCCGGATGGGGACCTCATCGCCTACGTGGGGAGCAGTGTCATGGTGATGGATGCTGACGGGTCAAGCGGCCGTCCAGTGAGCGACAACTTCGGCTGGACTCTGGCATGGTCTCCCGACGGAAGCTATTTGGCCTACTCCACCACGTGTGACGGCCGCTCCGAGGTCTGGGTGGTGGACATGGCGGGTTCGGAATCCTGGCTGCTGGCCGAAGGTGCCTCCCGCCCGGCCTGGTCACCGGCATCGGGGGCCGGAACCGGACCCGCCCAGGACGGACCGGTCGATGCGTCGATACCCTGGCCGACCCTCCTGTGGGGTTGCCTCATGCTGTTGCTCGGTCTGTTGATGATGTTCTGGCGACGTCGATACCGTGACCGAACTTCGCTCGGGTCTGGTCCAGCTACATCGACCGGCGACTGACCTTGATCGCCTGCGAGGCCTGAGACCGACTCCGTCCCGGTCGACACACCGGTTTGGTTTCGCTGAGCACGGTAAGATCGTTCGCCGCGGGCCTCCAGACCCGGGACGATCCGCACAGGGACCAGCTACACGGGGATCACTCGCGTGCCTCGCACCGTACAGACGCTTTCGAACGATGGCAGCGCCCATGGCCACCAAGCCGACCACCCCTAAAGGCCGGCGGACGCGCCAGACGATTCTCGACGCAGCGTCGAAGGTCTTCACAAGGGACGGCTACGTCGATGCCCGCATGAGCGATGTCGCGGTACAGGCCGGGCTCTCCCTCGGAGGCCTGTACAGGTATTTCGACAACAAGGAGGACCTCTTCGGGACCGTCATCCGGGACCTCCACGAGGAACTCTTCCGGAGGAGCCGGTCTTCGACGCCTATCGCCGAGGACCCCGAAGCCGCTCTGTTCGAAGCCAACCTGGGATACCTCCAGCACTATCACGACAACAGCGGCGTGCTGCGGGCATTCATCGAGGCGACGACGGTGGAGGAGCGATTCACCACGATCTGGTGGACCATGCGCGAACGCCACGTAGCCCGGTTCCTGCACGCGATCAAGAACGACGAACGCGTAGAGCTCGGCGGGCTCGATCCGGCCACGGTGACCCGGGCTATGGCCTCGCTGGTCGAGCAGACCGCGTACACAACGTTCGCCCACGCCGCGCTCAACGAGGCGCCGGTGGACGTGGAGACGGTGGCGCGCATCGTGACCAAGGCCTGGTACCGCAGCTTCTACGGGAATCCCTCCGCAGGCTGACAGCACCCGACCCCAAGGATTTGGCGCCCGGCTGACGCCGTGACTTGGCGACGGAGCGCGTCGCCGGTCGGCTTCTAGTGGCTCGTCCGAAGATCAGGCCGCAGCGAGCGCGGCCTCGATCCACGGATCGATCTTGTCGCGGTTGGCCGCGATCCACTCGGCGGCCGCGGCTGCGATCTCGGCGTCGGAGTTGGCCCCGGCGTCGATGGCGACGGCCTGGACGGCCACCGCGAGCGGATCCAGCTCGAGGTCTTCGAGCAACGACGCAGCAGCCGGGTTGGCGGCCAGGAAGTCCTTGTTGGCGGTCACCACGATGTCGGAGGGCGTGAACATCGTGGTGCAGGGATCGTTGGTGCAGGCATCGCCCACCGCCGAGACCCCATCCTGGCCCTCGAGGGCCTGGTCCGGCTCGATGGCGAGCCACAGCACGTCCCTGCCCGGGACGAGCTTGCCGACGAACGCGGTAGGCGTCCACACGTACTGAAGCACCGGGCCGCCCGCCGCGAAGCTCGCCTGCGACTCCGCGAACAGGGCGGAGTGAGTAGCCGACACCTGCGCCGCCCGGTCGTCCCAGCCATTCTTGGCGAGCGTGTCGTTTATGACCTTCTGGCAGCCCCAACCGTCGTCGCAGCCGTTGATGTCAGCCTTGCCGTCACCGTCGCTGTCGAAGCGGGCTACCGCCTCGGGGTTGTCGAGTAGCTCTCCGAGCGTTGTGAAGCCGAACTGTTCGACGCTGGGAATGTCCACTAGAAGGCCCTGAAGCGCGCCGGACGCCATCATCTTGCCGATGTAGCGTGCCTTGTCTCCGAAGGTGCCGCCATCGGGGCTCTCTCCTTCGAGGAGGGGAGTGTGGTTGAGCGGCCACGATGACGCCCACAGGTCGTAGTCGCCCTGAGCCACGGCCGGGTAGAAGGTCGCCGGCGCGATCTCCTCGGGGTCGGTGACCTCATATCCGAGCTCTTGCAGGAGTTGCTGGACCACATAGTTCTGGAAGTTGGTCTCGATCCAGTTGCCCCGCGCCATGGTGACGGTCACACCCTCACCAGGCAGGGCCGCCTCGGTTGCGGCTGGCTGGGCTTCTGTGGTTGCAGGGGCTGTGTCGGTCGTCGAGCTGTCGTCGCCGCAGGCGGCGGCTATCAGCATCATCGCAGTAAGCACGGCGAGAAACGCTCGCCCTCGGCCGGTGTTCATGAGGTCCCCTCCGATTGTCGGGCTACCGGTGGGTCGGACCTGGGAGCCCTCTCTCGTCTAGCTCTTCCCAACGGTGATCATACAAGGAATGTAATAACGACGTCTCTTTTTTTACAGTAGATGGCCTGGTCAGCGCGGGTTACTGGTACGCCAGCCCATGGCGGCAACGATCAAGCCGCCGATGACCACCAGGAAGGAGCTGGCGCCCGGTGTGAGGGCCGGGGTAGCCAACCGGACGAAGGTAGCGATCCAGGCCGCACCGACCGCCGCGATGGCGCATCCCAGCCCGAATGTCATGAGGGCGAGGAAGCGCTGGACGGTATGTCGGCGAACGAGCCGGCCGAGCACAGCCGCCATGGTCGCCAGCGTGAGGGCGAGGATGATGTAGCCGATCCGCGGCCCGTCGGTGTCCAGGCCACGGACGGAAACGCGGCGGGTCTCGGCCAGGGCCTCGGCCAGCACCTCGGCGGCCAGGCCCCCCTGGTCGGCTCCCTCTGCCTCGGCCGCCAGCTCGGCGGCGATCTGGGCGGCGTCGCTGCGCTGGTCCAGGATCCAGGACCCCGAAGCTCCGGCGAAGGCAAGGAACAGGGCCAGCACGACCATGCTCGCCACCTCTCGTGTGCCGGCGCGGGTTGGCTCGTCGTCGTACTTCCCGCGGAGGGTGGTCCAGCCACCCCCTACAAGAACGATCAGAGCGCCGGCCAGCGCCAGCCACGCACCCGTGCCGTGGCTGTAGTTCTCGCCCCGGGGCGAAACGGTCAGGTAGGCGACGGCAAGTGAAGCCAACACCAGGCCGGCCGCGAGGTAGGCGCCTCCACTCGTGATGAACCTCTCTCGGATACGGGGGCGCCAGAGCGTCGATGCGCCCCCGAACGCGACCGTCAGGCCGACGAGGGCCAGCGCGATCCCGAACCACGAGCCGCCGGTGGCGCCCACGCCGCTGTGGGCACCGGGAAGGTCGGTGTCGCCGAATCGGGCGTAGCCTGACAACAGACCGGCGTCGTTACCCCAGGTCAGCAGCGACGCGAACGCGGCGAGCAGGCCGCCGGTGAGGACCGCCGCGGCCCCGAGTCGGTGGGATCCGGTCAACTCGGGCGCGGTCGGCACTGCGGTGACAACGGGAGTCTCCGGCTCGGCTTGCACACCGGGCACGGCGGGGACGGCGGGGTCGGCCCGTGTGGACCAGGCGACGCGGATCCGCGCGAAGAGGCTGCGCCTGTCACGGCCGTTCTCGGGCTGGGAGATCCGGTCGAGCAGCACACCCACGAAGTAGAGACCGGCTCCGGCCGACGCGCCGATGGGGATGTCGGCGGTGTTGAGCGCAGTGAGGATGGGTTTGCCGAGACCTCCGCCGGCGATGATCGCCACGATTCCCACCATTGACAGGGACAGCAGCAGGGTCTGGTTGAGTCCGGCCATGATGGCGGGCCGGGCCAATGGCATCTGGACCTCGCGCAGGATCCGCGTCTCGGTCGCTCCGAACGCACGGGCCGCCTCCACTACGTCTGCGGGGACCTGGCGGATCCCCAGGTTGGTGAGCCGAACGATCGGGGGAAGGGCAAAGACCAGCGTGGCCAGCACGCCGGGGGTTCGGCGGACGCCGAACAGGAAGATGATGGGCAGCAGGTAGACGAAGGGATGGACCACCTGCATGCCGTCGAGGACGGGCCGCAGCCTGCTCCAGAACGCATCGATCCGGGCCGCCAGGATCCCCAGCGGGATGCCGATCACCGTGCAAATGATCACGGCGACGATGATCATCCCGATCGTCTCCATAGTGAGATCCCAGTACTCGTTGCCGAGCAGCCCGCACACGAGGAGGCCGGCCGCGCTTCCCAGCCCCACCAGGAAGTTCCTGGTCGTGACCCCCAACAGGAAGAACAGCAGCAGCACGACCGGCCACGGGAGCCAGTCCTGCAGCAGGTTGTCGATGATGAGCTCCAGCAGCTGGTCGACGGGCCACTTGACGGCCTCAAGGAATCCCTTTATGTGGGTGGTCAGCCAGAAGACGATCTCCTCGATCCATAGACCGAAGGGGATCTCCCACTCGTCGAGGTTGCTGTTGTCCCAGAATCCGGAGGCGAGCGTTCCGGGGTTCATTCTCGAGCGTCTCTGGCATTGGTGAGCCGCAACTGCTCGGAGACGCCCTCGACCCGCCCCAGCTCGGCCAGGACTTGCAGGGGACGCACCGATCCGATGAGCCTGCCCTCCCCGTCGACCACGGCGACAGGCAGGCCCGACTCGAAGAGCTGGTACACCTTGGCCAGCACCGTGTCATCGGTGACGGTCGGTACCGCTTCGATCAGGGGCCCCAGCGGCTGGTGCCCGCGGGCTCGCGCCCGCTCCGCCGACTCGCGGGTGACCACCCCGACAGGCCGCCCGCCGGCATCGACCACGTGGGCCGCTTCCGTCCCGAGGCTGTCGATGGCGTGCAGCACCTCGCCTGCGGTCGCGCTTCGAGCAACCGCCGCGGCATCCTCGCGCACGGTCTCGACGGCCAGTACCCGGCCCTGGTCGACATCTTGGACGAACTCCGCCACGTACTCGGTCTCGGGGCGCATGAGGATGTCCTCGGGCGTGCCGATCTGATGGATTGCTCCGTCCTTCATGATGCACACCCGTGTACCGACCCGGAGGGCCTCGTTGAGATCGTGGGTGATGAACAGGATCGTCTTGTGAAGCTTGTCCTGGATCTCCATCAGCTCGTCCTGCATCTGGCGGCGGATTAGCGGATCGAGGGCGCTGAAGGCCTCGTCCATGAGCAGGATGTCGGGGTCGGTGGCAAGCGCCCGAGCAAGCCCCACCCTCTGCTGCATGCCCCCGCTGAGTTGCCGCGGGAAGCTGGTCTCGTAACCGCTGAGTCCGACGAGCGCCAGCGCCCGCTCTGCCGCCTCGTTGCGCGCCTCCTGATCGACGCCCTTCACTCTGAGTCCGAACGAGACGTTGGAGCGTATGTCCTGGTGGGGAAACAGCGCAAAGTGCTGGAACACCATGCCGGTGCTCTCGCGGCGAAACGCCTGAAGCTCCCTGGGACCGAGGGCTGTGATGTCCGTCCCGTCGACGACTATCCGGCCTGTGGTCGGCTCATGGAGGCGGTTCACGCAGCGCAGGAGGGTGGACTTACCCGAGCCGGACAGGCCCATCACCACGAAGATCTCCCCTTCCGCCACGTCGATGCTGGCGTTGTTCACGCCCACGACGTGGCCCGTGCGCTCCCGGATCGCCTCTTCGAGCAGCCGGCCCTCAGCAGCTCGAGCGCCTCACCGCCGGGCTCGGCGCCGAAGATCTTCGTGACATTGGCGAGTTCGACTTTGGCCAACTTGCCTTCCCGTTCGCAGGCCTGGTGCGAAGCCTTGCATCGGCAGAGCACGCTCGACGGAACCTGTGGCGACGATCGTAATGCCTGAAACCGACATCGGCTTTTGTTTTCTGCAACGTGCCCGGCCGCGGTGGTGGTCAGGCTCCCGTGACGCCGCTTGTTCGTTCCTTCCGGCTAACTGTCGGGTGATGATGACCCTGGTAGGAAGGTGAATGTGCCGGACATGGCCGTCACGCCGTCGACCGAGGCCTCGACACGTGCGGTCATCTGTTGGGTCTCGGCGTCGACCTGCACCCGGCACCCGGGGTAGACCGGTCTGGAAAAGCGCACCGTGGCCGCGGACAGGTCAGCCGGATGGGTGCTCACGGCTTCTGCCACGGCCCTGGCTGTGATGCCCATGGTGGCCAGCCCGTGCAGGATCGGCCCGTCCAGTCCCATGGCGGAGGCCACGGATGGATCGACGTGGACGGGGTGCTTGTCGCCGGTGAGCCGGTAGAGCACGGCTGCCTCCGGCGCTACGTGCGCCGTTGCGGTCCAGGTCGGCGCCAGCCCGGCGGTCTTACCGGTCGGCGGAGGTGGGTCGCCGCCCCAGCCTCCGACCCCGGGCAGCAGGATCGTGTAACCGGCTTCGAAGCCGGCGGCGGCCACCTCGACGTGGACGATGGTGAGCCTGCCCTTGTCGTACACGGAGCGGACCCGGCCGCACGTCGGGGTCGGTCGGGGCTGCAAAGGCTCGTGGACCACCAGGCTCTGGCCGACATGGAGGGACCGGGTGGGATCGTAGGCGCCGAGGCGGCCGGCTGCCTCAACTGCCCACAGGCCGAGAGCGCAGGCATATGTAGGAAGAACCCGCAGGTCGCGCTCGTAGACCAGGTCGAGTTGCGAGGCCGAGGCACCCACGGCGAGGGCGTAGAGGATGGCGTCGTCGGCTGAGAAGTCGACGGTGCGGGTGCCGAGGTCGTGGCCAGCCAGGTCCTTCAGGTTCATTCCTTCTGCTCCCTACCGATCGAGGCCCGGTGGGTCTCGAGGGCTTCCCGGCGGGCCGGCGAGACCAGCAGGGCTTCTCGCACTGCCCGCCAGCGGGCGGGGTTGAACCCGGCATGGCTGTCCAGCGACGCGAGCAGGCCCTTCGTGGCCCGGGTGGCGTCGCCGTCAGCTGAGACCGCCTGGACGAGGCGCACGGCGGCTTCGACCGCCGTGCCAGGCTGCACACCTAGCGCCGAGCCGGGCGGGAGGTCCCGGCCTGCCAACTCCTGCTGAAGGACCATGAGACGGCGCACGACCGACGAGCCGAGCCGGGAATGCAGGCGGGCTACGGACACCGGGTTGTACAGGATTCCCAACCTGGTCGACGGCACGGCGAGGCGCGCCTCTTCGGAGACCACGACCGCATCGCAGGCCCAGGCCAGGTCGACGGCTCCGCCGTAGCAGGCGCCCTCTACCGCGGCCACGACCGGCAGCGGGCTGTGGGTGATCCGGCGGCAAAGGCGTTCGAGCTCGTCATCGAACTCGATGTCCTCGATCGATCCGGTGAGCGCCGCGAGGTCCGCTCCGGCGCTGAAGTGTCTCGATCCTCCGGTGATGACCACTCCGCTGACATCTGTGCCGGGGAGCCGGGTCGGGTCGGATTCGGGCGCTTCGGCTGCATCGAGTCCGGTTTCGAGCTCGCGGATCGTGCGGCACAACAGAGCGTTGGCGCGATCCGGACGGTTGATCTCCAGGAGGAGAGCGGAGCCCTCGAGCCGTCGGGTTACGTCGCTCATGAGGCCGGGATCCGGGACGGAAGCCGGGCGAAGGGCCGGAGGTTCAATCCGGATTCGAGTTGCTCGGCGAGGGATAGCAGGTCGAGGTCGGCATTGTGCCGTCCGACGAGTTGGATGGCGACCGGTAGGCCGTCCACGAAACCCACCGGGAGAACTATGGCGGGATGCCCGGAGACGTTGAAGGGCACCGCGAACGGGAACGCACCCCAGAGCCGTCCCACCCCCCGGTCGGCGATGGTCTTCGGCCGGTGTCCGAGCTCGAAGGCGGGGGTGGCGGTGGCGGGCGTGGCGATCACGTCGTGGTCGCGGAAGTACCGGTCCACCCGGGCCCGGTACTGCACGAGGGCCGAGCGGGCGTTCCGGAGGGTCTCCGGGTCCAGTTGCTCGGCCGCTCTAAGGGATCGCTCCTGGTACGTCGTCAGCCGGTGGGGACCGTGGAGCAGGTGGCCGCGGCGCTCGCCCTCCTCGGCCAGCACGAGCAGCCCGAACATGTCCTCCCATCCTCCGAGGTCCAGTTCGACCTGACTGACGTGGTGCCCGTGGGCGGCGAGCTTCGCCACCGCCGAGGTGACGACGGCAGCGAGACCGGGGTCCACCGGGCGGTCCTCCGGGTTGGAGCACCATGCGACACGGCGCAGGCCCGTCCCGGCCGGGGTGCCCGGGGTTGCGGTGCCGCCTGCAGCGAGGACGGAAAGCATGTATCGAGCGTCACCCACGGACCGGGCCAGCGGGCCGGGGGAGATGAACGGGGTGAAGGCCTGGAAGCCGCCGGCATCGTCCACGGCGCCGTAGGTGGGTTTCAGGCCCACCAGGCCGCAGAACGCCGCCGGGATGCGGATCGATCCCCCGCCGTCGGAACCGAGCCCGAGAGTGCAGGTCCCCGAAGCGACCGAGGCCGCGGCGCCGCCGCTGGACCCTCCCGTTGTGCGGCCGGGGTCGAAGGGGTTGGCGGTGTCCGGACCCAGCAGGTTGTCGGTGGTGGCCGACTGGCAGAACTCCGGGACGTTGGTCTTGCCGACGAACACGGCTCCGGCCCTCCGCAGGCGGCGCACGGCGCCCGAGTCGTGGCGGGCCACGTCGCCGGTGTGGGCCAACGAACCGAGCGTGGTGACGTGGCCCTCGACGTGGAAGGCGTCCTTGATCGAGACCGGGACTCCGGCGAGGGGGCCCGGGCGGCCGTTCCGGTATGCCGCCTCGGCTGACGCAGCCTGGCGCTTGGCCAGCTCGGGCGTGGCCAGGACGAACGAATGGAGGATCGGGTCGGTCTCGGCGATACGGGCCTGGGCCAGTTCCGCTACCTCGACGGGTGACAGCGAGCCGTCGCGGTAGGCCTCTACGAGCCGCTGTACGGGCCACCAGAGGGGGCCGTCATCCACGGGCGGACACACCTCCCGAGACGGTGAACACCTCGCCCGTCACATAGCTCGCTTCGTCCGAGGCCAGGAAGGCGACCATGCTCGCCACGTCGTCGGGCCGTCCCACCCGGTCCAGGAACGCCTTCTCGGACAGGTAGCGGTCGAAGAACTCCTCGGGGTAGATCCGGCGGAGGAAATCGTTGTGGATGAGGCCCGGAGCGACGGCGTTGACACGCACCCCATGGACCCCGTTCTCGGCCGCGGCGACCCGGGTAAGGGCCAGGACGCCGGCCTTGGCGGCCGAGTAGGCCGCGCCGTGATCGGCCGACATCTCCCAGGCCGCGATCGACGAGATGTTGATGATCGAGCCGCCGCCATTGGCGATCATGGTGGGGAGCGCGTAGCGCATGCACACGAACGTGCCGGTGAGATCCACGTCGAGGCAGCGCTGCCAGGTCTCCAGGGACATCTCGGCCACCGGCTCGATCTTCGACCATCCCGCGTTGTTGACCAGCACATCGAAGCGGTCCCTGCGGGCCACCACGTCATTGATGACGGAACGCACCTGCGCGTGGTCGGTCACGTCGAGGGGGTACGAGAGGACCTCCCGCCCGAGCTGGTCGGACAGGGTTCGGGCGAACTGGCGGCACCGGCGCTCATGAGCGTCGGTCACCACCACGTCGAAGCCGTCCGAAGCGAGCCGGCGTGCCACCGCCGCTCCGATGCCGGCTCCTGCGGCCGCGGTTACCAGCGCCACCGGAAGGTTGTTGTCCATCAGTTTCTCCCTGCTGCTTCGACGGCGGGGATCACAGTGCCGGACAGGTGGGCTAGACGCTGCTGCCGCCCGCCCGACAGGAGCGCGAAGGTGATGCGGTCGATGTCGAGTTGCCACAGGCGGCGGAGCCGGTCGACGCAGGTGTCCAGGTCGCCCGCTAGCGCCACCGACCGGGCGAAGTCGTCCGACACGATCCGGCGGTGCCGGGCCTGCAGCGAGAGGTGATCGACAAGGTGGTAGGCGTCGGCAGCCCGTGCGAACTCGGGGCGGAACCTCTCCCACGCCGGGGGCATGCGCTTCCACGGGTGGAACGTGGCTGCCTGGCTGGTGGCCCAGGCCCGGATGTCCGCGATGGCGGTTTCCTCATCGTCGCCCACCGACATGGTGACGAACAGGTCGATCGTCATCTCCCTGCGATCGCGCCCGGCTGCCGCCAGGCCCTCGTGGATGAAGTCGAGCTGCCACGAGCAGAACTCGGGGTCGGCGGCGCCCATCAGCACGACGCCGTCGCAGACCTCGCCGGCGAGGCGCAGCATGGCGGGCTGCGAAGCGGCAAGGTAGATGGGGATCTGGCGCCCGGCTGCCGCCAGGCGGACCCGGGTGCCGTAGAGGTCGCATGCCTCGCCGGTGAACAGCCGGCGGAATCCGTCGATCCCGGCCCGCACGTCGCCCAGCTTCGACGGCCTGCCGCCGGCGCCCAGCACCGCTGACCAGCCCGCGCCGAGGCCGAGAACGGCCCGACCGCCGGAGAGCTCGTCGAGTGCGGCCGTCGCGTTGGCGGTGACGGTGGGGTGCCGGGTCACCAGGTTGGTGACGCCCGCTCCGATGAGCACTCTGCTGGTGGACAGCGCGGCCAGGTTCATGGCCGCATACACATCCTTCATCCCGAGCTGGAAATCGATGTACCAGAGGGCGTCGAAGCCGCTCTCGTCGATTGCCCGGGCGAGCTCGGACGTGCGGCTCAGAGGCTCCCGGGGGCTCACGCCCAGCGAGATGCCGTAACTGCGCTTCATCGGGTCTCCGCCTCGCACAGGAGCCGGGCGAGCAAGCGTCCGTAGGCTTCGGGCCGGTCGACCGAGAGCAGGTGACCGGAGCCGGCGATCTCGTGGAAGCGGCTGTGGGGCACGGCGTCGGCGATGATATCCGACGCCCGGCGGGGACAGAAGACATCGCGGTCCGCTCCGACGATGTCGAGGGGCGCCGTGATCCGCGACAGAAGCGGGTTGAGCGGTACGGCCCGGATCCCGATCATGGCCATGGCGGCGTTGACGTAGCCGTGGCCGTCCCCGACCGCGGCCACCCGGCTAGCGGCAAGGGAGTCGAGGTCCGCCTCGGTGACGATCTGGAGGGCCGTGTCGTCGCGCAGGCCCGCGGCGAAGCCGGTGAGATCTCCGGACTCGATCTGGGCGATGCGGGCGGCGAAGAACCCGGCCGCGGCCCTCCCGACGACCGACGAGGTGGCGACAACCACGAGGTGGCGGATCAGGTCCGGTGCGGTGGTCGCGGCCTGGAGACCGATGGTGCCGCCGAGCGAGTACCCGACGACCGCGGCCGGGCCGGTGACGGCCTGCAGGAACATGATCAGGTCGTCGCCCAGCTGCGACAGCGTGCCGGCACCCCGGCCGGAGGTTGTCCGGCCGTGGCCCCGGAGATCGACTGCATAGGTGGTGAATGAACCCAGATACGGAGCGACGGAGTTCCACGAGTGGTGGTCCTCGGCGAGGCCGTGGAGCAGCACGACGGCCGGGCCCGAACCGCGCCTGCGGTAGTTGACGACGATGTCGGTCAACTCGACCTCGGTCATCGATCTACCTCCCCGGGACCCGTACCCGGGTTCCCGGAGGTCCGGCTTGCGGCGCCGCGGGCCCGGTCGACCAGCGCGCTGCGGAGTTCCGGCTTGCGGATCTTGCCCGCGGCCGTGCGGGGGAACCGGTCGACCAGTTCGAGACGCTCGGGCCAGTAGCGGCGGGACAGGCCCCGGTCCGCGCAGAAGGCCACGACCTGGTCGAGTTCGAGCGGGGCGGTGGTCTGGACGACGGCGCAGATGCGCTCGCCGAGGCGTTCGGCGGGCCAGCCGATCACGGCCACGCCGGTCACGTCGGGGTGGGCGGCAATGGTGTTCTCGGTAGCTACGGGCGAGATGTTGACCGCCCCGCGGATGATCAGGTCTTTGACCCGTCCGGTGATCGAGACGTAACCGTCGGCGTCGATGCGGGCCAGGTCGCCGGTGCGGAAGAAACCGTCGCCGACCAGGTGCTCGGCGTACAGCTCGGGCTGGCCGAAGTAGCCGTTGAACACCCCGGGCCCGCGCATGACCAGCTCGCCTGCGCCGGAGTCCAGCATCCCCGTCTCGGAGTCGAGGACTCGTAGTTCCAGGCCGGGAAGCCCGATGCCGACGGTGGTCTCGACCTGGTGGTCGGTGGAGCTATCGACGCAGGTGGTCAGACCGCCCTCGGTCATGCCCCAGAGTGGCGTCACGAAGGTGTTCGGGAACTCGTTGCGGCAGCGCCGGATCAGTGCCGGCGGCACCTGGGCGCCGCCGCACAGGAAGGTCCGGAGCGGGGCCAGCTTGGGCTCCGCGCCGCGCCACGGGGCGTTGGCCAGGTCGAGCAGGAACGGCGTGGCGGCGGCGGTGAACGCCGCTCGGTGGCGTGACACCAGCTCAAGGGCGGTGGCGGCGTCCCAGCTGTCCTGGAGGATGAGCGGAGCGCCCAGGAACATCGACAGCCGGGCGCCGTGGATGGCGCCGACGCTGTGGCCGAGAGGGGACGGCATGAACACGGGCGTGCGGGCGCTGAGGCCGAAGCGCTGCGCGAACTGGCGGTTCAGCGTCGCCAGGGAGTCCTCGCTGTGGCTCACGGCCTTCGGCGGCCCGGTGGTGCTCGAGGTGAACATGAGGTGGGCGGTGGCCCCGGGAACACGGCCGGTCCCCTCCCTGCCGATACCGGTGCTGTGCAAGTCCAGGGCAGTGCCATCGGCCAAGCCCACTGCCACGCCGCCGGTCCGGGCGGCGGCCTCCCGGATGGCCTCGGCGGGCGCCGCCCGCCGGTGGCGGCTCACGGATATCGCGAGAGCGGGTCTGACCAACTCGAAGATGTGGATCAGGTGGCCCGCCTCGGTGGTCACCGGAGGGGTCGCCGGAACGTGGCCGGCCCGCAGCACGGCCAGGAACATCACCATCCAGGGAGCGGTGTTGGGCAGGTGTACCACCACGACCCGCCCCGTGTCGCCGACAGCCGCCCGGATCTGTTCGGCTGCCTCGCCCGCCGCGTTCCAGAGGTCGGCCCGTGACAGGGTGTCGCGGGCGCTTACCACTGCCGGATCGTCGGGGGACGCGGCGACATGGGACTCGAAACGATCCACCAGCCGCTGGCCGGTCCACCACCCGGCACGCCGGTAGTGGGCCGCGTCATCGCCCGAGAGGCCCTCCGAGTCAGCCGGCGCCATTGCGTAGGTACCCGGTGACCGCGCTATCTAGAGGAGGCGGAGTCGACCTGGCATGACCGGAACGGTAGCCACCGTTGGAGACCTAGGTGGATCCCCGGCCGGGCCGGGATCCGTCCAGAAGTACCCGACTACCGGTGCTGCCTGACCCGCCCAACCTTCAGCTTGGCGATCAGCACGCATGGACTCGCCGGTGCCTGTCGAAACGCCGGGGCAGATCGGACCGTTCTCGCCTTCGGGGAGTCCCGTACTCCGCTGACCGGCCACGTCCCCCGCCCTTGTTTGTCGTGTTCAGGTAGTTGTAAGGCGCGAGGCTTCGGCGTTCAGGAGTCGGGCCGGGATGTCGGGGTCGTCGATGGTCACGACGAACACCTTTCCGTCGTGCAGGTCGAGGCGGAGGCCTGGACCGGCGCGCAGGACCACGGCGGCGCGGTTCATCAGGGTCAGGTTGCCGCGGTATCCCCAGCCGCCCCAATCGGTGGGGCGGACGTCTATCGCCTGGGCCATAGCGATGCGACTCAGGGGCACGAACGTACCGGGCCACCCGAGGAACCCGTAACGGACGGTTAGCCCCGATCGGTCGGCGGTCACGCGTATGCGGCTGAAGGTGGTCGTGATGAGCGCGGGCGCCAGCAGGACCAGCGCGAACCACGGTTCCACCAACTGCGTGAGGGCCAGGACTACGAGAACGGTGACCAGGCCCAGCAGCAGCGGCCACCTAGCAGACAGGGTGGCGGTCCAGAAGGCCCGCTCACCCGGAGCGAGGTCCATTGCCGGCGGCGCCGTGTCGATGCCGGGGTCGTCGGCGGTCGGAAGGGCCGAGGCGATCCAGGCGGCCGCGCTGCCGACGATGAGGCTGCCGCCGATCCACAGGATCAGTGCCCAGGGAGGCAGCGTCGCCTCCTGCCACCGTTCCAGCCCTCTCTGGCCGATGGCGGTAGTGGCGAGTATTCCTGCCGCCAGCGCTCCGATGAACGCTCCGATGAACGACGCGCCCAGGCCGACCATCGGCTGGAGCCTCTCCCGGATCAGGGCGACGGCCACGCACATCCCCAGGCCGATCACCATCAGCGCCCCGACAACGAAGAGGAACAGTTCGGGTGTCATGGAATCGTCCGCCCGGCCGGAGATGCCGAAGTGACTCGCCACCCGATCCGGGAGGTCGGACCGGTAGGCCAGGTACGGGCCGAGGCCCGCGCCCACCACCGCGGCGGGGATGCCGGCGCCCAGGACCGCTCTTCTTGTCCGCTCGTTCATAGTTGCACCTCTACCAATTGAAGGATCTCGCGGTCGCCCAGACCGGCGCGGCGCGCTTCGTTGACCAGGCTGCGGGCGAGTTCGACGTGGCGGGCCGCCGACTTGGCGTCCCGCGCCACCGATGTGCCGCGGCCTCTGCGGACTTCCAGCAGGCCCTCGTCGCGCAGCGTCTGGAAGGCACGGAGAACCGTGTGCATGTTCACCCCCAGGCCCCTCGCCAGGTCACGGGCCGGGGGCAGCTTCTCGCCCTCCGCGAGCTCGCGGGCGGCGATGCCACGGCGTATCTGACCGGCCAGCTGTTCGTGAAGGGGCTGGGGTGACTGCGCATCGATCTTCCAGAGCATAGTTCTATTATAACTAGAACTATCCATATAGTAAAGCTCGGATCCGGCCCCGTGGTGATGTGTCCAGGATTTGGGAAAGCCTTCCTGGCCGACTCAGCGGAGCAGCGTCCGGAAACGCTTCCGATCGGAGAGCAAAAGGGGGCTTGTCGTGTACGTCGGTTCGGCGTACACTACCGGCATGGATACGAAGACCAGGCGGTGGTCGCTCCGTGTGACACCGGCCCAGGACACGATCGTGCGCCGAGTGCTGAAGGCTACCGGGATGTCACTGAACGAATACGTGGTCGGCTGCGCCGTGGCGGCGGCTGCCGATGACCTTGCCGACCGGCGTGTCTTCGCGGTATCCCCGCAGGTATGGGAGGAACTACAAGAGATGCTCGACCGGCCACCGGCGGCCAAGCCCAGGATCGCCGCGTTGTTGGCCGAGCCCTCGATCCTCGACTCGGGGTGAGGCCCTATCGGGGTCCGGAACCGCTGGAAGCGTCCCACGACGTAGAGGGGTTCGACTGTGGCAACGAAGCGCTCAATGAGTGGCTACAGCGCCGGGCACTGCGCAACCAGCGAGAAGGATCGAGCCGCACCTGGGTGGTCACGGACAGCACCCGGGTGGTCGGGTATTACGCATCGGCCACAGCAGTCGTAGCCAGGGTGGAAGCGACCGGACGAGCGGCGCGCAACCAGCCCGATCCGCTCCCCGCCATGCTCTTGGGCCGGCTCGCCATCGACCGCGAGCATCAGGGGAAGGGCCTCGCTGCAGCGCTGCTCAAACACTTCCTGCTCAAGGCCCTCGAAGTGGCCGACCTGACCGGACTCCGTCTGGTACTGGTCCATGCCAAAGACCGAAGAGCAGCCGGTTTCTACACGCGCTGGGGATTCGAGCCTTCCCCCATAGACGACCTAACGCTCATGCTCTTGATCAAAGACATCCGACCCTGAGACTGCCCCATTCCCGGTAGACACCGGCACTTACAGCGAACGGAAGGGCGACCGCATCCCGTTCCTCTATAGGAGGCCGCGCCGGTGTAACGATGGCCCCCACACGTCTCTCACATACGAGGGCAAGATCATCTGGCGCCACAAACGAGCGAGTTCCTCAACCTGGATGAACCGGCGGACATCCTCGGCGACGCCATGGGACAGCACCTGCTTGTACACGGAAATGCGGTCCGCTACATCGTCGAGGTCGTACACCCGATCTCCGCTCCAGCGAACATGGCGCGGCAACTCGATCCGGCCGCTCGCCTTGACCACCCAAGGGGTGTCAACATCGTCGGGTACGGCTACGGGCCGGTACCAGGCAGTTGGACGGGCTGAACTAGAGGAACTCATCACCGCACGTATGGTACCGGTACAGCAGACCGGCCACCCGACCTCTGTCCATACGGCTGCTCACCAAGTCCCACGCCCGGCCTGGTCAGATGGTGCCGCGGGCCGACATCGAGCCGCTTGAGCGATGTGGCGTTGCTCGTGTCACAACACGTAGTTACGTTTCCTGAGGAGATGCGCGAGGTGTGCGTGGGCAGATTGAGGGGACCGCGGGTGTCCGACTCGGGCTGCGACCCTCAACAGCACTGAGGAAGACGGGGCCGCGGGGAGGTCGGTTTGATGCGGAACGACGACTCGCTGGCGACCATCCTCCTGGTGAGCAGGATGGCGCGGGACGGCGTGGCTCCTCTCAATGCTTCGCAGTTCTGGCGCCTGGTCGATCAGGTTGGGGATCCGGGTGGTCTACCCGGAAGGTCCGAGGACGATCTGATCGGCTCCGGGCTGGCGGAGGACGTGGTGGCCCGCGTGGTGGGACTCCTTTCGCGGGGTGTCGCGATGGCCTTCGAGTTGGACCGGCTCGACCAGTCTGGAATAGCGACGCTGACGCCGTTCGACGAGGGCTATCCACGGCGCTTGCATGCGAGGCTCGGATCGAAGAGGCCGGCGATCCTCCATGCCGCCGGGGCTTTGGAGTTCCTAGATCAGTCTGGTGTCGGTGTCGTCGGAAGCCGCAACGTGAGCAAGGAGGGTGCCGAAGTTGCCAAGGCGCTGGGGCGGCAGGCTGCGTCGCTTGGGCTTCCTCTCATCTCGGGCGCGGCACGGGGAGTCGACCAGCTGGCGATGAGCGCGGCATTCCAGGCCGGAGGAACCGTGGTCGGAGTCCCGGCCCACTCGCTCGTCCGGACGCTGAGGTCTCCCGGCGTGCGGCAGGCTGTCCAAGACGGGCGGACGGTGATGTGCTCCCCTTACGCTCCGGACTCGCCCTCTCGGTCGGCAAGGCGATGGGCCGCAACAAGCTCATCTACGCGTTGTCGGACGTGACCGTGGCGGTCGCTGCCGACAACGGCTCGGGCGGAACCTGGACGGGCGCGACGGAGGCCATCAGAGGCGACTACTGCCGGGTGGCGGTGTGGAGGGGAAGCGGAGAGGGCCCCGGCAACGATCCGCTCGAGCGGAGAGGCGCCCTACCCCTGACCGACACAGCGGATCTCGACCAGGTCCTGGGTGGTGCCCGATCCGATCTGGAACAGGGCTCGCCTCCGAAGCAGGCTACGCTCTTCGGACCTAGTCCGTCTCCGGCCGACTCATAACGCCAAGGCGGATGGATCTTCGTTCCCACAGCCTTAGCCAATGCTTCGGGCAAAGAACCTGCAGCAGTGGCGGCAGGTCCGCAATCCCGCTATCTGCCTGGCCGAGGCCTATGGGTTGGTGAATGCGGGGACGGGTGGTTCGACAGGTCCTACGACGATCTCGGTGTCGCGAAGCCGGGCTTGCGCAAGGTCGTACGCAGCTTGGCGGCGCATCCAGAACTCGGCGTTGGACCAGCCGACCTTCTCGAGCCGTATTGCCATTTCCGGTGAGATCCCGGCGTGGCCGTTGAGGACACGCGACAAGGTGTGTCGGGCTACACCGAGCATTCGTGCCGCTTCCGTCACGGTCATTTCCCCCTCCAGGCATCCCTCCCGGATGCTGACCCCGGGATGCGTGGGATACTCCGATACCATCGTTCTCGCTCCCTTCTTAGTGGTAGTCGACCAGGTTCACGTCATAGGCGTCACCCTCGTCGAACCTGAAGACGATTCGCCAGTTACGCGACACACGAACGCTCCAGAAACCCGCTAGGTCCCCTTTGAGTCGGTGGAGCTGGTAAGTAGGCAGATCAAGGTCAGTGACCTTCTCGGCCACGTCAAGGTCTGACAATATTGGTCGCGATCCGCACCTGATGCGTCGTATGAACCCTACGAAAGTCTCCACGTTCGTGTGCTCTCCTGAGCCCTCGGTGGCGAATGGTCCTGATTACGGCCACTAGTGTACCGTGTACCGGTACTAATATCGACCCGGACTGGCCATAACGGCCGAAGATGGCTTCAGTTGCCTTGCTGGTCGTTCTCGGTTGTCTCCGGAGTCTCGGAGTCCGTCGGGCCGAGCAGGTCGGCCAGTTCCTCGGCGACCAGGCGCACTATCAGGTCGTCCAGGGACAGTTCCTCGTAGTCGCGCTGGTCGATGTCGGTGGCTGAGCCGGTGGCGCGGCCTGCGGCGCCGTAGGTGAGGAACACGTAGCGGGCGCCGGTGAACTGGGCGAGCTGGCGGAACACGAACTCGGCCTGGTCGTCGGTGCCGGACGACGACACCGGGAAGATCTTGATCCCCCGCCGGGCCGCGTCTCGCATCGAGTCGGTGTAGGGCACCGGGACCTGCCGCAGTACCTGCGGGGGCGCGTCGGCCACCAGGAAGACCAGCTGGACCGTGTCGGCGGCGGACCGCCACGACGGTTGGGACAGGGCGGCGGCGAGCGCCTCGTCGAGGGCTTCGGGATTGTCGCCTCCGTCGGCGGCCACGACCATCGAGAGGGCCTCGGAGAAGGCCTGGATGTCGGGGGTGAAGTCGAAGGTCCGGTTGAGGAACTCGTCGCCCTCGTCGCGGTAAATGGTCATGCCCAGGCGCACGTCCACGTCACCGGGGAGCCGGTGGATGCGGTGGGCCACCTCGTCGATCGTGATCTTGAGCTGGTGGATCTCGTCCTCCATCGAGCCGGTGGCGTCGAGCAGGAACAGGACGTCGAGGGCGACGGTCTCGCCGGCCGCGGTCGGCAGGGAGGTCTCGAGGGCGCCGCTCTCGCCCCGCTCGGCGGTCGTGCTCGCACTTCCGGCGCGCACGGTGAACGGCCCGTCGCCCAACTCGTAGGCCTCGGGGTGGAAGCGGACCGTGCCGTCGGCGGTGGTCCGCAGGCCCACCCCTACCTGGCCTGCGGTCACCAGGACCTCGGCGCCGGCCACCGGGAGGCCGCCCGCGCCGGTCACCGTCACCACTATGCGTCCGGTGGGGTCGAGGTCGCGCACCTGGATGCCGAGGCGGTAGAAGTCGGCGCGGTAGGCCAGGTAGTCCTCGAAGCGCTCGTTGTCGTCGATCGACCCGCCCGTGAGCCTCGTCTGGAGTTGTTCCGACTCGTGGACGATCTCATCCGATTCGTGGACAATCTCATCTTCCGTGACGGCGGCTGGGGCTGCCGTGGTGGCAGGGGCTGCCGAGGCCGAAGTCGCTGCTCGGGCTGCGGCGGACGCGGACTCCTCGACGGCCATCTCCGCTTCCGCCATCGCTGCCTCCGCCGCTTCCTCTGCGAGGGCTGCCCCGTCACCTGTGTGCCGGTCGGGTTCTACCGCGATCCATCCATCGTCGGTGGTCATGGCGGTATCGCCCGCATCCGATGGTTCGGGCGCGGGCGCGGCAGTGACGGACGGTCGGCTTGTTTCCGCCGGCGCAGCGGTCGTCACAGCAGGTCCGTCAGTCGTCGCGGCAGGCTCGTCGGTGCTTTCGGAGCTGCAGGCGCCCGCCAGGAGGGTGACGACCGCCAGCAGCACTATCAGGGTTCGGGTGGGGGCAGGTGTTGTTCTCATCATGGTTCTCAGACGACGCCGACCCCCTCCAAGGTTCCCGGCCCCGCCGGATCCCCACGGATTACCCGGCACGGTGCCCTCCCCCGAGCTACGGACACCGGACCCGAATCCCGGGACCCGGGGTTGTCAGGCAGGAGTCGAGGATCCGGGGGATCGACGAAGTGGGGAAGATTCCGGCCGAGGGAGCGTGTCGGCGCTCTAGCTGCGGGACTCGGCGGTGGCGTCTACTAGGGGGAGGAGCCGGGTCTGTTTCGCCCAGGCGATGATGCGCCGGTCCGTTGTGGCCAGACGCATGCCTGAGATCATGGCGGTGGCCACGATCAACTGGTCGGCAGGGTCGCTGTGGAATCCGGTGTTCATCAGCAGTACCGACTCGACGGTGATGTCGCCTCCGATGGGTATCTCCCGCAGGCCCGATCGCAGCATCTCGCGGCGCCAGACGGCCGGGTGGCATCCCAGGTCGATGCGTCCGTGATGATGCAGCCGGGTGGTCTCCACGAACGTCATCGTTGACACCGCAATACCGCCGTCGGCGAGTCGGGACTGGGTGTCCTCCTTGAAGCCTTCGGTGATACTGCCGCTGTCAATGGCGAGCCGGAGCAGGACGTTGGTGTCCAGGAGAAGGTTCATAGATGTCGCTCATGGACGGTCACAGCCGTTCCCGATGGTCGGGATCGGCGAGCATGTCCCAGTCTTCAGCGGGGATGGCGGGGTCGCTGTCGATGTCGGCCAGTATCCGCAGCTGACCCTTGCTAGATCCGACCAGCCTGGGCGGCATTTCGCGGAACGGGCTCACCTTCACGACCGGCCGGCGGTGCTTGGTGACCACGATCTCTATCCCGGTTTCCTGTATCTCGTCCATGAGGCGCAGGCAGTTCGTCTTGAACTCCCCGGCGGGCACAGCCCGTTCCGCCGGGGAGAATCCTGAGGTAGCCATCCCACAATTGTAGTCATATTTTTCTGACCATAACCAGCCCGGCGTTTGCCCGACCACGGGTGCCTGCGCTGGGGGCTTCTCCGTTGTGCGTTAGCCTCTTTCGCGGATGAATCCAGGAAACGCGCGGGCCGGCTGTTACCTGAGCGGGGCCCGTCAAGGGAGCCGGTGAAGTGCTGGGGCGTCTGACCGACTTCGCCTCGAGCCGGCGTGGAAAGTGGGTGACGGTCGCCATCTGGGTGATCGTCGCCGGCGCTCTGATATCGCAGCTCCCCCGGCTGGACGAGGCCAACGAGAACGAGCAGGCGTTGTTCCTGCCGAGGGACGCAGAGGCGACCAGGGCCTTCCGGTTCGCCCAGGAGCGTTTCCCGGCGGCGGGGACCCCGGTATTGATCGTGTTCTCGCAACCGGAGGGTCTCGGTTCTCCCACCTTCGAGGCGGCCGCCGACCTAGCCGGCTGGCTGTCGGGCCCGGATGCGCCTGACAACGTCGGCCAGGTGCTCGGCCCCGACCCGGTCATGGGTCAGCGGTTCGGCCTGGTGTCTCCCGACAGCACCGTCATGTATGTGTTCGCGGAGGTGGTCGGCGAACCGTCCGACCCGGCCTTCGGCGACACGGTCGAGGCCATCAGGGACCGCTCGGCGGCATACGGCATCAGCGGGGTGGAGGTCGCCGCCGGGGGACCCGGAGGTCTCATAGTCGACCTGATCGGGGTGTTCGCGACGATCGACACCCTGCTGCTACTGGTGACGGTCGTGCTGGTGCTGGTGTTGCTGATCATCATCTACCGCTCCCCGATCATGGCCACGATCCCGTTGCTGGGGGTAGGGCTGGTCTTCCAGATGGCCGGCGCCATCGCCGCCTGGTACGCGCTCCGCTACGGGATACCCGTCTCGGGTCAGACCACCGGCATCATGACCGTGGTCCTCTTCGGCACGGGCACCGACTACGTGCTCTTCGTCTCGGCCCGGTTCCGGGAGGAGCTGACCCGCCACGAGGACCGGCACGAGGCGATGCGAAGGACCATGCGCGGCGTGGGCAGGGCGGTCGCCTCGGCGGGCATGACGATCCTGGTCGCCTGCGCGGCGCTCTGGCTCGCGTCGCTGCGTTCCTACCAGGCATTAGGCCCCGTCATCGCTCTCGCCGTCGCATTGATGATGCTGGCCGCGCTCACCCTCATCCCCGCGGCGTTGACGATCATCGGCAGGCGCGCCTTCTGGCCCCGCCAGCCCAGGCTGGAGGCCGAGGACCCGAAGCGGGCCGACTGGCGGCGCAGCGTGTACGGCCGGGTCGGAGCGGTCGTCCTCCGCAGGCCGGGAGTGACCCTGGCCGTGACGTGTGCCGGCCTCGCCGTGCTGGTGGCGGGCCTGGCCCCGTACCGCGCCAACTACGACCAGCTCGAGAGCCTGCCGCGGAATGCGGAATCGGTCCGTAGCTTCGAGCTGTTGCGGGGCGGATTCCCGGGCGGGAAGCTGTCGCCGACCCAGCTTTACGTAGACCTGCCTCCGGGCGAGAGCGTGCCCGATCCTTCCGCCATGGAGAAGCTGGACACCCTCACGCTCCGACTCGCCACCCATCCGGCCATTTCCGACGCCTCCGGCCCGAGCAGGCCCTTCGGCGCGCAGGGTCCCGATGTATCCCGGCTGCCGCCGGGGAGCGGGATGCGGTTCGTGTCCGCCGACGGGGGAGCGGCCCGCATCGAGATAGTGCTGGAGGCGAGACCATTCTCCGAGGAGGCTCTCGACGCCCTGCCCGGGTTGCGCTCCTTCGCCCGCAACCACGCCGCGGCGCTGGGCCTGGATGCCGGGAGCGTGCTGATGGGCGGGGACACGGCCGAGGCCTACGACACCAGGACGGCGGGCGACCGGGACTCACTCGTGGTGCTCCCGCTCATCCTCCTGGCCATCGGCGTGGTCCTGGCGTTGCTGCTGCGCTCGCTGATCGCTCCCATCTACCTGATGGCCACGATCGCCTTCACCTACTTCGCGACGCTCGGGCTGGTGACGGTGGTGTTCATCGTCCTGGCGGGTCACTCCGGGATCGGTCCGGCGGTCCCGTTCTACCTGTTCGTGTTCCTCAACGCTCTGAGCGTCGACTACAACATCTACCTGATGTCGCGCATCCGCGAGGAGGCGAGGAAGGCCCCGCTCGGAGAGGCGACCCGCCATGCCCTGGCCCGCACCGGACCGGTCATCACCTCGGCGGGCATCATCCTGGCCGGCACCTTCTCCGCCCTCATGACCCTGCCCCTCCAGGATCTGCTGCAGCTCGGCTTCGGGGTCGCGATAGGGGTGCTGATGGACACGTTCATCACCCGGACCCTGATAGTCCCGTCACTGGTATCCCTGCTCGGCCGCTGGAACTGGTGGCCCTCCCGCCTCAAGTCCTCGCCCTAGAGCGCCGGCGCCCGCTGCCCGGCGGTCGGGAGTTGAAAACTCGTCACACCCTCGCTGTAAGTTGCTGAATACCGTAATTACCGGCGGTTCCGACGTCGACCGGGCCGTGCGAGGGATCAAATCGTTCGAGGACGTCCCACCCGGGGCAGGGCGGGACGCGCCTCGGACCAAGGTGGTGGCGGTGGGGGAGGGCCCGGTG
>VXMM01000019.1 GCA_009841105.1 Acidimicrobiia bacterium | reverse complement strand
GGCCGGGTTCGTGGGGAGATCGCGGCTCGATGAGGATCCTCGTAGCGGTTCCCCACCGCACGGCGCGAGTCGAGGCGGTCATAGGCGGGCGTGCAATCGGGCCGCCTGCTCCCGCGCCTTGGCGCGGATCTCGGCGGGGTCGACTCGGACCGGGGTGCCGTCCTTGAGGATTAGCTCACCCTCTACTTCAACTTCAAGGGGGCGGATGCTCGGGGTGAAGGCGATGTGCCACGGGTCCATCGGGTCGTAACTCCACGTGACCCGGTCGTTCCTGGCCTCTGGGATCAGGTCCCATCCGTTCTCCAGCCAGCCCCACGCCGTGTCGGGGCTGGCGGTCACGTCCACCGAGCGTTGCATCACGTAAGCGAGGCGGAAGGTGTCGATCATGTTGGCGCCGATCCCGTCGGTGCCGAGCGCCACCGGGTTGTCGAACCGGGCCGGGTTGGCATAGCCCACGGAGTTGTTGAGGTTGGAACGTGGTTGATGAAGGACCGTCCCGGCGAGCCCGTGGTCGTCGGGCAGATGGACGCAATGGGCTAGCAGCCAGCGGTCGTCAGTCAGCCCGGCCAGGCGCCGGACGGAGTCCCTGTCCTCCGGACCCTCCGCTACATGGACGTGAACACCCACGTCCAATTCCCGGGCCAGCGCCGCCGCCTCCTCCAGCGTGTCTTGCTCGCAGGTGAACGCGGCGTGGATGCCGACCATCCCGCTACCGCCCTCGCTCAGGTAGCGGCGGTTCTCCTCGAGGCCGCGCCGGGCGCCGTCCGGGCCATGCCGGTCGGTCACTCCGTAGCAGGCCCGCACCCGGACGCCCACCTCCCGGCAGGCCTCCTCGATAACCGAGAGGCTTCCCTCGATGGCGTTGGGGGACTCGTGGTGGTCCACGATCCCGGTCGTGCCCGACTCGAGCGCCTCGAGAGCCCCCAGCATGGCCGACCAGCGGATCATCTCCAGGTCGAGGGCCGTATCGAGCCTCCACCAGATCTGTTCGAGGATCCCCAGGAAGCTCGTGGCCGTCTCCGGGGGCGCCGGCATTCCCCTCGCCAGGGTGGAGTACAGATGGTGATGGGCGCACACCATCCCGGGCGTGGTGGTCACGTCTTCGCAGCCTGGTGGTGGATGTTCATCGGCAGGCGGTTCCTCCACTCCCCGTCGATGTCGTGGAAGGCGGCGGCCACCGCTCCGGCGGTCGGCACCAGGCCGATCTCTCCGACTCCCTTGATCCCGTACGGCGCCCTCGGCTGCGGGACCTCCACCAGGATCACCTCTACATCCGGCATGTCCTTGGGCCGGATGATGCCCAGGCTCCGCAGCGTCATGTTGGTGGGGCGGGCCTCCTCGTCGGCGGGGAAATCCTCGCTGAGCGCGTAGCCGAGACCCATGTGGACCGAGCCCTCGATCTGGCCCTCGCACAGGATCGGGTTGATGGCCCGGCCGACGTCGTGGGCCGCAACCACCCGCTCGATCTTGCCGGTCCGGCGGTCGGCGATCACCAGTTGCGCGGCGTAGCCGAACGCGGAGTGGATGATCGGGTTCTCCACCTTCTCCTTGAGGGAGTTGGTCCAGTCCACCCGGTACTCGCCGTGGTAGTCGACATCCGGGAGCCGTCCTCCGGCGTCCGCGGCGCGGCAGGCCGACCTGACCGCACCGGCGCCCATAAGGGTGCCGCGGGATCCGGTGGTCTGGCCGGCGCCTAGTTCCCGGCTGGTGTCCACTATCACCCGGATCCGCTTCGGGTCGATCCCCAGTTCCTCCGCCGCAACCTGCTGGGCCACGGTGTGGATCCCCTGGCCCATCTCGGTCCAGCAGTGGCGAACCTCGACGGCGCCGTTCCTGGTGAACCGCACCACCGCCCCTGCGATCTCCTTGAAGCCGTTGCCCAGGCCGCTGTTCTTGAGCCCGAGACCGACTCCCACCGCCTTGCCGGCGGCCCGGGCGGCGTCGTAATGGGGCTTGACCGCGTCCAGGGACTGGCGAGCGCCCCGGCAGCCGTCATCCATGATCTGGCCGGGACCCCAGAGCGCCCCCGGTTCCACGACGTTGCGGCTACGCATCTCCCAACCCGAGATCCCCACCGCATGCGCCAGGCGATCCATCACGCCCTCCATGGCGAACTGGGCCTGGTTGGCGCCGAAGCCACGGAAAGCGCCGCAGATGGGGTTGTTGGTGCGGGCGGCCACCGCCTCGACGTCGATGTTGGGCACGATGTACGGGCCGCTGGCGTGCCCGGCGGCCCGTTCGAGCACCTTCATGCCCACCGAGGCGTAGGCGCCCGAATCGCCGAGCATCCGGGCCTTGAGGGCGGTCAGCCCGCCGTCCTCGTCACAGCCCGCCCACAGTTCCATCCGGATGGGATGCCGCTTGGCGTGGATCCGTAGCGACTCCTCCCTCGAGAGGGTGCATTTGACGGGACGGCCCAGCAGGTGGGCCGCCAGGGCCGTCTGCGCCTGGTTGGCCATGTCCTCCTTGCCGCCGAACGCCCCGCCGTTCGAGACCAGCTCGACCGTGATCAGGGACGGATCGATACCGAGCACGGAGGCCACCTGGTCCCGGTCGTCCCAGACACCCTGGCCGCCGGAGTAGAGCATGAGCCGGCCGTTGCCGGCCGGAACCACCAGCGTCGACTCGGGCTCCAGGAAGGCGTGTTCCACCCGCTGGGTGATGAAGGTCTCGTGCATCCGGTGGGCGGAGGCCCGGTAGGCGGACTCGAAGTCGCCCCGGGCGTACTTGGACGTGGAGAGGATGTTGCCGTCCAGGCCCCAGACCGCGTCCTCCGTGGAAGCCACCGCCTCGGCCGGGTCGGTGAAGGGCTTGAGCACCCGGTATTCCACGTCGACCGCCTCGGCGGCCTCGCGGGCCGTCATCCGGTCCACCGCCACCACCACGGCCAAAACGTCTCCGTAATAGGAGGTACGGCCGCCCTCGGGGATCAGGACCGGCCAGTCCTTGTGGATCAGGCCCACCTTCAGCTCACCTGGAACGTCGGCGGCGGTGAACACGGCCTCCACGCCGGGTATGGCCAGCGCACGGCTGGCGTCGATCCGCACCACGTCGGCCCGGGCGTGGTCGGTCAGCCGGAGCGCGGCGTGCAGCATCCCGTCGAGGCGCATGTCGTCGATGTAGTCGCGGTCGCCGAGAGCCAATTCGTAACCCTCGTACTTGATGCCGGCCTTGCCGATCCCGGAAGGGGTCTCGAGCGGGGGGATGTCGCCGCGGGCCAGCATGTCGATGGCGTCGAAGATCTTGGTGTATCCGGTGCACCGGCACAGGTGGGCGCCGAGCCGTCCGGCCGCCACCTTCCGGGTCAGGCCCGCACCCTTCTGATCGATCAACGCCTTGGCCCGCACCACGATTCCGGGGGTGCAGAACCCGCACTGGAGGGCGCCGGTGGCAGCGAAGGCCGACGCCAGGCGGTCCCGTTCCGCCGTATCGAACCCTTCCAGGGTGACCACTTCCTTGCCCTTGATCTTTTCGAGCGCCAGCACGCAGGCCACGAAGGCGCGCCCGTTCACCAGCACGGTGCAGCATCCGCACTGGCCCGACGGCGCGCACCCGTCCTTGACCGATGTGATGTCGAGTTCCTCGCGCAGGGCAGACAGCAGGTGGGGATGGTCGGCGCTGACGGAGACGGGCCGGCCGTTGAGAGTGAATTCGATGGTCCTCTCTGCGATCAGGGTCATGGTCCGCTCCTCCAACCAAGGGCCTGCTCGCCGGTCTTCACAGCCGGCTCTCCGGGCTAACTTTTACATTTTGTCAAAATCCTAGCAATCTCCGAAGCAACTTCGGCAACCATGTTTAACCTCGTGGCGCCCGGATCAAGGAGTGTGAGAAGTGCTCGCCCGCGCCGAGTTCACCGTAGAGCCGTTCATCGAGGGAAGGCAGGGGCCCCACGTTCAGGCGGCCATCAATGCGCTTGCTCCGTTGTCGCCTGACATAGGCCCGTTCGGAACCTCGGTCGAGGGCGACCTCGACATGGTGCTGGACAGGGCGGCCGCGGGCATCAGGGCGGCGATGGAGGCCGGCGCCACCCGGGTGGCGGTGACCATGACGATCACTCCATGAGGAAGGAGCATCCCCTGCTGGAGGCGGTGCGGCCCCTGGTCGAGGCGATGGGGGCCGAGATCATCGATCCGAATGGGACCGACGGAGACTGCATACCCCTCGAATGGGAGGGTGAACTGGTGGCAGAGGTACGCGTGCTCACCCTCCATGACGCCCTGGATCACCTGGTCACCCAGGTGGAGGGGGAGTTAGGCGGAAGGCTGGCGGAGTTGGGCCGGGTCCAGAAGCAGGTGGCGGTCCGGCTGCTGGATGAGCGCGGGGCGTTCCGGCTTCGCCGCTCCATCAACGAGGTGGCCGACGTGATGGGGGTGAGCCGCATCACCATCTACAACTACCTCAACTCGATCCGGGGCGAATAGGCGCGGTGAGAACACGCATCCTCAGCGCGGGCGCCGCTGTCGTTCTGGCGTTGGTGATAGCGGGGTGTGGGGGTTCCGGCCTGCCCGAGGACGCTACCGGCGAGGAGATCTACGTTCAGATGTGCGCCCGCTGCCACGGTTCGGACCTGCGTGGCGGCACAGGTGTCGCGCTGGTGGGCGAGAGCGCGAGGTCGATCGACAAGCCCGAGTCCTACCTGGTCCAGTCGATCTACGCCGGGATCGGCAGGATGCCCGCCTTCAGGCGTACCCTCTCGGATGACCAGATCCTGCGGGTGGCCCAATACGTCATGCGCCAGCAGGGCAGATAGTGGCCACAGGCCACCGGCCACTACAACTGTCAACTAGGTCGCGATGCGGCTTATCGCTTCGACGGCGGCGGGGTTCTCGAGGCTCGTGAGGTCGCCCGGTTCCTGACCGAGGGCCCGGGCTCGCACCACCTGGCGCATGATCTTGGCCGACCGGGTCCGGGGTAGGTCGTCGACCAATTCGATCGCCAGCGGCCGGAAGGCCTTGCCCAGGTGATCCACCACCTGTCCGGAGATGGCCTCGACCAGTTCCGCGCTGCGGTCCGTCCCGGCCGTCGGCACGGCGTACACCGCGATGGCCTCGCCCTTGACGGGATGCGGCACGCCGATCGCCGCCGCCATCACAACGCTGGGATGGGCCACCACCGCCGACTCGATCTCCGCCGGGCCGATCCGCTTGCCGGCGATGTTGAGGGTGTCGTCGGAGCGCCCGTGCAGATACCAGAAGCCGTCCTCGTCCACCGATGCCCAGTCGCCGTGGACCCAGATGTCCGGCCAGCGGTTCCAGTAGGTGTCGAGGTAGCGGTCGTCACCGCCCCAGAAGCCGCGGGTGATGCCGGGCCACGTCTTGGAACACACCAGCTCGCCGACGTCTCCCCTCAGGGGTGTTCCATCCTCGTCGTACACATCGATCGCCATGCCGAGGGCCGGACCGCCCACAGAGGTCGGCTTGATGCCCTGCAGCATGTTGACCGACAGTAGGCAGGCGCCGATCTCGGTCCCGCCCGAGATGTTGATGATCGGGACCCGCTCGCCCCCGACGTCCCGGAACAGCCACCACCACGGGTCCGGATTCCACGGCTCCCCGGTCGATCCGATGGCCCGGAGGTTGGACAGGTCACATGCGGCGGCATGGTCGGTGCCGTGGGGCTGGAGGGCCCGGATCAGGGTGGGGGAGATGCCTAGCACCGTGATGCCAAGCGTTTCGACCAGCTGCCAGGTACGCCCGGCCGTCGGGTAGTCGGGGGCGCCGTCGTAGCAGCCCAGGGATGCGCCGTTGCTCAGGCCGGCTACGACCATCCAAGGCCCCATGATCCAGGCCATGTCGGTCATCCACATCACCCGATCTTCGGGTGCGACCTCGAACTGGAAGGCTCCCTCGACCGCCAGCTTGACTGCCAGGCCACCATGGACATGGACCACTCCCTTGGGTTTCCCCGTGGTGCCCGAGGTGTAGGCCAGCAGTACGGGGTCCTCGCTGCCGGTCGCAGCCGCCCCCAGGCGCGGTGCGGTCTCGAGCGACTCCTCCCACCAGCGGTCCCGGCCTGCTGTCCAGGGTGTGTCAGCTCGGCCCAGGTTCGAGACCACGATCACGTTCGGCGTGACGCCCGCCGCTTCGATGGCCCGGTCTGCCGTTTCCTTCATCCCGATCGGGCGGCCGCGGCGGGTGTAGCCGTCGGCGGTCACCATTACCGCGGGTTGCGAGGCTTCGAGCCGGGAGGCGACCGCCTCGGTACCGAATCCGGAGAAGATCGGCATGTAGATGGCGCCGATCCGGGCGGCCGCCAGCATCGAGATCACGGCTTCGGAGGTCATCGGAAGGTAGACCGCCACCGTGTCACCGCGGGCGGCGCCGGCCGCGGCGAGTGCACCCGCCGCCCGCTCCACCGCCTCCAGCAACCCGCCGAAGCTGTAGGTCCGCCGGGCGCCGTCCTCCCGTTCCGCCACCAGCGCGGTCCGCTCGGGATCCTGCGCTGCCCAGCGATCGACGCACACTTCCGAGAGGTTGATCTCGCCGCCCGAGAACCACCGGGGAAACTGGATCCCGTTGCTCGTATCGACCAGGGTGTGATAGGGCTTCGAGAAGGGGATGCCCAGATAGTCGATGGCAGCCTCCCAAAACCACTCCGGGTCGGTGATGGAGCGACCGACCAGGTCGTGGTAGGTGTCGATCTCGTGGCGAGCCATGAAGTCGGCGGTGCGTGAGCGGGCTACCTCCGCATCGGAGGCCTTCCAGACGATCGGTTGCCTGTCCATCTCCGGGCGTTCCTGTTCTCGTGCGGAGGTCTACTCTAGGAGCGTACCGAGGACGGCTTGTCGGCCTGCTAGCCGGCAACGAAACCCCAGGTCGAGGCATCACGCCCAGATCGTCCCGGTCTCTCCCTGCATGCTTCTGCGGGCGGGGTACGGCCCGGGCGACCAGGGTCCTCTGCCGAGTCAGCCTTCCCGTTAGGCTCCCGGTATGGAGCACGACGGAAGCCGGAAGCACGACGGCATGCCGCCGTGGATACCTCGTGTCATCGTGCTCGTGGTGCTGGCATTCCTCGGCACCTATCTCCTCGTGTGGTCGATCATCCGGTTGAGGAGTTTTCTCCTGGCGCTGCTGCTCTCTCTCTTCGCGTCCTTCGCTCTGGAGCCGGGTGTCGACTTCCTGGCCAGGCGGGGATGGCGCCGCGGATTGGCTACCAGTGTGGTATTCGCGGTGGTCGTCGTGGCCGGAGTGGTGTTCGCCGCGGTCACCCTCCCGCCGATGGTGGCGGAGAGCGCCTCCCTGGTATCCAACGTCCCCGGCTGGTTGACCGACCTGAGTTCCCTCCTGAACGATCGGTTCGGTCTAAACCTGAACCTCTCCGACGTGTCGGCCGGGATGCTCGACCTTCAAGGATCGCTCCAGACCTACGCCGCGTCCCTGGCGAGCGGAGTGCTGGGCCTGGGCGCCCAGGCGGTCAACCTGTTGCTGCAGATGTTCACCATGGCGCTGTTCACCTTCTACCTGCTGGCGGACGGGCCCCGATTCCGCAGGCGGGTGCTGTCCCTGGTGCGTCCCGAGCGCCAGGCCGAGGTGAGCCGCATCTGGGAGATCGCCATCCGCAAGACCGGCGGCTATGTCTACTCCCGGGCCCTCCTCGCCCTGATCTCGGCGATATTCACCTACGTCTTCCTGCTGATCGTGGCGGTTCCTTACGCCCTTCCGCTGGCCGTGTGGGTAGGCGTGGTCAGCCAGTTCATTCCGGCTGTGGGTACCTACCTGGCGGCGCTGGCTCCGGTGCTGGTAGCTCTGACCGTGCGGCCGATCACTGCAGTGGTCGTGGTCGTCGGGCTGGTGGTCTACCAGCAGATCGAGAACGTGTTCCTCTCTCCTCGGATCACCGCCCGCACGATGTCGCTCCATCCCGCGGTGGCGTTCGGATCGGTGCTGGTCGGTGCAGCACTCCTCGGGGTCGTCGGCGTCCTGGTGGCGCTGCCCGCAACGGCGATCATCCAGGCGTTCGTCTCCACCTACGTCGAGCAGCACAACGTAGACGATGAGCACCTCGGCGCGTCTCCCGAGCCGCCCACCGACGGACCCGGACCGCCTGCCGGAGACCCGGCGGCCACCTGAAGCCTTCCCCTGAGACGCTCCCTTCAACTCTCGGGTGTTTCCTTCTCTATAGGAAAACCTTCTTCTCTCTCTAAGGGAAGAGCTTTCTTTGAAGGGGAATAACGGAAGTGCTGTTCCAGGCCCGGGGCCGGTCCGCCGGGATCGGGACTGCGGTGCGTTCGTGCTCGTCTACTGTTCCGGGTAGCCGGAGAGGAGGGGCAATGGCACAGTTCGATATCGATGCGATGCTGGAACGGTACCGGGACCGCGCCGAAGCCGTGCGCCGGCGTCCGCTGCCTCCGGTGGCGGGCGAAGGGCGGAGGGCGTTCCTCGAGCAGGCCGAGACCGACTACACCGACTTCGCGCTGGTCGGAGGGGCGATCTGGTCGGTGGAGGAGGGTCATCTGGTCCTGAGGATCCCGCTCGGGAGCGGGTAGCCGGTGGAGGTGGACACCTGGATCGGGTCGCTGCGCGCCGATGGGCGGCGCATGGCGGATGTGGCCACCGGCCTGTCCCTGGACGATCCGGTGCCTTCTTGCCCCGAATGGGACGTGCGCACCCTGCTGCGCCACACCGGAATGGTGCATCGATGGTCCGGCACGATGGTCCAGGATGCCAGGCCGGAGCCTCCCGGTCGCGAGGATGTGCTCCCGGGCGGCTGGCCCTCCGACGAAGGTCTGGTGGACTGGTTCCGGGATGGTCACGCGCGGCTGGTGTCGGCCCTGGAAACCGCACCCGACGACCTGGATTGCTGGACGCTCATGCAGATGCCTCATCCCAGGGCGTTCTGGGCGCGGCGCCAGGCCCACGAGACCGCCATCCATCGTGTTGACACCGAACTGGTCGCCGGCGCCGCTTCCGGATTCGGCAAGGAACATGCCGCAGACGGGATCGACGAGTTGCTGGTGTTCTTCATTTCCCGCCCCGACCGTGGTCCGAAAGCCCCCGAGGTCAAGACCCTCAGGGTGGTTGCCGCGGATGTGGGGCAGCATTGGACGGCTACCTTCGGCCCCGACGACTCGGCTGGCCAGGCCGGGGGAGAAGAGCCCGTGGATTGCACCGTGACGGGTCGGGCATCCGATCTGTACCTATACCTCTGGAACCGGATCCCACCCGACGGTATCCGGATAGACGGTCAGGGAGACGTCCTGGGCTACTGGAGCGAGGCCACGTTCTGATGACCCGCCGTGACCGGTTCAGGTCGCGAAATCACACGATGGCTAATGCCACGGATACCGCCGCGCGCCTGATTAACTTTGGCTCGTGTTTCTGACCTACGGAACCGCTCGGCCATGCAGCAGTACCTGAGCCTGCTGGAAGAGGTCAGGTACAAGGGGACCCTGAAGGAGGACCGTACCGGCGTAGGCACCCACAGCCTCTTCGGGCGCCAACTCCGCTTCGACCTCGACAGGGGTTTTCCCCTTCTCACCACCAAGAAGGTCCACCTGCGTTCGGTGATCCACGAGCTCCTGTGGTTCCTGGCCGGCGACTCCAACGTCCGGTACCTGCAGGAGAACGGGGTGTCCATCTGGGATGCCTGGGCGGACCCGGACACCGGCGACCTAGGTCCTGTCTACGGCGTGCAATGGCGTAGCTGGACGGGCGCCGACGGCCGGACCATCGACCAGCTGTCCGACGTGGTGGACCGGATACGGACCGACCCCGACTGCCGCCGGTTGGTCGTCTCGGCCTGGAACGTGTCCGACCTGCCGGAGATGGCGCTCCCGCCCTGCCACGTGCTGTTCCAGTTCTACGTGAGCCAGGGTCGCCTGAGCCTCCAGCTCTACCAGCGCAGCGCCGATGTCTTTCTCGGAGTGCCTTTCAACATCGCCTCGTACTCGTTGCTCCTGATGATGGTGGCGAGGGTGACCGGCCTCCGTCCCGGAGAGTTCGTCCATACCTTCGGCGACGTTCATCTGTACAGGAACCATTTCGAGCAGGCCGAAGAGCAGCTCCAGCGGCGACCCCGGCCTCTCCCGTCGGTGGTGCTCGCCGACCGCACGGACCTGTTCTCCTACAGCTACGAGGACATCCGGGTGAGCGGCTACGACCCACATCCTGCCATCCGCGCTCCAGTAGCCGTCTGAGTAACGGCCCGGTCGCGACCCGCCGTATGGGACGTGGGGCAGTGAGGGTGAGGCCCCTAGTCCGCAACGTCTGTAACCTGGACCACGGATCGGTACCGGACCATCCGGACCGCAACCGGGAGCGTGAATGAGGATCGTGGTGGTAGGCCCGGGACGGGCCGGCGGGTCGTTGGCGGTGGCCGCTCGAACCGCCGGTCACGAGTTGGTGGGGCTGTTCGGGCGCCGTTCCCGCAACGAGTCGCTGGCCGAGCGCCTCGGAATCCGGATACGGCTCATCGGCGAACCGTTGCCCGAGGCCGACCTACTGGTGGTGGCGGTCCGGGACGATGCCCTTTCCGAGGTTGCCGACGTCCTTTCTCCGTTGGCGGATCGGGTGCGCGGCGCCATCCATCTCTCTGGGCTCACATCGGTCCGGGTGCTGGATCCGTTGGGCGAGGCCGGCCTAGCGACCGGAAGCTTCCACCCGCTTCAGACCCTCGCCGGCTGGGAGGCCGGCTCCCGCGCTCTTCCTGGCGCCTACGTCGGGATAACCGCCCCCGAAGATTGGGCTACGGAGTTGGAGTCCTTCGCGCGGTCGATCGGCTGCCGACCGTTCCGGGTGGCGGATGATCGCAAGCCCCTCTACCACGCGGCGGGCGGGGTGGCCGCCAACTACGTGTCGGCGGCGCTCTGCGTGGCGGAGTACATGTTCAGGGAGGCGGACGTCGATCCGGCGGCGGCCCGCCCCATGGTGGAACAGGCGGTTGCCAACTCCTTCGAGTTGGGATTCCGGGAGGCTTTGACCGGACCGATCTCGCGGGGCGATCTCGGGACCGTCCGGCGCCAGATCGAAGCGGTTGACCGCCACGCGCCGGCCGCATCGGAAGCCTTCCGGGTGCTGACCGGGCTGACCGCCCGGTTGGCCGGGAGGGTCGAGGTGAAGGAGATCCTCCGGCGGGCCGGCGGACCGCCGGCAGGTGCTCCGTCGCCGGGTCCGGCCACCGAGGAAGGGGGCCCGTCCTGAGGGTGGTGACGACCATGGCGGAGGCCAGAGCGCGGGCCGCCGGCGTGGTGGGACTCGTGCCGACCATGGGCTTTCTCCACGAGGGCCACCTCTCGCTGATGGAACGCTCCGCAACGGAGTGTGATCAGACCATGGCCACGCTCTACGTGAACCCACTGCAGTTCGACGACCCCGCCGACCTGGCCCGCTACCCGGCCGACCATGACCGTGACCTGGCGCTGGCCGAAGCATGCGGCGTGGATCTAATGGTGGTTCCCGGCGCCGAGGAGATGTTCCCGAACCCTCCGCTGACCTGGGTGACTGTGGAAGGCATCGGAGAGCGGCTAGAGGGGGAGTACCGTCCCGGTCACATGACGGGGGTGGCCACCGTGGTGACCAGGCTGCTGGCCGGCCTGCAGCCCCATCGGGCCTATTTCGGGCGGAAGGACGCCCAGCAGTTGGCGGTGATCACCCGGCTCGTCCAGGACCTGGGGTTTCCGGTCGACGTGGTGGGTTGCCCCCTGGTGCGGGAGGTCGACGGCCTGGCCCTGTCGTCGCGCAACGTGCTGCTGGGGGAGTGCAGGGCCGAGGCCCTGGCTCTGTCGCGGGGCCTGATGCGGGCGGCCGACCGGTTCGACCAAGGTGAGCGGAGCGCCACCGTGCTGGAAGCGGCCGTGCGGGATGCGGTTCCGGACGGTGCGATGGATTACGCCCGGCTGTGCGAGGTCTCCACGATGACACGGGCGACCGTCGCCGGGGGCGAGACGGTGCTGGTGGCGGCGGCGCGCTTCGGTCCGGTCCGGATCATCGATAACGTGTTTCTGGTCGCCGACCATCATGGAGCGTCGGCGGACCGGGGGATCAGGCTGGGCCGTCCCAGTCTCATCTACGGATCGGAGTGAACCATGACTGCAGGTGATCGGGGCGTGGAGCCGCAGGGCGGAGAGGTGTGACCATGTTCCTGGCTATCGACATAGGCAATACCCAGACCGTGATCGGCGTGTTCGACGGCTCTGAGATAGTCGCCCGATGGCGCCTCTCGAGCGGCCGGGAACGGACCGAGGACGAGTTCACGATCCTGTTGCGGGGCTTGCTGGGCCCGTCCGGCTACCGCGCCGGTGACTTCGAGGGTGCGGCCATGTCGTCGGTGGTTCCGCCGGTGGCCACCGCTCTGCGCTCGTCGCTGGAGAAGCTGGTCGGATCACGGGTATTGGTGGTGGGACCGGGAGTCCGGACCGGCATGGCCATCAAGATCGACAATCCCCGAGAGGTGGGTGCAGACCGGGTGGTCAACTCCATGGCGGCGCGGGAGCGTTACGGCGCCCCCGCAGTGGTGGTGGACTTCGGAACCGCCACAACCTTCGACGTGGTGGACGAGGGCGGCGCCTACATCGGTGGCGCCATCGCTCCCGGGCTCGAGGTCTCGATGGATGCGCTGGTGTCGGCTACGGCCGCCCTCCGGCGGGTAGACCTCGTGGAGCCCCGGTCGGTTGTGGGTAGGGGCACCGTGGAGGCCATCCAGAGCGGGCTGCTGTACGGCTATGCCGGCCTGGTCGATGGAATACTGGCCCGGATACTCGAGGAGATGGAGGGGGTAGGAGCCGATCGGGTGGCGACCGTCGCCACCGGCGGGATCGCCTCCGTCATCGTCCCGCTGTCGAGGTTGGTGAGCACAGTCGACCCCACCCTGACGCTCGAAGGCCTCAGGCTCGTATGGGAGGCCAATCTCTAAGAGTGTGCTCGACAACCGGACGTCTTCAGCACCTTTCTTTATGTTCTGATCCGGGGGTTTCTATCCCTACCTGAGA
>VXMM01000041.1 GCA_009841105.1 Acidimicrobiia bacterium | reverse complement strand
AAGATCGCCGGCAGCCTCAGATTTGTAAACTAGCCAGGGTCTGAGGCGCGGCCCGCCATGCCCTCGACGGGCTGCCTCGAACGACTTGATCCCTCGAACGGCCCGGCAGACGTCGGTGCCGGACCGCTGGTAATTACGGTATCCGGCAACCTATAGCGGGGGTATGACAGTTTCAACCTCCTTGTTACCAGATGACGATCCGGGCCGGATGTCGGGGATCGATCCGGATCGGTCGATGGCTCGTTCACGAGGTCTGAAACTCGCGGACCAACGATCAAGGGCGCTAGAGGATGCCCCCCTCGGTCATCCGCTTGATGTCCAGCACCCGATCCAATTCCTCAGGCTCCATCAGCCCCATGTCGAGCACCACCTCGCGGATGGTGCGGCCCGACGCGTAGGCCTCCTTGGCCACCGTGACGCCCATGTCGTAGCCGATCCGGGGGTTGAGGGCGGTAACTACGACCAGATTGATCTCCGCCAATCGTCGCGCCCGGTCCGCATCGGCCTCGATCCCGTCGACGCAGCGCTCGCGGAGAGTGGCCGAGGCGCTGGACAGAAGCCCGATCGACTCCAGCAGGTTGTGGGCCATCACCGGCATCATCACGTTCAGCTCGAAGCTGCCCTGGGCGCCTCCCCAGGCGATGGCGGAGTCGTTTCCGATCACCTGGGCGGCCACCTGGCAGACCATCTCGGGAATGACGGGGTTGACCTTGCCGGGCATGATCGAGGACCCCGGCTGGAGGGCGGGCAGCCTGATCTCCCCCAGCCCGGTGCGGGGTCCGGACGCCAGCCAGCGCAGGTCGTTGGCGATCTTGAACAGGGACACGGCCACAGTCTTGAGGGCGCCTGAAGCCATCACAACCGCATCCTTGGCGGCTTGCGCTTCGAAATGGTTGCCGGCCTCCCGGAAGGGGTACCCGGTCCTCCGGGCCATCAGCCCGATAACGAAAGCCGCGAATCCGGGCGGTGCGTTGATCCCCGTACCGACGGCGGTACCACCCAGGGCGAGCTCGTCGAGGTCAGGCAGCACGGCCTCCAGGCGCTCCATGCCCTTCACGATCTGTGCCGCATAGGAGGAGAACTCCTGGCCGAGCGTGACCGGCGTGGCGTCCATCAGGTGGGTGCGACCGGACTTGACCACGTCGGCGAATTCAGCGGCCCGCTCCTCGAGTGATCGAGCCAGGGCCTCCAGTGCCGGCAGCAGGTCCTCCCTGGTTACGCAGGCGGCCGCCACGTGCATGGCGGTGGGGATCACGTCGTTGGACGACTGGCCGAAGTTCACGTGATCGTTGGGGTGGACCGACCGATCCCCGATCGCCCCTCCGAGCAGCTGGGCGGCCCGGTTGGCAATGACCTCGTTGGCGTTGGTGTTGGTGGACGTACCGGAGCCGGTCTGGAAGACATCGAGCACGAATTGGTCGTCCCAGAGACCCGCCATCACCTCGTCGGCCGCCTGCGACACAGCGGAGGCGATCTCTCCGGGTAGATGACCGCTGTCGCCTGCCACCTGCGCGGCCGAGCCCTTGATCAGACCGAGCGCCCGGATGAACGGGCGGCTGAACCTAAGGTCCGAGATGGGAAAGTTCTCGACTGCCCGCTGGGTCGAGGCGCCGTATAGAGCATCCGACGGTACCTCCACCTCCCCCATGGAGTCCTTCTCGATCCGGAATGGCACGAACCCTCACCTTCGTGACCTCGACATGCCCCCCTTCACGGGCGGGCCGCGCGAGTATACCCGGCCGGGCGGATTCAGCAGGGCACGTCGGCGCCGGTCTACAGGCCCAAGCGCTCTATCCGATCGGGATACCGCTGCCAGTCCTTCTCCACCTTCACGCGGAGATCGAGAAACACCCGCCGCCCCAACGCCTGCTCCAGTTCGTGCCGCGCCATCGTGCCGGCATCCCGCAGGTTGGCCCCTCCAGCTCCCACCACGATCCCCTTCTGGGACTCCCGCTCCACGTAGATGACCGCTTCGATGCGCGTCAGGCCGTCATCCCGGACCTCGATCGCCTCGGTCTTGACAGCCACCGAGTGGGGTAACTCCTGCCGGAGCCCGGGTAGCAACTTCTCCCGTATCGTCTCGGCGATCAAGACCTCATCCGGGCGGTCGCTCACCACATCGGATGGATACAGGGCCAGACTCTCCGGTAACCGGGGAATCAGCTCGGCCACCACGCTGTCCAGGCCGTCACCCTCTAGAGCCGAGACCGGGATGTAGGCGCCGAAGTCCCAGAGGGCCGCCTCGCTCAGCCGTTCCGCCACCCGCCCCCGGCTGGCGGCGTCAACCTTGTTGACGATGAGGATCACCTGCTCCGGGTCCACCGTATCGAGGAGGTGCTCTGCGATCCGGCGGTCTCCAGGCCCCACCCGGCCGGTAGCGTCTATTACGAATGCCGTACAGTCGGCGCCGGTCACTGTCCGGTACGCGGTCGCGTTGAGGCGCTCGCCGAGCGCCGTCCGGGGGCGATGGAGCCCGGGCGTATCCACGAATACGATCTGGGCGGCGGGATCGTCCACCGTCAGAACGCCCCGGACGCTCAATCGGGTGGTCTGCGGACGCTTTGACGTGATGGTTACCTTGTGACCCACAAGGCTGTTTATCAACGTCGACTTGCCGACGTTGGGCCGCCCCACTACCGCCACGAATCCGGAACGCACACAGACCTCAGCGACCGGCGTCACCCACCCGGTGGACCAGCACCCGCTCCACCCGCCGACCCTGTACCCGGTCGGCGACCAGTACGGCCTCTCCCATCTCGAACCGCTCCCCCACTTTGGGAACCCGCCCAGCCAGACCCAGCACCAGGCCGCCCACCGTATCCCACTCGTCATCGGGCAGGTCGGCGCCCAAGACCTGATTGAGGTCGTCCACCGACAATCGGGCCGCCACCAGGAAACCTCCGTCATCCAGAGGCTGCACCATGGGCGCCTCGGTGTCGTACTCGTCAACGATCTCGCCGACAAGTTCCTCGATCAGGTCTTCGATCGTCACCAGGCCGGCGGTCCCGCCGAACTCGTCAACGGCGATCGCCATGTGTATCTGCCGTGACTGCATCTCCCGCAGCAGGTCACGCACCGGCTTGGACTCGGGCACGAAGTAGGGCTCGCGAGCGATCCCGGCCACGGACTCCGGGTCACGTGATGCCGCCACCCGGCGCAACAGATCCTTGGCATAGACCATCCCCACGATGTCGTCGGTTCCCTTACCGGTCACCGGCACCCGCGAGTAGCCGCGGTCCAGGATCAGATCGAGAGCCTCGGTGGTGGTGCACGAGGCGCCCAGCGTCACCATGTCTGTCCGGGGCACCATCACCTCGCGCACGATGGCATCCGAGAACTCGAGAACCGAGGAGATCATCCGGATCTCCTCTCGATCAGACCGGTCGTGATCACCGTTGGCCTCGGCCGGGACAGGAGCCACTTCCTCCTCTTCCTCGATCAGGTCCACCGCCCGGTCGCTGATCGAGATTGCCAGCCGCAACAATCTGGCCAGCCGGTATGCGATGCGGTGGGGTCGCTTCCGGCCGACCGAGCGGGGCAACAGATCCCCGAGCAGCACGATCATCGCGGCCGCCAGCACGAGCGCCATCATCAGCCGTGACCCGCTCAGCACGGTGCCGGTAACCCAGGCCGCCGCTACGGCGGTGGTGACGAGGAGCGTGGCATGCATCAGCGAGATGGCCGGCTGTATCCGGGCACGGTCCTCCAGCAGGCCCGCCACGATCGCAGCGCCCTCGGTGCCATCCGCGGCGTCGTGCAGGGCGTCAGCGCGGGGGGTACGGACCAGCGACTCCCCGGCCGCCCGGAGTGCCGCCGCCAGAGTGAGAACCGCCACTGCCGCCGCCCAGGCGAGCCAGCTCATCGCCGCTCCATCCCGAGCGCCGCGAGCAGGTGGCGCTCCCTCGACTCCATGCGTTCGGCTTCCGAGTCCGACTCATGGTCGTAGCCGATCAGATGCAGGAGCCCATGAGCGACCATGAGCGCCATCTCGTCGTCGTACGCAGTACCCAGGCGCCGCGCCTGGCCTCGCACGTAACCGGGCGCGATGATCACATCGCCGAGGGCGTGCGGAACCCCCGCACCGGCTCCGGCAGGGCGTGCCCGATGTTCCACGCCGGGTGGCGCGAGGGGTAACGCCAGGACGTCGGTCGGCCCGTCCCCGCCCAGGAACCGGTGATTATGTGCCGCCATGTCCTCGTCGGTCACCAGCATGATCCCCACCTCGGTAGACGACGGCATGTCCTCGTCCTCCAGCACGGCCTTCGCCAGGGCGCGGAGCGCATCCGCGTCCACGGAGAAGTCCTGGTGGTTCGACAAGAGAATCTCCACGGGCTAGTGGTCTGTCTCGGACACAATCAGGGGTGCTCTGGCGGTCAACTCGGTTCGCTCTCAGGAAAGTCGGGGTACGGGATGCGCTGGTGGTAGTACCCCACCAGTGCCTCGACCATGGCTTCCTTCACCCTGGTGACATCCCCGAGCGTCACCTCCGAAGCCGAGAGCTGGCCGTCGGCCACCTTCTCTCCCACCACCTGGTCGACCAACTGCTCGATACGTTCGGGCGTGGGCTCCTCCACCTGGAAGACCGCCCGGCAGGCGCCTTCGACCGAGTCGGCCATCATCAGGATGGCCATCTCCTTCTTGACCGGTTTGCGCCCGGCGTGGCGGTAGTCCTCCCTGTCCACGGCATCGGCCCCGTACTGCTTCTGGGCCTTGTTGTAGAAGAAATGCATGATGCCGTCGCCATGGTGGGTTATGACGCCTTCGGCCACATCTCCGGGGATCCGGAACTTGCGCGCCAGGGTTATCCCGTCGAGCACGTGGCGGCGGAGCACCTCGGCGGACCGCAAGGGGGGCATCTCGTCATGCGGGTTCTTGATACCGAACTGGTTCTCTATGAAGAACTGTGGGTGCTCGGTCTTCCCGAGATCGTGGTAGTAGGCGGCAGCTCGGGCCAGCAACGGGTTGGCGCCCACCGCCCGAGCACCTCGATCGGCCAACGTCCCCACCATGAGGGAGTGGTTGAAGGAGCCGACGGCCTTCTCCTCGAGGAGGCGGAGGGCAGGATGGTTGCGATCGGTCAGATCCAGGAGACGCAACGACGTCGTGATGTCGAACAAGATCTCCAGAACGGAGAGCAGCGAGCTTCCGACCAGCCACGAGATGGCGCCCCCTCCCACCGCGAACGCCGCCGCCCGGAGCACGCTTATGTCCTGAGGGAAGAACCACGCGATGAGAGCCGCGAAGGCCCCGCACATCGCCATGATGTACAGGCCCGCCCGCCGCAGGTCGCGCCGGGCCGAGATCGCGGAGACGAATGGGATCGGAACCAGGACGGACAGGCCCGCGTACAGCGTGTAGGCCGGATCGGTGGTGGCGATGGCCGTCATCCACCCTACAACCACCGCCATCAGCACCGCGGTCCGGGCGTCGAAGAGGATGGCCGTCATCAGGCCGAAGGCAGCAGCGGGCATCAGGAAACCGATCGCGCCATCCCCACCTGCCGCGAATACAGCCGCCCCGCGGGCGGACACCGCCGCAAGCACCACCAGCAGGCCGAACAGGGACACGCGGCGCATCGAGTTCCAAACGTTCGATTGGAACCTGTACAGGTAGAGCGCCGGTAACCCGACCACGATGGCGACCGCTGCAGCCAGCGCCAGGTAACGGGGCGCCGCCCGCCCCAGCAACCCAGCGTCGGACAGAGCCGCCTCGATCTCCTCCGTTACCTCCTGGCCCTCGTCCACGATCACGTCACCCGCTTCATACCGGATCGTTCGGGGGTCCACCTCGGCAGCCCTCTCTTCCCTGACCACCTCGGTCGCCACGGCGTCGACCGTCTTGTTGGCGGCCAGGAACACGGTGGCCACTTCAGGCACCACCTGGGACACCTGTTGCCAGATGGCCGAATCGGCTCCGGGAAGCTGCACGAACCTGGGCGCGGAGCGGAGTTGTATCTGGACTTCCCGGAGATCCTCGCTGAGGATCCCCCCGTCGGTATTGAGGGCCTCGGTCGCCAGCAGGAGGGTCTCGCGCTCTATCGAGAGCAGCCATGACTCCTCGCCCAGAATCTCCCGCAGGACGTCCTCGGTGGCGATGTCCACGAGGAGCGAGACGGCTCTATCCGACAGCAGCAGACCCCTCGCCTGGAGGCTGGCCATCTGGTTGTCCTTAGGGGCTACGGCGAGGCGTAGGGGGATATGGATGGTCGTGGTCTCCTGGCCATCCAGAAGTTCAACCTCCTGGTAGAGGAGCCGCTCCGATCCGGTCAACCGATCAGGAACGGTATCGGTGTCGATGAGAACGGCCGCCGGACCCGGGGACATCCGCCCCAGTGAGTACCTGCCGTCCGAGAACGTGACCGTTTCGAAGCGGGCGCCGGCAGCGTCGTAGGCCACCACCCTGACCTCGCCCAAGCCCTTGTCCGTCTGAAGATTGAAGAACCCGTTGGCGTCGGTGTCGATGAACACCCGCCCGGTGACGCCGGCCGTGGCGGCCACGGCCGCGGGCAGGGTGGTCGGCGTCGGCGTGTCCTCGGTGACCGCCGCCGGTCCCTGCCCTGCATCCGTACCCGGAGTGGTGGCCGCATCGACGGTCGTAGCAACGGTCGTGGTGGCAATTGTCGTGGTGGTCACCGGTTGGCGGGCCACCGTGCTGGTGGTGGTGACCGTCGGCAACGGGCGGGCGCCCTGATCCACGGTGGCGGCTCTGAGCGACTGGAAGAAGGCCTGGATGTCGTTGATCACGATGGCGTCGATTTCCTCGTCCCGCCCGTACACCGGGTCCACCGCATCCCGGGCCGCCTGGCGGGCGAGCTCGGTGGCGGCGGGATCTTGGATCTCGATCGGAGACTCGGCTACAAAGGCCTGAGGTGCCGGTTCGCCCGCCATCACCTGGACGGTGGTGAACTCCTGGTTGATGAGCATGCCGGCCCAGGAGAGCGCCACGGTCGCGATCAAGATCAGCCCGGTGATGACGGATTTGACCCGACGTGTCATCGGTCGGGCGCCCGGCTGTCCGCTGTTTCGTAGGCCTCCACGATCTCTGCCACCAGACGGTGGCGCACCACGTCAGCGGCGGCCAGGTGGACCACCGCCACGTCCCGCACCTTCTCGAGGATGGCCCGTGCATGGACCAGCCCCGACAGGCGATCCGGTGGCAGATCGACCTGGGTGGCATCGCCGGTGATGATCATCTTCGAGTTGAACCCCAAGCGGGTGAGGAACATCTTCATCTGTGCCCGGGACGTGTTCTGGGCCTCGTCCAGCACCACGATCGAATCGTTGAGAGTGCGGCCCCGCATGTAGGCGAGCGGGGCGATCTCGATCGTTCCCCTCTCTATGTAGCCCATTACATCGTCGGGCCCCAGCATCTCGTACAGCGCGTCGTACAACGGCCGGAGGTAGGGGTTGAACTTCGCCTCCAGATCGCCGGGAAGGAAACCCAGTCTCTCTCCGGCCTCGACCGCAGGTCTGGTAAGGACCATCCGCTTGACCTTTCCCGTGATCAATGCCTCGGTCGCCGCTGCCATGGCGAGGTAGGTCTTACCGGTCCCGGCCGGTCCGATTCCGAAGACGAGGGTCGATCGACGGATCGCCTCCACGTAGCGGAGTTGCCCCACCGTCTTGGGCCGGATGATCTTGCCTCGTGCTACCTCGATGGTCTCCCCCAGGACGCCACTGGGAGAGGGCACCGAGTCGTTCACCATCTCTATCACCCGACGCACACCTTCCGGCTCCAGACTCACACCTCGCTGCACCAGCATCAGCAGCTCCTCCACCACCTTGTGGGCGCGGCGGGCCGCCCGTTCCTCGCCCTGGAACATGATCTCGTCGCCACGCGCCACGATCACGGCTTCAGGGTATGCCGACTCCACCATCCGGAGGTGGGAATCCCGTTCGCCAAGCAGGTCCAGCATCAAGTTGATCCCGGGCACGTGCAGGGTGAGGGCAGGCGGCGCGGCAGGAATCATCAGCGCGGCAGGGCGATGGTGCGGAGCTCCAAAGGCCCGGTCAGGATACCACGAACGACCGGACTATCGACGAAGCAGCCCAGGTGTGAGGCACGATTGTGGTCGGGAACGCAGGCCGTACCCGGCTGATTCGCAGGCTCAAAGGGGTCCTTCGCCGCCGGCGTCGGCGAATTGGCGCAAAAACTTGCGCTGGGCCCGGCTAAGTCTGGTGGGCACGACCACCTTGATGCGCAGGTAGAGATCCCCTCGACGTGAAGTGCGGAGACGCGTGAGCCCCTTGCCCGCCACCCGGATGACTTCTCCGTGTTGGGATCCGGCCGGCACCTTGATCCGTTGGGTCCCGCCTTCTAGGAGCGGTACCTCCAGATGGGTTCCTAGCGCCGCGCCGACCACACCCACCTCGACCTCGCTGATCAGATCGTCCCCGTCGCGCTCGAAGACGGGATGGGGCTCGATTATGAGATCGACGTACAGGTCGCCCGCTAGGGCCCCGCGGCGACCGGCTTCGCCCCGGGTCGGGAGCCGGAGACGGTTGCCCGCCTGCACGCCCGCCGGAATGTCGACCACCACGGTCTTCTCGCCCTCCCGGATCCCTTCGCCACGGCAGACCCCGCACGGATTGGCCATCACGGACCCGTCCCCCCGGCAGGCCCGGCAGGTGGTCAGCGTCATCAACGAGCCGAACACGCTGCGCCGAGCCATCCTCACCTGGCCGCTCCCCCCGCAGGTCGGGCATGCCTGAAGACCGGCGCTGTCGCTGGAACCCATACCTGCACATGCCTCGCAGGCAAGAGCGGTTCGGAACACGACTGACTTCTCCACTCCGAAGGCCGCATCTTCCAGAGTGAGCACGACGTTGACCCGCACGTCCCGTCCCCTATTGACCCGTTGTTCGCGGGCAACCGTTCCGAAGATGCTCGTGTCACCGAAGACCGAACGCAGTAGGTCGTCGAGAGAAGCCGCTCCCTGGAAGAAGCCGCTCGGATCGAAAGTCTCTCCACGATCGTACCGGGCTCGCCGCTCGGGATCGGACAGGACCTCGTACGCCTCCGCAACCTGCCGGAAACGATCCTCGGCCGTGGGATCGTCGGGATTGGCGTCGGGATGGGACTCCCTGGCCATCCGCCGGAATGCCCGCTTGATCTCGTCTCGAGACGCGTCGCGCTCAACCCCCAGGATGTGGTAATAGTCGGCCATTGCGGTCTCTCTGCCGTCCTACGCGTCAGCTCTCGCCGAGGCTCTCGTCGAGGCCGATGCCGATCTCCTCCAGGACTCGGATGGTACGGCCGTAGTCCATCCGCATCGGACCCAGTACCCCGAGCCGGCCGCCGGGACCGGACGACTCCTCGCCGTAGGTGGTGGTTACGAGGGAGATGTCAGCGGCGGAGTCGATGCCCAACTCGGAGCCGATCCGTACCTCGGTACCGGCCGGAAGGTGACCGAGCACCTCGAGCAGGGACGCTTCGCGCTCCAAGACATCGAGGACAACCTGAACCTTGGAGAGTTCTCCCCAAGCAGCTGTCAAGTGGGGGGCTGAGCCCATGTACAACTCGTGGTCCGCCGGGCCGCTGTTCTCGAGTGCCGCCGCCGCCTGCCGGAGGATGGACGCGGCTCCCTCAGTCGGGTTGGCAAGTGACATCGCCTCCAGATCGAGGCGCTCCGACATGGACGTGCCCACCTGGAGGCGACGGATCAGCATCTCGGCCTCCTGCACCTCGGATCCGTTCACCGGTTCGGGCAGATGCAGGAGCGACTGGGATACCCGTCCGGCCAGCGTCACCACCACCATCAGGACGATATCGGCGGTGGTCCGAACCAGGTGGACCGCCCGGATGACCTCGTTGGCCATGCTCGGGCCGGTCACGACTGACGGGAAGTGGGTGATCTCGCTGAGCAGGGCCGACGTGGCCTTGAGCAGGCGACTCAACTCTGTCTGGACCGATGCGAAGAACTCGGCGACTCTGGCTGAGGCAACCGGAGTCTCCCGTGGCCGCATCAGGCTGTCCACGTAGTAGCGATAGGCCTGGGGTGTCGGGATCCGTCCGGCCGAGGTGTGAGGCTGGAAGGCGTACCCGGCAGCTTCCAGGGCCACCAGCTCGGTCCGGATCGTGGCGCTGGAAACGCTCAAGTTGCCGGCCTTGAGGATGGCGCGGGAACTCACCGGCCTACCCGTGCGGATGTGTTCCTCGATCATGGTGCGCAGGATCCGGGCCCGCCTACCATCCAACATGACCGGATATGATACCCATCCCCGCACTCCTGCCAGGGAACGCCGTAGGGTATGGTGCCGTTGGACCGGTCGGTCGAGGCTGCTAGCCTCGCGGCTCCCACATACCCTCACCCCTTCCCGGAGAGATGGCACTCACCAAGTCCCAGAAAAAGCGTGATCGGCAGGCCATTGTCAACAGGGCCCGCAACCGAGCTGTCCGTTCCGAGCTGAAAACCCGGGCGCGGCAAGTGGAGGAAGCTGCGGCAAGCGGCGACCGTGAGGCGACCCAGCAGGCTTTGCGAGTCGCCCAGAAGCGCATCGATCAGGCTATCGCAAAAGGTGTTCTCAAGAAGAACACCGCGGGCCGCCGGAAGGCCAAGCTGGAGCGCTTAGTTTCTGGTTTGTAGTTGTAGTTACATTGGCAACTAACAACTAGGGCGTGTTCACGCCATGCGCGTCCGTTAGCAATCGCGCGGCCCCCGTGGTTGGTCTGTGGGGTGGCGGTGGGATCTGGCGCCGCCAGCGGCGTCTATGGCAAGGACTGCTGACGAAGGCGTACCCACAGCGTACGTTGAGGATGCAGGACGCAGCCAGAGGCGTTGATGGCGGTCCAGAGCACGCCGCCGCAACACCGACTGATCACTATTAACTAGCCGCGATACCAGTAGCAAAGCGCAGTTACCAGGCGCTCCATGGTGGGCATGTGGGTCTCCTCCGGCATGCCCTTCAGCGTGGCATCGGCCCTTCGAACAGCGTCTACTGATCTGTTCAGATCCTCCCGCGACATAGCCCGCCCCGCCTGCCACGCCTTCCGGGTCGGGTAGGCGCCGGGCTTGCCGCCGGTCCATTCCGCGAACGTGGCGATGTCCGGCGCAGCCGCCGCCAGGGCTCTCCTCCGAAGGTCGTTCTCGATGGTTGCCACGAGGACTAGGGGGTGCCCGTGGGTGAGGAGATCATGCATCCGGCGGATGGCCTCGTCCACCGCTCCCCTACCCAGGGCGTCGGTCAGCTTCCAGAGAGGCTGATCCGGCCGGTTACGGAAGCGGTCCAGGATCATCTGATCGGTTAACGGGCCGTCCGTAATGCTCAGCTGGTCGAGAGCTTGGTCGATGGCGCCCACGTCGGACCCGAAGCGTTCGATGAGGGCTTGCGCGGCGTCCGAACCGAGGCGTATCCCGCGCCGGCGGGCAGCGCTGCGTACCCACTGGGCGACATCGCGGTCCGCCAGCTTGCGAACCGTTATCACCTCGGCGTTTTTCTTCACATGGGCGGCCAGCGGGGGCGAGAGCTTCCCGCTCGTGACGAGTACCACCGGCCGGCTCCCATCGGTGTCGTAAGCGAGGAGTTCGGTCACGACGGCGGCCTCATCGGGCTGGAGTAGGTGAGCGTCCATCAGCATGACGCCTGTACGCCTGCCGAACAGGGATACGGACTGTAGGGCGGGTACGATCGGCTCGATCTCGGGACGCAGCCGCCCCTCTCCCCCTACCGACTGACCCCGGCCCGGTACGTCGATCCGGATGAGGTCAGAAGCCTCGATCCCGGCGCCGGCGAACACCTCGCCGGCCCGGTCGAGCAGAACCCGCCGGTCACCGGGACCGGGACTGGATGGACCCTTGAGATGGGTGAGGGTGGGCACGAGTGGATCCGGGCTAGTGGTCTGCCACTAGAGGTTCCAACCCCCGCCGACCTGGATGAAGGCGCCGGTCACGTAGCTGGCCTTCTCGCCGAGGAGGAAGGTGACCGCTTCCAGTACGTCGTCCGCGGTGCCATGGCGTCCCGCCGGTATGCGGGTCTGATCCGGTAGGGGTTCCGAATTCTCCAAGACCCCAGGCAGGATGGCGTTGACGGTGACGCCGTGGCCTGCTTCGGCCCTGGCCATGGTCCGCGTGATCATCAGAACGCCCATCTTGCCGATGTGGTAGGGAAGGGTACGGGGCCGGGCGGTGATCCGGTCAGCTCCCGCGTCGGAGATGTTGATGATCCTGCCCCGCCGCTCGCGCAGCATGGGTAGCAGGCTCTTGGACACGTAGTAGGTGGCCGTGGCCGTCGACGCTATCTGGGACTCCCACTCATAGGGGGTCAGTTGTTCGTAGTCCTTGAGCAGGAAGAGTCCGGCATTGTTGATCACCGCATCGAGGCCTCCGAACTCCTGGCGGATGGTCCTTGCCATCCTCGCGACGTCGTCCGGGTCGGTGACGTCCGCCCGCACCGCCAGCGCGCTTCCCGGTCCGTTCCGGATCGCCTCGGCCAGCCGCTCGGCCGCGTCATTGCGGGAGCGATGGTTGATGGCGACGGTATGTCCCCGGTCGGCCAGCCGGACCGCAAGCGCCGCCCCCAGACCGCTCTCGTTCCCTTCGGACCATCTTGCGGCGCCGGTGATCAGGATCCGCTTGGTCTGGTTCTCCATGGCCATCGGGCCGGATCGTAGCGATCGGGCGTCCGTTCGATCCGAGCCGGACCGTCAAGGTCCGAAGCCGATCACCACGTCACCCTCCCGGTCGGTGCGACGCACCTCCATGCCGGCTTCCTCTAGAGCAGCCAGCAGTTCCTCGGAGGGATGGCCGAACCGGTTGGGCCCGACGCTGACCACGGCCACGGTGGCGCCCGTTCCCACCAGCCACTCCGGATCGGAGGTAGCGGCGCCCTGATGGGGAACCTTCAGCACATCGACCCGGGGAGGTTGGAGCTCTGCCTGGGCGATACGTTCCATGTCACCGGACAGCAGGACCGTTTCGCCACCGAGCGTGGCCCGGATGGCGATGGACTGGTCGTTGAGCGAGGCATACCTGCGGACCGGACCCAGCACCTCAAGATGGATGGAACCGAGCCGGTGAACGCCCAGGCTCGGGATCGCGACCCGCGTCACCTGCTCCGCGGCCTCGACCAGGCTCGAATACTCGTCCGGCTGGCCCGGGAACGGTGCGTACCACATCTGGCCTACCGGAAGCGTTCCGATGACGTCCAGCAGGCCGCCATAGTGGTCATGATGGGCATGAGACACGACCAGCAAGTCGACGGAGCTGATACCGAAGCGGGACAGCCCGGCTCGGACCTTGGCGCCGTCGCTTCCTCCGTCGACCAGGACCGTCTCGCCGGCTGAGCCCAAAAGCAATAGCGCATCGCCCTGACCCACATCGAGAGCCACGAACGCTGGCCTTATCGGCTTGCCGCCCAGCGTGTGGGGACCGGCGAAAACCGTCAAGAAACACGCGAACAGGCTTGCGGCCAGTACCGCTGCGGGACGGAACCGGGGAGAGACGGCCACCAACCCGCACCCGGCCAGCAGCAAGGCGGCCGTCCAGCCGATCTGGGGCAGGGTTGACGACAGGTCCGCGATCGCTAGCACCCCCCGAGCCAGCATGGCGCCTACTTCTACCAACCCCTCCACCCCTGTCA
>VXMM01000054.1 GCA_009841105.1 Acidimicrobiia bacterium | reverse complement strand
ACCATCACCCACCACCGCCAACACCCCAGGCCGCACCACTACCACCCGCCCCGCCCGCACCCACCCCTCCTCAAGGCAGCGAGCAGCGTGGAACGGGTCGGACTCACCGTGATCCGCCAGGAACTCAGCGAGTTCCGAGCCGGTGAACACCGGCTCGACAGCTAGGAACTTTTCGTGGTCCACCCCAACACCTCCACGACCACTAGAACCAACCATAACCGCAGCCCCAGAATTCCAGCCCCCCTCGCGTTGACCAACCACCAAGCAAACACCACCACCACCGGTCGGCCCGAGTAGCTCGAAGTCGCAGATAGGTGAGCCTGTCAACGCCGGGCGAAAGTCGCGCGGTTGTGGCCGGTTGAACCATCCTGCCCCCGACGCCAAATCGTCGTCCTGCTCAACCCGGTGATCTCCACGACTTCGGGCGATCTCACCACCCGCCCACCCCCAGGAGGCCGCATCGAGCGTCGACGGCTGACACTCGACTTCCCGTTGCTGTGGGTTTCGGTTCTCATCCCCATCCCCTCTCTCCCGCGCAATGCCCCGGCTCAGGTGCCGGGGCCTTCAGTCCGTGGTCTCCCATCCGATACGGAATGGTCAGGGCTCTGTTGTCGTAACCGAACATAACCAACACGACCCCCAACCCGGTCGCGGAGCCACCCCCCCAGCGGTCGCGCATCCACCCCCCAGCGGTCGCGCATCCGGTCGCGCATCCCTCCGACCAGGGCTTTTCCTTGACAGCTCTATGAGACAGGAGGCCCTGACGGCGCCGGGCGGGACTCGGCCGCATCTGGCCGACTGCGAGCCCGATGTTGTGGGGGGAACACCTGTCCCAGGCCACCCGCCCGCCAACAAGGTAAAGGGGACACACGTCCCCGCAGAGCCCATCGGGGTAGTACCGCGGCCACCGGGGGAGAAGGGCCAGGGCGGGCGGCGGAGAAGCTAGCCACCACAGCGGCCAACAGCACCGACACCACAGGTTTCTTTCGGCAATCCCCCCGAGAACGCCGAGACAGAAGCGAGAACAGGCGAGAACAGCCAAAAAGGGGTGTGCGTGGATGACCGGCCGGGAGGATCTGAAACGATCGGGCGGATGAACAACACGCCGGCGGAACGGGACCGGGGACGCATGTCCCGGGGGGTGGGGGACACATGTCCCGCGCAGGGGCGTCAACTATGGTTGAAAGGGAGAGCCAATTTTTCATTGAAATGAGGACAAATGTCCCAGGGGGTGGGGGACATATGTCCCCCGACAGCGATGCGCGACCGGGTTTCGGGGGTGGGTCGCAAAATGCCGGCCGACTTCGCTTTACATAGCCAAGGTCGGGCTCGAACACGTTGCTACTACACCGGTCGCGGTAGCGCGCCTGTCAAGGCGTGGGCCCGTAGCGGCGGGTCGGTGTAGCCGCTTCGACCAGCGCAGCGTCCGGTGGCGCCGAAGGCGGGCGAGGCTGTGGGCCCGGCGGTGGGTTATTACACAGGCTGGCGTGGGGAGCTGCCGGGGCGATGGTGTGACCGAGGGCGGGTGCTGACGCCCGCAGCTGACAGCGTCGCTGTCGGCGGTCGATGCTGCTCGAGGGGAGCAGTTGGGCCGCCGTTGCAAGCCGGGTGGGTCGCTTGTCGGACAAGGCGGGGGAGCGGCGGCGTAGGCGCATGTTCTCGGCACACGACCCCGGACCATACGACCGGGTCGAGGTGTTCTTAGCCGACCGCCACCAGCAGTTCCCCAACACCGGGACGCTGCGGTGATCGCGCAGTTGGAGCAAAAACTCGGCGCAGTGTCCCGGGGCCTGACCTGCTCAAGATTCTCCGCACCGTGTGGGCCACTCTCAACGCCGCGCCCTGTCCCCCGGCTGGGCGTTCTTGTGGATCGGGGACTCGTCGGTGAGGGGGTCGAGCGGTTGGTCAGCCGTCATCTCTGCCCGTGGCGCTACGCGCAGAAGACAGTGACCTCCCGCCCAATGCGCGATCTCTCAGCGGTGCTTATGGTGCCAAAACAGCCACCAAATGCCGAACCCCACCTGTCACCCTTTGGTAGGGAGGGTGTTCTCTAGCAGCCAGAAGGCGGGATCAGGCCGTCTGTGCATGGTCCCGTCCGGTTTTTGGCTGCGGCATGGCATTTGGTGGCAACTAAGGCCTGACTCACCGACCGGAGGGACCACCAAGGTGCGTTACATCAACCTGCTGACGGCTCTTGTCTCGTTGTTTCTTTGGTGGGCTGCGGACCCGATACAGAAGAAGCCGATGGTGGGGGGTCGGATCCGTTCGCTCCGCAGGCGGTGAGCCTTGGATGGCCCCACTGTTCTGCGTACGCGGATCTTCAGGATGTGATCATCGGGTTCAGAGACGCTGAAGCGGTCTCTGAGTTGCAGGGGGCCAGCTGCTGTTCGACTGTTTGGCGTCGGTCTTGAGGGGGTCGTGATTGGCGTGTTGAAGGCGTGGTTGAGTCCGGGGGCCAGAAGCTTTGCTCGTATCGTGGGCTGGTGACGTACCACCAGAATCCGACTCTCAGAGGGGTTCCCGGGGGCGGGAGTTGTGTGGTCTGTGTCCGTCTCTTTCGGTGGCGGTGACTCTGCTCCGTTGTTCGACGCGTTGCGGAAGCCGGGGATTCGGAGGCGTCTAGCGGAGCATGTGCAGGGACCGGGTTGGTGTTGGGTCGGGGGAGGAGACCGAATAGCCTGGCGGGATGACATCGTCCTTGACTTGGCTTGACTACTCGGAGAGGGACCGTCGTCGCGCGTTGGACGTTATTGACCTGTTTCGGGAGACCAGCACGGTCGACGAGCTCGGGATTGCATCGGTCCGTGACAGCTTTTCGGATCTCTTCTTCCCTGGGACTAGCACGATCCAGACGCGGGCGTGTTATTTCCTGCTTGTACCGTGGATGTTCCTGAGGCTTGAGCGGTTGCGGGTTCCATCGAGCGAGGCGGTGGAGAGGGCTCGGTGGGAGGAACTGAAGCTCAACGAACGGTTGCGCCAAGGGCCCGACACGCGGGGTGTGTTCGGTAGCCGAGCCGGCGACGCTCTGAAGCGTCTACCCAGCGAGGTCTATTGGGGTGGGCTCGGAAGCTGGGGTATCCGCACCTTCTCGGGTCACAAGTGGGCGTACTCCCGATCGCTCGACGGTTTCTACCGGCGCGGCGACCGGTTTCGCAGTACACCGCGAGACCCAGAAGGTCGGAGCGCGCCTCCATCGAACTGGCATCCTCACCTCCCTGACCCCCCACCCGGATTTCGTCGAGGCAGGATTACGGTGGAGCTTCGGCGAGGAGATGCCAAATACCTACGAGACCGGATACAGGCCCGACACCCTGACAGCTTGCTGGCTGTACTAGCAGGACGTGTGGCCGTTGAGGATCTGGAGCCAAATCGGCCCTGGGAACTCGCCCATCTGCCTGGGATCTCACCTGTTCTGCGAGACCAGCTTCATGACGCGAAGCTCTTCGCTATCTGCATGCAGGGGGCGGCGCTTCTCTACAACCTCATGCTCTCAGAACGGAAGCAGCATGACGAGTGGACGCACCAGTATCGGCGCAGGCTGGAGGAATGGGCCACCGACGTTGATGCCCTCGGGCAAGCAGTGGAGGATTGGAACCCGGACAGGGTGTGGCAGGTCGTGACAGCCCAGGGCCGATCGCTCGGCTACCCGACCCGGGCCTTCGTCGAAGACTGGGTCGAGAGTCTAAAGCGAGGTGGACCCATGGGCGTCATGGCCGACAACTCAAACGCGCGGACTCTTGTGTGGAGTCGCGAGGTTCAACTCAAGGGTTCCCGGGCACGGCTGACAAACGCGCGACGGCTTGAACTGTGGGGCGGGGAATCGGGGACGGGGCGGATGGCCTACCGGTGGGGTGGAACTCGGCGGATCCTCAAAGACATTTTCGACGGGCTTGCGCGGAGCGAGGACGATGCTCGGAACGCGTGAGCGGACCCTCCTCTTGGAAAGCCTGCGCCCGCCCGCCGGCTACCGTCTGAGACGTGCTGTGGGGACCAGCTTCACGCTGGACCTGATGGCGCTCCTGACTGCGCCCCTCGCTTTCACCTTCTTCGACGCCCACGACGAGGATGGTGCGCCCCTGCCCGACCCGGTGGCGCTGCTCGAAGCGCTCCGGCGGCATGCCGAGAGGGTGACTCTCTTCTGCCAGGCCGGCGCGATCGGTGTACCGCGACCGGACCAGAGGCTATTGGCCTACATCGAAGGATCAGTGATCGAGGTCCAGGCTAAGAGGGAAGGAGGGATCTTCCACCCGAAGGTTTGGGTGCTCAACTTCGAATCCGAGGAGCGGCCTACCATCTACCGGGTATTGTGCCTCTCCCGCAACCTGACCTTCGCGCGGGCATGGGACACATGCCTCCGCTTGGAAGGGCGACTCGCGCAACGGGAACTCGGCTACTCGAAGAACAAGCCTTTCGCCGATCTGCTTCTGGCTCTCCCAGGGCTCGCTACCCGCCGACCCATCAATGACGAACTCCAAGAGGACCTCGAGCGGATGGCGTACGAGGTCAGGATGGTGGACTTCGAACCGCCCCGACCGTTCAAGAACTTCCATGTCCACAACTTCGGCCTGCGGGGCAGGCGTGGATGGCCCTTCCCGAGGGGTGGAAGGAGCCTGGTGATCTCACCCTATCTCACTGGTTCGACTGTGCGCGACCTTGTGCGTGATCACGGACTCGAAGTTCTCATCTCACGACCGGAAGCCTTCGAGGATGTTGTCCGTGGACCAGGACGCGAGGCCCTGCCGCAGAAGTGCTACGTCCTGTCACCCGGAGCCGGTCTAGACGCGCGTGATACGGACGAGGAGGAGGAAGAAGAACCTCCCGACGCAACAGCGCAGGTTGAAGGTGAGGTCGAACTCTCGGGCCTCCACGCCAAGCTGTTCCTGTTCGAGAACGGCCGTGAGGCGCGGCTGTTCACGGGCTCCGCGAACGCAACGGTCGCCGCACTTCGCGTCAATGTTGAGATGCTGGTCGAACTGGTCGGAAAGAAGAAGGACTGCGGCATCGACGCTCTCCTCGGACTCGCGGAAGACCCGAAGCTTGAAACCCTCCGATCACTCCTGCGGGAGTACGACCCTCCCGAAAGTCCGGGACCGGAGCCTTGCGATAGAGAGCCGGAGACGAGGGTCGACTGGATCGCGCGGCTCCTGGCGGCCGTACCTCTGACCGCGATGGTGCAGCAAGTGGACGAGGAGCAACGGTGGGACATGACCCTTTTCGGAGAACTCCCGGAGATCCCCGCCGCTGCTGAGGTCAAGGTATGGCCGGCGACGCTCCCCTCGGAAGCAGCCTCGCGGATCGATGGCAGGAAGCAAGCGTGGGATCAGCCGGTCGGTCCGGCCCGGCCTGCTGATCCGATCGCGACGTTCAGAGACATGTCCTTCGAAGCGCTCACCGCTTTTCTGGCGTTCGAGGTGACACTGCGGGAAGGACGGCAAAACGCGCGAAAGCGGTTCGTGGTCACGGCAGAGTTGGTCGGGGCACCCGAGAACCGAAAGGAACGACTTCTGCGCTCGCTCCTGGTGGACCCTGGCCGCGTCCTCCAACTGTTGTTCCTGATCCTGGCGGGTGAGGGCGCCGACGTGTCGGCGTTCGAGCAGGCAGCGCGCTCTGACAGCACCGCTCCGAGAAGCTCCATCGGAGGTTGGGATCAGTCAGCCCTGTTGGAAGCCCTCCTTCGGTGTCTAAGCCGCAACCCGCAGCGGATCGACGACGTTGCCAGGCTCATCTCCGACCTTGACAGAACACCGGAGGGGACGAAGCTCCTGCCCAAGGGCCTGAAGGACATATGGGAACCGGTCTGGGCGGTACGGGAGACGCTGAGGTCATGAGTCAGGTAAGAGCGGGCGAGCGACCCGACACACGTGCCGTGCTGGAACGCCTAAAAGGTTTCCAGCGTGACACCGTCGAGTACGCCTTCGATCGGCTCTACCTGGCGCCGGACTCGACCAGCCGTTTCCTGGTAGCCGACGAGGTCGGTCTCGGAAAGACACTCGTAGCGCGCGGGGTGATCGCCAAGGCGATCGAACACCTATGGGAAGGCCCGAACAGGGTCGACCGCATCGACATCGTCTATGTCTGCTCCAACGCCCAGGTCGCCGACCAGAACGTCCGTCGACTTCAGATCGGTAGCGGTAGCTTCGTGCAGGTCGACCGGTTGACGCTGCTGCCCAAGAGAATCCACGACCTGAAGGCGAGCCGGGTCAACTACCTCGCGCTCACACCCGGCACGTCCTTCGATCTCAAGAGCAGCATGGGGAGGTGGGAGGAGCGAGTCCTTATCTATCACCTCCTACAACGCGTGTGGCCCGATCAACGCAAAGCCCCCATGAACCTTCTCCAAGGGAACGTGACCAAGACAGACAACTTCCGTTGGGACCTAGAAAGGTTCAAGCCGTCGAGCATTGACGACGACCTTGCGAGAGCCTTTGAACGTCGGCTGGGTCGTGAGGGCGAGACTCTGCGAGAACAGTACGAGAGTCTCTGTAAGCGATTCTGGCGGACCGGACTGCACATCCCGTCGGATGTTCGCCGAAGCCAGAGAGCGTTCATCGGTCGGTTGCGCTGGATCCTGGCCGAGGAATGCGTCAACGCGCTTGAACCCGACCTTGTGATCCTCGACGAGTTCCAGCGCTTCAAGAACCTCCTCGACGGAACGAGTGAAGCGGCATGGTTAGCGGAACGACTCTTCACTCATTCAGACGATGTGCGCCTTCTGTTGCTCTCGGCAACGCCGTACCGGATGTACACGCTTCACCACGAGAGCGCCGAGGACGACCATCATCAGGACTTCCTGCGAACAGTCAAGTTCCTCGAGTCCAAGAAGGCGAGCGGCGACCTCCGTCGTCTCCTGGACGACTACCGGCAGGCGATGTACCGGATCGAGTCCGAGACGGAACCGCTCGTACGGCTCAAGGGAGAGATCGAGTCACAACTCCGGCGGGTCATGTCACGGACCGAGCGGTCCCGCGCTTCCGGGGACTCTCACGGGATGATGAGCGAAGAACCGAGCGTAGGACTGCAACTCACCGCTGCAGATGTACACGACTATCTGACACTTCAGGAGATCGGCCGCGAAGTGGATCAGCCCCAGGTCCTCGAATACTGGAAATCGGCACCGTATCTCCTGAGCTTCATGGACGACTACAAGCTCAAGACCGAGGTCGTAGCGAGGCTGGATGTGCCATCGGAGAACGGGCTAACCAAGCTCCTGGCCGACAGCGGACGGGTGTCGCTCTCTTGGGAAGAAGTAGAGGCCTACTCACGCCTTGACCCAGCCAACGCCCGCCTCCGTAGCCTTCTCGAGTGGATGGAGCGCGCCGAGGCGTGGAAGCTCCTCTGGCTGCCCCCTTCACTTCCTTACTACGCCGAGTCGGGCCCCTGGAAGACGGCACGCCAGCAGCAACTCTCGAAGCGTTTGATCTTCTCCACCTGGCAGGTCGTTCCCAAAGCGGTCGCAACTGTGGTGAGCTACGAAGTTGAACGGCGCATGTTTCAGCGTTTCGACGACTCGATCCGTAACACACCCACAGAGCGCCGAAGACGGCGACCGCTGCTGCGATTCGCGTACTCGAACGACCGTCTCACCGGGATGCCCGTGCTAGGGATGCTGTACCCGAGCCCCAGCCTCGCCGAGCTGGGCGACCCAGTCCTAGTGGCACAAGGCGAGGCTACGTTGGAGGACACCGTCGCCGGTGCGAGAGCGCAACTCGAACCGCTCCTCGCCAGCGTCACGGAGCCGTATCTCAACGCCGCGCGGCAAGACGAGAACTGGTACTGGGCGGCCCCGATCCTTCTCGATCTTGAAAGGCACGGCGAGTCGACCAGGGAGTGGTTCGATCGCTGGGACCTACCAAGCCGGTGGAACGGTGCCAAGAAGGACGACGACAAAGGCTCCAAATGGGAGGAACATGTCCGGAGAGCGAAGAGCCTCGTCGACGCAGCCGCTCACGGATTCCTGGACCTCGGACGACCACCCGAGGATCTAGCGGAAGTTCTTGCCATCCGCTCTGTAGCCGGCCCCGCAACAAGTGCTCTCAGGGCCCTCACACGTGCCTCGGGCCCGAACCCGCCGACAGCCCCCGCCGTCCGGTACGCAGCCGCCCGGATCGCCTGGAGCTTCCGGACGCTGTTCAACCTTCCCGAGGCGACAGCCCTCATCCGAGGCGAGCGCCCGCGGGACGACACACCCTATTGGCGACGAGTCGTGGACTACTGCGCGGTCGGGAACCTCCAAGCTGTCCTCGACGAGTACATCCACACCCTGCGGGATTTCGAAGGGCTCTTCGCAGCCGAAGAAGAAGAGGTGTGGGACACGCTTGCCAAGGCGGTGTCAACGGCGCTCTCGCTTCGAACAGGTGCACCGCGCGTGGACGAAATCCGGACCGGCGACGACACCACCCGGATCGACCAACACCGCATGCGTAACCACTTCGCGATGCGCTTCGGCGCCCAGGAGAGCGACGACGGCAAAGCGGGCGCGAGAGAAGGGCAGGTGCGTCAGGCTTTCAACTCCCCCTTCTGGCCCTTCGTCCTAGCGTCCACCTCCGTCGGCCAAGAAGGGCTGGACTTCCACGCCTATTGCCACTCCGTCATGCACTGGAACCTGCCGTCGAACCCCGTCGATCTCGAGCAGCGTGAAGGCCGCGTTCACCGCTACAAAGGCCACGCCGTCCGCAAGAACGTCGCAAAGAAGCACGGAACTGACATCCTCGATGGTGCCTCGAAAGACGTGTGGTCTGCTCTGTTCGACACCGCTCACGCAGAATCGTCGAACGGACGCGGGCTCGTCCCCTACTGGCTCTTCCCGCTTCCGGACGGCGCGCACATCGAGCGACACGTCCCAGCGCTCCCCCTGAGCCAAGACGAGTCTCAACTCCTGGCACTCAAAGAAGCCCTGGCTGTATACCGGATGGTCTTCGGCCAGTTCAAACAGGACGACCTAATCACATTCCTACTTGACCAGTGCCGCCCCGAACTCCTACGCGAGCTCGCACCTTCACTACACATCGACCTATCTCCCCCACCAGCGGAACCCCTGTAACCTCTTCTCCTCACATTGTTGGCTCAGGGTGCCGGGCGACCACCGGAGCGCTAATGCCTTGACGAAGCTTCGGCCGCTAATGGGGGTCACCCACGCCTCTGGGGTCTTCAACCCGTCCTCGGGCTGGTCCGGCAGACCGGCCAGCAGTCGAACTGAACCCAAGCCGCCACCCGACCAGAGAGCAAACAAGGCCGACCTCGGGTGACTTCCCGGTGGAGACGTGGTACTAGAGGTGGGACTCGACTAATGATCGTTGCCCGATCTCACCGGTTAACTGGCTGTTCGCCATCTGTGTCAGCGGACGATCCCTCCGCTGCAAACGTCGCGGGTGCCCAGATCTCGAATCGGGACCCGATAATCCACTCCGGTGCGGCTTAGGACCGGGCTCGAGCACGGTTCGCAGACCGGACTACGACGTACATAGAAAGGCGAGAACGATGTCGGGCGTTCCCTGGTACTGCTCGTTGACCACACCAACGCGTGTTGCGAAGCTAAGTCAGCTGCGTTAGCGGTTGGAGTAGGGGTGCGAGTAGCCGGATGCGTGCGTGGGCCACCGTGTGTGCTCTTGTAGCGGCGCTAGGAAGACGACTGGCGGCATCCGGCCCCCCTACGTTAGCCTCACCGACTGGTTGGTGGATCGGGTGTTCCAGGCGTGGTCGGTCGTGTCCGTCCAGCACTGGACCCTCTGACCCCCAGAGACTTCTAATAGATTGGGAATCGTGTACCGGTACAGGTACCTCATCGGTGTCTTAATAGTGGTTGCCGTTGCCGCCACCTGCGGTTTCCCGGACACCGAGCCCGATGCGACGCTGACGACTCGGGAGGTGCAGTGCGCTCGGGACTATGACGACACGTTGTCGATTTCTCGGGATCGGATGCTGTGGCTCAAAGAGGACCGGAGCCGGGATGGCATTTTCGAGTGGACGGGTGGCCATTGGGTCAGCTACCAGAAGGTGATGGACATCTGTCAGGAGCGGGAGGATTGGGAGGAGTTCGCGGCCACGCTACATCTGGAAGAGCTTGTTGGCGATGAGGTTGTGGCGACTACTCGGCGGGCGACCACTACCAGCTCGGTGGCGGTGTGGTTGACGTTTGAGGAACGGGCGTGCGCCGCGCGACATGACCCGCTGATATCCGATGACATGATGCTGAACCTCAAAGAGGTCGGAACGGTGCTGTATCAGGGCCGCTACCTGGTGTACGAGGAGGTCATGGAGAGTTGCCGGGCCGAGGTGGTCGCGACGTCGGTCCCTGCTGATCCGGGTAATGTGGTGGGCTGTTCGGACTTCGCGACCTGGCAGGACGCTCAGGACTGGTTCGACACCTACGCACCCTACTACGGTGACGTGGCCCTGTTGGACATCAACAACAACGGCGTGGCCTGCGAGAAACTCCTGCCCGAAGGCGTCACCGTCGAAGAGGTAGCCGCCACCGTCACCACGGCAACAACCGTCACAACCGGGCCTCCGGCTACGGGCTCGTTAACCGGTATCGCTATCGAGCCGGAGAACTGCGATGGATATGACAGGGGCTTTTACGATCCGCATGGCACGAGCTGGCGGAGCCTGGGTGGGGTGGGTTACCTGACAGGCGAAGTTCTCGACTCCGGTGACGTGGACCATGTGGTCGCGTTACAAGAGGCCTGGTGTTCGGGAGTGCGGGTTTCCGCGTTCGGGTCGGACGGCTTCAACCATCGTGCGTCGGTGTCGTCAGTAAACCGGGGCAAGGGCGGCCATGATCCCCATGAGTGGTGGAACACGGACGGGAAGACCACGCCGAGGAAGGTGGGCTATCCGGGCTGGTGCGACTACCTGGATTTGCATGTGTCGGTGAAGCAGAAGTGGGGCGCCAGCATGGACCGCGCCGAGTACGACTTCGTAGCGGCTCACCTGTCGGACTGCAAGACGCGGACGGTGGCTCCGGCCACGACACGAGCGGCCACCACGACTGCGGCCACCCGGGTGACGACGACCACTGAGGCAACGCGCCCGCTCCCACGGACGTGCGGAGAAGCTGAAGATCAGGGCTGGTCCAAGGCCGAGTTCCTACGAGCGTGGAGGGCTGCCGGTTCGCCCAGCCGTTACGACGGCGACGGAGACGGAGACCCCTGCGAAAGCCTCTGACAAGTCTGCTAGGCCACCACAGCTCAACCGAGAGCCCCGGCAAGCGGCTATTGCGGGGCGTCTGATGGCTCTGCTCCTTCTATCTCGGTCTCCCCGCCCTCTCCATTCCCCGCCAAGACGGTTATCACTCCTGCCAGCATCAGTATCCCCTATTGGAAGGACCTTCCATTCGACCGTCCGCCACAGGATTTTCCCGACCAACGCCGCCGCAACAACCGCGGCGCAGCCCACGGTTGGCAAACATCAGGTCCAGGGAACGACGAAGACGATCAACCCCACGAGGGTCAGCAACCCAAAGACTGATCAACTAATCCGGGGCTCTGGTTGGTAGCGTTTTCCTTCGGGTACCTGACGGCGGCGGGTGTCTTGGTGTCCGCAGTTGGCCTCGCCCGGCGGCCAATTGTTCCGACCTTCTGAGTCGTGGGGTGCTTTTCTGCCTGTTCGCGAGCGGTTTACTCACCCTAGGGTCGTATTTGATCTGGGCTATCCGACTGCGATCTGGACCGACGCACTCAAGACGAGGTCGATGACCGCCACCTCGCACCTGGTAGGCGGAGTGGCGTCGGAACCCGATGCTCCTCGCCTCTGGCGCCTCCACTACGGAAGCGCTGCCCGCTGCCTAACACTGGTTGACCTGGTTCTATCTTGGGAGGTGCTCCCGCTGCTGCCTGACATAGCCGCTTACGTGGCTGTTCACCGCTCCGGGTAGCGGTCTATTCCTCCGTTACCGGTGAATGACCTGGTCCATCACGGAGTATGGACCCGTGTCGTCATGTCGTTGGTTCCCATCCGGGCGTCAGCCTTCGGGTATGTCCTATTCGACTTGTATCGTACCACCGAGGAACTGTTCGCCGTTGAGTTCTTCGGACCTGAAACGCTTCGTGATGTCGCGGATGTCGCCGATGTCCAGATGGAGCGGATGATCGCCAGTTGTGCCGGTGTCCATAGCGAACCGGTACTCCCGTTGGTAGCTGAATTCGCTTCGCTTCCTGAATACAGCATCAGTCCCCTCGAAGTGTCCGTGAAAGCTTGACGGGTCGTAGTATCTGACGAGATGCGACCAGCCTCGGTAGCGGTGTGTCTTTAGCGCTGCGCCGAACCGGCGCATGAACTCGGGAACGTTGGTGATGACGACTGCGTGCTCGCCCAATTCGAAGCAGCGCTCCGGGACCAGGAGTCGTTGCTGCAGATCCCCCGCGTCGCCACCGACGGCCCGGTCCAGACCTAAGTTGTCGGCATGGACGGCATGAAGGCAGAACACGTTCAGATGGTTGAACCAGTCCGGCTGTATCTGGGTTGGACCTGCGAGATCGGGCGTCATGTTCCAGCTATTGATTTCCAAACGGTGGCTTCCGGGCTGCATCCAGCTACTCGTTCCCTCGTGCCGGTCGAGGCGACCAGCAGCAGCGCGATCCTCGGACTGCTTGAAACTGGAGAGCCGCTTCGCATAGAGCCGTCCATTCAGCAGGCTCTCGACGCGCTCGGCGCTTAGGAACTTGACAAGGAAAAGGATCGTCTGCGGAGGCAGCGTGTCACCGTTCGGCACGATCAAAATCGAAGTGTCGTGCGGCGACCTTACTCATTGACTCTACCTCCTACGGCGCGTGCCACAACGGAGAATCCTAGGTGCCTTCTGACCACTCGTCGGTGGACTGAAGCACACAGCAGCCCTGGGGCACAGTTCGGTAAACCAGGTTGACGGCTTCGGTCGGTCCACTGGTATCGCCGGTACGGTGATAGTTGAGCGGCTCTTCTTCCCACGTCTCAGGGTACGTGACATCCGATTCACTTCGGTCATTTCAACTTCGCCGACCCAGGAAAGGGGGAAGCCACCAGCGGTGCTTGTGACAACCCCTCGGTACGATAGGGCCATGAGCACCATGACCGCCGATCTGCTCCCTGATCTGGTGGACACCCCGGACACGCGGCCGGTGCGGGGTCCGCTGGTAGGGGTGGTCAACACCTTGCGGGAGCAGGACCGGGTGATAGTCACTCTGGGCGATTTGGCGGAGTTGCTTCCCGGCCGTGCTCCGCAGAGCACTGCCAGGGCGTTGCGGGAGGCGGGGTGGTTGTTCGGGATGCGGACCCGTGGTGTGTGGGGGTTTTCGGGGGTCCGGTTGGGCGCTCCTCGGGCGCCGGGGTATTTGGAGCTCGAATCGGTCTTGGCAAGGTCAGGGTCAGCATGGTCGGTGGGGGAAGACCCTGAAGGACGGTTGGGTTTGACACGACGCGTAGACGAGACCGTTTCGGCGGCAGCGGCTGAAGAAATGAATAGACGGAGTAATGCCTCATCGTATCTTCAGAGTGCTTGGCACCACGCCTATGGTCGGAACCCGAACCCCAGCACCGCTTATCACGACGCCGTACGAGCGGTAGAGGCCGTCGCACGCCCGGTTGTAGCCCCCAAGGATCCGAAAGCCACATTGGGCAAGATTATCTATGACCTGGATGTGAAGCCGGAGAAGTGGGAAACCGTTATCGGCGATGTTGACACCGTGCGGAAGATGATGGCAACCATCTGGAAGTCGCAGTTCGACCGGCGCGGCACCGACGACCCCGCCAAGCCCCTCATGGTGTCACAACCCGAAGCCGAAGCCGCTGTCCACATGGGCGTTACGCTGGTGCAGTTGTTCCGGACCGAAGCAATCCGGAGGGTCTCCTGAATGGCTGAACCGAACTTTCTGAACCGGACGTTGTGGATTCACGACAACCTGCCGGTGTTGCGCGGTATCAATTCGGAGTGCATAGATCTGGTCTGCCTCGACCCGCCATTCAACTCGAAGCGCCTCTACAACGCCCCTCTCGGCTCTGACGCTGCTGGAGCCCAGTTTGAGGACACCTGGACGATGGACGGCGTGAAAGAGGAGTGGCTAGATCTGCAGGAAGCCGCCGATCCCGCCCTGTACCACACGGTCGTCGGCGCGGGCCTGGCGGCGGGAGACCCGATGCAGGCGTATCTGGCGTTCATGGCACCGCGCCTAACTGAGATCTGGCGTGTGTTGAAACCCAACGGCACCATGTACCTTCACTGCGACACCCACGCAGCGCACTACCTCAAACAGCTCTGCGACTGTATCTTCGGACAGAGCAGGTTCCGCAACGAGATCGCGTGGAAGCGCACGAGTACCAAGTCGCTGGGTACCCGCCGGTACGCTCGCGACGGTGATCGGATCCTCTACTACACCAAGTCGTCATCCGACTTCGTTTGGAACCAGCAGTACCGGCCCCATGACCCCGAGTACGTGCGCAAGAACTACCGCCATGATGACGGCGACGGTCTAGGGCCTTATGCAACGGAACAATTGACGGGCGGCAAAACGGGCGGCCCGGCGGCATACCTGCCGTTCAAGGACACTCTGCCATCAGAGGGACGGGCGTGGGCCCCACCGCGCCGTGAAAGGTTCCCCTCGGCCGCGGCGGCGAAGCTGCCAGACGACTACGAGCAACTCGACGCGCTCTCGAAGTGCGAGGCGCTCGACGATGCAGGTTTACTCCGTTGGAGTCGCAACCGCGTCCCGCGCTACAAGAGCTATCTGGCCAGCAAGCAAGGCAACCCCGCGAGCGACATCATTACCCACATTCCCCCGGTGGCCGGCAAGGAAGCCACCGGATGGCCAACCCAGAAGCCGCTTGCTCTCTACGAACACTTCATCGCCGCTTCGTCGAACCCAGGCGACTTAGTGCTCGACCCGTTCTGCGGATGCGCCACCACGATGGTCGCAGCCGAGCGGCTTGGCCGACAATGGGCAGGGGTTGACATCGACGAAGTGGCCATCGGGATCACCCAGAAACGGCTCCAGGACGAGTCCGACGCCGCAGTGCACAACGTCGACCTCGACGGGCTACGCGAGGGACTGCCCGCCCTGCACCTGCCGCCCCGACCACCAGTTCGCACCGACCCCGACCGGCCCACGCGCTCTCGCAACATTCGAGCTATCCGCTGGGCTCAACTAGGCACCGGTGAACGAAGGCCATGTCCAGGCTGCGCCCGCAGGAAGTACCTAGACGACTTCGATCTAGACCACATCACGCCACGATCCCAAGGCGGCTTGGATGCCGACGAAAACCTGCAGCTGCTGTGCTCGCCCTGCAACCGCATCAAAGGCGGACGGCTCACGATGACCGAACTGCGACAGCGCCTACAACAGCGATTGTAAGTTGGCGAGTGCGCTCGAAACCGAACAAAGGGCTGCTAGTCACAGGAGCGGTCTTACCGCAATTGTGCGGGAGACGCCCTCCGATGCTTCGAAACGCCGATAGAGACCCCGGCCAAGACAGAACAGCACGCTGACTGTGTGAGAGACTGCCGCCAGTAGGGTTCAGCCACGTCCGAGCTTACGAGTTCGCTGATCGTCAATATTCTCCCTTGATCGGGCGGGCCCGGTAATCCTGCGGTATGTCGGCCGTCCAGGCCGTACCGATACGAGGTACCCAACGAGGAGCCCGGCGCTTCCATCCGGGCTGATGGCCACCGACCGGGACAACTCACCAAGCCGTCGGGCGACTCCGTGTGTGAGTGTCTGGCTGACTGCTCACCACGGAGGGCAGGCTCCGCACACTAGGCTTGTCTTGGAGAAGATCACGTTGTGCGTTGCTGCTGCAGTTGACCGATTCGCGCATTGTCGGTCTAGCCGCTGGACTCCACCCGAGACACTTGGTCCACCTAGCCCTTGTCAGGGCTGGCAGCCTCGGATTGACCGCTCCGTGATCATCCCGTTGTAGCTGTGGGATGTATTGTGGGACGACACACCTGGAACTAGACGTTGACCTGGGGTTTTACACGGACTCATACGGGTCTGTCCTGAGCCGTCTCAGTCCTACCAAACAGATCTGCCTCGAAGACCCACGCCGGGAGATCACCTGGAAACTGGAAGTACGACCTGAACGAGCAGACACCTACGCTCCATCCGCTTCGGCGGAGTGTCAGACCCTGCGCGAAGCTTCACACGGCCGCCCGCAACAGATCGTTGCCTTCGGCCTCGAAAGTGGTTGCGTAAACACACCAACTCGTCCATGCTTGTGTCGATCATCGCGTTCCTTCACTGAGGTCTTGCGCGGTCTGTCAAATATCCCGAAGTTCCAATCGTGACAGCAAGGCATCATGTGATGCTATGCTGTCAGCATGCGGACTACAGTCACACTCGACTCCGACACGGAACAGATCGTCCGCCAGCGCATGACCGAACGTCGGGTCTCGTTCAAGCAGGCATTGAATGACCTGGTGCGTGAAGGCAGAGGCTTTGCCGATGGGCCCCGCGAATTCAGAACGACAACTCGGCCGATGGGACGCGCCAGGGTCGACCTCGACAAGGCGTTGCGGATCGCCGGCGAATTCGAGGACGGCGACGTTGCGAGGAAGCTGGAGACCGGATCCTGAAGCTCGTCGACGCCAATGTCCTGTTGGACGCGGTAAACCGAGACTCGCTGCGGCATGCCTCAGCCCGGGGCTGGCTTGACGAGGCGCTCAGCGGCGGCGCTCGGGTGGCATTCTGCTGGGTGGTGCTGCTGGCGTTCCTGCGGTTGTCCACCAACGGACGGATCTTCGATGAGCCGCTGTCTGCAACCGAGGCGATCACACAAGTCGAGGACTGGCTGGCTCAACCCTCGGCCGTCGTCGTAGAGCCGACGGCACGCCACCTCGGCATCGTCCAACAACTGCTGGTCCCGCCAGAGACGGGCGGCAATCTGGTCAACGACGCCCACCTGGCTGCCCTGGCCATCGAGCACCGATGCGCAGTGGTTTCCTACGACACGGACTTTCTGCGCTTCAACAGCGTGAAGCTGGAGACCCCAACCACCTAAGAAACCAGCAAGGTGTCATGCTGAACTGTCGGTGTATCCGCCGGCGAGTCTTGGGGACTGGAGTTCTCCCCGCCTATAGACGAGCGTCCACTCAACGGGTCAACCTCACTCTCACACCGGCGAGAGTTTGTTGCTAGCTGGGCCCTTCCCCTAAGGCAGCAACGCTCAGAGGCTGACAGGATCGGTCCGCTCCTGCTTCGAGGGGAGCCCACTCCTAGGCTGATCGCGGCCAAGAAGGGCCCCTTGATCCTGTTTCTCTGGGCAGTCAACGAGGCCGACTAGTCGGGCGGCCGAAGATGGGATGGCAGGGTCGCGCGCATCTGAGATTCCGTCGGCTCGGGTAGGATCTAGCGAACGATCGGGTCAAGGACGTTAGCGGGGCCCGCGCTTGTCTGTGGGCCCAACTTTGACCAATAGCTGGGGACCTCGGCGTGCTGCAGGGGCTCCTCCCGAGGCTTGGCGACGCCTTGGATTGCTCAGGGGTTGGTGCTGTAGGTACTCGGGCTGACAGTGCCGAGAGGAGGGCTAGACCGCAGACTCGGCGTTTTCGTTCGAAGTCGTGATAACACCTGAAGTAACATTCGATGAAAACCAAAAGCGGTTTGACCTGGGGTTATAGGGGTGTCTGGCGGTTCGAGCCCGTCAACGCCCACAGTTGTTCATTATGATTCACAAGTTGCCTTGAAACCGCCATCTACCAGGGACTATATGACCCTGAAGCCAGGATCTACGGTTACAGAGGCCCCCGAGGATCCACACGACCGCTGACGAGGACCGGGGTATAGCTCGCCGGTCGGCTGCGGGCGTTGCGGTACCGCTCTGCTGTTGTTCCTGATCCTCAGCAGCGGTGTGCGGCGGCAAACCACCGTTGGCCGACAGGAGCACCGAAGCGTGGCCGGGTCGGCCGGGTACCAAGCCGATACCCGACACGCCGGTACAGTAAGAGCGTGCCGGGCCGACGGTCTTTCGCTCCCACTGTCCGAAGGATCGCGGCCCTGGTCGCTCTCCTTTCCCTGGTGATTGCCATCATGTCATGCGGAGATGACCCCGAGCCGGAGACTGATACATCCGCTGCGAAGGTCACCCCCGCCGCTCCGGCCACTACCGTCGCCCCGGTGGTGGGTACTTCACTGCCAGAACCCGAACCGGAGCCGCCCACCACTCCGACCACGGAGCCCTTCCCGAGCCGAGACGTTCTCAACTACCTGGAGGACCTGCAAGGGATAGCGGTCCGGGTCGGCGAACTGGTGGTCGACATGAGGGCGGCCAACAACGATTGGGACAACCGCTCCGAGACCGGAGTGACCTACAGAGATACGGAAACGCGATTGGAGGACATCGAACGTCGGGCTCTCGCCCTCCGCGACGACATCGGGTTGATCGAACCACCACCGGATCGGGGTCTGCCGGTGGAACACCAGACGGCTTGGCTGGCGCTGGGCCAGATGGCCGATGCGGCGGTCGACGCCCTGGCCGGGTTTCGTTCGCCCGACACCGTACACCGTGAGCGCCCCGCGCTGACGGAGTTCCTGACGGCGTACGAACGGTTCGTCGGTGCCTTCGACCGGACAGTTGAGATCATCGGGGTGGGGGCAGGGGTGTCTCTGCCCACGACGGGCACGACCGTGGCTCAGCCCACCACCACGACCGAGGCAGAGACGACCACTACCACGGAGAGCGAGACGACGACCACGACCGAGCGGGAAACGACCGACACCACGGAGGGCGAGACGACGACCACCGAGATCGGCCAGAATACAGTGCCGCCGACCCCCGATGTCGGGTACTAGGTGGTGGAAGAGGGCGGCGTCGACGCTCCGGCCGTGCGGCTTCCACCGCAACGTCACAGTATGCGTACTCAACGAAGTCGAAGAGTGGGGACCAAGCGACCACTGCCGGCTACTCATCGAAGTCGCCGGCGACTAACTCGTAGGCATCGAAGGGCGTCGGTCAGCGGCCCCGTAATCACCGCCGAGCGTCAGATCTTGTAGCCGCCGTCGACGTCCAGTACCTTCCCGGTGATGTACGCTGCCTCGTCGGAGGCGAGGAAGCATACGGCGCGGGCGATGTCGTCAGCCGTACCCGGCCTGCCCAGCGCAATGTTCTTGGAGGCGTCGGCGAGCATCTCCTCGGTGAAATCGCCCCGGGCAACGAGTTCGTGATACATACCGGCCGCCATCAATCCGGGGCCGACGGCATTTGCCCGGACCCCGAACCGACCCTCTTCGGCCGCTACTGCGCGGATGAGGGCCTCCACCGCCCCCTTGGGGATCGCCGATAGCGAGTCCTTGACCGGATACCGTCGCACGGCCATCGACGTGACGGCGACGAACGATCCCGACGACTCGCGAACGTGGGGTAGCGCGGCCCAAACCAGATGGAATGCTCCGAAGAGATCGACGTGCACCTTCTCTCGGAACAGCTGAGGATCGATCTGGCTGACGTATCGCATCGGAACATACGGCCCCGCTGCAGACACCGCAGTGTGGATACCCCCGTGCAGCTCCGCAGCCGAATCCACGAACTCCTTGATTGCGGCGGCATCGGTGACGTCCACCTGGCCGACCGTGACCTTCGAGCCGGCAGCCTCGACGGTCGCGGCGACCTCCGCAGCGGCAGACTCGTTCCGGCCGTAGGTGAAAGCAATGTCGCTGCCGCGAGACGCCAGCTGGATGCACACGGCCGAGCCGATGCCTCCCGAGCCGCCCGTAACCACGGCGGTCCCCGGGCGCCCGGAGAAATCGCTTGCGGTGCGCGGTGGCACTATGGATTCTCCAGTGCAGCAATCAGACCGTTCGCGCCCGCCAACCATGCCGCGACGCCGGCGAACGGTATGGCGCAGGCCACCGCCTCTGTGAGCTGGCCCGCCGTCGCGCCGCCCTTGAGGGCGAAGCGGGCATGAATCTCTACGAAGTCGTCGCGGAACTCGGCCGCGTTTACTGCACAAAGCATGAGATCCGCCAACCGGTTTTCGAGCGGAGACTCCTCCAGAGCCGCCTGACGCATGAGGTAGTAGGCGATTACGACCCCGGGAGCATGCTGAGCACCGAGGGCGACATTGGCGGGAACCTCGCCGTAGAGCCCTTTGTAGTAGTCAAGGAGTTCGTCCATCGAGAACTCGGTCTCGAACGGCGGTCCAGGGCTCACGCCGACGTCGCTTATCGCCGCTAGAGCCTCGGTCAGAGCCTGGTAGCCCGGAATCCCGCGTGATATCAGCACGTTGATTGCAGCCCCGTGGACCTCATCAGGCGTCATGCCGCGGTCCATCGCAACGGTCAAGTACTTGGAAGTCACCTCGGGAAGCCGCTTCACGGCACCTATCACGGCGGCACAGAGGGCCTTGTCCCTGGCCGGCAGGGCTCCGTCGGAATGGATCACGTCGACCGCACTCGCCAGGCCTTCGGCAAACTTCGGTGATCCCGCGACCAGTCCTTCGGCCCACGCTGCCGGACCGAGCATCTCGATCAATCGGTGTGTGTTCATGGCTGACCTCTGCGACCGGCGTCGCCCCGAGGATATCCCACCGGGCGGTCCGGACAGTACGCACAGGAGACGGTGGAAATCTCGCGGTGGCCACGGCGCGGGCTCAGCAGGCGCATCGCGTCGCGCCGAGTCAAAGGCTCCGGCGTTCCTCGGCAACAACCCGTCGGGCGCGCCGGGCGCCGTCGGCTCCGTCGAACTCGATCGACCGCAGGTCATCGGGATCCAGCGCGGCGAGTGCCTCGAGCTCAGCCGGTGTCGGGTGGGCAACGGTCGGAATACCGGGGGCCACCCGAATGGGGAACCCGCCGGATGCCGCCACGTCAGCCGCCCCGACATCGGGGAAGAGATAGTCGGCCGTCCACCCATGAGGCGAGTCGAGCGCGAACACGCCGAGCCGCGTGATGAGCCTGCGGGTCCGCCGCCGGGAGGGCGGAGGTCCTGAGACGAAGTCGACCCGGTCGACGAGGGTGCGGGCGGCATGGTCGGGGACGAGGTACCAGACACGTGAAGGCGAGTCGTTGTTGTCCGGCAGGCCGCGACTCCCCGGCAAGGCAACTCGCGGAGCGGCATGCGTGCCGGCGATGTGAGAGAGGTTGGTGGCCCCTCGACTGTCGAGCTGGGCAGGGGTCACGACGACACCGACCAGACCGCGCGCCACGGCCACGAACGTGTCGCTGACCGGTCCCCGCGGCGAGGCTCCGGCCCGGATGGCCCTCTCCCCAAGAGAGAGCGCCGGCCGCGGCGCGGCGTCGAGCGTCCCGAAGCCGGGTGCGATGGCGAGATCGGCGGCCCCCAAACGCCGGGCTGCCAGGGCAGCGACGAGGCTGGCCGTGGTCGTGACGGCGATGACCCGAACACCGTCATCGGTCGCCGCGGCGGCGAACTCGCGAGCGAGCACCGTGGTGAACAGATCCCCGAGCGTGCTCACGAGGCCTTCTCCAACACTTCGGGCATTAGGCCTTTTGACCCGGCCCACGCGGCGACGGCCCCGAGGTCCACGACGGCGTCGGGGTGGCATTCGGTCGGCCAGGACCCGCCGGCCGCCGGTACGACCGCGTCGATCCATAGCCGGGAAATCGCCGCAAGCGGAGGATCGGCGGCAGCCTCTCGTTCGAAGGAGACGATCGTGGTCGTCGCGGCGCGGGCGAGCAGGCCATCGAGTCCGAGGTCCCCGTCAACGTAGATATTCCCGTGAGCATCGGCTGCCGGAGCGTGGATCAGGGCTATGTCGATTGCGAGAGCCGTTGCAAACACAGTCTGGGTGCCGGTTGGTGGATCCTTGTAAACGCCCAGCGACGGGTTGTGTTTCACGACGTCCGAGCCGGGCGCAGTGGAACAGGGCATGGACGGCAGGCCGCGTGCCGTGGCCTCGACGGCCGCAACCATCGACCCCTCGGACCATTCGATGAACCGGACGGATTGCTGCTGGCGGGCGGCTCGGAATGCGGGCGCCAGGCCGAATCCGTCCAGAGAAACCCCTGCGGAATGAAGGTCCGCCACTACGCCGGAAGCGAGCAGGTACTCGACGTCGACGCTGCCGAGAAAGCTCACGATGTTGAGGTCACGGACTCCTCCGGCCACGATCCCTTGGAGGAGGGCCATCGGCTTCCGGTTCAGGCCGGTGCCTCCGACGGCGACGGTCGCGCCCGGCGGAATCAGTTCGGCAACTGCTGCCGGAGAAGAGAGAGTCCGCACCATGGGCCGTCAGGCCTGGCCGACACAGCCGGGGCTACGAACGCTGTCTGCCGCCGGGGCCGGCGCGGTGCCGGTCACGATGTCACCATTCCGTCGCGACGTGCTCGATCGGGGACCTCTTCGTCGCGTCTGCGGTGCGGATCGACCAGATCCAGTGTTGCCAATTCGTCCGAAGTCGGCTCCGGCGTTGGAAGTGCATCCTCGGGCAGCGAGAGTTCGAAGCCGGTGTTAGCGCGCACCGTTGAGGCATCGCTCCATGGGTGGATCGACTTCACCCGGCCGCGTCCCTCGACGAACTCGATAACAGCGAGGTCCGTCACCACGGCGACCGTCCCGGCAGCCTTCCGGGTGTTGCCGGCCCATCCGTGGCCGCTGCCGGTGATCCAGTCCACCTCGGCGGGCAACGAGCGAGGCCGGTGATCGGGGTGGTAGGCGATCACCCGCGGTAGTAGCGCTGGCACGTCCGCCGTGGCCAGGCCGCCGCCGAACCGAGCCGTCGGGGCCGAACGAACCCCGATCCGACTCGTATTCAGGCTTCCGAACCGGTCGATCTGAGCCGGGCGCAAGAATTGCAGAGTCATCGCCTGGCGTTCGGCCATGTCCATCGAGTCGAGATGCGGAACGAAGCCGGGAGTCAGCCCGCGCTGGTCTCGGGGATCGCGCAGGTGGGACTCCACGTCGCCGTTCACGTCCAGCGCACCACCGGCGAGTACGTGTACGCCACGTTGGGTTGCGTGCCTGGCGACCAGGGCTGCCACGAGGGCGATCGGAGTCCCGAGCCCGACCCCGACGACGTCGCCGGCCACGACCATCCGGGCGAGCGAAACGACCATCAGGTCCGCGATCTCGCCCCTTGAGACTGTCACGATGGCCGGGCAGAGTTGAGAGTCCCTGCGTCTCCACCCGACGACACGTACGCGCCGATCGCGCCTTCATCGACATCATGTTCCGGCGGCGAGCTCGTAGGCCAGCTGCCTCCCGGGAGCTCGATGACCATGTCCACCTCGAATCCGAAGAGACGGGTGTGCTCCGGGATCGACGCGATCGCTTCCTCGGACACGATCTGATCGACGCCGACGATGACGCGATCGGCGGCCCGCGCCGCGAGCACATCGATGTCCCACAGGTGTTGGGGGGGAAAAGCTATCTGCACATGCCCGCTGGGGCTGGCTCGCCAGGCGTGAAGCACCGTGATGTCGGGTTGAAGAGGCGGAAGAGCGACATAGGTATCACCGGAATAGGGGTCGGCTACCGAAGCGAAGTCATGGATGGCCAGGGTCTCGCTGCCCGTCCCGGCCCTGGTTGGCAGGAACGGTATGCCCATCGATGCTGCTCGAAGCCGCCCGAGAAGGCTCCATTCGGAGTACTCGAGATCATCGAACACACCGGCCTTGACACCCGCGACGAACCGCGGTGCCGGACCGAATCGACCGAGCCCTACATAGGCGGCGGCGACGCTGCGGACGCTGTCAGCGGCGACGAGGAGTTCTATCTCGAGGGAGCCGGCGAAGGTGACCACGTCGAGATCCCGCTTTCCGGCTCTGATCAGGGCACGGGTCAACTCCATCGGCTTGCGGTCGAGAACGGTCCCGCCGAAGTACACCGTGTCGCCGTCATTGACCGTCTCGGCGGCTCGGGACACATCGACGAGCTTCAGGTTCGAGGCCACCCGACGAGGCTACCAAACGGTTGTTTGGTGTCGATATCTCAGGTCGGGATAAAGGCTGCGATCGCCGTGATCTCGGGTACCGGCTCTGGTGACCATCTTGGAACCAGCTCCATGCCCACCTGAAGGGTTGACGGCTCGGCGTCCACGATGTGGAGCATCACGGTGTCGGCGCCCCTGATCCGGATCAAACCGTAGGTTCGCGTGACTCCTTGGATCGTCGCCGTAGACCAGGTTTCGAGCGTTCCCTTGGGTTTCATGTCCATCGTCTCCCCGCTGTGCGCTGAGCATTCCGGACAGAATGGCCGGGCCGGAACCGCCACCGTGAGGCACGCCGGGCAGCGGGATCCCACAATCCGCCGGTTGGCCAACCCGTAGAGAAACGCCTTGTGAAAGTCGCCGGCCGTATACCGGTACGGCAGGTTGATCTTCTGATGGAGAATCGTCGGCTCAGTCATCGGCTGCCGGCTCCTCCGCACGGAAGTGAATGATGTCGGCCAGGGTCCCGTCGCGTTCTGGGGCCGGCTTGAACACGGCCGTGATACGCATTCCGATCGAGATCTTGTCGTGCCGGCTCTCCTCCAGGAAGTGATAGATGTTCGTGTCGGCTCCGTCGAGGCGAACGAACGCAAAGCCATACGGAATCGGCCGCTTGATGCCGGTCATCGGATCGATGAAAGGCACCTCGACCACGGTGTAGCCCGTTATCACCCCGCCCGGTCCGACGTCGACCCACTCCGCCGTTCGTTCCAGGCAAAGACCGCAAACCGGCCGGGGAGGTACCAGGACTTTGCTACAGGCCTCGCACCTCGTTCCCTGGATCCTTGCCTGGGTCCGGAGCGCGTTCATGAATCGCGACGCGAACTCTCCGGCGGCGTACGAATACTCGAAGTCCGCCACGTACTCGAGCCTCAGGGAGGAGTCGATCGGCGGAGTCGGGCTCACGGCGCCGACCCCTTCAGGATGACAGCCTCGGTCCATGCATTGCCTCCGTAGCCGGTGGCCAGGGCGGTCTCGACCCCGGGAATCTGATGCTCTCCTGCCTCGCCCATGACCTGGAGAGCCGCCTCCGCAACCCGGATCAGCGCGGTGGCGCCGACCGGGTTGGTGGAGAGCACGCCACCGGACGGGTTGACCGGGAGTTCACCCTCCATGAGGGTGACTCCCTCGTCGATCAAGGACCCACCCTCGCCCCAATCGCAGAAACGCAGACTCTCGTACATCGCCAACTCCGCATAGGTGGCCGGTTCATAAACCTCGGCGACGTCGAGCTCGGCCCGGGGATCGACGATGCCGGCCTTCGAGTAGACCGAATCGGAGGCGGCGACGAGGCTGCGCATCCGCGCCAGGCGCTTGGGCGAATCACCCATGAACTGGGTGTCGTGGGCCGTCTCGGTGGCGGCGACCCAAGCCGGTCTCGGCGTCATTTCGCGGGCGCGGTCGGGTGCGGCCGTCACCACGGCGCAAGCGCCGTCGCTGCTCGGACACATGTCGAGCAGCCGCAGCGGCGCCGCGAGCATGCGGGACGCGAGCACTTCCTCAACCGTGATGTCGGGACGCTGAACATGTGCATGAGGGTTGAGACAGGCATAGCGACGGGCCTTCACCGCCACCTTGGCGGCCTGCTCCGCGGTGACACCGCTCTCGGCGACGTACGTTGAGGCCATCACGCCGAAGTTCCCGATGGCTCCCGCCATCACCGACCGCTCCCACGCAGGATCGCCCACGGTGGTTATCGCTGACTGGGTCTCACCTTCGGACTGCTTTTCGTAGCCGATGCCCAGTACCACGTCGTAGAGTCCGGAAGCGACGAGGTGCGCCGCTGCGACGGCGACGCTTGCCCCGACCGTTCCCCCGTTGTTGAGTTTGAAGAGTGGTTTTCCCGCTGCCCCGATGGCGGATGCCATCCACAGCTCGGGAAAGTTGATTCCCTCGAACAGCTCCATGTTGCCGACAACGACCGCATCGATCTGGCCCGGGTTCAGGTCCTTCGACCCCAGGCAGCGATCGACAGCCTCCCTGACCATCTCGGGTATCGACACATCGAGACGTCTTGACACATGGTCGGTCTGGCCGACGGCAACGATGGCGGCGTTCCTACCCATCAATCCCCCACTTCGAGGGCAGCGACGAAATGAGACTGCGCACCGAGGCCGGCGACGCCGTGAGCGAGGGCGCGTTGTGCATCGTGAAGTTGCCTCGGGCCCGCATGGCCCCGAAGCTGGTGCACGCACTCGGTCACCCTCGAGAGCCCCGAGACCGTCACAGGGTTGCCGGCGTGCCAGCCACCCGATGGATTCAGGGTTCGCCCCGCCTCGGTCAGTTGGGCGCCGAGACGCGTTGCGAACTGACACAACTGGTGGGCGTATTGAGCCGAGACCTCGAACAAGTCAGGGACATCTGTGCCCCAACCTGTCATAGCCACCGCACTGTCCCGGGCCCGGTCGAGGGCGCTCAGATCGGCGGGATGCCTATCGGCCCAATACTTGCCCGTTGCGGTTCCGACGCCTGCGATCCACACAGGGCTGTCGGAGAGGTCCCTCGCCACCTCCTCGGTGGCGAGAATCATGGCGCATGATCCGTCACGGTTCGGCGCTCGGTCGAATACACCCAGGGGAGTCGCCAACCGCGGCGCGTCCAGAACTTCGGCGATCGTCATAGGTTCGAGCGTCGTGACCTTGGAATTCACCGCGCTCGCCGCCCTCGCCGCTACGACCAGGGCCGCGGCATCCGTGGGAGAGAACGCCCCGGAAGCGTAGATCTGCCGAGCGCCCAGACCGGCGACGACGTCGGCGTCTGCCCCGAGGCGCCGCTGGACGAAGGGATCGAAGGCGGCACCCTCGATGGTTGCGAGATTGCCTTCCGACTCCTTGCAATGCGCCGTTACCAACCCGACCTGGTGGGCGCCGTCGGCGATGCGAGCCCACCCGTAAAGGAGAGCGCCGATCCCGTCCGAGCATATCCGGCTCTCCGGTTTCAGGTAAGAGCCGACGACATCGGCAACAGCCATGTTGGCGATGGTCCGCCCGTCGTAGAAATCCAGGCTCGCCGTTACCGCATTGTCGACATCGGCCAGCCCGATACCGGCGTCGGCGAGCGCCTCATCAATGGCTTCGAGCAGCAGTTCGGCGTAAGCGACGTCATTGCGATCTCGTGCATGAACGCTCTGGCCGACACCGACGATCGCGACACGCCCCAATGGATCTCCCTCGTTACGCCGGCCGGGCCGGATGGTAATCCGGCGCCATCACCCGGAACTGTCGGACTCGATCACCTTGCCGGTGTTTCCCCGGTGGCTGCGCCGGCCGCGACGGCGACGGTCGCCGACCCTGCCAGGGCCCGGGGCCCACCTACGACGTCGAGCCAGACGTCACACTCTGCGATCTGGTGTCGCCCGTCCCCGGCCACCGACGTGACGACGCCGCCGGCGACGACACGATCTCCACCCCGGACGTTGTCGAGAAAGCGAACCTTCAAGGCCCTGATACACGCCGGGTGGCCGGCCCATGCCACCAGCATGTTCACGACATATGCCATGTTCGTAGGACCCTGGTTGATCACTCGATCCCCCATGCCGAGGGCGGCCACCGCGTCGGGGTCGAAGTGGATCGGGTTCGGATCTCGCAGCAGGACGGCCATGGTCTTCATGGCGGCAGCCCGAACCTCGTCGACCTCGAAGTTGGGAAGCGCCGTGCCCGCGGACACCCTCACGCCGTCCTCCTCGGGAAGATGAACGAGTTGGTCGACACCGCAGCCACGACGCCGGACGGGTCGACCACGCGGAGCTCGAACGAGACGATATCGAACACGCCCGCTCGTTTGCCGGTCTTGCGAGCCGCACTGGTGATACCGCCTTCGACGCGATACGTCTCGCCGACCCGCATCGCTTCCCGGAACTCAAGCCCGGCTTCGCCGAACATCGGGCCGTCGGCCGCCGACGACCCGACCATCGCGAACAGCTCGTCCAGCGTGAGTCCCATGCCACCCAGCGCGGCGTAGTAGGCATACATCGGGTGGGCCACGCCGGCGGGAAGAGGCGGCGAGTCGACGGCATCGGTTGCCAGCCAGTGCTCATACCCCTCGATGGTGAACTCCCCGACCGGAAACTCGACACCAACGAGTCGCTCCAGGTCGTCAAGCGTCATCGGCCGACTCATAGCGTTCAACGACCTTCGAAGCGGGGCGGTCGCTTCGCCAGAAAGGCGGCGACGCCCTCACGGCTGTCGTCGGAGAGCAACGCCGTCACGACGGCTGTTCTCTCCAAACGCAGACCGCGCTCGAGATCGCCGTCGAGGCCCTCGTTCACGGCCTGTTTGATGAGCCGGACGGCAATGGGCGCCTGGTCTGCGAGCCGGGCTGCAAGCTGGAGAGCCTGACTCATGGTGTCCTCGGAGTCGATGCCCACCGACGTAACCAGCCCGGCGGCGAGAGCCTCGTCGGCGTCGAGCCGGGATCCGAGCATGAGCAGCTCCAGAGCCTTGCTGCGGCCGACGAGCCTGGAGAGCCGCTGGGTGCCGCCGCCTCCCGGGACCAGGCCGAGGTTGACCTCGGGAAGTCCGATCGTCGGGCCACCGCGCATCATGACCCGGAAGTCCAGGCACAGCGAGAACTCGCAGCCACCGCCGAGGGCATGGCCTGTGATCGCTCCCACGGTTGGTTTGGCCAGGCGCTGGAGCCGCAAGAACGTGGTCTGAGCCTTGCGAACCCGCTCCGTCATCGGACCGGGGGAGCGGTCGTAGCTCTCCATGTCCTTGATATCCGCGCCGGAGATGAAGAGCTTCGGATGGGCTGATGTGAATACCACCGCTCTGACACGGTCATCCTCTTCGAGTTGGCCGACCAAGGACGTGATCTCGTCGTAAAGAGCGAAGTCGAGGGTGTTTGCCGGGGGCTTGTCGATAGTGACGATCGCCACCCGATTGTCCTTAGCGATCCGAAGGAACTCCACGCGAAGGCCGTCAGCTTCCGGCGAGGCCGAATACGTCCGTGGCGGTGTCGTGCAACAACTTCTGCTTCGCGCCCGGCTTCAGGCCGAGCTCGTCGACTTGGCACAGGGACTCCCCGTGTTGGATGAGCGGATAGTCCGTGCCCCACATCACCTTGCCCTGGCCCCTGCTGTTCAGGAAGTGCACCAGGGAGCCGTCCCAGTACTTCGGAGCATGGCCCGACATCGCAACGTAGACGTTGGGGTGTTTCCATGCCATCGCGACCATCACCTCGCACCACGGCCAAGCCTGATGGGCGCCCACCAGCTTCAGCTCCGGGAAGTAGATCGCCACGTCATCGAGGAGCAGGGGGTGCCCGTGTCTGGAAGGCATGAACTCGGCAGAGTGACCGGTCTGGAACTCGACCGGGACTCCAAGCTCGGCGCATTTGGCATAGAAGGGGTAGAACCGGGCGTCATTGATCGGCGTGTCGAATCCATAGGGATGCACGTGACCGCCGACGAAGCCGTATTGCGTGACTGCCAGTTCGAGTTCCTTGACACCCTTCATCCCGGAGAAGGGGTCGATTCCGTAGAGCCCTGAAACCCGATCGGGAAATCGCTCGATGACTCGGGCGACGGACTCCCACGGGACGCGCACGAGCTGACGGTCTCGATAGAGGTACTGCTGTAGTGCTGGAACGATCACCCTCGCGACACCGGCCGGGTCCATCTTCTGTTCTATGAACTGCTCGGGCTCGTAACCGACCATGAGGTCGTGCCTTCCCCACTGGTCGCCCATCATGAAGGACACCTCGGGATTCTCGGTGAAGACGATCCTGATGCCTTCTTCGGTGAAGAAGTTGCACCAGGCGTCAATGGCGCCACTCATGATTGGAGACCCGCTTTCTCTGTATCGATCTCTAGGAGCTTCTGCTTGTGCGTGCTGCGAGGCAACGAGCCCACCGCTACCAATTCGACACAGGGTCGGACGGTGAGCCGATGATGCATCGCCCGGGCAATCCGGTCGGCCAGGCGAGCCGCCGGATCGGTGTCACCTGCGACCGGCGACTCGACCCTCACGCGCAGAGGGGGTGTCACGCGGGGTGGGGGGCCGTCGAGCACTATCCGGATCTCACCGCTGACCTCGGGGACGAAGCTGTTGACCAGGTCCTTCACGGCCGCCGGATAGAGCTTCACCCCTTTGACGATCAGAAGGTCGTCGACACGCCCGAGCACTTTGATTCGCTTCCCCCCGGTGGGCCCTTCCGGGGCCGGTGCCGTGAATACCTCATACACGTCTCCGACCGAGTACCTCAGAGGCGGGGCGCCTCCCCACTCGAGGGAAGTTTTGACCCGCTCGCCGACTGCCCCGTCGGCTTCATCGACGGGCTCCCGGGTGGCCGGATCGACCAGTTGCGTAGAGACCGAGAAGTCATCTCCCAGTACGTACATGCCGTGGTACTCGTCGGTCGGTGCCGACGCCATCATGATTCCATGGGTTCCGCCGAGAAGGTCGAAGACTCTCCCGCCCCAGCCACTCTCCAGCTTCGACCGTACCTCCCGCAGGCCCGCTCCCGGCTCCCCCGCACAAACAATCAACTCGATCCCCAAGTCGGGAGCCTCCACTCCCAGCACTTCCGGCACGCGCTCCATCAGGTGCTCGGCGTAGCTCGGGGTGCAGGCGAGCACCCTGGGTCGTGTCAGCGTCAGAAGCCGCAACAGTCTCTCGGCTCCAGCCTCAGCGCCGATCGCGATTGGCAGCGCGCCCATCCGCTCCAACGCTCGCACCAGCGGCAGGCCGGCCAGGTACATCGACAGGCCGAACCCGATTATTACTCGATCGCCGGGTCGAACCCCGACGAAGCCCAGGGCTTTCTGCCAGAGCAGGTCGGTTATCTCAACATCGCGCCTGGTGAATGGATAGAACGTGGGAGAACCCGTCGTTCCCGAGGTGGAGCTCAGCGCCACTATCTCTTCCGGGTCGGCGCAGAGGAATTCAGAGAAAGGGTGCCCGTGTGCCTCGAGGGACCTTTCTTGGGATTGCCGGTGGATATCCGGTGTCACGAACAAGGGTAAGGACGCCAGGTCGTCGAAGCCCCGGATCGTCGCGGGATCCACTCCTGCGGCCTCAAAGCAGTTCCGATAGAACGAACTCTTGAGGCAGTACGCGATCTGGCGGCGCAACTTGGCGCTGCGTTCCTCGTCCGAAAGGATGGAACCAGCAAACGTCTCTGTTCTCACTGGGCGCCCGCCATGATGCAGCTCATATAGTCGAGCCTGCGGCAATGTTGACCAGCCGGATCCCGATCGCCTTGTCTTAAGTCGGTCATGCGGCTGCTCTCTCAGCCCGAAACGATGCTTCCAAGCAATCTACCGAACGTTAGGTAGAAACGCGCGCACCGAACTCTTCAGGGGAACTCGCGGAGCCGGCTGCCGGTGGGGTCGACGACGTCGCGCAGGATGCTCAATTCGGTTGGAGTCGGCAGGTCGGTCTCTCCAACCGTGCCGCGGGGCATCGCAACCTCGAACCCCGTGGCGCTTTGAATGTCACTGATGGTGACGCCGGGATGCACCGAGCGAAGCCGCATCGCCTTCGTGTCGGCGTGGAAGTCCATCACACACAAATCCGTTACGCACAACTGCGGACCTCCGCTGAAGCCGAGCCGGCGACGGTGGTCGCCGCCATCACCCCAACCGAGACCGCTGCGGAAGTCGACCTTCTCGACCAGCGTGCGGGGATTGTGCGTCGTGGTCCAGAGGTACACGTTAGGGATCATGCCGCCGAGGTCCGCCATCCCGCCTCCCCCGGGGAGCCGGACCTTGGGTTTGGCGTAGGAGCCGATGACGGTGTTGTTGACGTTGCCGAACCTGTCGATCTGTGCCCCGCGAAACGCGAACGTGTTGTACCGAGCTCCCTGGGCGTAGGCCCAGAAGTCGAACGGGGAGTTGGATAGCATCGTGGCCCCGTCCCAGAGCGCGTCCGACAGGGTGGACTCCGGGATAGCGGGCGGATCGGCGTCGACCGCGATCGAGCTAGCAGCCCACACGAGGCCGGGTGCGTGCGTCTTGCGCGCGAGCCGGTATGCGCAGACCGGTATGAAGCTCGCGGCGCCATTGAAGGCGCGCGTGTCGTCCGTGAACTCGCGAGCAAGTGTGACGACCATCAGTTCGTCGACCGTGCAGTCTGCTCCGGGTACTTCGCGACTCACGTGGCCCTCCTCATGATTGAGAGGATCGTCGCTGCGCCACCGTTGGCCTCGAGAAAGCCCGCCTGGTCTTCCGGAGCGCTGATCCGGTCGTCCCAGAACCGTGCGAAACGGTCGCGGTCGCGCGAAGCACCCAGGTATTCGCGAATGAAGTCTTCATGGTGGGTGTAGGACGGGTAGTTCGATGTCGGGTAGGCGCCCCAAGGTGCGGGAACCACGGCGTCGATCATGAAGCGCGGGTAGGTAGTGCGCTCCGGGGCATCCGTGAACGAGCTGCGCGGTGCGACAGCCTCGACGGTCACGACGGTCGCGCCGGCTGCCCTCACGAGGTCGGAGTCCATCCAGATGAGCTTCGGGTCGACACGAGTGTTCCCGTCGGCGTCTGCGACATGGGCATGAACGACGGCGACATCAATCGGCAACGGCGTACATGCGACGTAGAGCTCTCCTGTCACCTGATCGGTCTCGAGGCGGGTCGTGTCAGGGTGCAAGTCCAGCACGTCGGTACCGATCCCGGCCCTGGTCGGAACGAAGGGGAGGCCGTGCGCCGCCGCCTGGAGCCGGCAGATCAGGAGATGCTCCGAGTACTCCTCGACCTCGATGTCACCTGCCTCGGCCGCTCGACGAAAGTTCGGAGCCAGACCTAGGCCTTCGAAGCTGACCAGTCCGGTGACCACCTTGCTCACCTTGCCCGAGGCTACGAGCCAGTCGACGGCCATCGACCCGACGATCGACACCACGGTCAGGTCCCGGACATCGCTCCGGACGAGCTCGCGCACGAAGCCCATGGGAGCGCTGTTCATCGAGAGGCCACCGATTCCGATCGTCGCACCATCAGAGACGAGCGACGCAGCCTCTCGCATGGAGCGAATCTTCGACACCTGCCCCCCAAGCAGTGGGCACCAAGACGCCACGTGCGGCCCCAGCCGGGCGTGGCCCGGCGAAACCTACCAACCGCTAGCCAGGTGGTCAATGACCGGCGCAAGGATGCCGGGCATGGACGGCAGGCCCCGGAGACCCACATCCACCGGCTTCGGAATCCGGGGCTCTGCCAGTTGAGCTAGCAGACCGACCACGGGGACCCGCGATGATTATCGAACGCGTATAGCGTGAACCCGCCCTGGGTCCCATCCGCTCCGGGGGCAGGAATCGAACCTCCTCTCCGGGTCCAAGTCCCGGCGTCCTGCCGTTGGACGACCCGGAATACCTCCTACTTCACGGTTGCCTCCGGGGCCCGTCATCCAGGTCAGCCACCAAGTCCACGTCGGGGACGATTTCTTGCGGCTTGAAGACCACCCGGTAGTGGTGAGCCGAGACGTTGGCGGGGTCCAGTTGCTCCACGAAGTAGGACACGTTGTCGCTCAGCCCCAGGAAGTGCTTCCGATACGAGCCCGGTTCCACCTGGCAGGTGACTTCGAGTTGGTGTCCCTCGTCCTCGATGGAGCACAGGCCGATGATCTCCAGCAGGTAGTTGTCGGTGATCCCGTTGAAGAACACCACCCGCCTGGATATCTCGAACTGGTCGGCTGCCCTGCTCAGGTTCTCCGACACGACCGCCGCGTCGGAGCTACAACCGGCCAGCAACCCGACCGCGAGAATCGCCCCGAGAATCCGTTGCTTCAATTAATACCTCCTTTTTGTTCTTGGTGTGCGGACGGTGGGCTCGAACCGCCGACCTTCAGGTTCGTGTCCTGGCGCTCTAGCGTCCTGTATCGGAAGAAGAGCGCGAAAATCGCCGCAACCCGGCGGATCCGCCGCGGTCCTCCCCCACCGCCACCACCTGGTTCGAGACGCGTTCCGCCAACTTCCCGACGGGCGGTCCCGAACGATTTGATCCCTCACACGGCCCCGGTCGACGTCGGCGCCGCAAGTAATTCCGGCAACCGGACAACGTATAGAGGGAGTGTGACAGTCATGGACCGGACAACGTATAGCGGGGGCGTGGCACTTTCAACCTCCTTGCCGCGCAGGCGACCACCCGCCCCAAGAACCGACAACCGATCCGGTTCGTTCGGGTGAAGCCTCCACAAGATCCAAGACCCGCGAGCTAGGGCGTGTTCACGCTATGCGCATTCGTTTGTCATCGCGGGTCCTGTGGTCGGCCGACCACGATCAGATTGACGACTCGGGACCACTAACCCCCGCCCATCAACAATCGGGGTTAGGCATCGAGCGAATCCCTCTGTAGGGCGGACTCCCGGCACCGTCCTAGCGCATACCGGCCAACTGCCATCGGGCGGCCAGCATGGCGACCGCTGAGAAGCACGACAACGCGGCGGCGGCGAACCAGGCGGCCTGGAAGGAGTAGATCTCGATCACCTGACCCATCACAACCGGGCCGATCGCAGCTCCGACGTACGTGCCCGTGTTCGCAACGCTCGTTGCCCGCGCCGGAGCCCGCGGGAAGTGCTTCACAACGCTGAAGTTGAACAGCCCGTTCCATCCCCATCCCGCCCCGAAGGCGAGCATCGCCGCAAGCGTGAGCAGCCATGTCCCGGTGCCGGTGAGCGCTCCGAGACCTGCGGAGCCGACCACAAGGAGCAATGCGACCCCGCCGAGCCCGCCGGCCTTGCGGGCGTCGGCCCACCAACCGGCGAGAAGGCGGACCGTCATTCCCGTGATGCTTGCCGTGGCGAGGATCAAGCCGCCTGCTCCGGGGCTTACGCCCGAGTCTACGACGGAAATCACCAGAAACGCGCTGAGGGCCGACGCCACTAATGCTGCCAGAAGAGCGCCGACCGCCATGAACACGAGTGGCCGCATCTCCAGGTCGGCCCTTTCGGATGAGCGTCTCGAGGCTCCGTCGGCGGAGGCGCGCTGCGATTTAGGCACCGCCAGGGCCACGCCGCCTGCGATCACGCCCGCACCGACGAACACCCCGCGCCAATGACCGTTGACGGCGAACAGCGGCACTGCAAGGCCGCTCAGCATGGCCGCAGCCGGTATCGCCGAGTGTTTTATGCCGAAGACGAACCCCTGACGGCTCACCGGCACTTCTCTGGCGAGGGCCAGGTTTACCGCCGGCTGGCCGATCGCCATTGTGAAGCCTCCGAGCGAGATGAGCGCTGCGAAGGAAAGCCAGGAGTGGGCGAGCGCCGCTATTCCGAGCATCGTCACCGCGCTCATTGCCGATGACATTCGCATTGCGGCCGGCCAGCCGATCCGGTCGGCGAGCCCGCCGATGGTGACCGAGCTGATGGCCGACATGCCGAAGAATCCGCCCAAGGCGACTCCGAGGGAGCCGGTGTCGAATCCGAGCTCGGGGAGGATCGCAAACGCGAGCGCACCGGCGAGAAAGGGCGGGAAGGTCATGACCATCGTTACCGCAAGCGCCGGGAGGAGGACTCGTACCGAGCCGATTCGTTCGCGTCTGGTGGTCAAAAGGCTGCGGCGGTAGTGCCACCGATGGTTTCCGGGCTTCGTCCGAGCAACCTGGGACCGTGTCGGGCGATGACGAGGGTCGCGATCAGCGAGATGACGGTGACCACGAGGCACGCCGTGAACGTGCCGGTGAGGTCGAGTCCTCCTGTCGATGAGACGATCAGGAAGCCGAGTCCTTTGCTACCGATGAAGATCTCGCCGACGATCGCGCCGACCAGCGCATACGGCGCCGCAATCATCATCGCCGCCAGGATGAAGGGAACGATCGACGGCAGTATCACCATTCGGATCACCTGGAGGCGCGTCGCCCCCATGACGCGCATACTCGCAACCAGGTCGCCTTCGACGCTTTCGACACCTGCCCTCGTGTTGTAGAAGAGTACGAAGAAGACCATCAGAACAACGAGTGCCACCAGCGGCCTGAACCCGAATCCGAACCAGAAGAGCAACACGGGGAGGAAGGCGATTCTGGGCACCGTATACGCTCCGCCCAGGATGGGATCCAGCAGACGTGACAGCGATCGCTGGAGGCCGAGCGCGATCCCGAACACGACGCCGATCGCCGTTCCGATGAGAAGGCCGAGCCCGGCGATCTGAAGAGTTGCGAGGATGTGCGAGTAGATGAACCCGCTGGAGAACCAATCAAGAGTTCGTTCCGCGATCAACGAAGGCTTGCTGATCCAGAGAGTTCGAATGTGCCGATCTGACACCCACTCCCAGCCGCCGAGGAACACGCCCAGCACTAACAGCTGGTAGAGACGGATTCGCCACATGGGGGCTCGCTCGATCATCGCTGCATCGCCGCGGCTACATCGACGCCGGCGGAACGCCATGGCAGCACGACACGCTCCAACCAGCTCACGAGAGCGTTGAGCCCCACACCGACGAGGAGCAGCACCACGAGTGCGGCGAAGAGGCCTGCGCTGCTGTAGGAGCGCGCCGATGTGAGTGCGAGGAAGCCCAACCCTCGCACCGAGGCAAGGAACTCGGCAAACACGGCCGCGCGCAGCGCGAATGGCACCGCGTGGCGCAACCCCGTGATCAGGAAGACGGCGCTGGCCGGTAGGACCACGATGCGGAACACGTCTAGGCGCTTCGCTCCCATGACGCGCATGGCTGCGATGAGGTCGCCTTCGACGTTTTTCACACCTTCGAAGGTATTGAAGAACATGAGGAAGAAGACAACGACGGCAATCAATACGACTTTGGGCATGAGAAACACACCGAACCACAAGATGTAGAGAGGGGTCAGAGCCAACTGGGGAAAACTGTAAGCCACCGTCACGAACGGACGGAACACCGCAGCGAGGGTCGGGCTGGAGCCCAGTATCAAGGCGACGAGCACTCCGAGAACGACCCCGATGACCAGGCCGTATACGAGCTCAGTCATCGTCGTGAGGACATGCTCGACGATGTCGCCGGTCGACACCCATTCCCACAGTCTCTCGCCAACTTCGAAAGGCCGGCCGATGTAGAACGGATCGATGAACGTGCGGCCGGCGAGGTCCCAGGCGACGACGATGCCGACGACGATCAGGAAACGCGCGAAGGCGATCCTCAACCTACTCGACAGCTCTAGCCGAGATGTATCAGCGGCCTTCACCGCCGGCTTCTTCCTGGCTGACGACTTCATGGCGTAGTGTTGCCCAAATCCTGTTGTACAGACTCAGGAACTCGGGTGAGCTTCGAATGGTGTCGAAGTCGCGGGGACGCTCGAGGTCGATCGGCAGGTCGAGCACTATCCGACCGGGGCGCTTGCTGAACACCACGATACGGTCGGCGATGCTGATCGCCTCGGTCAAGTCATGGGTCACATACACCACGGTGGCTCGCGCCTCACTCCAGATTCGAAGCAGTTCTTCTTGCATCACGAGTTTGAGCAGTGCGTCCAGGGCCGCGAACGGCTCATCCATCAGCAGCGTGTCGGGCTCGTAGATCAACGTCCTGGCGAGGAGTACCCGCTTGCGCATACCGCCGGAGAGCTCGTCCGGGTGATGACGCTCGAACCCTCCGAGCCTGACCTTCTCGATGGCCTGCGATACCAGGGCGGCCCGCTCGGACTTCGGGACGCGCCGGATGTCGAGCGGGGCCGAGATGTTGCCCTCCGTCGTGCGCCACGGGAGGAGCGAGTCCTTCTGGGTCATGTAGCCGACGGAGGTGTTGATGGCCGTGACCCGTTCGCCGTTGTACTCGACGACGCCCTCCTCAGGTGCGAGCAATCCCGCGATCATGTTGAGAACGGTGGACTTGCCACACCCGCTCGGACCGATGAGCGCTACGAACTCACCGTCTTTGATCGTGAGCGAGAAGTCCTTGACAGCGTCGATTCTCTGACCGTCCTTCTCGAAGGACTTCGACACGCCCGTTATGTTGATCATGGATACCTCACAGCAGCGCGAGCTGGTCGCAACCGCAAGCTACGAAGGCTGGTCCCCACCAGTGCCGATGGGAGCCGGCGCTCGGCGCCGGCTCCCATCATCAACCCTCTGAAGGGCTACCGGCATGTCACCCTATCGGTATGCCCAACTCCGTCGCGGCCTGGATCACCAGTTCGTTGGTGACGACCGCGGTCATAAGAGTCGTGTTCGGATCGTCCGCAGGCAGACCGAGATTGAGGATGTACCTCCCCTTCTCGAAGCCGTCCTCGCTGAACAAGATCGACGGCTTGAGCGAGTCGTAGTCGATCTGGAAGGACGAGGCGAAGGCCGCCTCCTCAAGATCCGGGAACCGCGCCCTGGCGATCTCGCGCGCATCGTCTTCGTTCGCCAACGCCCATTCCCTTGCGTTGAGGACCGCGCGCAGGAACGCCTGCACCGTGTCGGGGTGCTCGAGGATGTAGCTGTCGGTCGTGAAGTAGCTCGCCCAGTTGACGGCTTCGAGTTCGGGCAGAACCCGGAAGTCGATCGTCACTGCGCCCGGCTCCAAGGCCGCTATCTGAGTTTCCGGAGGAATCCAGAAGAACGCGTCGATCTCACGAGCCTGGAACGCGGGCAGCAAGGCGCTGCCTCTCCCGAGCGGAACCAACTCGACCTCTGACGTGGTGTCGATGCCTCGTTGTTCCATGGCTCCGATGGCCAGTGTCGTCGTCGTCGACCCGGGTCGACCGGTGCCGATCTTGAGGCCGCGCAGCGCCTCGAACTTCTCATCGAGCGTCGAGTCCTGGGTGATACCCGCAGCAGCGGCCGCCTCAGGTGAGATGACGCCGAACTCGTTCGGGCCATGCGAGAAACCGAAGATGCCGCGGAAGTCGAGACCTCTCGTCACCGCTCTGATTCCGTGCTGCGTGCCCAACTGGGTGAACGCGACTGATCCGCTGGCAAGAGCCGAGAACAGGTCAACGCCGCCTCCCAACTCGATGCGCTCCAACTCGAGACCTTCGGCTTCGAAGAAGCCGGCGTCCTCCGCTATGAAGAACAAGAGCTCGGCCATGCCGCCGAAGCCGGCCCAGCGCACCTTCGCCTCGGACAGAGGTACCGGTGGCGGCGGTGGCGCCGTCACTTCGACCTCCACGGTCTCGGTAACGACCTCGGTAACGACCTCGGTAACGATGGAAGTCACGGTGATTGTTTCGCCCGGCACCTCGACCTCGACCTCGACTATCTCAGTAACCGTCTCGCCCGGGACCTCGACCTCGACCTCGACAATCGAAGTGACCACCACAGTCTCCGCAGGCGCATCGTCGCCCCCGCAGGCCGCGGCCGCCAAAGCGAACGCAACCCCCAGGATCAAGAACCTCCAAGGACCTCTGATTCTCCTAGACATCAATGTCGTCTCCTTCCCTCGTTTCCCGATTCTTCGGCATCCATTCCCATTCGCTCTCCCTCACTTGCGCGGATCATCTGCCTGAAGGATTCTCAGGATCCGGCGGTTCGTCGCCGGTCGGAACTCGGAAGCCAAGGTGTCGAGCTTCTGCCTGGCATCACTGTCGATGTAGGCCTGAGCGGCGGCTTCGGTTTCCCAGAACGTGAGGCTGACACCCTTTCGGGCGTCCGGGTCATCGAACGTGTAGACAGCCACGAACCCGGGAATCTCCTTCAGCTTCGGCACGAACTCAGGCCACAACTCCCGGCGGGTGTCACCGTCAGGATCCACGCCGTATTGATGCAGAATCACGTACTGAGGCACACCCGATTCAGTCACTGGCCCCCAGCACCCCTTCCACTATGAGCTTGAGCTCACCGATGGTGATATAACCCTCGGCCCTGCCCAGAAGAGCGTCCTTGGTGCGGTTCCTAACCTCTTCGAGGTCTTCATCGGAGCACTCGAAGCCGAGCTCTCCGATGAAGTCGGCAATGATCTCCTTGTGCTTGTGCAGGCCCTCGGGTTGGATGTAGTGGATCTTGCCGAAAACGTTCGGCCCTATCACGCTTTCGAACGGTTTGCCCAGAACCTCACCGGCAATCGCCATCGGGCTCTCCGGCGGGTCGTCGGGGTCGCGGTGGCCGTATCCCTCCTCCATGTTCGCCTGCCAGCCGATGATGGGCTTTATGGCATTGCTGATGTTGCCGCCGAATGCCTTCTCGACCTCATCGGCGAGCGGGAGCAGCTTGTCGAGACGCACTCCGGGGTCCCAGCCGTACGCATAGAGTGCGCATGCGACCTCTTCGAGGGCCGCGGTCCCGGAGCGGTCGCCGACACCATTCATCGCCGCGTCGATGAAATCCGCGCCGGCTTCGGCAGCGGCGAGCGAGTTCGCCGTAGCCATGCCGAGGTCGTTGTGATGCTGGACGTACAGGCTCACGTCGCCGATCGTTTCCTTGATCTCGCGGCAGATGAGATACGAGGCTCTCGGGTTGCTCTGGCCCCGGCTGTCGTAGATGTAGATGCCCATGGCGCCCGCGTCCACTCCTGCCTTGCAGAACAGTTTGATGGTCTCGACGTTGTGACGGAACGAGTCGGGGAAGCTGAAGATGATCTGAGCGTCTCTCCCCACGCCGTAGCTCACGGTCTCGTGGATCGCGTCGACCACCTGATCCTTGGTGAACGGGCCCTTTGTGAAGTCGCTCCAGTAGCTGATTTGCGGGTAATAGGGGAAGGTGACGAACGTGTCCGCTTCGCATGCGAGGTGACTGTCGTACCGCTTCTTCCAGTCGCCCTGCTCGAGAGGCAGCACGTGGGCGATCAGCTTGTCGCAGATGGGCGTCTCGATGCCTCCGCGCTTGCAGGCTCTCACCCAATCCTTGAGCTCTCGCGGTGACAGGCCGATCGGAGTCGTGATCTCGCCGACACCGAGTTCGTCGAGCAGGTGTGCCAGGCGAATGCGCGCCGCCCACGAGAGGTGTCGGCCAACCATGTCCTCACCCTCGCTGAGAGTGCAGTCGATGATCTTGACCGACCGGCCCTTGGCAGCGATTGCGTCCTGGATCTCGGGATCCCAATACGCCGGTACCGAGAAGTACTCGCGTGGTATGTGCCAAGGTCCCCAAGAATGGTCCTGCAACGTCACTACCTCTCCTTCCGCGCTTCGCGCCAAGCCCCAGTTGTACCGTCCGGCACTCGGGCGGGTCGAGTGACCTGCTCGGAGGCGGGGGACGGGGTCTGCATCAGGATATACCTGCATAGCTCCGCCAGGTCGGGCTGGCAGCCTTTTTCGCGGTCTAGCGCGGCCCCGTTCGGGAGGCCCCCGGACGTGATTGGTCTCTGGTCAGTAGTTGGTAGTTGCTAGTAGTCAACAATAGATTATCATGATATAGATCACGCCAGAGTCCGAAGGTGGTCTGGGTCTCACATCGCGCCGAGACGAGGATCCCGGTGAAACAGCAGGCGGGGGAAGCTCCACAGCCTTTACTGGGCATCCAAGCAATGACTATCAACTAGTTGATCGTGGTCGGTCTGTGCGGCGGTCGGCGTGCTCTGGACCGCCATCGACGCCCCTGGCTGCGTCCTGCCTCCTCAACGTACCCTGCGGGTACGCCTTCGTCAGCAGTCCTTGCCATAGACGCCGCTGCCGGCGCCACATCCCACTGCCATCCCACAGACCGACCACGGGACCCGCGATAACAAACGAACGCTCATAGCGTGAACACGTCCTAGCAACTAGGGACCAGGAACTAATCCTCTAGCCCCTCCAGTTCTGGGGGGCGAGGTAGTAGCTCGAGGAGCGCAGCACTCAGCCCGCCATCGACGTAGATCGTCTGTCCGTTTATGTAGGAAGCCGCGTCGGAAGCGAGGAAGGCGATGAGTCCGGCGACATCTCCTGGTGTGCCGATCCGGCGTGAGGGAACGGCAGCGGCGCGTGCCGCACGTCTCGCAGGGTCGTCGTAGATGTCGGCAGTACCGGGAGTGGTTATGAGACCGGGGGCCACCGCGTTACACCTGACGCCACGAGGCCCCCACGAGATGGCTGTCTGCATGGTCAAGGCCACCACACCCGCCTTCGAGGCCGAATAGGCTCCCGCGCCCGAACCGACCACGGATGCCGCGATCGAGGCCACGTTGATGATCACCCCGCCCTTGCCCAGCATCGCGGCGCCGAAGTAGCGGGTGCAGTGGAACGTTCCGCGCAAGTTCACGTCGAGGACGCTCTTGAATTCGGCCGGATCCACTTGCTCCAGCGGCGCAAACCGCCAGATGCCCGCGTTGTTAACAAGAACATCGACGGGGCCGATCGCAGCAGCGGCTCGTTCGACGGCCGTGGGCTCCGCTACGTCGCACTGCCATATCCCGGGACCAGGCTCTAGGTCGAGCCGGAAGACCTCGTAACCCTCCCTTTCGAGAACTTCGGCGACGGCCATGCCGATTCCGCGGCCGGCGCCGGTGACGACTGCCTTCTTCGGTACCACGGTCCCTCCCATCTTCGAGGACTGCCAAATCGTAAGCCCTCGATCGACCTCGCCTGAGGAGGGTACTGAAAAACGTCCAGTTGGCCCGAGTGTCAGCAACGAAACCCCAGGTCAAGCCATCGCGGGCCAACCCATTCCCGTCTCCTTTCAGCACCCTCCCATCCGAGGACTGTAGGTTTGTCTCGGAGGCGGCGGCGAAGATGAACCGTCGACCCGAAAGGAGGAAGATGGAGGCGACATCGCCCGCGGGCCCCGATCGGCTGCAAACGTGGTTGGGTTCCCCGGACTGGCTCGATGGCCTCGTCGCGGCCCATCCGGTCGCCGCCGAAGGGCTCGCCAGACTCACCGACGCCGCAACCGGCGCCGGTTCGTTGCCGGCCTCGGTCAAGTGGCTCTACATGGCAGCCATCGGATCCGTCAAGCTGGAAGACGATTTGAGCTCCGCATGCCTGGAGCAGGCGTTCGCATCAGGCTTGAGCAGGGACCAGGCCGATGGCGCCGCGCTAACCCTTCTGGTCTCACGCGGGATTCCACCCTACCGGAGGCTCATCGCCGCGGCCGATCAGCTGGTTCCTCGCTGCCGAGCCGGAACGAGCGAGCCGCTGGCGGGCAGGGTGAGTGTCGACGAGGCGAAGGCATATGCCGCGTCCGTGTACGGAACGGTGCCCGACCGTATCCGGCTGCTGGCCGATGAGGTCCCCCGCGCTCTCGAAGGTCACCTGTTACTACGACGTTCGGGATTGCGTGACACCGGACTCAGCCCGTTGCACACCGAGCTCTTGCTCGTGGCCATCAACAGCTCGCTGCTCGAGCCGGATTTCGTCGCTGCGCATGCAGCCGCCGCCCGAAAGGAGGGCGCGTCGGACACCGAACTGGCGGAGGCGGTTGCCACGGCGGTGCCTTTCGGAGGATTGGCAGCGTGGCATGCGGGAGCTGCCGGCATCGCGGCATCACGCGGTCAGCCCACACATGGGGCAGGTGCTGTCGGATAGCCATGCCCCCAGGTCAGGACGCTCGAAACTCGCGCTTACGCATCCCATCAGGGTCGATGACCTCACGGATGAGGCGTACCTGGTCGTCGGTCGGCTCCGGGGTGGTCGGCACATCGGTCGGGATAACCAGTTCGAACCCGGTGGCGGCGCGTATGTCGTCCACGGTGACGCCTCTGTGGGCCGACCTGAGGCGCATCCGCTTGCTCTCCGGCTCGAAGTCGAGGACGGCGAGGTTGGTGACGACCGCCTGTGGCCCCCCCGTCAGACCCAGATCCTCGCGCTCGTCACCGCCGCCCAGATACCCGGCCGCTGAGACGAAATCGACTTTCTCGACGAGGCTGCGGGGGCTGTGATTCGGGTTCCAGTAGTAGAGGAGCTTGCCGAGCGATCCCATGTCGCCGAGGCCTGCCGTACCGGGCAAACGTACCTTCGGAGCGTGAAAGTCGGCACCGATCACCGAGTTGTTGGCGTTGCCGTACATGTCGAGCTGAGCGGCTCCCACGCAGAACTTCTGCAGCCATCTCCCGTTCATGGCGTAGTTCCAGAAGTCACCGTATTGCTCCATGTACATGACCGAGTCGCTCCAGAGTTCCGACTCGAGAGTCGAAGCCGGCACCTTCGCCGGTCGCGGTTCGAGACCTGTGGCCGACGCCAACCACACCAGGCCGGGAGCGTGCGTGAGTCGGGCCAGCATGAAGGCACACACCGGTAGGAACGACGCCATCCCGTTGCATGCCTGATCGCCGTCCTCGAAGAAGCTCGAGAGCACGCTGATCATCAACTCGTCGACCGTGTAGTGGCGCGCGTCCTGGTGTGCCTTCCCGCTCATGCGCCCTCCTCACCACGGAGGCGGCTCATCATCGCCGCACCCCCGGCGGCGCTGAGGTATTCGGCTTGAGACCTCGGGCTGAGTACGTGCTTGTCGAGGAAATCCTGTGCCGCGCCGTCGTCCCGTGACACCTTTGCCCACGCCAGGTGGAAGTCGGAGTCGTAGCGATATTCGGGGAAGAACGACGTGGGGTGGGCGCCGTACGGAACCTCTACTACGGCGTCCACGACGAACCCGGGGAGCACCGTGCGGTCGGGGCTGCGTCGAAGAATGTCGGATGGGACGATCTCCTCGGCCGTGACGATGACCTTCCTAGCGGCCTTCGGGAAGATCCCGATATCCGGCCAGAGGGTGGTCGGTTTGTACTGCACGTTGCCTTCGGGGTCGACGCGGTGGGCGTGGACGAGCGCGACGTCCGGAACGAGGGCACGGCAAGCCACGACCGCAGGACCGCCGAAGGGATCCTCGACCAACCGCAGGTTGTCGGGGTTCTGTCTGATCAGATCGGTTCCGATCAGGCCGCGTGTCGGAAGATATGGCAGGTTCCGGGCGCCGGCGCCGAGGCGGGCGTTCAGTGCGGTCTCGGAGAGCTCTTCGACGCGCACCCGGCCGCTCTCGACAGCCTTGCGGTAGCGCTGGCACAGCCCGAACTGTTCCATCGTCACCGCGGCGCCGATCAGCCGGTCCATGACGCCTGCGAAGGAGAGCCAATCGACGGCGATGCCCCCGACCAGGACCACAACCCCCAAGCCGCGCTTCTCCTGTCTTATGAGTTCACGCACCGCCGCCATCGGCGCCGCCTGGGTAGCCATGTTCTGCAATGCGACAACGTCGCCGTGCTGCACATGGGTGGAGATCGCCTCATCGATCGTTGTTACCTTGCTATCCACCAATCCCCACCCTCCTTGAACGTCTCGGGGCCCGGTGGCGAGCCTGCGCTCAGACCAACTGAATGAACTCGAGGCCGCCGTGCACCTCCAGCACCTGGCCGGTGACATAGTCCGATTCGCTCGAACTCAGGAAGGCAACCGCTGCCGCGACATCCTCCGGGAGTCCCGGTCGCCCTATCGGAATCTGTGCCTCGATCTGCGGAATCATCTCCGCGGGGATTCCGAAACGCTCGGCGTGGTCGCGGGGACCGGAGAGACGGGTGCCCTTGATGTACCCCGGCGCGATCGCGTTGACGTTGATCTTCTGCCCTGCCCACTCCCGAGCCAGGGACTTGGTGACTCCGATGACACCGGCTTTCGCTGCCGAGTAGTTGACGTTGGCTGCGGCGCCGTAGACTCCGTTGATCGAGACGATGTTCACCACTTTCCGGTGATAGCGGATCTCGCGAGCGTCCTTTCGAAGCAGCCTCGCCGCCGATCGGCACACGTTGAACGTCCCGTTGAGGCACACGTCCATCACGAGATCCCACTTCTCGTCCGACATCCGATGAAGCCAGTCGTCTGCGGTCAGGCCGGCATTGTTGACGACGATGTCGAGTCCGCCGAATAGCTCGGCTGCAGCGGCGACCATCGCCTCGGTATCTGCAGGGTCGGTAACGCTGCCACCCACATCGCCGGCCGTCCCTCCGGATCGCCTTGCCTCATCCGCGGTTCGGCGGGCCAGGTCGGCATCGCGGTCGTTGACCACGACCTTGCAACCTTCCGAGGCGAGGCGCAACGCGATGCTCAATCCGATACCTCGCCCGCCACCGGTGATCAACGCCACCCTCCCGTCGAGGCCTCTGCTCATCGTTTAGAACGTGGTCGGTCCACGGGACCCGCGATAACAAACGAGCGCGCATAGCGTGAACACGCCCTAGAAAGACCTTGGCATTCCAAGAGCCTCGGCGATGGAATTCCTCGCCATCTCGTTGGCGATAGGGCCTATGCGGTAGAGCCTTGCGTCCCTCCAGTAGCGCTGAGGGTTGGTCTCGTACGCATACCCCATCCCTCCAAACATCTGCAGGGCGAGGTCGGCACACTTGCCCGCGTTCTCCGAAGTCACGACCTTGGCCATGTTGGATTCGAGGCCACATTCGAGGCCCTCGGATTGGCGCCAGGCCGCATTGAATGTCATGAGCTCGGCCTGGGACTGCATCATCTTCATGTCTGCGATGTAGTGCTGGAGAACTTGCATTTGCTCCAGCCTCTTGCCGAACGCCTCCCGGGCCGCCAAGTAATCCAGGGCGTCTTCCAGCACGCCGTCGATGATCCCGACACAGAGCGCGGCCAGCATGATCCGTTCGTTGTTCAGCGTTCCGAGGCTCTGCTTGAACCCGTTCCCCGGCTCGCCGAGAACCAACTCGTCGGGCACCCACGCGTCGTCGAGCCACACCTCGCATGACCCGACCGAGCGCATTCCGATCTTCGGGATCTGGCGGGTAGTCACGCCGTCCTGTTTCGCAGGCACCAGGAACACAGTGGTACCGGCGCTCTTCTTGGTGGTGACGGGCTCGGTGCGTGCCAGTAGCAGCAGGTAGTCGGCAACGTGGGCCGCGGTGGACCAGATCTTCTGGCCGTTGATCACCCATCCGTCGCCGCTCCTGACCGCGGTCGTTGTCATGGCGCCGAGCAGGTCGGTGCCGCCCGCAGGCTCCGTGTATGCGATGGCAAACTTGACCTCGCCTCTGGCGAGTCGGGGAAGGATTTTCCGCTTCTGCTGCTCCGAGCCATAGAGCCCGACCGACTTGGCCCCGGAGAACGAAGAGATGCCCCACACCCACGTCAAGCCTGCCAGGGAACGCGCCAGCTCGCGACAGAGAATCATCTGGCTGATGATGTCTCCGCCCTGACCGCCATATTTCTCGTCGATGCCGATCCCATGGAACCCCGCCTCGGTGAACTTGTCCCACAGCTCGTGGGGGAACTCGTACTCCTGCTGTTCGAGGCGGTTGGCATAGTCCTTGGGTATCTCGTTGTCCACCCAGTCCCGCACTGAGCTACGAAAGAGCTCTTGTTCCTCCGTGAAACCGAAATCCACGTCAGCCTTCCTTGCCGGCTATCGATTCGCGTTAAAAGCTGCCCGATCCTCTTGAAATGGCCAGGCGGAGATCGCCGTCACTCACCCGCGCGATCCACATGTACAGCCTACCTAACGTGTGGTAGGTGGTCCGTCCTCGCGGCCGGCTTCGTGACCTTCGAGAGCAGCTGCGATGTGAGGCGCCGATGCGACGAGCCGGGGAACGCCCACGAGAGTGGCGATGGCGGCGACCGATCCCCACACCTCATCTACCGACGCGCCGGCAGACAACGCTCGAGTGACATGAGCCCGAAACGACGCCGCAGGGGCTCCGAGCGCAACCAGGGTGGCGATCCGAACGAGTTCGATTTCTCGCTCGTCGAGGGAACTGCCGGCCTCGCCGACGACTCGCGCGTCGCGTAATGCTGAGATCAGGCCCGGAACGGCGTCGTTGAGGCCCTCCAGCTCGGCAGGGACGGCAATCGGCGTCGGTTCTGGCACGCCGGGTACGATATCAAACGCGAGGGGACCGACAGCGGGACGAAGGAGCTTGACCGTGCAGTATCGGGAGGTCTGCACGGCAGGTGATCTGATCATTCGGGGCACCGAGCGTGTCCCCGATCGCGACGCTCTGGTCTTCCCCGGCGAGCGACGTACCTACTCACAATTGCTGGACCGCTCGGTGACTGCCGCGCGGTCGCTGCACGGGCTCGGTGTGCGCCACGGCGACAGGGTCGGAATCCTCCTCCCGAACTCCTTGGTCTATCTCGAGGCATGGTTCGGAGCGATGTTGATCGGGGCGATCGTCGTGCCGATCAACGGAAGGTTCCAATCGCGGGAGCTGCAACACGTCGTGCCCGACGCCGGTATCCGGGTGCTGTTCGTGGCCGAAGAGAGTGGCGCGGTCTCGTACGTCGAGCGTATCAGCAGGGCATTCCCCGAACTCTCCACCGAGGGCGAGGCCGCCGGTGGCGCCAGGCTCGATCTCGCGGCCACACCCAGCCTCGATTACGTCGTCGATCTCAGCTCTTCTCGAGCCCAAGGATTCCTGCCCTCAGCCCTGTGGGACGCCGCCGGAGGGAGTGTGCCTGAAGGGGCGGTCGAGCGCGCCGCGGCGCGGGTTGCTCCGGGCGACCCGGCGGCCATCTTCTACACGTCCGGTACCACCGCCCTGCCGAAGGGTTGTGTTCTTACCCACGAAGCCATGGTGCGCCAGGGCGAGGACACTGCTGATCGATTGGGTATTCGCGAAGGTGATGCTCTGTTCGGCCCGTTGCCCATGTTCCACGTCGGGTGCAGCCAACCGCTGTTCGCCATGCTGTCGAGGTTTGGTACCTACTGTTCAATGCCCACCTTCGACCCCGCCGCTGGGCTTCGATTGATTGAAGAGGAACAGGCCACGACTCTGTTTACGGCGTTTCCGCCCATTACGAACGCTCTCGTCGAGGCCGAGGGCTTCGACGCCGACTCCTTCGGCCACGTGCGTACGGTCATGAATGTTGCGCCGCCCGGCCAGTTGCGTGACCTCGAGGAGAAGCTGTTTGGAGCACGGGTCGTCACAGGTTTCGGTATGACCGAGGTCGCTGGTTCTATGGCTCTGTCGGATCCCGACGACCCGATCGAGCGACGCATCCTGCCAGGTTTGGCGCTCCATGGCGCCGAGGTCGAGGTTCGCGACATAGCCGATGGCGCGAGGGCCCCGGCGGGGGTCGAGGGTGAGATCGTGCTGCGAGGTCCGACCATGTTTTCGGGATACCACGGACGCCCCGACCTGACCGCGGAAGCGTTCGACGAGGACGGGTGGTTCCATTCCGGCGACCTCGGCATGATCGACGGCGACGGGCTCCTCCATTATCGAGGCCGCCTCAAGGACATGCTCAAGGTCGGTGGCGAGAACGTGGCGGCGATCGAGGTCGAGTCACACCTCATGGCCCATCCCGGAATCGCGATGGCAGCTGTCGTCGGCCTGGCCGACGGGCGATTGGGAGAAGTGCCCGTTGCGTATGTCGAAGTAGTCCCTGAGACCGAATTGTCCGTCGAGGAGGTGATCGCTTGGTGCGAAGGCGTGATCGCCTCATTCAAAGTGCCTCGTCATGTGCGGTTCGTCACCGACTGGCCCATGTCGGCGACCAAGATTCGAAAAGTCGACTTGCGGCGCCGAATCGCCGATGAATTCGGACTACGGCCTCCCCCTTGACGCGTATAGCGTGAACACGTCAGCATCCGGCTGCGACCGCTCGGTGCGCCATCGCGAGGAATGACGATCTTGGACATCCAACTCGGTGCCCCCGGCCAGATCACTCCACCCGTCGATCGCGGCGTGGCTCTCGGTGTCAAGATGGATCAAGCCGGCTACGACGCCGTGTGGTGGCCGGACCACCTCATGGGATGGCACCCGGACAGCATGTGGACTGACGACTTCACACCACTCGCAAGACATCAACCTTCGGGCCACGTACACGTCGATCCCTTCGCGATGATGGCGGCAGTCGGTGCGCAGACGGAACGGATCCGCCTCGGCACATGTGTGACCGATCTGCTGCGCCGTCATCCCGCGTCAGTTGCCCAGACGATTCTCACGTTGGACCACATGACGAAGGGCCGGGCGATTCTGGGAGTCGGCTCAGGCGAACAGCTCAACATCCAGCCGTACGGGATCGAGTGGGATCGGCCCGTCGGCAAGCTGGCCGAAGGGCTGGAGGTGATCCGGCTGCTCATCAACGCGGGTGCCGAGACGGTCGACTTCGAAGGTGACCACTTCCGGCTGGAGGACGCGGTCATGGGCCTCGACCCGTATGGCGAGAGACCGCCGGAGATCTGGCTGGCTGCACACGGACCGAGGATGCTCTCGCTGACCGGCCGGTACGCGGACGGGTGGCTCCCCACGAAGATGTCGCCCGCGGCGTACCGCGCTGCGTTGGACCGGATCCACGCTGGTGCCAGAGAGGCAGGGCGGAAGCTTGATCGATTCACACCCGGGATGCTCGGCTATGTGCTGATCGGACCGGATGAGCGGACCGTGGCGCGACTCCTCGCTTCTCCGATGATCCGGATGATCTGCATCCTCATGCCGAATTGGGCCTTCGAGAGCCTCGGGGTCACGCCTCCGCTGGGCGAAGCCGGGGGGTTCCATGACTTCATCCCGAGCCGGGTCCCGGTCGAGGAGGTGAATCGGATCGTCGAGGCGATTCCTCCGAGGGTGTCGGCGCATTATGCCTTTGCGGGCACCGTGGAGCAGGTCGCCGCTCAGATCGGTGACTACCACGCCGCGGGCCTGCGCCATCTGGTGATGTGGAACGTCACCGGTCTCGCCGACCCTGACCTGGCACGGTTCAGCTTCAAGGCCATGAACGACCTCAAGGACCTGCTCAAGTCTGCCTGAGTAGCAGGTCAGTGGTCAGTGGTCAGTGGATGTTGTCACCTAGGGAGTAACAAATGCCATCGAACAGGCCTAGGGGCACAAGGAGCTTGATTACCTCCAGGTTGCCCATTGGCTACTGGCAACCGGCCACTACAACTAGTAACGCCACCCTTCATCGAGCGGCCACAATCGGCGCCCGAGAATGTCTTCGGCGCACGTCAGCCCGGCTCTGGCGGCTCGGTCGACCCCTATGCCGCGTGACTTGAAGGTTTCGCTCGCGAAGTAGAGACCTGACACGTTGGGTGCCTTCCAGTGCGGGCGATAACGGCCGACCAGGCCCGGCTTCTGGATAACGCCGAACGAGGGGTCGAAGGTGTAATGGCGCCGCTTGAAGACGTGATTCCGCAGCGCCGGCCACATGGTCTCGACGTCCTGTTCGAACTCGTCGAACTTCCGTTTGACGAAGTCGATGTCACGTCCTCTGTTGAACCGGTGCAGCATCGAGCCCATGACGTAGAGGTGCCGGCCTTCGGGGGCCACCGAGGGGTCCATGGCGGTCATCTCGAACATGAACCCGGAGGTACGTCCGAGCGGGCTGTGCAGCCAGGTCGCGATTTCCTGCCGGTCGATGACGGCAACGGGCTCTTCGGTGGCGACATAGAGCCCCGCCCAAGAAATGCGCCAGCGGTCCTGGGCGAGGTACTTGATCTGACCCACGTACCAATCCGGTAGCTGCTGTTCGGGCACGATCTGGAGCACATGCCACACCGGCAGGGTCGAGACCACCACCGGAGCGGTGACGATCTCGTCGTGGAAGATCTCGTTCGGCAGGACGGCATCCGGTCGGGCCAGTGCGATCCCCTTCACCTCGCCGTCGGCTATCAGCACGCGGCTGACTCGCCGCCCCAGCCGAACCTCCCCACCCCGATCCACGACAACGTCTCGGAGAGTGGTGAAGATCTTGTCCCAGCCTCCCTCCGGCCAGAACGAGTATGCCGCCATGCGCCTCTCGGAGTAGTGCATCTTTCGATTGAAGAGGTTGTCGCTCGCCGAGTGGTCCCACCAATCCTCCGTCATGCACTCCATGACGCTGATGAACTCGAAGAGGTCGCTCACGCCCTCGTGGTCGGTGTATTGAGAGATCCAGCTGCGCATCGGCCGGTCATCCCACTGCTCGAGCTCCTCGTACGGAGTGGTCACCAGCGCGTGGATTACCTTCTTCAGCTGCTCTTTGCCGCCCGAGTAGCGGTCTCGAATCGACCCCCAGGCCTCTGTGACGTGATCCCAAACCGGCATGTCGGTGTTACATGGCCCGTGGCGCAGCTCCTTTCCGACATGCTGAAAGATCCTCGTTATCCCCGATCCGGGGTCTTCGAGGAGATGGGCCCCGAGGTTCAGTTCGTAGCCTTCGTCGTTGGTGGCCATGCCGCGGCCGCCCAGAAAGTTGCTTCGCTCCACGACCAGAACACGCTGGCCCTCGGTGGCCAGTAGGGCCGCAGCGCTGAGGCCGGCGGCTCCGGCTCCTATGACGATGGCGTCGAAATCGGTCACCGATACACCTCCGGGCGCCTTGCCCTCAGCGCGGGACAGGAGCCATCGACCGCAGCACCGAACTCTCGGGCAGCGCGCAGGAAACAGCTGGTCTCGCCGGTGACTTGGGCGCCGTGTAATGCTGTGATCAGGCCCGGAGTGGTGTCTTCGCGGCCCTCCGGCTCACCCGGGACGGCAATCGGCGTCGGTTCTGACACGCGGGGTACGATATCAAACGCGATTCGAGCCGGAGGTAGCGTGCTGGTGCAGCAATCCGATCGCTCCCAGGACCCCAGCACTCGGGCTCCGGCGATCGCTGAGGCTCGTGCGCTTTCGTTCGACCACATCGCTCTCGCGGTTCGGTCTCTTGACAGGGCGGTGGTTCTCGTTCGAGATCTGTTGGGCGCGACCTTCGTCACCGGCGGAGACGACGAGAGACTCGCCATGCGGTCTCTCCAGTACAAGCTCGCTCCGGGAACCAAGATCGAGCTTCTCATGCCGCTGGATGACGAAGGGGTCATCGCGCGGTTCATCGATAGGCACGGCGAGGGCTTTCACCACGCCACCTTGTTCTTCGAGGACATCGAGGCGCTCATACCGGAACTGGAGTCGGCAGGATTCGAGGTCACCGGCACCGACCTCTCGAGACCGACATGGCGCGAGACGTTCCTCCGTCCCAAGAGCGGCTTCGGGGCATTGTTCCAATTCGTGGACAGCAACCTCGACTGGGGAACCCCGGTCCCCGGCATCACCGAGGAAGCCGTCCTGAGCGGGAAGGTCGTCTGGAAGGGCAATCGGCCGGTTCTCCGAGGCGCCGCCGACTGATGCGGAGCTCCCCGGTTGAGGTGACGACCTGGGGAGGTCTCCTCATGGCAGCGGCGCGGCGGTCGCCAGAGCATGTGGCCCTGGCTTTTCCCGGCGGTCGCCTCAGCTACTCGCAACTGCTCGCTAGTGCAATCCGGCGGGCCCGGTCACTCCGTGCGCTCGGGATCGGGCCCGGGGATCACGTCGGATTGTTCATGCCGAACCAGATCGAGTACGTAGAGCTTCTTTTTGGCGTTGCCCTCCTAGGGGCCGTTGCGGTCCCGATCAACGCCAGATACAAGGAACACGAGCTCGGTTACCTCATCGAGAACGCGGATCTCGACATCCTCATCACCACTGACGTGGCTCCTGACCGTGTCGATTTCGTTGAGTTGGTGCGAGCGAGCCTTCCCGGCATCGGCGAGACGGCGAACGTCACGGAACTCCATCTCTCCTCCGCGCCACGTCTGCGTTCAGTAGTTGGTCTCGGGGGATCCCAGCCGGACGGAATGCTCTCGCAGGGACAGTTCGAAGCGGCCGCAGAGCGGACCAGCGAGGAGGAAATCGAGCAGCTCGCAGCAAGGGTGGCGGTGCGCAGCGTGTGCATCATGATCTACACGTCGGGGACCACCGACCTTCCGAAAGGCTGTCCCCTTACTCACGAGGCCCTGGTCCGCAGCGGTCGCGCCATGAGCCGGCAGCGTTACCTCTTGACCGCTGACGATGTGTTCTGGGACCCGCTACCGATGTTCCACATGTCGGTGATTCTGCCGATCACGGCCGTGTTCGACGCTGGCGCCACTTTTCTGTCCATGACGCATTTCGAACCCGACGCCGCAATCGACCAGATCGTGACGGAGCGACCGACGGTGTTGTTTCCTTCCTTCCCGACCCTGACCACTGCGCTGATACACAATCCGAGATGGAAAGAAGTCGACCTGACACGAGTCAGAGTGGTCAACAACGTGGCCTCGCCCGACATGCTTACGGCGTTTCAAGCCGCATATCCCGACGCCGTCCAGGTCAGCGCGTACGGTCTCACCGAAGCCGCCGGGGTGGTCTCCTTCAACGAACTGACCGACACTCTCGACGAACGCTCGACCACGTGCGGGCGCCCTTTCTCGGGGATCGAGATTCGTATCGTGGACCCGGAGACGGGCGAGCCGCGAGGTGTCGACGAGCATGGCGAGATCAACATTCGGGGTTACTGCCTCTTCGAGGGCTACTACCGGGACCCGCAAAAGACGGCAGAGACGATGGACGCCGACGGTTGGCTTCACACGGGGGACCTCGGCAGCCTCGACGCCGACGGGCGCATCAGCTACCACGGGCGCCTCAAGGACATGCTCAAAGTCGGAGGTGAAAACGTCGCAGCTGTCGAGATCGAGTCGTATCTCGGCACGCATCCGGCGGTAAAGATCGCGCAGGTCGTGTCTGCGCCGGATCCCAAATATGTCGAGGTGCCCGCAGCCTTCGTCGAGCTCCATGACGGCATCGAGACAACGGCCGACGAGCTCGTCGAGTACTGCCGCGACAAGATCGCGAGCTTCAAGGTGCCCCGCTACGTGCGCTTCGTAACCGAGTGGCCCATGTCCGCGACAAAGATCCAGAAGTATCGGCTTCGGGAGTGGATCCAGAGCGAACTAGATCGCGGCGGGTAAGCGACCTCCCCGACGATGCGCCGCCCGGTCAGTCTTCGCCGGAGGGTACCTCGTCCCAACGCTGCCGAAGCTCCGCAGCGAGATGGCTGTTCTCGGCGTTGCCGGGATGGGGATACCAGCGATCGCCCACAGCTTGGTACCGGGTAGCGAGTTCGATCAGCACCCCGTGCGCCTTGTCCTCTCCGATGAAATTCCACTGCAGCCATGGAATGTCGGGAGGACCGCTGTTCTCGTCGAGCAGAACCGGTAGTCCAGCTTGACGACATTGCTCAACCGTGTGGCCGAAGTCGTCGGAGAGAAACGCGATGTGGTGGACGAACTCGCCGCGGCGGTCGAGCAGTTTGTCGACCCAGGTTCCCGGCGTGCCCGGTGCCCACAGCTGAATGCTGATGCCGCGGGGATCGGGATTCTGAAAGGTTGCCCAGACCATGTGAACGCCGTCGGCCGTGCCTTCACCTCGGGTCAGCTGCAGTGTGTGCTCCGGCGAGAGAACTCCGAGAATGTCGCGCCAATCAGCGATCGCCGCTTCCAGATCGCGCACACACATAGCGACGTGATCGATGTGGACGGACGGCATCGTTGCCCCTCGGACGGTTCGGCGTCAATCTACTTGATCGTGGTCGGTCTGTGTTGCGGTCGGCGTGCTCTGGACCGCTATCAACGCCTCTGGCTGCGTCCTGCCTCCTCAACGTACCCTGCGGGTACGCCTGCGTCCGCAGTCCTTGCCATAGACGCCGCTGGCGGCGCCATATCCCACCGCCGCCCCACGGACCGACCACGGGATCCGTGATTGAAAACGAGCGGGCATAGCGTGAACCGGCCCTAACAACGCGCGGTCCGGCCACTTCGACGGCGATGACCCGAACCGGCCCCGCCGGGCGTCGCCCCCGTCAGCGAAAGTCCCCTCCCGCGAGCCAGCGTTCGAAAGCGGCCCGCGCCGCGGCGTCCACCAGCTCGACCCTCAGCCCGTGGGCCGAACGGTGGTAGGTGAATCCGGAGGGCTGCTCGCCTGATCTGCTGAGGCCGGCCACCTCGAGGGCCATCCCTCGATGCTCCAACTGCGCGGCGTCGATCTCGAGTTGATGGCTCCACAGTCCGATGTGATGGAGCCCGCTCACCGGTGCCCAGATCGTGCCGGCGGCACCCTCGATGAGCTCAAGGTAGGGCGGACCTTGCCGGGAGTATGTGAACCGGATCTCCGTCGTCAGGTCACCGGCCGCGACCCGGATACTCATTGCTCGTTGCTGGGGGCGTGCCCATGTCAGGCCGAGTGCGGTCCCGTACATGCCCATGGCTGTCTCGAGGTCGGGCACGGCGAGCGCGGTATGGCTGAAACCCGCGATATCGATCGACATGATCGGCCTCCTCGTACGTATAGATCGTATTCGATGGTCGCGGTCGCGCAGTCGCCGGATCCGGCCTAACCCGGCCCGCCCGCAAGCCAATCGTCGAACGACTGCCGACGAGAATCATCGAGGATCTCGATCCGGAAGCCATTCGCGTCGGTGAAGTATGCAAAGCCGAGCAACCCACCGTCCTCGGCGTCATAGGTGGCTTCGAGCGTCATCCCGGCCCGGGTCAGTAGCCGTCCGGCGCCGCGCAGATCCTGAACCCAGTACCCGGCGTGGTGTATGCCTCCTCTGGTCGGTTCCCACGGCGTGCCTCGGGCCTGACTGATCAACTCCAGATGAGGGGGGCCTTCTATCGAGTAGGAGAGTCGGAGGTCGGTCGTTACCAGCCGGCCGAGGTGGCGCACTATGCGTTCGCTGTGTCGTATCGGCGTCCACGTGAGGGCCAGCTGGCTGCTGAGTTCGTCCATGGCACCATCGAGATCCGATACGACAATCCCGATGTGGTGCATCGGAGGGAACCCGACGCTCAATGCGTGCCCTTCTCGACGAGATCCTTGAGGGCGGCGATGCCGAGAACCATCTCGTCCCAGGCTCTTTCGCCGCGAACCACCGGTGTGACAAGGACGTGGTCGAGCCCGGCTTCCGCGTAGTCGACCAGAAGTTCTGCGACATCCTCCGGACGCCCGGTCACCGGCCGCCGATCACCGTAGCCGTCGCCAACGGACGACCAGCCCGAGTAATCGAGACCGTCACCGATGGTGACCTCCATGTGGATTGAGACGGTGACCTCTTCGCGACTGCGCTCGATCTTCTCCATCTCCGCGAGGAGCATCACGACCCTCCTCTTGAACTCCTCGAGCGGCGCCCAGGTTCCGTGCCAGCCGTCACACCAGGCAGCTCGACGCAACGCACCCGCTGATGAACCACCTATCCAGACGGGGATCGCCTCGGAGGGCATCGGCTTCACTCGGACCCCCTCGAACGAGAAGAATCGGCTCTCGAACTGTGTGGCTCCCGTCCAAAGGGCCCTCCACCCACGGATGTAATCGTCGAGCCGCTCGCCGCGGCCCCGGATCGGAACGCCGACCGCGGCAAATTCCTCGGTCAGCCATCCGGCTCCGACCCCCAGAATCGTCCGTCCGGGCGCCAGCCAATCCAACGTCGCCCACTGCTTGGCGAAGTGCATCGGATTTCGATAGGCAGGGACGATGACGCTGGTTCCAAGGCCGACCCGCCGGGTGTGAGCCGCCGCGAGCGCCAGCAGCGGGATCGGCTCCGGAAAGAACGAGGGCAAGCCCTCTATCGACGTCGGGACCGCTACGTGATCCGACGCCCACACATCAGCAAAGCCGAGGTCCTCGGCGACGACAGCCGCGGCCCCGATTCTCTCGGGCGAGGCCGCTCTGCCGAGCTGGGGGAGGTGGAGCCCGAACTTCAAGGCGTCACGACGATCCGCAGAGCCCCCGTCGACTTTTCCGCTGCCGTGACGAACGCGTCAGCCGTCTCCTCGAGAGGAAACCGGTGCGAAACGAGGCCGGCGAAAGCATCCGGATCCGACCTGAGGAGTTCTAGCGCGACCTCGAAGTCGTGACGGCCGTCGATGACCCCGTAGGTCATCGAGAAGAACAGGCGCAACTCGCGAAACGCGGCCCGGCGCGTGTCAAGCTGCGCTGGATCGTTGAACAACCCCAGCACCAGCACCTCACCACCCGGATTGACAGTTCGAACCGCGAGATCGAAGGTCTCCGGCCCTCCCCCGACTGCCTCGACTACAACATCGGGCGCGAACCCACGTATTCCGGAGACCACATCGTCAACAGCGGGATCCAAGACGTCGATCGCCCCGAGGGTCTTGGCCGCCTCAGCCTGGCGGGGGTAGCGAGCCACACACAGCACGGCATCGGCACCGAAACGCGCGGCAGCGGCGGTCGCGAGCAGTCCGATTGCACCCGCTCCGATCACTGCGACCTTGCGACCGGCCAGTGTCCCGTCCTGTGCGGCGAATATGTGGCTGGCCCGGTAGGCGTGAACTGCACATGCCAGCGGCTCCGTGAGGCTCGCCAATTCGTCGTCCATTCCGTCGGGAACGTCGAACAGGCTCCAGGCGTTGACTGACATCCGCTCCGAGAACCCCCATGACCGGAGAGGAGCCCGGTTGCCGCAGAACCGCGCCTCGCCTTTCAGGCACGCCGTGCACTTCCCGCAATTCCCCGCGAGAGTCGGATCGAGGACGACCCGCCGGCCGCGCCCGCCCTCAGCTCGTGGTGCCCAAGCGACGACTTCGTGTCCCGCCATCCCGGGGATCGATGTCTTGCCCCGCCCGATTATCGAGTCCGGATGACGCCATCCGTGGAGGTCGGAACCGCAAATCCCGCAAGCTATGACATCGATTTCGACGAGGTGGCCTTCAACTCGACTAGGCGGTACCTCGCGAACTGCGATTTCTTCCCTTCCGTCGAGGAATGCGGCGCGCATCAGTAGCGGAATCGGGGCATGGGCGGGTTGATGGAGTACTCGACGACGCCATAACCGCGCTCTCCGGTTTCGAGCACCTCGAAGTCGAAGAAGGGCTCGTAACAGTCCAGGCGGGCCTCGGCGTCGTTCTCATCACGCATCAAACCGTTGCGAGTCTGGGCGTGCTTTCGGCCCGTCGCGATGGTGAGTTGCTCGTCGCCGAGATCGAACCGGAGGTCGAACGACATAGCCGTGCGGCAATCGTCCTCGAGGCGCGGGACGCATGAGGCGCCGACGATCGGTCGCGACCCGTCGGCGTCGCCTATCCATCCTCCTACCGGGTTGGCGCCCTCGGGCAGTTGCCGGTCCGGATCCATCCAGCCGAACGCATTGAGGTGACGGTTCTCGAGCTGGATCGACGGCCAGAAGTGACCGAGGGATCGTTGTAGCGTTCGATGATTGCGCGGCTCCCAGGAGCTGGAGCGCACGAATCGGTGGGTCCAGGAGTGATCGCGGTGGGCCCACGAGTCGATGGTCCGTCGTTCGCCCTTGCGGGGACCTCCGAACGTCTCGAAGTAGCCCTCGCACGAGAGCGCCTGCTCGTAGTGGCCGCCGTAATCTTCGTAGGCAGCAAGCGGATTGCCTCCCAAGCAGTCGTCGTAGTCGAAGACCGCGAAACGGCTGCGATAGGTGAGGTCGAATCCGAACTTGGGGCCGTCGAAACTCCAGCGGTACTGCTCGAAGGGCCTGTCGACCCGAAATGTGAGCCGTTGATCCCCGATCCCCTCGAACACCGGATCGACATCGAGCGGTTGGCGTGAAGCCCATTGCTGGTGGACGCCGTCGATGACGTAGAACGCGCTCGCTCGCACGTAGCCGTGACTCAGCGAGGCATGGATGTGGTTGATGCCGAAGACGTCCGCCTCGCGATCGACGACAGAAAACCAGAAGTTGTCGCTCCAGAGGTGGCGGTCCGGGGCGTCGGCAGGAGGGGCGTGGAGGTATTCGTCTCGTTCCCTCAGCGCCATGCCAACTCCCGGAGAAACGTCGGGCGCCCCGTGAAACGGAGCCCGAGCGCTTGCAATGCTGGCTGCAGGTTACGCCCGCCGTCCGCAGCCGCCACCGTAAGGACGTCGAACGCCGCCTCCCATGCCCCCTCCAAGTCTGACAGGTCGAGCGCCTTCGTAAGAGCCGGCATACCTCCAACAGCTCGCAATCGATCCACGGACCGGCGCAGCGCGCGGCTTTCCTCCTCGTCGTCGAGCAAGTGCGAGCGCAGCGGTCCGTCGGTATCGGGGTGGCGGGCAATCTCGATACGTCTTGGCGCGCTCAGCATTGGCGCGTAGTGGCTCGGCCGCTTCGCGAGCTCGGGCGGAAGGGGAACGAGACCGTCCTCGAGCCAGCTCGCCAGATCCCACATGCCCGAGTTTCCGGCCTCTCCGATCGCCGCCAGCGCCGGGCGATCAGACATCCCGGAAGCCAGGGCCGAGATCCCCCGCATCGAAGCCGTGTAGGACCTCCAGCGCTCGAGCCTGAGGTAGAAGGTCATCAGGGACTCGTCGACCTTTCTCCCCGATGCCCGCTCGTAGAGAGCGACCGCCTCCCGATCGATTCCTCCCCAGGCGGAGAATTGGCGTGAGAATGCGATGTCGCACATCGGATCGCCCGCCCAGGCTCGTTCCCAATCGAGCACTCCGCTGATCTCTCCGCCGTCGTCCCACAGGATGTTGCCGATGCGGTAGTCACCGTGACAGACGACAGGTTCGTCGCTGCCTCCCGGAAGGTTGCTCAGAAGCCACCGAAGGCCAATCTCGAACCCCGGCTGTCGCGCGGCAGCGGCGCGGCAGTAGTGCTCCACCTCGACGTCGATGATCGATCGAATCGCTTCTCCCGTCGTTCTGACCGCGGAGAGTCGGGAAGGATCACCCGAACGATGGAGATCCCCGAGCGCGACAGCCATCGCCGCTCGATAGCGCTCTCTCTCGTGGAGTGGGATCTTCTGCGAACTGCGCAGTCTCGCTCCTGGGACAACGGTCTGCACCTGCAGCGGCACCCCGAACCTGGAAGGGTCCGCGGCGACGAGCAACACGTCTGGAGCTGGTAGCGCCCTGCGGGCAGCCCGGAGCGCACGCCGTTCCGCGTCGACGTCGTAGGGATCGAGCGTTCCGCCTCGCGGAGCGACTCTCACCACTGCCTCGGGGCCGGAGGCGGTCGACACGAGGTAGGTATCCCATGAGTGTCCGCCCGTCATCGGCTCGACGAGCGCCTCTCCGAGCGAAAGCCCGAGTGCCGTTTCGGCAGCTCGCACGATCTGGACTTCGACGGCCATGGGCTGACCGTACCTCCCTCACTTCCCGGTCGCAGGACCTGCCGATCATGGGTTGATCGCAGCCCCGGTCCATATACTCGCGCCCCAGTGAAGGCAGCTCAGGACCCGTATCCAACCCTTTTTTCGTCTTGGCGCCTCGGAACGCTCGAGCTCTCGAACCGGATACTGCTGTCGCCCATGACGACCGGATTCGGGTTCCGGGCCGGGCTTCCCACCGAGCACCTGATCGAGTACTTCGCAGCTCGCACCCGCGATGTGGGGATGGCCGTAGTGGCCTTCGGGGCGGTTGCGCCGGAGGGTCGAGTTGAGAAGCAGATTCCGTGGATGTGGCTCGACGACGCGGCCGAAGCTCTCGCCCCGTTGGCCGCTGCCATAGCGGCCAACGGCGCTGCGCCTTGTCTCCAACTCGGCCATGGCGGCCGTCAGGTGAGCCCGAAGGTGATAGGCGGGGATCCCGTGGCCCCATCCGCGATTGCGCCGCTCGTCCACGTCAGCCGGCAACCGCGTTCCGTGGATCTCAGCGAGGTGGAGGATCTCATCGCCGCATTCGCTACCGCGGCCAGGAAGGCGTCGACTGCCGGGTTCGTGGCCGTCGAGGTGCACGCCGCACACGGCTACCTCATCCACCAATTCATGTCCGCCGGATCGAACCACCGTAACGACGTGTACGGCGGCGAAACCGTCGCGGCGAGAGCTCGCTTCGGTGTCGAAGTCGTCGGCGCGATCAAGGAGGCCGTCCCCGAACTCGCCGTGATGGTTCGTCTCAATGGGGCCGACTTCGTGCCCGGCGGTCTCGAGGTTGCGGACGCCGTCGTGGCGGCCGGATCCTTTGCGGCCGCCGGAGCCGACGGGTTGGTCGTGTCTGCGGGCGTCTACGGTTCCGTTCCCTACACCATTCCATTGCTCGACGATCCCGAGGGCACGTTCGTCGACCTCGCGTCGCAGGTGCGCGCCAGCGTCAACCTCCCCGTCGTGGCCGTCGGGCGCATCACCGATCCCTCGACCGCTGAGATGGCGCTGGCCTCGGGCCGCTGCGATGCGGTAGCCGTCGGCCGGGCTCTTCTGGCGGATCCCGCCTGGGCGACCAAGGCGAGAAACGGGCAGTCTGCCCGGATCAGGCCCTGTATCGGAACGGTGGAGGGATGTGCGGGAATGCTCCAGCACGGAGACCCCATTTCGTGCTCGGTGAACCCTGATGTCGGGAGAGAGGCCCGGCCGGCCTTTCTACCTGCTCGCGTCGCACCGCGCCGACTCGTGGTGATCGGCTCCGGCCCTGCCGGTCTCGAAGCGGCTCGGAAGGGCGCCCTCGAGGGCCACGAAGTCGTCATCGTCGATCGGGCGGATACGATCGGGGGCAGCCTCAGGCTTGCCGCGCAGACGCCGCCACTGCGCCATGTACAGCGTCTTGCGGATTGGTTCTCCCTCGAGATGGAGCACCTCGATGTCGATGTGAGACTTCAGTTCGAGGCCACGGCGGCTTCGGTGGGCGACCTCGACCCCGGCCTGGTCGTCGTCGCAACAGGAAGTGTCACCGAGGTGCCGGTGCTCGACGGGTACGACCGCATGCCCGCTTGGTCCCTCGAGGCCTTGCTGGCTGCCGGGAAGTCGACTCTGGGAACGCCGGAACCCGTTGGAGAGGTTGTGGTCCTGGGCGGGGGTCGCCGAGCTCTGGCAACATCACTGTGGCTGCTCCACAAGGGGAATCCTGTCGTGGTCGTGGCGGGTACGCGTGCCGGCAACGACACCAGCGGGTTGGCCAGGCGGGCGTATCTCAGCCGCATCGAATCGGCCGGTGGATCGGTCGTTCGGGCGATTCCACGGCGCCTTGACGAGTCCGGGTTGGTGGCTTCGGCCGGGGACGGCGAGATACTCATTCCCTGCGGCGGGGTTGTGATCGCCGACCCGGCGCGCTCGATCCGGCCGAGCTGGCTCGATCAGCTGGAAGCGCCCTTTGTCGTCATCGGTGACGCTCGGGCTCCGAGAGGGATCGGGCCGGCGATCGCAGAAGGAAACGACGCTCTCAGGACCCTGACCTGAGAGCGAGAACGCGGTCGCTGCGCATCGGCAGGGCGCCCTCGCCGACACATTTCGACCACGATCGCGCCCGCTAGCTCCCGATTCGGTAATGCGTTACCCACACCCCAGGCGGCGAGAACGCGAAAAACGCGCGAACACGCTTCACCCCAGCGGGCCCATCCCCCAGCCACCACCTCCTTCGGTCCGAACGCGACCCGCCATCCCCCAACGGGGTCGCTCCCTAGTTGAACCCGGATCCGGCCCCCTCGACGTCGATGAGCAAGAGACCGGCGGTGCTTGTGACCGCCCGACAGTATTGGACGGATCTGTGACCCTTTCAACCCCCTTGTCTCCCGGCCGCTCCGCGCCCTCGGACAGCGGTCAACGGACGCGGCGAACCAAGGACCCGGGACACTAGACTCGTTGAGGGCTCTCTCGAGAAGGCCGTGGACGTTCCAACTTCACCGCAAACCATCGTCCAGCAGTACTTCGCGTCGATCAACTCTCGGGATTGGCCGGCGCTTCGAGAGCTCCTCCATCCACACCTGTCGCTGCGCGTCGTCGGCCGTGGACGCCTCGAGGGCGTGGAAGCCGCGCTGGCCTACTTCGAGACCTTGCTGGCGGGTTTTACAGAAGGAACCGACCGCCCCACTCGTTTCCTGGCATCAGGGAGCAGCGTGGTGGTCGAGATCGACTTTGACGGTCGCACGGTGGGTGGCCGCCCGGTGGCCTTCTCCGCGGTGGATGTGTTCGACATCTCTGAAGGCAAGATCAGGTCGTTGAGTGTTTGGTACGACTCGCTGGACGTAGCCCGCCAGGTCAAGGGCCTACGGGAGCGCACCGAGCCGTAGCTCGCAAGGACCTTCGGCCCGCGTCGCCGTCTCGGCGGCGCTGTAGGCTCCTGCCATCCGGGCCGTAGCCGATGCCGGAAGTGAAGACAGTCGATGGATCAGAAAGCGACGGCGAGCGCCTTCATCGTCGATGCGCAGGTCTCGCTGGGCCGGTGGCGTAGCAAGACGCGCTGGGGGACCGTCTCCCGGGCCGCATACGACGAGGACGCTGTCACGATGGCTGCCCGTTGCGGCCTTGCGATGCTGGACAGGAACCCGGATGTCACTCCGATCGGTTTGATGACAGCAACCGTGTCGGCCCCGCTTCCCGAGCCCGGCATCGCCCCCTTTCTTGCTGAGGTGCTGGACATCCGGTCCGCTGTGGATCGTCCCGGGCCCGACGTGCTGGAGCTGGCCGGGTCCGTCTCTGCCGGTGTTGCCGCGGTAGCCGAAGCGGCGAGGCGCGTGGCCGACGGACGCGGGCCGGTGCTCGTATTGGTCTCCGATGACCGCCGGGATGCCAAAGGCCGGCCTCTCGGGGCGGCAGCAGTCGCCCTCTTGATCGATTCGGTCGGAGATGTGGGCAGCGTCACCCCGGCAGGGAGCGGCGCCGAGTTGTTCCTGGATCGCTGGCAACGCCGCGACACACCGGGAGTTCAGGCCGGTGACAGGTCTCTCGATCGTCACTCGCCCGCCAAGGGCTTCGCCGACGGGCTCGACGCCGACCGGGTCCTTCTCTCGACTGCCTTCGGTCCACAAGTCGAAGGCGCCGGATTTCCGGGATGCGCCGCACCCCTGATCGGCCTCTTCACGAGTGACGCCACCGAGGGCCGGGATCTGGTGGTCGCCTCGTCGGCCGGAGGTATCAGCCACGCCGTCCGTATAACGGTCGGGTCCCGGTTCTCAGACATCAGGGAACAGGCTGTCGAGGAGATCTCGGGCGGGCTTCGAGGGAAGCGGCCGGCCGATCCCGACGAGTCGACGTTCACTCCGTACTCATCCCAGGCGATGGCCTACCGGGAGCGAGGCCAGACGTTCCGGCTTCTCGCTGCGAGGAACACCGAGACCGGGGAAGTCGTCTTCCCGCCGCCTCCCGCCGCGTCGAGCGCCGGATTCGAGCCGTGTCGACTCGCCCGCACCGGCACCGTGGTGACCTTCGCCCGGGACCACGTTTTCCCGTTCGGCGGCCCGCTCTCCATGGTGGTCGTCGAACTCGACGACGGCGGACGCTTCTACGGCCAGGTTGCCGACCAACTCGAAGTGGAGATCGGCGACCGTGTGGAGCTGGTTCTGCGCCGACTGCACGAGGGGGGAAACGTGCCCAACTATTTCTGGAAGATCCAAGCGGCACCGACCGGGGCGGCTTGATGGGCATCGCCGGAGAGGTAGCCATCGTCGGCACGGCAATGACGAGATTCGGCGTGCTTCACGACATGGGTTACCTCGACCTCGTGGCCGAAGCCGCCCACGGAGCCGTCATCGATGCGGGCCTCACGATGGATGCCATCGACGCCGCCTGGCTGGCGACGGCCGAGCCTCAGACTTCGGGGCTCATCGGCGACTCCGGGGCTGCGGTGGCCGAGGCCTTGCGATTCTCTCCCCGCCCAGTGACACGGGTCTCGAACTTCTGCACGAGTGGGATGGAGGCCGTGCGCGGCGCAGCCCTCGCCGTCGCCGCGGGGGAGTACGACATCGTTCTGGCGATCGGGGCCGAGAAAATGCGCGACGTGACCCCCAAGGGGTCTCTGGTCGCCAAGACCGCCGAGGGCAGCCACCCGACGCTGGCCAAGGGTAGGACCGCGCCCGGTCAGTTCGCATTGCTCGCCAACCGCTACCTTGATGCCTACGGGTACACGAGAGACGACCTCGCCCAGGTGGCCATGAAGAATCACCGCAACGCGATGTCGAACCCCAGCGCCCAATTCGGTTCGGAGCTCACGATGGAACAGGTACTCGAAGCTCCCATCGTCGCGGAACCTTTCGGCCTGTACGACTGCACCCCGACTACCGACGGGGGAGCCGCCGTCGTCCTGGCGTCGCGTGAATGGGCCGAGGAGAACGCCTCGCACTATGCGTTGATCGACGGGGTCGGCCTATCCGTGACCGGTGGCTATCTGTCGAACTTCTTCGAGGAGTCGGGCGACTACCTCGGCTTCGCATCGACCCGAGAAGCGGCGGCGCGGGCCTACCGTCAGGCGGGAATCACCGATCCGAGGTCCGAGCTCGACCTGGTCGAGTGCCACGACTGCTTCACGATCACCGAGATCGTCAACACCGAAGACCTCGGGCTGGCCGAGCGAGGCAAGGGGGTCGAGTTACTCCGGTCCGGAGCGACCGCCCGTGACGGCGAAATCCCCGTCAACGTGTCCGGAGGCCTCCAGGCGTGCGGCCACCCGGTCGGCGCGACCGGTGTGCGCATGGTCGTCGAGATCGCCGATCAGGTGACCGGACGAGCCGGAGCTCGCCAGGTCGCCGGCGCCACGACGGGACTGGCGCACACCCTCGGCGGTCCGGGCATCATCGCGTGTGTGATGGTGATCGGGGCACCGCGATCTTGATCCACGGGGACTCGCGATAAGTAGCGAACGCGCATAGCGTGAACACGCCCTGTTCGGGGCTCAGGCTCTCTGGTTGAAGCTCCGGCCGAGATACTGTGACACGATGCGTACCCGCTGGATCGTCGGGGTACCGCCCGCCACCGCCCACCCGTGGGCATCACGGTGATAGCGCTCCAGCCCGTACTCCACCGAGTAGCCATTCCCGCCGTGGAGCTGGATCGCGAGATCCGAGACCTCCTTGGCCATCTCGTTGGAGTAGCACTTCGCGATCGAAGCATCCAGCGGATCGGGCGCTCCGGTCCCCGCGCTGGCAGCCGCGGTCCATATCAGCCGCCGTGCCGCCTGGGTCTTCAGGACCATGTCCGCCAGAGCCAACTGAACCGCCTGGAACTCGATGATGTCCTTCCCGAACTGTTTGCGCTCTTCTACATACTTGGCCGTGCGGTCGAGGCAGGCCTGGCCGATGGCCAGCGACATCGTCGCGTTGCCGAGACGCTCGATGGAGAAGGCGGTGAACAGGTCCCGGAATCCCCCGGCGGGCACTATCACGTTCTCTGCCGGAACCCTCACGTCCTCTAAAAACATGTCGGCAGACGGGATACCGCGAAAGCCCATCAACTCCTCTTGCGGCCCGAAGGTGAGGCCGCTGGTGCCGGCCTCCACGACCACGGCGCCGATGCCCTTCGAGCCGAGCTGTTCGTTCATCCTGACGTACACGAGATACATCTCGGCGTGCCCGCCGCCCGAACACCATCGCTTCGCGCCGTTGATGACGACCTCGTCTCCGTCACGGACCGCCGATGTCGTCATATCCGTCGCGGCCGATCCGGCGTCCGGCTCCGAGATCGAGATGGCCATGGTGGCAGAGCCCCGGATCACCGGCGGCAGGAACCTCTCCTTCTGGGCCTCGGAGCCGAGCATGGCGATGGCCCGGGCCGGACCGGTGTTCGACTCGAACGCCTGAAAGGCCGCGATCTGGTTCCGCTTTGCCAGTTCCTCGATCACGATGAGCGAGTCGAGCAGGGTTCCGTCTCCTCCGCCGTAGGCGCCGGGGAGGCCGATACCGAGCAGTCCCAGGTCTCCGAGCCGCTTTCGTTCTTCATCTGGCATGAACGAGCGGTCCCGATCCCAGGCTTCGGCCTTGGCGGCGTAGACCTCGTCGGCGAGCCTCGCCGTGGACTCTCTTAGGATCCCCTGCTCGGGGGTGAGCGCGAACTCGATCAAGAAACACCTCGCTGGGACGGAGCCCTCAGGATTCTATGGCCACGGGGTCGCCGGCCAGCCATCTGATCCGGTTCAGCAGTCTCGTCAGGTCCTCGGTCGCGACGCCCTCCTCGTCGAGGCGCCGGAACACGGCGTTGACCGCATCCGTCGCCCTGCCGACCATGTCGCGGCCCCGGGCCGTGATCGATGCGAGCACCACCCGGCTGTCGGTCCTGTCCACCCGTCGACCGACGAGCCCGTCGCGTTCAAGGCGCTTCACGGCGCTCGTGACGCTGGCAGGATGGACCTGAAGCCTTGCGCCGATCTTCCCCATGGGCAGCTCACCGGCGCGGCTGAACCCGAGCAAGCGCAGGATCTCGAACCGGGCGAAACTGAGGCCGAAGGGAGCGAGAGCCACTTCGACCATTGACGTGACGATCTGGTTCGCTCTCACCAGCGTCGTGACCACAGCCATGCCGCCGGCCGCGTCGGCCCAGCCGTGGTGGTCCCATTGCCGCCGCGCTTCGGCGATCGGGTCCATGGGAGGTTTGCTTGCCTCCCGCTTTGCTATATGCTTTGATATCAAAGTAACCCCACACTAGTAGTGAGGAAGCCGATGCCGGGACCACATCACCACCTGCGTGTCGTCACGGCGACCTCCCTTTTCGACGGTCACGACGCGGCCATCAACATCATGCGACGCATCCTCCAGGCCGCCGGCGTGGAAGTGATACACCTCGGTCACAACCGGCCGGTCCGGACCCTCGTCGAGGCGGCCGTTCAAGAAGATGCACAGGCCGTCGCCGTCACCTCCTACCAGGGAGGCCACCTCGAGTTCTTCCGGTACCTGCGCTCGCAGCTCGACCAGGTCGGGGCGACCGACGTGAAGATATTCGGCGGGGGAGGAGGCACCATCCTCCCCGAGGAGGCGGAGAGCCTCAGGGCTCAGGGGGTCGAACGGATCTACGGCCCCGACGAGGGGAGGGAGTTGGGCCTGCAGGGGATGATCGACGATCTGATCGCGCGGGCAGATGCCTCCCGCGGGGTCGAGATAGATGTCGGTCTCGCCGATCTCTCGGTGACGAACAAGCGCGCCGTGGCCCGGCTCATCTCGGCAGCGGAGAACGCGCCCGAACGGCACGCTGCACTCCTCGAGTCCGTAGCGTCGGTTGCGGCCGAGTCCTCGTCCCTTGTCGTCGGGATCACCGGCACTGGCGGATCCGGGAAGTCGTCGCTCATCGACGAGATCGTGTTGCGGTTCGTCGCCGATCGTGAGGACAAGTCAATCGCGATTATCTCGATGGACCCGTCTCGTCGCCGGTCGGGCGGTGCTCTGCTGGGCGATCGGATCCGCATGAACTCAGTGCACCACCCGCGCGTCTTCATGCGATCCCTCGCAACCCGCCAGGCGAACCTGGCGCTGTCCCCCCATGTCCCGGCCGCCGTGAACATCGCCAGAGCGGCGGGCTTCGACCTGGTGATACTCGAGACGGCGGGCATCGGGCAGTCGGACACCGAGATCGTCGACCACTCGGACCTGCGCGTCTACGTGATGACGCCCGAATACGGCGCGCCGTCGCAACTCGAGAAGATCGACATGCTCGACTTCGCCGACCTCGTGGCGATCAACAAGTCCGATCGGCGCGGGGCCGTGGACGCGTTGCGGGATGTCAAGAAGCAGTGGCGTCGCAACCGGGTCGACTTCGACCGCCCGGACGATGAGGTGCCCGTGTACCTCACGTCGGCTTCGCACTTCAACGATCCGGGTACGAACCGGTTCTTCCTCGCCCTACTGGCCGAGATCAACGGGCGGTCGTCCCTCGAGTTCCGCCCCCATCGCGAGCTTCAGGTCGACCGGGCCGACGCCGGGCGCATCATCCCGGGCAATCGGGTCCGCTACCTCTCCGAGATCGCCGAGACGATCCGCGAATACAACGCACACGTAGAACGGCAGGCGGACCTGGCCCAGGAGCTCCAGGGGCTTATCGCCGCCGCCGACCGCACCGGCCTAGACCTCTCGGAGGAGATCGACTCGCTCCGGGCCGGCCTCGACGCGGAAACGATGGGGATCATCGACCAGTGGGACGCAACGAGGCAGCGTTACCAGACCGACGAGGTCTCGTATCCCGTGCGGAACCGCGTCGTCACGGTGGATGCGGCTACGAAGACCCTGTCGGGGACGCGGGTGCCCAAGGTCGCGTTCCCCAAGATGCGCGGGTGGGGCGACCGCGTCCGATGGATGCTCCAGGAGAACGTGCCCGGATCGTTCCCCTACACCGGTGGTGTCTTCCCGTTCCGCAGCGCGACCGAACGGCCGACCCGCATGTTCGCCGGCGAAGGCGGTCCCGAGCAGACCAACCGACGGTTCCACTACCTGTCACGAGGGATGCCGGCCGTCCGCCTGTCTACGGCTTTCGACTCGGTGACGCTGTACGGCGAAAACCCGGATGAGCGGCCGGACATCTATGGCAAGGTCGGCAACAGCGGCGTTTCGCTCGCATCGCTGGACGACGCGAAACGGCTCTACTCGGGTTTCGACCTGCTGCACCCCAGCACTTCGGTATCGATGACCATCAACGGCCCGGCCCCCATGATCCTCGCCTTCTTCCTCAACGCCGCCATCGACCAGCAATGCGAGCGGTACATCGACGAGCACCGGCTCTGGGAAGTCGTAGAAGCCAAACTCAACGATCGATACGAGAACCGTGGAGTGGCTCGCCCGGTCTATCGGGCCGAACTACCGGAGGGCAACGCCGGATTCGGCACGCGGCTCCTCGGCATCACTGGGGACGAGGTCGTGCCGGAGGACGTCTACGCCGAGATCCGGAGCGACGTGCTCGGGAGGGTTCGGGGCACCTTGCAGGCCGACATCCTCAAGGAGGATCAGGCCCAGAACACCTGCATCTTCTCGACCGAGTTCGCCCTCCGCATGCAAGGCGACATCCAGCAGTTCTTCATCGACAACTCGGTCCGGAACTTCTACTCCATTTCGATCAGCGGGTATCACATGGCGGAGGCGGGCGCCAACCCCATCACCCAGCTCGCGTTCACGCTGGCGAACGGGTTCACGTTCATCGAGTACTTCCTGGCGAGAGGCATGGCCGTCGATGAGTTCGCCCACAACCTCTCCTTCTTCTTCTCCAACGGTGTCGACGCCGAGTACGCCGTCATCGGCCGGGTGGCGCGGCGGATCTGGTCGAAGGCACTGCGCGACCGCTACGGGGCTTCGGACCGCTCGCAGAGGCTGAAATACCACATTCAGACCTCCGGGCGCTCCCTCCACGCCCAGGAGATCGGGTTCAACGACATCCGGACCACGCTTCAGGCGTTGTACGCGATCTACGACAGCGCGAACTCGCTCCACACCAACGCCTACGACGAGGCGATCACGACCCCGACCGAAGAGTCGGTCCGGCGCGCGCTGGCCATCCAGCTCATCATCAACGAGGAGCTGGGCCTCAACCGGAACGAGAACCCGCTTCAAGGGTCCTTCGTGGTCGAGGAGCTCACCGACCTCGTCGAGGAAGCGGTGTTGATGGAGTTCGACCGCATCAGCGCGCGAGGCGGCGTCCTCGGAGCGATGGAGACTCAGTACCAGCGGAGCAAGATTCAGGAGGAGTCGCTCCACTACGAGCGCCTCAAGTCATCGGGCGATCTCCCCATCATCGGTGTCAACACGTTTCTCTCGGACGATGGATCGCCCTTCGTACGGCCGAAGGAGATCATCCGATCCGAAGCCGAGGAACGAGACCGGCTCGTGACCGAGATGGACCAACTCCACCATCGCAACGAGAAACAGGCGGCGAAACTCCTCGACGAACTACAGCGGGTCGCCCTATCGGGCGGCAACACATTCGACGCCCTCATGGCAGCAGCAAAGGTGTGCAGTCTCGGCCAGATGACGCACGCGCTCTACGCTGTAGGAGGCCAGTACCGCCGGAACATGTAGCGCCGGCCCACCGCGACATCACCGTGCGGCACTCAACGAATTCGACGAGTGGCCCGAGCGACCACTGCCGGCTACTGATCGGAGTCGCCGGCGACTGAGTCGTGGGCCCGAGGGCCGCGGTCAGAAACTGCGTCCGAGGCGGATGGGTATCCAATTCTCGGGATACTCCACCGTTATGTGCGGCGTTGTGGGGAGGGCCTGGCAGGTGAGAATCATGCCGTGGGCTATCTCGGACCTGGTGAGGGCCATCGTCGCGCGCAGGTGGGCTGAACCGGTCTGCAGGTGGGCTCGGCATGCGCCGCAGACGCCCGACTCACACGAGTAGGGGGGTGTGGCTCCGGCGGATCGCACTGCGTCGAGGATTGTCTGGCCCGCGGCGGCGGGCACGGAGAGCGTCTCGCCGTTGAGGATCACGGTCAGCGCGGCGGCTACGCCTGCCACCGAGTCGTCCGGTGATGCTGTCGGGCTGTAGCTCTCGGTGTGGATGCGTTCCTCCGGTACGTCCAATCCGCGCAGCGCCGCCCGGACGACCGGGTTCATGTTGCCGGGTCCGCAGATGTAGTAGCGGGTGTCCTGGGCGTAGGGAGGGTGGTGGTCGATGAACTCGGCCACCAACTGCGGGCCGATCCGGCCATGCCGCCAGTGCCGAATCCGAGACGTCGGGGTGGGGGAGGACAGGATGTGCCTGACTTTGAGGCGATCACCCGAGCCGCTCTCCAGGCCGGCCAGCGCATTGCGGAAGATGATGCGGTCGGCGTCGGTGTTGCCGTAGGCCAGGAGTGCCACCGAGTGCGGCTCGGCGGCCAGGACGGAGCGGATCATCGCGTACAGGGGAGTGATGCCGCTGCCTGCGCCGAAGAAGTAGTGGGTGCGTCTCTTCCGGGGATCCGGATCCAGGCAGAATCCGCCGAAGGGTGGCATCACCTCGATGATCTGGCCGGCGGCCAGATTCTGGTTGATGTGGTTGGAGACGAGCCCTCCCCGGACCCGCTTGACGGTGATACGTAACGGGCTATCCCCGAACGGCGTCTCGGAGATGGAATACGAGCGGCGCCTCTCCCGGCCGTCGATGCGGAAGCGCAGGGTGATGTGCTGGCCGGCCCGCCACCGGAAAGTGTCGCGCAGGGGCGCCGGCACATCGAAGGACACGGTCGTGGCGTCTTTCGTCTCGGCTCGGGTCTCGAGGACCCGCAGCCGGTGGAACTCGCCGCTCACGGGCCCCCTTCCACCCATTCGCGGACCAGTTCCTGGTGGCGCCTGACTCCGGCCTCACCCGAGACCGACGAGGGACCGTGGCGGAAGTAAGGGCTCTGCAGGGAACGCTGCTGCTGCTCGCAGGCGTAGATGTCCTCGGCCATGAAATCCCCGGAGGCCATGGGGTCGGAGGAGTCGCCGCTGTACTTGCCGCTGACCCGTCCGGACCAGAAACCGGAGGACCGGATGGACTGGCGGGTGAACGCCCATGAGGAAGCGGCGGCAACCTTCGTACGGATCACCACCCGCGTCCGGTCGGGCGCCAATGGGGTTACATGAAACAGTGACCAGGAGCTCTCCGTCTCCCCCAATCCGATCCCCGGGAACAGCATCGGCACCCATGCTCCCGCCCGGTCCGCCGGCACGACCAGCGGGTACGGGGCGTTCCTCTCCACGTTCTCGGCGTACTCGGGTGCCAGGGGTTCCCAGAAGGCGAAGTGCGGACCCACGAAACCCGACTCGATACGCGAGTGGTCGTACATCGCCAGGGTGCCGGAGTGGAGATGCCCCAGGTGGTAGCCGTCGATGTAGTTCTCCACCACGATCTTCCAGTTGGCCGCGATCACGTGCTCGGTCCGGCCCTTGTCGTATTCCACCAGCCCGTCCACGTGGTGCGGGCCCAGATGTGGCTCCACCTCGCCGAACCAGTCCATGATGGATCCTGCATCGGCGTCGGGATGCACCCATAGCATTCCCCGCCAACGATCGACCGAAGCCTGCCGAAGCCCGAGACAGGCCATGTCGAGGTCGGGGAACTCACTCTCACGGTTCGGGACGGACACGAGGTTCCCTTCCAGGTCATTGGTCCAATCGTGGTAGGGGCAGACGATGGCCCGCTGGGTGTTCCCCACCGCCCGCAGCAACTGGGTCCCCCGATGGCGGCAGATGTTGTGGAAGGCCCGCAGCCTCCTGTCCCGTCCCATCACGATGAAGATGTTGTTCAGACCCGCCTGAACCGACCTGTATTGGCCCGGCTCACCGATGTCCTCGGCGAAGCCCGCGAGAGCCCACGTGCGGGAGAAGATCCGCTCCTGCTCGCGGTCGAACCACTCCTGGGACGTATAGGCGTCAACCGCCAGGATCGGCATCCCGCGGCGACTACGCACGTGCACCCCCGGATCCAGGAACGGCGCACGGTGGCCGGACTCTTCGGGCGTGCCGAGCCGTCAACGCCTGCCGTCTCTCTACCAGGCCAGTCCTACCGCGGCGGTGAGGAATCCGGTGAAGGGTGCGGCCACCCCGCAGGTGTCGGTGTAGAGGTCGATGAAGTCCGGGGCGCACACTTCTTCTTCCGTGAGGCCTGTGGTGGCCACGAAGGACTTCAACTTCAGGTAGTCGATCAGGGGGTGTCCGGGATCGAAGCCCCTAGGGGCCCGCTTCAGGGACTCGCCCTCCAGGGTGAAGGTGGATGCGAAGCCCGGCTCGTCCACGATCCGGCGCCACCCATCCGGGTCCTCGACGATGGCCTCCCGTATCTTTCCGGCTGTGGTCGCGTTCGGTTTCCATATGCCGGCGCCGGCGAACACCACGCCGGGTTCGAGGTGCAGGTAGAGCCCCGGCCCGTGTACATCCCGGCCCATCTCGTGGCGGAAGTGGACGCCGGCGTTGGTCTTGTAGGGGGTCTTGTCCTTCGAGAAGCGGACATCGCGATAGATGCGGAACACCGACCCGCCGGACCGCCTGGCGTCGGCCACCATGTGGGGGCTGATGCTCGCCAGCCGATCCTCGAAGTCGTTCACGAACCTGAGGAGGGGGTCCTGGACATCGGTCCGGTACCGCTGCTTGTTGGCCTGGAACCAGTCGCGCTCGTTGTTTGCGGCCAGATCTTCCAGGAAGTCGAACAGGGCGGGCGTGAAGTGCACCATGCCTGTCACGCTAGCTCCGGCGGGAGCAATCTCATGATCCGGTCCAGCACCATCGGTAGGTTCCGGAGGAAGAAATCCTCTTCCTGGGCCGTCCTACATCTCGCTTCGACGAGTGACCAATCGATGCGGTCGTGGGCTGCGACTGCCAGTGCAAGCGCCTCCTCCCAGGTAACACGTGTTCCATCGGTTGCCTGCACGAGACGATCCATCATCAGGTCGTTGATCGAGATCACCCGAACTATCACACCTTCGACCTCTACCAACTCTGGTGGTTCCTCGCCGAACAGCGTCTCCGACGGCACCTCGATGGCGACCTCGTCGGTGCCGGTGCCGCAGACCCAGTGCCGCCCGTCGCGTCCGAATCCCGACTCAGACAGTGCTGCCTTGTCGCGGGAGTCGACCGGGCCGACCATGTCGATGTCGGTCAGGCGTGGGTGGCCGGTGTGGATCATCTGAGCTGCGCCGCCAGCCAGAACGAGTGGAGCCCGCACAACTGTGTCGAACGCGGCAGCTGCCAGAAGGACCCGCTCAGCGCTATCGGGCGACGCCTGCATTGCCCGGGCGATTAGTTCGGACGCTTTCACCCCAGGAGCCGTCGCTCGACCGCCGTGTCGACGCCGCGGGCCTGTTTCCACTCCAGCCGTTGCTCGTTGTCACGGGGCGGAATGCCGCGTTCGGCCAACCGTCGGGCGCCTTCGGCCATCCGGGCTCGCACATCGGCGAGCGTGAGAACCGCCGGAGCCGCAACCACCAACTCAACTCCCAGAGCGCGTGCTATCCGAGCAAGCGTGGAATACCTCGCATCCACCTTCCCGGCTTCGATACGGGACAGGTTCGGTTGCGCGATGCCTGTCATCGCCGACAACTGGGAAAGCGTTATCCCCATGCCCAACCGGGTCTCTCGTAACTGCCTGTACATGGAGTTTCAGTATAGCGAATGTGATATAACAGCGACCAGGCGGCTGGATCCTGAGGAACTCAGCGGGCTGACCAAGAGCGGATGCGTTTCACGGTGATCGCTATGGCGGGGCCGGGAGGCGGTTGGGCGGCATACACGGGATACTTCTCCGTCAGGGTCTCGAGGGCGGTGTCCCGAAGGGGGCCGTCGCTCGCGATCTGCGCCGTCCCGTCCAGCCGGATCCACCAGAGCCGGTCCCAGTCGTCCTCGTAGTGATCCACCAACACGGACACTTGCGGGTTGCTCTCGATGTTGCGGATCCGGCGAAGGCGCAGGGTGGCCTTCGGCTTGGAGTCGATCGCGGTGTAGACGATCCCGTCTCGATAGGCGAACACGATGGGAACCAGGTGGGCCCGTCCCGTGCCATCGGTGGTTCCGAGAGTGGCAGACCGGGCGGCGGAGAGACGCTGGTGAATCCCGTCGGGTGAGAGGCGCATATTTGACCGGCCGTTCGTGTAGGGGCAACGTCCCCGCACAGTGTGATGCGCCGCTTCTTACCCGGCAACTCTGTTTCCGGGTTGCTGTCGAGTCGCTATCGTTCCCCCGTAGTCGTCACGGAGGCGGGAAAGGGTGTCCGAGGATTTCTTGTGGAAGGGCCGGCTCGGCCCGATGAACCTCCAGATTTCTGATACAACGTTCCGGCCGTCCACCATCTCGGCATTGATCGCTCGCGAGCTTCGCATCCAGGAGGGCGAGGTTGCCATCGATGTCGGATGCGGATCAGGGGTGCTGGCGATCATCGCCGCCAAGCTCGGCGCCCGCCACGTACACGCCATCGACAAGAGCCCGGATGTGATCGAGGTGGGTCGCGCCAATGCCGAGGCCAACGACGTGGCTGATCGGATCACGTTCTATCAGGGCGACCTGTTCGAGCCCCTTGCCGACGATGTTCGAGCGGACGTGATCATCGGCGATGTATCCGGCATTCCCGACACCCTGGCGGATGAGAGCGGATGGTTCCCGACGAGGGGCGGCGGCGGCACCCGGGGAAGCGAGCTTCCTATTCGCATGCTGGAGGAGGCGAGGCGCCGCCTGAGTGTCGGCGGCCGCTTGTTCCTGCCGACCGGATCCCTCCAGGACGAGTCCTCCATCATCGAGGCTGCGCGGCGCCTCTACACCAAGGTGAGGAAGCTCACCGAGCGAGCCATACCCCTTCCGAGCAAACTCGCCACCAGCCAGGTGCTCTCCGATCTGGTGGAGCGCGGCGTGGTGCGGGTCACCACCCGTGGTTCAAGGTCCATCTGGGAGGCCCGGGTGTGGGAGGTCTCGGGCGTCGCCTGAGGTCGTGGGCTCCGCGCCGGCCGCCGGCACCGGCCTCCCCGGCGTGGTCGTTCTGCCGGCATCATGAGGTTCCGGGTAGGCGAGATCCTCGCGGCGATCGACCGGCGGGCGCCGTTCGCCTCCGCCGCCGCGTGGGACGCAGTGGGTCTCCAGATCGGAGATCTGGAGCGGACGGTCTCGGCTGTGGCGGTAGTCCATGAGTTCACCACCAGGCTCATCGATAGGATCGTCTCCGGCGGGGCGGACCTGGTGGTCACCTATCACCCGCTGCTGTTCCGCCCTCTCAGTTCGGTAACCGCCGTCCCCGGCGCGGAGGGACGGGTCTTCACCCTGATAGAAAGGCGGGTGGCCGTCATCTCGGTACACACCAACTGGGACGCGGCGCCGGGTGGTTCCTCGGACTCGTTGGCCGCTGCCCTGGAGCTTCGAGACCCCGAGGGCTTCGCCTCCTCGACAACCGGAGCTGGAGACGAGGCCTTGTTCGGCCGGTGCGGATCCTTCGGCGGCTCGGTGGGCGATCTTGCCGACCTCGCACACGCACGGCTCGGCGTCCGGCCGCGCCTCTCCGGGTCGCTCGACCGGGTCGCCCGCCGGGTCGCCGTGCTGCCCGGCTCGGGTGGATCTCAGGTCGACGAGGCCATTTCCGCCGGCGCCGATGCGTACCTCACGGGCGACGTCTCGCATCACCAGGCCCGGCGGGCGGCCGACTCGGGAATGGTGGTGTTGGATGCGGGCCATGGCCCTACGGAACGTCCCGGGGTACGAGCCCTCTACGATCTGGTGGACGGAATCGTGGACGGACCCGTCGAGTTGGTCGGCGGCGACGACAATCCGTGGGGACTCTGATGGAACGGCTGACCGGCTTCTTGAATCTGCTCGACCTCCAGCAGGTGGATTCGCTCATCGACAAGCTGGGCCATGACCGCCGCACGTTGCCCGAACTGGCCGAACATCGGGAGGCGGCCCGGGTGGCCGCGACCACTGCTGCGGCCCATTCGGTTATCAACGACCGGATGCGGGTCGTCGAGCGATCAACGGCGCGCGTCGAGGACGAGCTCACCATGACCGAACAACGCCTCGGAGAGCAGGAGCGGCGCCTGTTCGCGGGCGCACTGAGCGCTAGGGAAGCCGATCACCTGCGCTTGGAGGTAGGCAACCTCGGCAACCTGGTATCCCGGATGGAGGACGAGCTGCTCGAGTTGCTCGAGGAGCGTGAGCAGCTGGACGAGGAGGAGAAGTCGGCGCGGGAGACGGCGGTGGCCGCATCCGGCGTCGAGCGCGGGCTGGCGGATCGGGTCGCCGAGCTCCAGGCGGGCATCGACGCATCACTGGCGCGGTACCGGGAACGGCGGACCGAGATAGCGGCGGTGATCGACCCCGGGCTGCTTCGGAAGTACGTCCAGCTGAGGCAGCGGCGGGGAGGTGTGGTCGTGGGCGAGCTGGACGGAAGGGTTTGCACCGCATGCCATCTGCAGATGTCCGTCGCGGAGTGCGAGGAGGTGGCCGCGGATCCCATCCCCCAATGCATCCACTGCGCCGCCATCCTGTGCCTCTGAAGCCACCCGTCGCCGCCGTTCAACAGACAGGCCAGCCGCCCGACGGCGCCGCTCGCCGCTAGAACCGGAGGCAGGCTGGGGCGATGGTCTTCTGGCACGTGGGCGGAGCGGTTTTCCTATTCCGGCTGGCGTTCAAGGACTCTGACGCGGACCTCCGTTTCCTGGCCCTCGGAGCGCTCCTGCCGGACCTAATCGAAGGGCTGGCAGGTTGGGTGCTTCCGGTAGCCGGGGCCGGCCCTGGCCGGTTGATCGGTCACACTGTCGCATTCTGCCTCGGGTTGCTGGTGGCGGCTCTGGTAGTTACGCGCCGCGGCAGCCGGGGCCGGAAGCGGGCCGTGGTCGTGGCGGTCGGAGTGATACTGCACCTGGTGCTGGACCTAGGGTGGATCGACCCGCAGCTCCTGCTATGGCCCATGCTGGGTTACGAGCTTCCCGCCGGCATCGAAACGGATTGGTCGGGACTCGCGAGTCTGTCCGGGGCCGATCTGCTCCCGATCGGTCTCGAAGTCGTCGGGGTCGGGTACCTGGCGTGGCTGGCTCGGCGGGCTCGGCTCGTTGACCCCCGGCGTCGCGCCGAACTGTGGAGGTCCGGGACGGTCCACCCGTAGGGTGCCGGACCGGAGTGTTCCAGGCGGAGGAACCCAGGGGTCACCTGAGGCTGTCGCTGGGCTCCGGGGTGGCCTCGACATCGGCCACGTTCGCGATCAGCGAGTGTGCATGCTCGGTCAGGCCGCTTAAGTCCCGCAACGTCATGTTCTCGGTCGAGATCGGATCCAGGATCGTCACGGTGATGTGCCCTGAGCGGATCATCTTGGATCCCGGACTCCATACCTCGCGGCTGCCCGTGATCGCGGTGGGCACGATGGGCACGCCCAGGTTGCGGGCGATGGCGAAGGCCCCTTTCTTGAACGGCAGCATCGCGCCGTCGCGTGACCGGGTTCCTTCCGGATAGATCATGAGGGAGCGTCCCAAGCTCATGTTGGCGGCGGCGCCCCGGTTGACAGCCTGGTGGGTGGCCCGGCCGGCGCCCCGGTCGACCTCCACGATCCCGATCCTCCGCATGGCCGCTCCGAAGAGGGGGATCTTGAACAGCTCCTGCTTGGCCAGGAAGCGGATCGGGACCGGTAACGCCGCGAAGTGGGCGAAGATGTCGAACGCGGACTGGTGGTTCGAGATCACCACGTAAGCCTTTTTCGGGTCGATGCGTTCCAGACCTTCGACGGTGAGCTTGACGCTGGCGACCCGGCACCATGTCCGGCCCCAGAAGCCGGGGACCCGGTCCAGCAGACCTCCGGGCGGCCTCAGCAGGGTGTGCAGGATGACCACCACCGCGCAGGCCGCGGTGACGGGAATCCCGACGGCGAAGGTCAGAACCGATCGGAGGCTGTTGGTCAGCGTGCCCATTGCCGGGCAGGTTACCCCGCGCGGCGGTTTGATCCCCGGCTAGTCCGGCAAGGGATGATCCGGAGGCGAGAGTCCAGCTAACTTGACCCGGATGGAACCTCCATGTCTACAGGAGTTGGAGCTGGACCGCGCCGGCCGCCTCCGAACTGCCGAACCACCCGGCCGGGCAGAGCACGATGAGGAACCGGAATCCTCTTGAGGCGCTCCCGCCGTCCGGTGCGGGTAAAGAGGAGTTCCGGCGCTGGGCGCGGCGAATGCGGCGGCCGCGTGTCCCCGAGGGCCTGGCCAGTTCGACTGTCGGAGGAATAGTCGAGTGGTTCGCCGCGGCCCGCCTCCCCGCCGGTAGCGTGGTCATCTATCTGCCACTTCCCGACGAGATTGACGTGACGCCGGTACCGGATCGGGTGAGCCGGAAGTTCGCGGTCACCCGTACCCCGCCCAGCGGACCCCTGACCCTCCATCCGTTGGACGCTCCCCGCGAGCGGCACCGGTTCGGGTTCGAGCAACCGGTGGCCACCGCTCCCGTCGTCGATCCGTCGACCGTGGCGGTCGTGCTGGCGCCGGGTCTCGCGTTCGGGCCGGATGGCGAACGTCTGGGGCGAGGCGGCGGTTACTACGACCGGTTCCTGCCGGCGGTGCCCGATGGCGCGGCGATAGTCGGAGTGACGGTCTCGGCGTTGGTGGTGGACGGACTTCCCACCGATTCCCACGACGTACCGATGACCCACCTGGCGACCGAAACAGGGGTCCGGCCGGTCGGCGGTCCCCTGAGCGATCCGGCCGCGCTGCGTCTACGATTACCTGATGACTGATCCCGGTTACTCGGTCCGATGCCGCGAATACGCCGAAGCCATCTGGGAGCTCGAGGAGGCCGGCATACCGGTCCTCCAGGCCCGCATCGCGGGCTGGCTGGGAGTGAGCCCGGCCAGCGTGTCCGAGATGGTTCGCCGGATGACGGTGGAGGGCTTGGTCAGCGTCTCCGACGAGGTTCGCCTCACCGAAGAGGGCCGTCACCTCGCGGCGGTGGTGGTGCGCCGGCATCGGCTCGCCGAGCGGTTTCTCTCCGAAGTGTTGAAGCTCCCTTGGGCGAAGGTGCACGAAGAGGCCGAGGTGTGGGAGACCATGATCTCGGATGACGTCGAGAAGGCCATGTGGCAGGTCATGGATGATCCGATGACCTGTCCCCATGGCAATCCCATTCCGGGCGCCGGGTACCGGCCTCCCCGGATGAAGCCCATCGCTGACATGGAGCGGGGGGAGACGCTATCTCTCGAGCGGATCTCGGAGGAGCTGGAGCTCGATGCCGAGATGATGCGCTTTCTCGACGAGAACGACATCCGCCCGGCTGCCCGGGTCAGCTTGGTGCAGAAGGACCCCTACGGAGGTATGACCGTCGAAGTCGAGAATCGGCAGGTCGGCATCAGCGTCTTCGCCTCGGAACGGCTGTTCGTAGCTGTCGATTAGTTGGCGGTCTGCCTGCGAAGTAGCTAGGCGTGCTCTGCTTGCCGTCGGCGCCGCTCGCTGCGTCTCGTTTCCTCAACCCGCGCCCCGGCGGCCAGGGGGCTTAGCAGCGGCGCGCCCAACACAACCAGCGACGCGAGCACCGCCAGTCATTCCCTCCCGCTTGAGTTCGGCGCAGCGAACCGCCGAAGAGGTGACCGTTCGTTCATCCGACAACCACGACCTGCTCATGTCGTCCTCCTTGGCCGTTGGGCCGAAAGTGAAGTCTCTTCACGTGCCGATCTCATGGTTCGTCTTGGAGGTGTGAACTCCCACACTGGACGTCATACCGAAGGCACGGGTACGGCTGCCGTCTTGACCACCGGTTGCAGGCCCTCGTGGTATCCGGATGATGGATGTGTGTTCCCCCGGGCGGCAGGCCCGGCAGGGGGCGAGTGCGACCCGGACCTCGGGTATGTAGTTCAAGAAAAAGCCCCTCTGGAAGGCTCACACGGTTCGGGCTCCCGGTGAAATGCAATCAGAATGCAGAACAGAGTCCAGAACGCGGAAAAAACTCCACGGATGCCGGATCGACTGTCCACAGGTAGCGATACTCTTGCACTTGAACACCGTTTGCCGGTAAGGAGCCAGTGTGGGAGAGAATCTGTGTATGAGGACGATCCTTTCGATCTAGGACTGCAGCGGCGCATGGAGACACGCATCCGGCAGGAGTTCGAGTTAGCCGAGTCCGAGGCGATGATCCTGGCGGCCCGCCAGAAGCGGATGGCCGACGTTGCCTGGGAGGCTTCCCAGTCGGGCCATATGGTGCGCGTCTTGGTGGGTAAGCGCCGTCTGGACGGCCTGCCCGTGTACGTCCGCAATGATCTGATGATGATGGAGACGCCGAACGGCCGGGCCGAGGTGTGCTTACCAGGCGTGGATGCTCTGACGGTGTTGCCGACCCTGGGCGAAGGGCGGCCTGAGAGCCATACGGTTGAGACGTTTCGCTCCCGGATGGGCATGCTTCAGCTCCTCGAAGAAGACTTCGAAGTGGTCTGCCGAGGCGGAGTATCCGGCTTCACGGGGAAGATCGAGTGTGTGGCAAGAGATCATGTTGCAGTGACTACGGCGATCGGACAGGTCCACGTTGCTCTTGACCGGGTGGCCTACGTGACACACCGCACCAACGCCATCTAGCGGGGGGTAGCAGCACCGCGTCTCGAGGGTCTCCGGCAACTGGCCGGATCGGCCGGACAGGAATACTCCAAACCCTTCATTATTTGTGGCATCTAGTTCTCCCACTCGGTAATAGGTAATCATTTGTAGTTATTTTAAGTGATAAAAAATTAGTTTCAGAACATCGCATCACTCTGAAACAATGGGATATAGTCACCCTGCTATGGATGACAGCGAATGAGAGGCGTGAACATGGTTGACCCTGACGCACCTGCATGGACGGCGGCGACTCCACGAGCCCCGACGAGCCGTCGGCGGAGTCCGTTCAGCCGGCTGTCCTTCGGCCACGCCGTGATGATCACCGCGGGGCTGCTGGCGTTTCTGCTCAACGTGCTGATCCTCCGGGAGGAGGGTGAAGCGTTCGATGTTCCGGTGGCCGCCCGCGCCATACCCGCCGGGAGCCGGTTGGAGAGCACCGACGTTTCCTACCGGTACGTGGATGCGGACGGCCCATTCGTGGATCGCGCGCTGTCCCGGGAACGGCTCGCAAGTTTCTTCGGGCAGGTGGTGGTTCGCGGTGTGGAAGCGGGCGCCCCCCTGATGGCGGACGACCTGAGGCCGGTGGCCGCGCCCGACGGGCAGCGGGCGATGAGCATTCCGATCGCGCCCGATCGGGCCGTGGGCGCGGCCCTCCATGTCGGTGATCGCATCGATGTGATGCTGGTGCAGGGGACTAGGAGCCGCTTCATCGCTTCCGGCATCGAGGTGCTGGCTGTGACAGCGAGCAGTCGCGGCCTGTCCGGATCAGGCTTCGGCCTGACCGTCGCAGTGAGCCCGGTGCAGGCTCTGCTGATCGCCTCGGCCCTCGATTCCGGCTCGGTCCATGTGCTCAGATCGACCGGCCTGCCCGCCTACCGTGGCTATCCGGCTATCCGGGAAACCCGGCTGCCGGCGGTGGGGCCGGGGTCGTGATCGGATTCGAGCCCATCATCGCCATCGCCGGGTCCCAACGTGGTTGGGCCTCGGAGCTGGTGCGGTTCCTCAGCGACTTCGGTGGTGCCCGCCTCAAGGGGACGGTGCTCACCGCAACCGAGGCGCTGCAGACCGATTACGAGGTCCTGCTGATCGATGACATCACCAGCTTCCTGAGTCCGCGTCTGGTGGATCGGATCCAGAAGGAAGGCCGAAAGGTGGTGGGGGTCTTCGACCCGGACTCGGGAGATCTCGGCAGGGAGCGCCTCCTGGCATTGGGTGTGGACAGTCTTGCGCCGGCCGACGGCGGTTCGGAGACGATCCTGGAGATCGTTGCGACCGTGGCCTTCGACGGCGTGCCTCGTTCACGTGTGGAGGCCGCCAAGGTTCGCGAGCGGACCCGACTTGGCTGCATCACGATGGTTGCCGGCGGTGACGTGGCGGGTGACGTGGCCGTCATCCTGGCCGGAGCCTTCCAAGCCCGCCAACGCGTGGCCATGGTGATCGAGGTGGACACCATCACGCCGATGCTTGCTCAGAGGTTCTCCTTACCGGTCGTTCCGAACCTGCTGACAGCCCTCGACGCCCATCTGTTACTACGCGGTGACGTGAGGGACTCGTTCGTGGCCGGACCGTACGGCGCAACGCTTCTGACCGGCCTGCCCGATCCCGCCGAGTGGCACACGGTGCAGGCCGAGGAGATGGTGGATCTGGTCGAGACCCTCTCGACGGTGATGGATGAGGTGATCCTCAAGGCCTCTCCGTATCTCGAAGAACCGGGCCCGGCCAAGACTCGTGGAGGACGCTTCGATGTGAGCCGCGCCTTGCTTGGACTGGCGGGTGAGGTGGTTTGCCTGGCCGAACCCACCCCGGTCGGATTGTCGAGAACCCTCTCCTGGTCCGCCAGGGCGCGCACCCTCACTGCCGCGCCCCTCCACATCGTGTTCGAGTCCCGAACCCTCACGAAGTTCCAGCGAGGCGAACTCAGCGATGAACTGCTGAGAAACCTCGTTCCCGACTCCATAACCTGGCTCCCGGCCGACACGGGCCTGGAGCGGGCCGTGTGGAACGGAACAGCTGCGCCGAAGGGGTCCTTCATCAGGACCGTGGAAAAGCTCGCCGGCGCCATGGTGAGCGGTACCGACCGGGATGCAATATGAGCACCGGCCCGTATGAAGTGCTTCGAAGGCGAGCTGCCGAACGCATAGGCGAGTTGGAGCTGGATCCTCTCGAGGATGGCGAGACCATCCGGGCCGAGGTGGACCAGTTGGTGTCGGCCTACCAGCGGAGGGCCTTCGGCGGTGGCGGTGTCCGTCCCTTCCGCGATCCTGTCGAGATCGGGGCGAGGCTGGTCGATTCTCTGGTCGGCTACGGACCGCTTACCCCGGTGATCGACCGTAACGACATAGAAGAGGTTTTCATCGAGGGCGAGCGGGTGACGTTCATCGATTCATCCGGGCGCCTGCAGGCCCTCGACACCCCGACCTCCGAGGATGAGAACCGCCAGGTTGTCACCCGCATTCTGGCCGGGACCAACCGGCGGCTCGATGTCTCCAACCCGATCGAGCAGGCGCGCGTACTCGGCGGACGGGCCCGCCTGACCGCGGTCATCCCGCCGGTGGCGGACCGCCTATCGGTGACCCTCCGGAAATACACGGTCAAGAACTATGACCTGAGCTTCCTCGTGGAGGGCGGTGTGCTGTCCAGGCCGGCCGCGGCCTTCCTATGGGTGGCAGCCCTAGCCAACACCACCATCCTGTTCAGTGGACCTCCGGGGGCGGGCAAGACCACCCTGTTGAGCGCCTATCTGAGGTCGGTTCCGGCCGATCGGTGCGTCCGCGTATGCGAGGAAGTCAGGGAACTCGACATGCCCTTGCTGCATGGGAGTTTCTACGAGGCGAGCCCTCCAAACCTTGACGGCAGCCGCCGCTACACACTTCGGGATCTGGTGAAGGTGGTGCTGGCGCAGCGCCCGGACCTCATCTGTGTCGGCGAGGTACGGGGATCGGAAGCCTTCGAGCTCACCCGAGCGGTCAACGCTGGGTGCGGCTTCGCCTGCACCATCCACGCCGATTCTGCTTCGGGGGCTCTGGTGGCGCTGGTGAATGCAGCTCTGATGGCAGGTGAGAATGTGACCGAACCCATCCTGACCCGGGTGTTCAGTACGGCCATCGACTTCGTGGTACACCTGCGGCGCGACCAGTTGACCGGCGACCAGGCGGGCATCCGGCGCCAGGTCATGGAGATCCTGGTGCTTGATTCCCGCCATCGGCGCCGTGGATTCGCGACCGAGCCTCTGTTCCGCAGGAACGAGGTCGCAGGGACCCTCGAGTGGACCGGCGCACTCCCGCCGACCGGGATCCGGCAGCGGCTGGAACGGTCCCTCTCCGGGGCCGTCGGCGTCGAAGCCGTCCTTTCCGGGTCTTGGGAGCCGCCACTATGAGGCTGCTGGCGTCCCTCGCCACGGCCGTCGCGGTCTACCTGGCGGCCGGGGTGTTCACCGGCTACACGACCGTCATACGCCGTCGGCGAGCCGCCCGACGCGACCTCTCCCGTTATGACCTCTGGCTGGTACAGGCCGGGAGCGATCTGAGCCCCCTCCAGTTCCTTGCCGCTTCCGGCGTCCTGGGTCTGGTGACACTGGCTGTGACGACTGTTGTCACAGCGGCCTGGTGGTTGGCGCTCATGCCGGCCATGGTCATGGCGTTCGCGCCATATGCCTTCTACACGCGCCGCCGCTGGGAAAGGCTTCGCCAGATACGTAAAGCCTGGCCGGACGCCCTACGGGATGCGCTCGCGGCGATCTCGGCGGGGTCGACGCTGACGCTGGCTCTGAGCGACCTCGGCGAGCGTGGTCCGGCGCCGCTCCGCCCCGTGTTCGGTCGGTTCCGTCTGATGGCCCGCATGATGGGTGTGGTTCGCGCCTTGGAAATGATGAAGGAGGAACTGGGCGATCCTGGCTCTGATCGGATCTTGGAGGTGCTGGTGCTCGCGTACGAGCACGGCGGTGGTCTCGTGACCGAGGTGCTCAGGGATCTGATCGGCGAGATAACGGAAGATCTTCGCTTGGAGGCCGAGATACGGGCCGACGGAACCGAGCAGCGTATCGAGAGCTGGGTGGTTGTGCTGATTCCGTGGCTCCTGCTGTTGTTCCTTACCCAGACCTCGGACCAGTACCGGGACTTCTATCGCTCCGGTTCCGGTCTGGTGGTGGTCCTGGCGGCGGTGGTGTGGTCGTTGATCGGGGTGGCGCTCCTGAGGTACATAGGTCGGTCGACCGATGAGCCACGCGTTCTGGCCGGCGGCGCTGACGTCCGGGGAGGGTGGCGATGAACGTCGGCCTGGCAGTCCTGGCGATTGCTTCGTCGGTGGTCTTCGCCGTCTCCGGGGTTGCGCTGTGGGTGAAGCCGCCTCGCCGGCTGGCGTCGCGGGTACGGCCGTACTCCAATGCGACCAGGGCGGAGTTCGGTCTGGGTCACTACGACGCCGGCCGGATGGATCCGGGACGAACGGTAGGCGGAGGCGCGACTCGCCGCTTGCTGGGACCGATGCTGGCCGGGTTGGTGTATCCCCTGGCACGGACTCTGATGCCGATGGACGATCGGGAACTGGCCATCCGGCTGCGGCAGGGGGGTCTGTTCCCGGACTTGGAGGAAGCGGCGCGGCCCCGGGCATACCGGATGCGATCCCTCGGCCTGATGGTCGTGTACACCGCCGGGCTGGGAGGAGTTGCGTTGCTGAGTGGCGGGTCCGGCCTGAGGGTGATCCTGTTCATGGCGGCCGGCGCGGTCTTGGGTGCCCTCCAGGTTCGCGGCCGGTTGTCCGAGGCGGTCCGCCGCCGTCGTGAGGCGATCCGTTCGGAGCTCTACACCATCAACCAGCTGGTGGCCATGTACACCCGAGTGGGTGGCGGCCCCATCCAGGGTCTGAGATACGTGGTGGGCCGCGCTCGCGGGGTCGCGGTGGAGGAGATCGCCGAGGTGCTCCACCTGCACGATCGGGGTTGGGTTTTCGCCGATGCCATGGAGCGGGCGGAAAGGCTTACGCCGGAGCCGGAGGCGGCCCGGACCTACCGCGTCATGGCGCGGTCCCAGGAGCAGGGATCCGATCTCTCCGATGCGCTGCTCGGATTGTCGAAGGACCTGAGGGCGATGCGCCGGGATGCGCTACGGAGGGCGGCGGCGCGCCGGCGGATCCTGATGGTCATCCCGGTGGTCGTGGTTCTCGCGCCCATCACGATGTTGTTCATGGCCGCTCCGATCCCTTCGATCGTGTTCGGGGGATGACCCGATGAGGGTTTAGCGGTTTGGAGGGTCGGGCAGGCGGAAGGGTTCGTTGGTCGGGTCGTATCGCGAAATCAAGCAACAGAAAGGAGCAAGAGGTGAGAGTCAAGAGAGGCGCCAGGACAATGGCGCTGGTCCATGTCCGGATCCGGTGGCTACGGGACGAGAGGGGAGCCGCCGAGACCTCGACAATCCTCGCCTGGATCGTGGTCGGCGTGCTGGTGGTGTTCGCCCTACGGGCTGGGCTCACGAATGCCGGAAACGATGTGATCACATGGGTCCAGCACCAGATTACGAACGTAACTGCCGCTCCTGCCAATCCCTGACATGTTTCGGTACTTGCTGATCATGTCCTACGCCGACGGGGCGACGGCTTGATCTACCGATCGGATGCCGGCACCGACCCCCGGCTTTTCCCTCCGGTTCTCGATGTGCCCGGGGTGGCCGACCTGCTCGGTCTCTCCATCGAGGAGACCCGCCGCCTCATTGGGGAGGGTTGGATCGACTGCGCCCGCGTCAAGGGACGGCTCCTGTTCCATCGTGATCGGGTCATCGAGTGGCTTCGTAGCCAGCGCGTGGACCCTGACGACTGGTAGGTCGGGTCGGTCTGCGAAACGGCTGGGCGTGCTTTGCTTGCCGGAGACGCCCCGTCGCTGCGTTCCGCTTCCTCAACGTACCGCTGCGGGTACGCCTTCGTCAGCGGGCCTCGCGAGGAACGCCGCCGGCTGGCGCATACCCCACCGCCATTCCACAGACCGACCCGGTGTCCCTCGGGGGTCCGGAAAGAGCCGGAACGGTCGGCATGGTGGGCTAAGCTAGAACATATGTTCGCACTACCGGAACCGGCCTCGGAGTCGTCATGCTTGTGATCGGTATCGATCCCGGGCTCACCACCACCGGATTCGGTGTGGTCCGCACGGGTACGGGCTCGCCGGACGTCAGGGCTGCGGGCGTGATCCGCACGGAGGCCGGCCTGCCGACCTCCACCCGGCTGGCCGTCCTCTACCAGGACATCGGGGAGTTGATCGAGGAGGCCCGGCCGGAGGTGATGGCCGTCGAACGGGTCTTCGTCAACCGGAACCGTCTCACTGCCACCCAGGTGGGCCAGGCTTCGGGGGTGATCCTGCTGGCGGCGGCCCGGGCCGGGCTCGAGGTCTTCGAGTATTCCCCCTCGGCCGTCAAGGCGATCGTCACCGGCGATGGCCGGGCCTCGAAGGCCCAGGTCCAGCAGATGGTGGCGCGGCGTCTCGGCCTGCGGAAGGCGCCCAAGCCGGCCGACGCCGCCGATGCACTGGCCATCGCCCTCTGCCACATGCAGAGCGTGGGCAACCGGATCGGTCGCGTCGAGGCGGCGGCCCGGGCGGTGGCCGGATGATCGGCCGGCTCCGGGGCATGCTGGTCGCCAAGGGCGAGTCGGGGGTCGTTATCGAGGTAGGGGGAGTGGGTTACGAGGTGAACGTGACGCCTCGCGATCTGATCTCATTGCCCGGACTGGGCGAGGAGATCGTGCTGCATACCCACCTGGCGGTGAGGGAAGACAACATGGCTCTCTACGGCTTCGATGCGCCGGCCAGCCGCGACATGTTCAGGATCCTGCTGGGCGCCAGCGGGGTGGGTCCGGCTCTGGCCATGGCCATCCTGGCCACAATGCGCCCGGTCGACCTCCGCCAAGCAGTAGCGACGGACGATGTCGCTGCCCTGGTGGCGGCCCCTGGGATCGGCAAGCGCAAGGCCGAGAAGCTGATACTCGATCTGCGACCCAAGTTGGGGTCCATGGTCGAGAGCTCCACCTCCTCCTCGGAGGTGGCCAGGGTTCGTGAAGCCCTCGAGGCCCTCGGGTACGTGCCGGCCGAGGTTCGAGCAGTTCTCGAGGAGATACCACTGACAGGGTCGGTCGAGGAGATGGTTCGGAGCGCGCTCAAGGTAATGGGCCGGAACAGGGGCCTCTCCGGTGCGTGAGGACGGCCTCCTGGCCACCCATCCCACCGAAGAGGACCACGCCAGCGAGGTGCTGCTCCGTCCCAGGACGCTGGATGAGTTCGTGGGCCAGCGGAAGATCAAGCAGCGCCTCTCAGTCTCCATGGAAGCCTCGGTCAAGCTGGGCCGTCCCCTCGATCACTTGCTGCTGTCCGGCCCGCCAGGCCTGGGCAAGACCACCCTGGCCCGCATCATCGCCGCCGAGATGGGGGCGCAACTCCGCTCGACTTCCGGCCCGGCCGTGGAACGCCCCGGCGATCTGGCCGCCATCCTGTCCGGGCTGGAGTACGGGGACGTGCTGTTCATCGACGAGATACACCGTCTTCCGCGGGTCATAGAGGAGGTGTTGTACTCGGCGATGGAGGACTTCGCCCTCGATATCGTGGTCGGCAAGGGCCCGACCGCCCAGTCGCTCCGCCTGAGCCTGCCTCGGTTCACCCTGGTCGGGGCCACCACCAGGATCGGGACGGTGACCGCCCCGCTGCGGGACCGTTTCGGCATGGTGGACCGGCTCGACTACTACGAGGATGATGAACTGAAGAGGATCGTGACGAGGTCGGCGACCATTGTCGGCGTTCCAGTTACCGGTCACGCCGCCGGTTACGTGGCGGTCCGGAGTCGTGGCACCCCTCGTATCGCCAACCGCCTGCTGACCAGGATGAGCGAGTACGCCGTGGCCCGGGCGGACGGGCGCATCGACTCGACCGTCGCGGCGGCAGGCATGGAGCTCTGGGAGGTGGATGATCTGGGTCTCGACAAGGTGGACCGCCTGATCCTCGACGCCATCGTGTCCAAGTTCGGCGGCGGTCCTGTAGGGCTCACCACCCTGGCGATCGCGGTGGGGGAGGAGCCCGAGACCGTGGAGTCGGCCTACGAGCCGTTTCTCGTCCAGCGGGGACTGGTGGCCCGCACCCCGCGCGGGCGGATGGCCACAGCGCTCACCTACCAGCACCTCGGCCTACCGGCCCCCGGATCGGCGCAGACCTCCCTCCTCGACTAGGGTCCTAAACCCTTGCAAGAGTCGCGAAAATCGCTCCACCGGACCGAGCACTCCGCCCGCCGGGCCCTCCCCCGCCACCACCAGTCCTGGCTGGGCGCGTGTTCGCCCCCCCCCGGCCGCGGGGCCGGGGGGAGGGGGGCGGCGGCGCGCGTCCTACTGTGGTAACAGCCGGCGCCGGCACGC